>DATJLU010000028.1:0-30947 GCA_035509275.1 Allostellaceae bacterium | reverse complement strand
CGGCATGATCCAGCCGCTCGACGGCCAGGGCGACATGGGCGAGCCGCCGCTCTATCGCGTCGGCTGCCTCGGCCGCATCACCGAGTTCCGCGAAACGGAGGACGGCCGCTATCTCATCAGCCTCAAGGGCATCGCGCGCTTCGACGTGTCGGCCGAGCCGCCGCGCGACACGCCCTTCCGCATCGTCGTGCCGAATTGGAGCCATTACGAGGGCGATCTCACCGAGGCCGATCCCGAGTTCGATCGCGAGCGGCTCAACGCCGCCTTGAAGCCGTTCTTCCACCGCCACGGCATCGAGGCCGATTTCGAGGCGATCGCCAAGGCGCCGGCCGAACGCCTCATCACCTCGCTGTCGATGCTCTGCCCCTTCGCGCCACGCGAGAAGCAGGCGCTCTTGGAAGCCGAGAATTGGGAGACGCGCGGCAAGCTTTTGACCGCGCTCATCGAGATGGGCGCCGTCGCGGGCAGCGGCGATGCCGGCCCGGCGCGGCACTGAGAGGCTTCGATGGCCGATCCCGTCGCCGAGGTCGATCCCAAGCTCCTGGAAATCCTGGTCTGCCCGCTGACCAAGGGGCCGCTCATCTATGACCGCGCGGCGCAGGAGCTGGTAAGCCCGCAAGCGGGCCTCGCTTATTCCATCCGCGACGGCATTCCGATCATGCTGGTCGATGAGGCGCGGCCGCTCGACGACGCCGAGAAGGCGCGGCTCAAGGGCACGCCGGCGCCGCCGCCGTGACCCAACCCGGCACGACGCACCGGCCGGTCGAGATCCGCCTGAAGCGGGCGGAGAAAGTGCTCGAGCTGCTGTTCGAGGATGGCGCGCGCTTTCGCTTGCCGGCGGAGTATCTGCGCGTCGAGAGCCCGTCGGCCGAGGTGCAGGGCCACGGGCCCGGCCAGAAGACGCTGGTCGCCGGCCGCGCCGAGATCGGCATCACCGCCGTCGAGCCGGTCGGCAATTACGCCGTGCGCCTCGTCTTCGACGATCTGCACGACACCGGCATCTACTCCTGGAGCTATCTCTACGAGCTCGGCCGCGAGCACAGCGAGCGCTGGCAGCGCTACCTCGCCGCCCTCGCCGCCGCCGGCCTCACGCGCGAGCCGAAGCGCTGAGGGTGCCGAAGCGCTGAGGTGGTGCTGGGATCAATGCCGTGCGTCCTTCGACAGGCGCGCTGCGCGCGCCAGCTCAGGATGAGGAGATATTCTTTGTGCCATTAAGGTTCCACCTCATCCTGAGCTTGCGCCCGTAGGGCGCATGTCGAAGGACGCACCCTGCTCATTCCAGCTACTCTTTCTTCCATCCCCATGCGAGCGCGGGCAACGCGTCATAGTCGCCGCGAATTAGCGCCTCCTTCTTTGCGCGCGTCCATCCCTTGAGCTGTCGCTCAGCCGCGATCGCATCAGTAATCCGTTGGAACTCCTGGGCGAAGACCAGCGTCACGGGGCGCCGTCGCGCCGTATAGCCACCGAAAGATCCAGCATTATGCTGCCCACACGCTCATCAAGTGATGCGCGCGTGCTCCCGACGTAGTAGGAGTCGTCGGCGCAGCGCAGAATGTAGACGAAGGCGCTCACGATGGCTGCATTTCTATCCTGCGCCCTTCGACAGGCGCCCTGCGGGCGCAAGCTCAGGGTGAGGATCGTTGGGGATGGGCATCGGCGATAGTAGCAGCACGCCATCTCTAAGATCTTCAGCAACTGCGCGGATCAGTGCCGCAACAACGAAAGCAGCAGTGCCAGGGCCAACAGCGCGGCGACGCCTTGCCAGAAGCGCAGCGGGTGGCGCTCGTAGAGCGTCAACGGCCGCCGCATCGCGTTCGGGGCGCGCGCCGGTCCCGCTTCCATCTCCACCGCGAACTCCATCATGTCGCGAAACCGCTCGGCGGGATCGATCGCGATGGCGCGCGTGAGCGCGGCCTGCAGCCAGGCCGGAAGATCGGGTCGAAGCACCGCCAGCTCTTTCGGCCGCTCGCGGCGCGGTGGGCTCGTCGCATCGGCATTGCCGTAAGGGAATTCGCCGGTGAAGGCGCGAAACAGGGTGACGCCGAGCGAGTAGATGTCGGTGGCCTCGTTTCCTGGCTCGCCGGCAAACATTTCGGGCGCCATATAGGCGGGCGTGCCGGGAATCTCGCCGGAGGGCGCATCTTCCAGCCCGGGAATGCGGACCACGCCGAGATCGATGAGCTTCAGCGATCCGTCGCTTTCGAGAATGATGTTGTCCGGCTTGATGTCGCGATGAATGACGCCGGCGCGGTGCAGCGCCGCCGCGGCACGCGCGAGCTTGATCGCGATATTCCGCCCCTCCTCGAGCCCGAGCGCGGGAGGGCGCGCGAGCCGCGTCTCCAGCAGCTCGCCTTGATAGAGCGGCATGACGGTATAGAGAGAGGTCTGGCGGCCGGGCGGCAACTCGATGACATGGCCGATCCAGGGGCTTGCGACGCGCGCGCCGACCCAGGCCTCGCGCACGAAGGCGGCGCGATACGTCGCCACTTCGGCGACTTGCGGCTTGGGGAATTTCAACGCCACCTCGCCGCCTTCGATCTCGTCCAGTGCGCCAAAGAGCCGGCTGTATCGGCCATCGGAGAGCAGCACCTTCAAAACGAAACCGTCGACCGTCTCGCCGGCAATCGGCACCGGGATCAGCGGCAGCTCCATGATGGCAGCGCCGATATCGGCGGAGTCTGCCGCGGGCAATCCGACGACGTCGACGACCAGCGCCGTGCAATTATCGGCGCTGCCGCTGCGCAGCGCGGTCGCGACCAGAGCCCGCGCGGTATCGTCGGAGGCCGAGCGCTCGCGCAGGATATCGGCGATGCCGTCATCGGTGAGCGCGCCGTAGACGCCATCACTGCACAAGAGAAAGCGGTCATGCAGCGCCACCGGCTGGCTGCCATAGTCGAGGCGCAGCTCCGCTTCGACGCCGAGCGCGCGGTAGAGGAGGGTCGACCGGCCGCCGCTCCCCTCCCGCACATGATCGGTGGTGAGGCAGGCCAAGCGGTCGCGGCGAAAGCGATAGGCGCGCGTGTCGCCGACATGCAGCACATGCGCGATCCGGCCGCGCAGCACCAGCGCCGTGAAGGTGCAGCCCATCCCCGCGAGCTTCGGATCATGCCGGCCCTGGCCATGCAGCCAGCCGTTAAGCGCGGTCAGGACCCTGGCCGCGGCGCGGCGCACCTCGACCGTCTCGGGGAGATCGCAGAACCCGTCGAGAAAGCCACGCACCGCCATCTCGGCCGCGACGCGCCCGCCTTTCGCGCCGCCAATGCCGTCGGCGATCGCCGCCATCACGTCGCGCCGCGGTTCGGGCAGCTCGGGCCCGAAGACCGCGCCGGCGAAATCCTCGTTGCGCGGGCGTGGTCCCCGCTCCGACGCGAAGCCGACGCTCGCCTTGACCGCGGCAAGACGCTCACTCATCGCCATCGCTCCGACGCCGGCCGGCCGCGTGCCGCCTCGATCGAGGCGCGGCGCAACGGCGCTCCCGAGAAGCCGGCCTCAATCGTTTAGCCTGCAGCGGTGATGCAGGAAATAACCGCCGGTGGACGACGCTACGATCACCGTAAGACTCCCGGATTTGCGGTCGAGGGTGTAGTTGCCGCCATCCCTGGCATCGTGCCACGAGATCGTCGCGTCGGTGATGCGCGCGGGATAGGAATCGACCGTGGCCTTGCGATAGTCGATCCGGATCTGCCAGGTCGCGCCGCTCGCCGGGTTGGTGCAGGTGATCGCCGTCGCGCCGGCCTCGGCTCGGGCAGCGCCCCCGGGAAGAGCGATCACCGCCGCGAGCGCCGCGAGCGCCGCCACGCTTCGCCGGGTCAGAGACGAAAGCACTTCAGCAGAAATGATGACACGGTGCATAGCCAAGCCTCGGCGCGCCCGCGCCGCCGCGGCCCATCCGCGGCCCGGGTTCGCTGCCTATTTTGTGCTCAGACAACGAGCTCTGGCTATATCCATCCGCCGGCGCTCCTTGCCGAAGCCGAGCCGGGCCAAATGGAATCGCTCTAAGGCGTCACCCCACGCGAAGCGCTTGGGACCTGGATGCCCGCTTTCGCGGGCAAAGCGATGGTTGGATCGAGGAGTCGCGAGGTGTGCACGCCCTAGCGACGGCAACGACGATGAAGTCGACGAGGGCTTCGACCGGAACACACGACGCCTTGCGCTCAGGCTGTGTACCCCGTGCGCGGGAGCGGGTGGCATAGTTCTTGCTGAATTGTTTGGGCCTTTCGTCCCGGCGGGCGCGCTTGTTTCTTGCGCCATTGAGTTGCCGATTTTGCTGATGCCTCCGGGGACAACATCAGCGACCACGATAGATGGGGGAAGACGCATGGCACTCGTACCATCACCACAATGGCTCGATACTGGCGATAATGCGTGGCAGTTGGCCGCCGCAACGTTTGTCGGCCTGCAAAGCATTCCCGGGCTGACGGTTCTCTATGGTGGCGTCGTCAAGAAGAAATGGGCGATCAACTCCGCCTTCATGTCGATGTATGCCTTTGCCTCGGTGCTCGTCGTCTGGATTCTCTTCGCCTACAACATGTCGTTCGGGCCGCAATGGTTTCCGTTCCTGGGGACGCCAAGCCTGGCGACATCGGCCGTGTTCACCACCGGCCAGGCGACAATTCCGGCTGCCGCGTCAGGCATGCCGGCGCTCGCGTTTCCCATGGCGACGCTGATCTTCTTCCAGTTCGTGTTCGCTGCGATCACGGTCATCATTCTGGCGGGCTCGGTGCTTGGCCGGATGAATTTCACCGCATGGATGATCTTCTGCCCGGTCTGGCTGACCTTGGTCTATACGGTGGGCGCGTTCAGCCTCTGGGGCGGCGGATGGCTCGCCAGCATGGGCGTGGCGGATTTCTCGGGCGGCTATGTCATCCATCTCGCCGCCGGCACCTCGGGCTTCGTCGCCGCGGCGGTGATCGGCCCGCGCATCCAAACCGATCGTGAGCATTTCCCGCCGAACAGCCTGCTCGTCACCTTGGTCGGTGCCGGCATCCTGTGGCTCGGCTGGAACGGCTTCAACGGCGGCGATCCCTACTTTGCCAACGCCGATGCCGGCGCCGCGGTGCTCAACACCAACACCGCGACCGCCGTGGGCCTGCTGGTCTGGACGCTGATGGACAAGATGGCCTATGGCAAGCCGTCGGTGATCGGCGCGGTGAACGGCATGATCGCCGGGCTGGTGGCGATCACCCCGGCCGCCGGTTATGTCGATGGCTGGGGCGCGATCATCATCGGCATCTGCGCCGGCATCATCCCCTGGCTCAGCATGAACAAGCTGCAGAAGACCAAGCTGATGATGAAGGTGGACGATACCTTGTCCGTCTTCTCCACCCATGGCATCGCCGGTCTGATGGGCGGGCTGCTCACGGGTATTCTCGCCAACCCCGGCATGCTCGAATATATTGGCACCGAGAAGGACGCCCCCGGCGTGAATATCACCGGCCTGCTCTACGGCAATGCCTCGCAGCTCCTGCTGCAGGCCGAAGGCGCGGCGTTCATCATCGTCTACAACATCATCGCCACCTACATCATCCTGAAGGTGATCGGGTTGATCGTGCCGCTGCGCATGGATGACGCGACGCTGCGCGTCGGCGACGATGCGGTGCATGGCGAGACCGCCTACGCGATCGGCACGGAAGGCGAGTAGCCGGCCGCGTCGCGCTTAGACTAAGGAGTAAATTCGTGGTGCCGGGGCGGTTATCCGCTCCGGCACTTGCTTTTGTGGTGAGAGGTGGCCGCGGCAAATGCCGCGGCGCCGTTCAGGGCGCCGCGCGCCGCGCCGTTGCCGGTGTGACCGGCACCGCTTCGGGCTCGATCGTGGGATCAGAGCCCTCGCGCACGATGTCGAGCAGGTGCTGCGGCACCGGCTCGTCGGCAATGCTGCCGTAAAGGGCTTGAAACAGCGGAGCGCCATCGCTCTCGCCGTTGAGAAAGCGCTCGACCTCGACAGCCACCGCAAGGTTCGTCAGTTGCTTCTGTCCGCTCATCGTCATCATCTCCATAGCCGGCATCCGGCCACCGGTGATTTCGCTGTTACAAACAGTTACGCCCGTTTACGGTTCCCGCGAGTTCGCAATTTTTTTCTCAGTTCGTAACGGATTGTAACAGAGTGCGGGACGGGTGAAAAACCAAGGACCTAGGGGGTCCTAAAGCGGCTCGCCGCGAACCAGGCGCGGCAGATCGCCGACGACGCCCATGGCGTGGCGCATGAAGAGGCGCTTCATCGGCGGCAGCTTGTCGACGGCAGCGAGGCCGAGATCGCGGATGAGGCGCAAGGGCGGCAGTGCGTTGGAGAAAAGCCGGTTGAGCCCGTCCGTAACGACCGCCAGCGCGAGATTGTCGAAGCGGCGCCAGCGCTCATAGCGCCGCAGCAGCTCGGGCGTCGCAATGTCGAGGCCGAGCCGCCGCCCCTCGACGATGAGCTCGGCCAACGCCGCGATGTCGCGCACGCCGAGGTTGTGCCCCTGGCCGGCAATGGGATGAATGAGATGCGCGGCATCGCCAACCAATGCCAGCCGCGGCGCGGTGTAGCGCTCGGCATGGAGGAGGGAAAGCGGGTAGGACCAGCGCGGGCCCACGACCTCGACCTCGCCGAGGAAATCGCCGAAGCGGTGCCGGAGCTCGGCGGCGAACCCGGCTTCGTCCAAGGCGAGGAGCTCCGGCGCCAAGGCCTCGCGCTCGGTCCAAACGATCGAGGAGCGCTGCTCGGTCATCGGCAGAATGGCGAAAGGCCCGGCCGGGAGGAAATGCTCGACCGCGACGCCGTGATGCGGCAGCTCGTGCCGTACCGTGCAGACGATCCCGGTTTGCGGATAGGTCCAGTGGATCGTGCGGATGCCGGCGGCGCGGCGCAGCGGCGAGGCCTTGCCGTCGCAGGCGGCGACGAGCTCGCCGATGAGCTCGCGGCCGTCGCTCAACCGCGCGGTCACGGCGGCGGCGGCGCGCTCCACCCGCTCGACCGTGACCGGGGCAAGATACCGGAGAGTCGGCAGGGCGCGCGCCCGCTCGATCTGCGCCCGGCGCAACGCCCGGTTCTCGACGATATAGCCCAAAGGCGCGGCGCCGAGGTCGCGATGGTCGTAATGCAGAAAGAGCGGCGAATCGCCGTCGGCGACGCGGATTTCGAGGATGGGCTCGGCTCCGGCGGCGAGCAGCGGCCAAAGGCCGATGCCCTCCAGCACTTGCTTCGAGCCCTGGGCGATGGCGGTGCTGCGGCCGTCGAAGGCTTCCGACAGCAATGTGGCGGGATCTTCGCGGTCGATGACCGCAACCTCGATCCCGGCATGAGCGCAAGCGATGCCTAGGGTGAGGCCGGCAAGCCCGCCGCCGACCACGATGAGCTCGACCCGCTCCGCCGTCATGGCCGCAGGATGCGGCGCCGGACCGGGTTTGTCCATTACCGCGCGCAGCAGAGCTAGCGGCGCAGATACCGCCAGAGCAGCAAGGCGCCCACGATCAGCAGCAGGCCGAGCCAGGACAGCTCAAAGTTGAACGCCCCCTGCGCCAGCGAGATGGAGAGCGCGCGCGTGTTGATCAGCGACCAGAAGCCGGCCATGCCGGAGACTAGTCGAAGACGGCCGTCTCGGGCCAGAGCCCGCCGCCGCTGCTCGCGGCCGAGCACTTCTGCACATTAACGAGGCAACGATTGCCCGAGTGCTTAAAAAATGACCTGCCGCAATCAGGACGCGCTGTATGCGCTCCCGGCGCACGATCGGCGGTTCGCCCTCCTTCACGATGGCACGATTCTTGATTTCATCCCCCCTCGGCGGCTGGGCGGGGGAGTCGTCTCAGCGGCAATCGCAATCGTCCTCGCGGGAGGTAAGCTCACATGAGAGTTCGTTCGTTGCTGACTCGGATGGGACGGGTGTTGCCGCTGGCGGCACTGGCCGTGCTCATCCCCTTGAGTTTCGCCGTCGCCCAACAGGCGCCGGCCGGCGCCCCCGCGGCGCCAGCGGCCCCGGCCGCGGCCGCCGGGCCGGCGGCCGACGCGGCGCCGCCAGCCTGTGTCGCCGATCCCGATCCCAAGAAGGCGGTGCTGGAGAAATGCACGCCCAATTCCGGCGACACCGCGTGGATGCTGACCTCGGTGGCGCTGGTGCTGATGATGACCGTGCCGGGTCTCGGTCTCTTCTATGGCGGCATGGTGCGCAAGAAGAATGTCGGCGACACCGTGATGACCAGCTTCGCCATCACCTGCCTCGTCACCGTGCTCTGGACGGTGTGCACTTATAGTATGGCTTTCACCAGCGGCACGCCCTTCGTCGGCGGCTTCAGCCGCGCCTTCCTGCAGGGCGTCCTTAGCGACATCTCGAAGGGCATCGGCAATCCCAACCCGTTGGCGCCGACCATCCCCGAGATGGTCTACATGTGCTTCCAGATGACCTTCGCCATCATCACGCCCGCGCTCATCGCCGGCGCCTTTGCCGAGCGCATGAAGTTCTCGGCCATGCTGTGGTTCATGACGCTGTGGGCGATCTTCGTCTATGCGCCGGTTGCGCATTGGGTGTGGGGGCCGGATGGCTTCCTCAACAGCGGCAATAACGACGCCATCGTCAAGGTGCTCGACTTCGCCGGCGGCACGGTGGTCCATGTCAATTCCGGCGTTGCCGGCCTGATGTGCGCGTTGATGCTCGGCAAGCGCAAGGATACCGGCCCGGCGCACAATGTCGTGCTCACCTTCATCGGCGCGGCGTTGCTGTGGGTCGGCTGGTTCGGCTTCAACGCCGGCTCGGCGGTGAGCGCCGGCATGCAGGCGGGCATGGCGATGACGGTGACGCAGATCGCCACCGCCGCCGCGGGCCTCGCCTGGATGTTCGTGGAATGGGCGCATCGCGGCAAGCCGACCGTTGTCGGCATCTGCTCCGGTGCCGTCGCGGGTCTCGTCGCCATCACCCCGGCCTCGGGCTTCGTCGGTCCGGCGGGTTCGCTGGTGATCGGCGCCGCGGCCGGCGTCATCTGCTATCTCGGCGCGGTCGGGCTCAAGGGCCTCTTCGGTTATGACGATGCGCTCGACGTCTTCGGCGTCCATGCCATCGGCGGCGCCTCCGGCGCAATCCTCACCGGCGTCTTCGCCATCAACGAGTATGGCGGCACGCCCGGCCTCATCGAGGGTAATGCCGGCCAAGTGCTCAACCAGATCATCGGCGTCGCCATCGTCGTCGCCTATGACGTCGTCGTCAGCCTGATCATCCTCAAGGTGGTCGACATGGTCGTCGGGCTGCGCGTCGATGTCGAGGTGGAGCGCGACGGGCTCGATCTCGCGCTGCACGGCGAAACGGTCCAGTAACGGGTTTCCTCCCGAGCCTGGGGGGTGCCGCAAGGCACCCCCCTTTTTCTTTTTGCGATCGACCCGTTCGCGAGCCTCGCGTTATTGGTTGTCCCCAAGCGAAGGGCACAGATGCAGCCGCGGCGGCCCGACGGTTTCATATCCAGCCGCCAAATGGTCCGCAATGCACTTACAATAGGGATGGCCGGCGGGAAGCGGCGCCGGGTCGCCGACAATTGGGCCGAAGCTACAGGTCTCGGTTTTACCGGTTTCGGGGGAGCGCAAATCCCGGCTCAGCCACCCGCACGCAGAAACCGACACAGCCAGCAATCCGATGGTAGCGGTGGCGAGGCCTGGCACCTTCATTTCCGAGGCTTGGTATCTTGCGGTTGGCGCGCGCGACGGCGCAACCGCGACGCTCTAAACTGCCGCCGCGAGCCGCTCGCGCGTGCGCCGGTAGGGCTCTTGCCCCAGCACGAAGAGCAGCGCGGCGAGCAGTCCCGCGATCGGCACGACGATCGCGCAAGCGAGATTCAAGCGCTGCGGATCATGGAACACGTAATCGGCGATGAAGGCGACGCTGGCCGGGCCGAGTCCGAGCCCGACAAGGTTTAGAATGCCGGTATAGAGCGCCGTCGCCTGGCCGCGCATCTCGTTGGGCATGACCTCTTGCAGAGCGGCCGGCGCCAAGCCCCAGACGACGCTGACGAAGAAGACGAAGGGGACGAGCAGCACCAGCGACAGGGTCGGGCTCGCAACCAGGGGAAAGGCGATGGCGGGAAGGATGAGCCCGAGCGCCGCGATCAAGCCGACCAGCAGCTTGCCGGCGGCGCGGCCTTGCGCCTCGAAGCGGTCGGCGAGCCAGCCGCCGGCAACGGTCCCGACCGGCCCCACCGCCAGCGCGATGATGCCGAGGCGGATGCCGATCGCGGCGGCGGTCCAGCCATGGACACGGATGAAGATCGTCGGGATCCAGGCGGTCGCGGCGTAGCCGGCAAAGGCGAGGAGGGTGAATCCCAGATTGTGACAGACCACCGTCACTGCGTTCGCTCTGAAGTAGCGCACGACCTCGCCGAGCGGCAGCCCTGCCGCACCCTTGCTTGCGGCGCTGCCGAGGCGCTCGGGCTCGCGCACCGTCAGCATCAGCAGCGCCACCAGCAGCCCGGGCGCGCCGACGGCGATGAAGACCGTCTGCCAGGGATGGAGCGCGCCGAGCAGCGGCAGCACCAGCGTGCGGGTCGAGAGCCAGCGCAGCAGCAACCCGCCGATGATCAGCGCAAGGCCGGCGCCGAGATAGATCCCGGCGGCGAAAACGCCCAGCGCCAGGCCGCGCCGCCGCGGCGGGAAATAGTCGGCGAGCAAGGAGGTGGCACCCGGCAGCAAGGTCGCCTCACCGGCACCGACGCCCACCCGTGCGAGGAAGAGCTGCCAGAAATGCTGCGCCATGCCGCAGGCCGCCGTCGCGATGCTCCAGAACGCGATGCCCAGCGCGACGATGGTGCGGCGATCGCGCGCATCGACGAGCCGCGCGATCGGCAGCCCGAGCAGCGCATAGAACAGCGCGAAGGAGAAGCCCTGCAGCAGGCCCATTTCGGTATCGTTGATGGCGAGGTCGTGCTCGATCGGGATCACCAGCAGGCTGGTGATGGTGCGGTCGAGAAAGGAGAAGATGTAGGCGAGCAGCAGGATGGCGCAGACATACCAGGCGTAGGTGGCGGCGGGATAGCGCGCCGCCGCCGCGGCATCGGCGCTGCTCGTCGGAGCAGTGGTCACCGCGGCTGGTCGCCGATGATGGTGGCGCGCATCATGCGGCGCACCGCCGGCTGATAATCGGCGACGGCGTAGTGCTGCGTTGCGCGATTGTCCCAGAAGGCGATGGTGTTGGGCCGCCAGCGCATGCGCACCTGGTACTCCGGGATGGCCGCCTGCTGCAAGAGGTAGTTCATCAGCGCGTTGGCCTCGAGGGTGAAGTCGCTGCCGGAGCGGATCTCCGCGCTGGCGAGATAGTTGCTGAAATGCGTGGTGAAGGCCTGATTGACGTACAGGGTCTTGGCTCCGGTTTCGGGATGGGTGCGCACCACGGGGTGCTCCTGCGGCGGATAGCGGCGGCTGAGCTCGGCACGCTCCTCGCGCGTGAGGCGCGCACCGAAGGCATGCGCGATGTCATGCATGGCGAGAAGGCCGTCGATACGCTCCTTGACGCGCTGCGGCAGGCGCTCATAGGCGGCAGCCATGTCGACCCAGATCGTGTCGCCGCCGACCTCCGGACATTCGACGCAGCGCAGCACCGAGCCGAGCGACGGCGTCGCGCGCCACGACACATCGGTATGAAAGATGTTCTCGCGCGCGGCCTTCTGATAGTCGCGGTCGAGCAGCACGAGCTCGGGATGCTCGGCATGATGGGGATAGACGGGGTGGATTTCGAGCTCACCGAAGCGGCGGGCAAAGGCCACGTGCTGCGCCGGCGTGATGTCCTGATCGCGGAAGAACAGCACCTTGTGCCGCAGCAGCAGCGCGCGGATCTCGGCGATGAGCGCATCGTCGCGCGCGGCGCCGGCGAGATCGATGCCGTGAAGCTCGGCGCCCAAGGTCGGCGAGAGCCGCTCGACCGTGAGCGCGTTCGAGCCGGAAGCGGCGTGGAGGCGCGCCGCCGGGCGCACGCGCCGTATCGCATCTGCCATTGCGTCCTCCCGCGGTCCGGCGCCGCAAGGCGGTTGCAGCGCCATTTCAAGAATGATAATTCTTATTCTGATTTGCCGCAACCCCTCGCGGAGGAGCCCCCGTGGACCCGTCGCCGCTGGCGCTACCCGGCGTCAATCCCGCCCGGCAGAAGCGCAGCCGGGAGATGAGCGAGGCGCTGCTCGAAGCCGGCCAGCGCCTGCTGCGCAAGCACAGTCTGGCAGCGCTCTCGGTCGAAGACATCTGCGCCTCGATCGGCGCCTCGGTCGGCGCCTTCTATAGCCGCTTTCAAAGCAAGGAGGCCTATTTCCAGGCGCTGCAGCATCTGGCCTGCCACCGTGCCGCGTCCTGGCTCGAGGGCGAAGGCGCGCCGGAGACGCTGGCCGAAGCGCCGCTCGCCGAGATCTGCCGCACCATTGCCAAGGGCAGCGTCGCCTGGATGCGCGCCTATGAGGGCGTGGTGCGGGCCGCGCTGCAGCATACCGGGACGCATCCCGCGCGCTGGACACCGTTCAAGGAGCTCGGCCGGCTCGCGCTGCAGCGCTGGCAGCCGCTGTTGCTCCGCCGGCTGCGCGGCACGCGGCGGCGGCGGGAGCGGGCGGTCGGATTCGCCTTTCAGCTGCTGTTCGGCACGCTGGTCAATATCGTGCTCAACGATCCCGGGCCGCTGTCGCTCGGCGATGCCGATCTGCCCGAGCATCTGGCGCGCGCGATGGCAGCGGCGCTGGACACGGTTTGAGGAGGAGTAATGGGGCGCAAGATTCTGTTCATCACCACCGACCAGCAACGCTACGACGCGCTCGGCTGCAATGGCGGCAGCATCGCGCGCACGCCGGTGGTCGATCGCTGGGCACGAGACGGCATCCGCTACACCAGGGCGCATTGCCAAAGCGTCGTCTGCATGCCGTCGCGCGCGACCATGCTGACCGGCCAGCATGTGCGCACGCATGGCGTCTGGATGAACGGCGTGCCGCTGCCCGATGATGCGCCGAGCATCGCCGCTTACCTGCACGGCCACGGCTATCGCACCGCGCTGTTCGGCAAGGCGCATTTCGAACCGTTCCTCGATCCGCAGCTGCGCTTTGCCGAGAACCGGCTGGCGCGCGAGGGGCGCTTCGGTCCGCATCGCGGCTTCGAGCATATGGAGCTCAGCGCGCATGTCGCCCGCGGCATCTGGCATTATTCCTTCTGGATGATGGATCGCCATCCCGCCGAAGTCGGCGCCTATTATCCGATCATGCTGCCGAGCCTCGAGCAGAACAGCGCCGGCGGCGGCGATACCGGCGCGATCCAGGTCAAGCACAACCCGATCGAGCGCGCGCACTACCATACCGAATGGGTCGCCGACCGGACCATCGCCTGGCTCGACAGCCTCGATCCGACGGCCGACTGGTTCCTGTGGATGAGCTTCCCCGATCCGCATCATCCCTGGGATCCGCCGCAATCGGAGCTCCACCGCGTGCCCTGGCGCACGCTCGACCTGCCCGACGGCTATCCCGGCAGTCCGGAGAAGATCGAGGCGATCCTCAGAGAGAAGCCGCGTCATTGGCTCGACTGGTATCGCGGCGATCTCGTCACCTGCTATGAGGCGCCGCCGGACTTCGTGCCGCAGCGCCTCACCCAAGATCAGCTGCGCGAGATCAACGCGATGGCGCATATCAAGAACGAGCTCATCGACGAGGCCTGCGGCCGCGTCTTCCGCCGCATTGTGGAGCGCGGCTGGGCGGCGGAGACCGACATTCTCTTCACCACCGACCATGGCGAGCTGCAAGGCGATTTCGGCCTGTTGTTCAAGGGGCCGCACCATGTCGACGCGTTGATGCGCGTGCCGCTCGTCTGGCGGCCGGCGCCGAGCGCCGGCGGTACGCCCGCCGTGGTCGAAGCGCCGGTCGGTCATCTCGACCTTGCCCCCACCTTCTGCCACATCGCCGGCCTGCCGGTACCCGACTGGATGCAGGGCAAGAAGCTGCCGCACAGCGCCGCCGAGGCCGCAGCGCAGCGGCGCGAGCGCGTGATCACCGAGTGGGACAGCGAGCACAAGGGCGTGACCTTGCACCTGAAGAGCATCTACCGCGACGGTTATCTCTGCACCGTCTACGACAAAAGCTCGCTTTACGACGGCAGCGAGGGCGAGCTCTACGATCTCGCCAATGATCCGCAGCAATGGCGAAATCTCTGGAACGTGCCGGAAGCCAAGGCGATCAAGGACGACCTCATCGCCGATCTCCGCGCCCATCTGCCGCCGCCCCGGCCGGAGCCGCTCGCCCGCGCATCGAATGTGTAGCTTATAGGTTCTTTATACTCGCTCTCGTAAATCCGTCTCGAATTTATATGCGGCGCAGGCCTTCTAATCGGGAGCCGGCGCGCGGCCGGCACCGCCGCTTCCGACCCCGATGCAGTGTCTTTACCAGAGCGACTACGGGCCCGCCGATCCGAGCTTCGATCCGCTCGCCGGCCACGGCGTGCTGCTCAAGGAGTTCGACGGCCAGGTTGCGGCCTTGTCGCGCGCGCAGAATCCGGGTCAGCTCGAGGCAATGAAGCGCGCGCTGCTGCGCGGCGAGACGATCCACTGGTGCGACCAGGGCTATGGTTGGACCGAGACGCCGGCCGTCACCGCCTTCTTCTATGTGATCCTGTTCGCGCTCATCCTGCCCTGGCTGGCTCTGCGCGTCTTGCCGCGGCTCCATCGACGCGTCGCGCCAAAGCCCTTCCGCCCGGAGACCCTCACATGATCCGCCCGCTTCGCCTCGTTCCCGACGGAACGCGCATCCGCTTCATGCGCGGCCGCTTCGCCGGGCTCATCGTCTCGGCCGTGCTCAGCATCGCCTCGGTGGCGCTGTTCTTCTATCCCGGGCTCAATTACGGCGTCGATTTCGAGGGCGGCGTGGTCGTCGATCTCCGCCTGCCGGCGCAGCCCGATCTCGGCGCGCTGCGCCGGGATTTCGGCGCGTTGGGCCTCGGCGAGGTTACCTTGCAGCAATTCGGCTCGCCGCACGACGTGCTGGTGAAGCTCGGCCGGCAGGCCAGCGGCGAGAGCGCGCACGGCGCCATCACGCAGATGCTGGCGGCGAAATTTCCCGGCAGCGACGTCCGCAGCTATGAAGCGGTCGGCGCTCAGGTCAGCGGCGAGCTGTTCCACAAAGGTCTGCTGGCGACATCGCTGGCGCTGCTCGCGATCCTCGTCTACATCTGGTTCCGCTTCGACTGGCAATTCGGCATCGGCGTCGTCGGAACCCTGCTGCTCGACGTCACCAAGACGGTGGGGTTCCTCGCGGTGACCCGGATCAGCGTCGATCTCAACACGGTGGCGGCGATCCTGCTGCTGGTCGGCTATTCCGTCACCGACAAGATCGTGGTCTATGACCGCATCCGCGAGAATCTGCGCAAATTCAAGTCGATGCCGCTGCGCGAACTGATCGATCTCAGCATCAATCAGACGCTCAGCCGAACCGTGGCGACCTCGCTCACCGTGCTGCTGTCGATCCTGCCGCTCGCCGTCATCGGCGATGCGGCGATCCGCGGCTTTGCGCTGATCATCATCTTCGGCATCGTCGTCGGCACCTCTTCCTCGATCTTCATCGCGTCGCCGATCCTGCTTTTCCTCGGCCAGAAGCGGCTGCGTCCGGCGGTGACGGAGCGGGGCCAATCGGTACCGGCAACGACCTAGCCGAACGCGCGAGACGGCGCGGCGTGGTTTCCTCCCGCGCAGAACCGGGGGGGTGCCGTTCGGCACCCCGTTTTTTCAAGAGGGTCAGCGCAGCGCGAGCTGCGCGAGATGGCTCCCGAGCCCGACGAGGCCGAGCGCCGCCGCTTCGTGCCAATGGCTGTAGATGCGAAGCCGCGCCGGCTCCTGCCGCAGGAGCGCGAGCATGAGCGAGAGCCCGCTCAGCGCCGTGCACAGCCCCGCGAGCAGCAGAAAGAGCATCGGCACCGGACGCGTCGCGCCGATCACCAGCGTCGCGGCCAGCCCCGCCACCAGCGCCAGCTTCAGGACCGCCCCCCGAAGCGTCGGTGCGGCGGCCCAATCCCCCGCACCCTCCGGGGCCGGCCGCAATGTTCTAGTCATCTCCCGCAACGCTTTCCGATCGCGGCGTCAGCAGCGCCGCCGGCGCGCCGGTGCCGAGCTCGAACAAAACAAAATGGACCGCCGCCTTCTGGCTCGGAAAGCTGCGCTCGACGGCGCTGCGGCGCTCGCGCGCGATCCAGCGGCCGGAATCAGTCTCCAGAATGGTGAAGCGCCGAAGCGGCGCCGCACGCAGCGCTGCGGCGGGCATCTCTGCCATGGCTCGCGCTCAGCCCGGGGGATGGAGCGTGGGCGGCAGCACGTGCCAGAGCTGCAGCGCCATCACGCCTGCCATGACCGCGGTGAACGCGACAATGACGCCGAAGCCCGTCGTCACCTCCCGGACAAACCGGCGCCATCGCGTCGACGTCCGGCCGCCCGAATCGGAGCCGCCGTCCTCACTGGCAGCGCGCGCTTCGCTCGGCGCCACACACTCATGCTCGATGTCGCAGAGGGGATTGTTGCACATGGCATGGCCTGCGATTCCGAAACGCCCGTTCTGGGCACACCCAGAGATAAGGCGATCGCGGCATTCAGGATCGAGACGGAATTGAGGGCGCCGCCATAAAGATGACGTAATTACGGGGACGCGCCGCGCGGCCGGAGTCGGCGGCAGGTAAAGGCGGCGTAAAGGAGAGAGCCGTCGCGTATAAGCGCTGCATAAAGCGCGCGCGGATCGACACCAGCCGTTAGCGCCGCTTTATAGGCGGTGGACAAAATCGGTCTCGAATCTTTATCCGCGGAACGCCTTCTCTAGCGCGTCGCGCATCGGCGACGAAGCGAACAGGATCGCGAAGATGTTCGAGAGCATTCGCGGCAGGCAACCGGCACCCAATGCCGACGAAGCCGGCCGCCCGCTGGCAGACCCGCTGGCCAAAATCATCGTCACGGATCTCCTCGTCATCACCGCCGGATTTCTGCTGATGGTGGTGGCGGTGATCCTGACGGTCGAAGGTCTGTCGCTGAATTGATGGGAGCGTCCTCCATGATCCCCATAGCCAAAGCCGTGGCACCGGGCGTCGCCCCGACATCATCGCCACGGAAAATCGTTTTTCGCATCTTTCAGGATCAGCGCGGGCACTGGTGCGCCGAAAGCGACGACGGCATGACCGGCGGCACCTTCTTCGCTCGCGAGGCCGCGCTGCGGTTCGTGCGGCGCGAAACCACGGGCGTGCCGGCCCTGGTACTGCATATCGCTCCGGAGATGGACGGGCTCGGTAATCTCCGGCTGTTCCGCAGCCGTTTCAACGCCTGAGGATGCGCCCGCCGCCCGCGGCCCGGGAGCGCTTGGGCTCCGCGTGCGCGCAGCGCGCTCCGGTTGGTTGACGCCGCTTCGGTCAGGTTGCCGCCGTCAACATTTGACGCCTGGGAGACTGGGGGTGCCGCAGGGCACCCCCTTTTTCTATCGGACGGTTCCGAGGCACCGGCCTTTATGTCGCCTTTATACTCGTAGCGCCAAATCCATCTCGAATTTATACGCGGCGGACGCCTTTTAATGGACCATCACGGCAACGATGTTGTCGTTGGCGCCGCTCTTCTGCGTGCCGTGGAGCCGCCATTTCTTTTTTTACTTGATCTGAGTCAACTCCGCGTACCCCTGGTGGTGAGACGCTTCACCAGCCGGCAGAGGAGAACTGAAATGCTCGACGCTATCATGCTGGCGGCCACCGTCGCATTCTTTGTGCTCGCCATCGCCTATGTCGCCGCCTGCGACAGGATGTGAGGAGGGACCCCCATGCTGATCGACTACATCCTCGGCGGCGGCGTCAGCCTCGTCATCGTCGTCTATCTCGTCTTCGCCCTCATCCGCCCCGAGCGGTTCTAGGAGCGCTTCCATGACTTCGAACGGATGGATCCAGATCGCGCTCTTCTGCGTGATCATCATCGCGCTGACGCGGCCCTTCGGCGGCTATATGACTCGCGTCTTCAACGGCGAGCGGACCTTTCTGCACCCGATCCTGCGCCCGGTCGAGCGCGCCATCTACTGGTGCTGCGGCGTCGACGAGCAGCAGGAGCAGCATTGGCTGACCTATGCGGTGGCCGTGCTGCTGTTCAGCCTGGTCGGCGTCGTCACCCTCTATGGCCTGCAGCGGCTGCAAAGCTATCTGCCCTTCAATCCCGCAGGCCAGAGCGCGGTCGAGCAGAGCCTCGCCTTCAACACGGCGGCAAGCTTCATCACCAA
This sequence comes from Allostellaceae bacterium, assembly GCA_035509275.1. GTDB lineage: Bacteria > Pseudomonadota > Alphaproteobacteria > ATCC43930 > CGMCC-115725 > DAHUYF01. The sequence continues at coordinate 12,764 of DATJLU010000028.1, read as the reverse complement.
CACCAACTGGCAGGCCTACTCGCCGGAAACCACCATGAGCTACCTCACGCAGATGGCGGGGCTCGCGGTGCACAATTTCCTCTCGGCCGCGACCGGCATCGCGCTTGCCATCGCGCTGGTGCGCGGCTTCGCGCGGCGCGAAGCGAAGACGATCGGCAATTTCTGGGTCGATCTCACCCGCACCACGCTCTATGTCCTGCTGCCGCTCTCCGTCGTCGTCGGCCTCTTCTTCGTCTGGCAGGGCATGCCCGAGAACCTCAATGCCTATGTCGATGCCACGACGCTCGAGGGCGCGAAGCAGACCATCGCGCAAGGGCCGGTCGCCTCGCAGGAGGTGATCAAGATGTTGGGCACCAATGGCGGCGGCTTCTTCAACGTCAATTCCGCCCATCCCTATGAGAATCCGAGCGCGCTGACCAACTTCGTGCAGATGATCCTCATCTTTTCGATCGGCGCCGGCCTCACCAATGTGCTCGGGCGCATGGTCAGGGATGAGCGCCAGGGTTGGGCGATCTTCGCCGCGATGGGCGTGCTCTTCCTGGTCGGCGTCACCACGATGTATTGGGCGGAAACGCAAGGCAATCCCGCCTTCGCCGCCTTGCACGTCGATTCCGCGTCGAGCGCTTTGCAGGCCGGCGGCAACATGGAGGGCAAGGAGGTTCGCTTCGGCATGGCCGACAGCGCGATCTTCGGCACGGCGACCACCGATGCGTCCTGCGGCGCGGTCAACGGCATGTTCGACAGCTTCACACCGCTGGGCGGCATGGTCCCGCTGATCAACATCCAGCTCGGCGAGGTGATCTTCGGCGGTGTCGGCTCCGGGCTCTACGGCATCCTCGCTTTTGCCATCGTCGCCATGTTCGTCGCCGGTCTGATGGTCGGACGCACGCCCGAATATCTTGGCAAGAAGCTCGAATCGCGGGAGGTCAAGCTCACCATTCTCGCGCTCTTGTCGCTGCCGCTGTCGATCCTCGGCTGGACCGCGCTCGCGACCGTGCTCCCGGCGGGGCTTGCCGGCATCGCCAATGCCGGCCCGCACGGCTTCACCGAGATGCTTTATGCCTACACCTCGGCGACCGGCAACAATGGCAGCGCCTTTGCCGGGCTTTCCGCCAATACGCTCTTCTACAATATGACGTTGGCCGGCGCGATGTTCATCGGCCGCTTCATCTTCGTCATTCCGCTGCTCGCTGTCGCCGGCGGGCTGGCAGGGAAGAAGCTGCTGGCGCCGTCGGCCGGCACCTTCCCGACGCAGAGCCCGCTCTTCGTCGGCTTGCTCGTCGGCGTCATCCTCATCATCGGCGGCCTCACTTACTTCCCCGCGGTGGCTCTCGGCCCGGTCGTCGAGCAGGTCGCCATGAATCACGGCACGCTCTACGCCGGCCCGTGAACAGCAGGACTCGCAAAGGGTAAAGCGCCATGAAAAACCTCTCCTCCACCATCGGTTCGCCGCAGACCGGACTAGCTAAGCGCCAGGTCAAGCCGCTGTCGCTGTTCGACAGCTCGCTCCTGGTTCCGGCGATCTGGGCGTCGTTCCGCAAGCTCGACCCGCGTACGCTGGTCAAAAACCCCGTGATGTTCTGCGTCGAGATCGTGTCGGTGCTCACCACGATCTTCTTCGTCCGCGACCTCGTCCTCGGTGGCGGCACCGTGGTCGGAACCAACGCGCTCTTCTCAGGCCAGATCACCCTCTGGCTGTGGTTCACTGTGCTGTTCGCCAATTTCGCCGAAGCCGTCGCGGAAGGTCGCGGCAAGGCGCAGGCGGACACCTTGCGCCGCACCCGCACCGAGACCAAGGCGAAGCGCCTCACCGCGCCGCAGACGCGGCAATGGGAGCAGGTCGCGGCGCACACGCTGAAGCCCGGCGATGTCGTGCTGGTCGAAGCGGGCGATATCATCCCGAGCGACGGCGACGTGGTCGAAGGCGTCGCCTCGGTCGACGAATCGGCGATCACCGGCGAATCGGCGCCGGTCATCCGCGAGAGCGGCGGCGACCGCTCGGCCGTCACCGGCGGCACGCGCGTCACCTCCGATTGGCTCAAGGTCAAGATCACGGCGGCGCAGGGCTCGACCTTCCTCGACCGCATGATCGCGCTGGTCGAGGGCGCGGTGCGGCAGAAGACGCCGAACGAGATCGCGCTCAACATCCTGCTCGCCGGCATGACGCTCATCTTCGTCTTCGCCACGGTGACGATCCCGAGCTTTGCCAGCTATGCCAAAGGCGCGGTCTCGGTGGTGGTGCTGGTGGCGCTCTTCGTCACCTTGATCCCGACCACCATCGGCGCGCTGCTCTCGGCGATCGGCATCGCCGGCATGGACCGTCTGGTGCGCTTCAACGTGCTCGCCATGTCGGGCCGCGCCGTCGAGGCGGCAGGCGACGTCGACACGCTGCTGCTCGACAAGACCGGCACGATCACCTTGGGCAACCGCCAGGCTTCGGAGTTCATCGCACTGCCGGGGGTCAACGAGCGCGAGCTTGTCGACGCGGCGCAGCTTTCGTCGCTCAGCGACGAGACGCCGGAAGGCCGCTCCATCGTCGTGCTCGCCAAGGAAAAGTACGGGCTGCGCGGCCGCGAGATGGCGAGCTTGAACGCGCAGTTCATTCCGTTCTCGGCCCAGACCCGGATGAGCGGCGTCGATGTCGAAGGCCATCGCATCCGCAAAGGGGCGGTGGACGCCGTGCTCGACTATGTCGGCAAGCGCGGCGCGCCGCCGTCGCAGCTTCAGGCGATCGTCGAGCGCATCTCGCGTTCGGGCGGCACGCCGCTCGCCGTCTCCAAGGACGACCGCGTGCTCGGCGTGATCTATCTCAAGGACATCGTCAAAGGCGGCATCCGCGAGCGTTTCGCCGAGCTGCGGCAAATGGGCATCCGCACCGTCATGATCACCGGCGACAATCCTCTGACTGCCGCGGCGATTGCCGCCGAGGCCGGCGTCGACGACTTCCTGGCGCAGGCAACGCCGGAGGACAAGCTCCGCCTCATCCGTGACGAGCAGGCCAAGGGCAAGCTGGTCGCCATGTGCGGCGACGGCACCAACGACGCCCCGGCGCTGGCGCAAGCCGATGTCGGCGTCGCCATGAACACCGGCACGATGGCCGCGCGCGAGGCCGGCAACATGGTCGATCTCGACAGCGATCCGACCAAGCTCATCGAGATCGTCGAGATCGGCAAGCAGCTGCTGATGACCCGCGGCGCGCTCACCACCTTCTCGATCGCCAACGATGTCGCCAAGTACTTCGCCATCATCCCGGCGATGTTCGTCGCCTTCTACCCCCAGCTCGCCGTGCTCAACATCATGGGCTTGCGGAACCCGGAGAGCGCCATCCTGTCGGCGATCATCTTCAACGCGTTGATCATCATTGCGCTGATCCCGCTGGCGCTGCGCGGCGTGCGCTACCGGCCGGCCGGCGCAGCGAGCATCCTGCGCCGCAATCTCTGGGTCTACGGCGTCGGCGGCATCATCGTGCCGTTCGTCGGGATCAAGCTCATCGACATGCTCGTCACTGCCATCGGTCTCGCCTGAGGAGCCCTCCCATGTTGCGACAATTCCGCCCCGCCATCCTGATGATCGTCGTCATGACGGTCATCACCGGCCTCATCTATCCGCTCGGCATGACCGGCATCGCCCAGCTCGTCTTTCCGCATCAGGCGAATGGCAGCCTGGTCGAGAAGGACGGCAAGGTGATCGGCTCGACGCTGATCGGCCAGAACTTCACCAGTGACAAGTATTTCCACGGCCGGCCCTCGGCCACGACCGAGCCCGATCCGAAGGACCCGACGAAGACCGTGCCCGTGCCTTACGCGGCGGACAATTCCGCCGCCTCCAACCTCGCGCCGACCTCCCAGCCGCTCATCGACCGGGTCAAGGCTGACGCCGCCAAGCTGCAAGCCGAGAATCCTTCGGCGCCGGTGCCGGTCGATCTCGTCACCACCTCGGCGAGCGGCCTCGACCCCGACATCACCCCGGCCGGCGCCTTCTTCCAGGTGCCGCGAATCGCCAAGGCCCGCGGCCTTCCCGAGGAGCGCATCCGCCAACTCGTCCAGGACAATATCCAGGGCCGCACCCTCGGCGTCATCGGCGAGCCGCATGTCAACGTGCTGAAGCTCAACCTCGCACTCGACACGGTTAAATGAGCTGTGAGCTGTCAGCTATCAGCCGTCAGCCGTCGGCCAAGAAAATCTCCCCCTCCCCCCTTGCGGGGGAGGGAGGGGAAGGGGGTTGGTTGCAGCGTACTGCGATAGCCGCGTTATACTCGCGCCATGCCCGCCGTCGATCGACCCGGCCGTGATCAGCGGCCATCGCCTGAAGCGCTGCTCGAGGCGGCGGTGCAGGAGGGGCGTGGCAAGCTCAAGATCTTTCTCGGCGCCGCACCGGGCGTGGGCAAGACGTACGAGATGCTCCAGGCGGCGCAGGCCAAGCGCCGGGACGGCGTCGATGTCGTGGTCGGCGTCGTCGAGACCCACGGCCGGACGGAGACCGAAGCGCTGCTCGCCGGGCTTGAAGTGATCCCGCGCCGGCGCATCGACTACAAGGGCCATGCCCTTTTGGAGATGGATCTCGACGCGCTGCTGCTGCGCCGGCCGCAGATTGCTCTCGTCGACGAGCTCGCCCACACCAATGCACCGGGCGGCCGCCATCCCAAGCGCTATCTCGATGTCGAGGAGCTGCTCGCTGCCGGCATCGACGTCTACACCACGCTCAACATCCAGCATGTCGAGAGCCTCAACGACGTCGTGGCGCAGATCACGCGCATCCGCGTACGCGAGACCGTGCCCGACAGCATCCTCGACCATGCCGACGACATCGAGGTCATCGACCTCGCTCCCGCCGATCTGATCCGGCGGCTGCAGGAAGGCAAGGTCTATCTCCCGCACCAGGCCGAGCGCGCGGTGCGGCACTATTTCAAGCCGGGCAATCTGACGGCGCTACGCGAGTTGGCGCTGCGGCGCACGGCGCAGCGCGTCGACGAGCAGATGCTGACTTATATGCGCCAGCATGCGATCCGCGGCCCCTGGGCGGCGGGAGAGCGGGTGCTGGTGTGCGTCAGCGAGGATCGCGGCTGTGCCGGTCTTGTGCGCTACGCCAAACGCCTGGCCGACCGGCTTCACGCGCCTTGGACCGCGCTGCATGTCGAGACCTCGCGCTATCACCGGCTCGACGAGCAGCAGCGCGACCGCGTCGCCGACAGCCTCAGGCTTGCCGAAACGCTCGGCGGCGAGGCGATCACCATTCCGGGCGCTCGTGTCGCCGACGAGGTCGTCAGCTACGCGCAGGCCAACAACATCAGCCATATCGTCCTGGGCAAGTCGGAGCGCTCGCGCTGGTTCGAGATGCTGCACGGCTCCGTCGTGCACGACCTCGTCCGCCGCGCCGGCGGTATCAGCGTCCACGTCATCGCCGGCGACAGCGAGAGCGAGGGCGCGCTTCCTGCCAAGACGATCGCGACGCGCGCGCCGGCCGAAGCCTTCGACCCCGTGCCTTATGTCGTCACCGCCGGGATCATCGCGGTGGCGCTGGGCATCGGCCTGGTGCTGCAGCAGTTCCTCAGCGTGCAGAACATCAGCCTGGTGTTCCTGACCGGCATCCTCGTCTCGGCGATCCGCTTCGGGCTCCTGCCGTCGCTCTTCGCCTCCGTCGTGGGTGTGCTCGCCTACAACTTCTTCTTCCTGCCGCCGCTCTATACCTTCACCATCGCCGATCCCGAGAATGTCGTGGCGCTGTTCTTCTTTCTCAGCGTCGCCGTCATCGCCAGCAACCTCGCGGGCAGAACGCGCGATCAGGTGCTGACGGCGCGGAGCCGGGCGCGCACCACGGAGGAGCTTTTCGCCTTCTCGCGCAAGCTCGCCGGTATCGGCACGCTCGACGACTTGCTGTGGGCGACCGTCTACCAGATCGCGGCGATGCTGAAGGTGCGCATCGTGCTGCTGCTGCCGAACGACGGCGTCGGCATCGGCGTGCGCGCGGGCTATCCGCCCGAGGATGAGCTCGACGACGCCGATCTCGCCGCGGCGCAATGGACCTGGGAGCACAATCGCGCCGCCGGCCGCGGCGCCGACACCTTGCCGGGGGCCAAGCGCTTGTTCCTGCCGCTGCGCACCGGCCGCGCCCCGATCGGCGTGCTCGGCATCGACCGCGACGAGCCCGGCCCCATCCTCACGCCGGATGGGCGCCGGCTCCTCGAGGCGCTTGCCGATCAGGCCGCCGTGGCGATCGAGCGCATCATGCTCGCCGAGGATATCGACCGCGCCCGCGTCACCGCCGAAACGGAGCGCCTGCGCGCGGCGCTGCTCACCTCGGTCTCGCACGATCTGCGCACACCGCTCGCCTCGATCATCGGCTCGCTCACCAGCCTCAGGAGCTATGGCGAGAGCTATGACGACAAGACGCGCGAATCGCTGATGGCGACGATTCAGGCCGAGGCCGAGCGGCTCAACCGCTTCATCGGCAATCTCCTCGACATGACGCGGCTCGAATCCGGCGCGATCGAGCTCAAGCCGGAGCCCGTCGACCTCGCCGAGATCGTCGGCACGGCGTTGCAGCGCGCCGGCAAGCTTCTCGCCGAGCATCGCGTCGAGGTCGACATCGCCGCCGATCTGCCGCCGATCGGGGCCGACTATCTGCTGCTCGAGCAGGTGCTGTTCAATCTCCTCGACAATGCCGCCAAATATGCGCCGCCGGGGTCGCTCGTGCGCGTCGCGGCGCAGCGCGAGGACGGCATGGCGGCAATCTCGGTCAGCGATGAAGGACCGGGCGTCCCGACCGCCGATCTGGAGCGCATCTTCGACAAGTTCTACCGCGTCCATCGCCAGGACCGGCAGCGTGCCGGCACCGGGCTCGGCCTTGCCATCTGCCGCGGCTTCGTCGCGGCGATGGGCGGCAGCATCGGCGCCAACAACCGCCGCGACCGCAGCGGCGCGGTGTTCACCATCCGCCTGCCGATTGGCGCCGATGCGGCGGCCGAGCTCTTGGCCCAGCATGGCTAGACGCGCCAGCATCCTGATCGTCGACGACGAGCCGCCGATTCGGCGGCTGTTGCGCACCAGCCTCACCGCGCAAGGCTATGACGTGCTCGAGGCGGCCGGCGGACAAGAGGCGATCGACGCGGTGGGGCGTGACAAGCCCGATCTCGTGATTCTCGACCTCGGCCTTCCCGATCTCGGCGGGATCGAGGTGATTCGCGTGCTGCGGCAGCGCTCGTCGCTGCCGATCATCGTGCTCTCGGTACGCGATGACGAGCGCGGCAAGGTCGAGGCGCTCGACCTCGGCGCCGACGACTATGTCATCAAGCCCTTCGGCGTCGACGAGCTGGTGGCGCGCATCCGCACCGCGCTCCGCCATCGCTTCCAGGCGCAAGGCGAGAAGCCGCTGTTCACCGCCGGCGACGTCGCCGTCGACCTCGTGCGGCGCAGCGTCAAGCGCGGCGGCGAGGATGTGCATCTGTCGCCCAAGGAATACGATCTGCTTGCCGAGCTCGTCGCCAATGCCGGCAAGGTGCTGACGCATCGGCATATCCTGAGCAAGGTATGGGGACCGGCCCATACCGAGGACGCGCAGTACCTCCGCGTCTTCATTCGCAATCTGCGCAGCAAGCTCGAACTCGATCCGGCGCGGCCGCAACTCATTCTCACCGAGCCCGGCGTCGGCTATCGCCTGCGCGACGGCAGCTGAGCGGCCCCGTCTTGCAACGATGCGCCGGCTTGGGTCAAATCAGCCGGCCAACAGCAGGAGCGGAACCATCATGATCCACGTCGTCGCCATCATCACCGCCAAGCCCGGTCAGCGCGAGGCGATTCTCGCAGCATTCCGCGCCAACATGCCTGCCGTGCATGCCGAGAAGGGCTGTATCGAATACGGTCCCGCCATCGACGCCGAAGGCTTTCCGACCAAATTCGGCGCCGACACCTTCGTCGTCATCGAGAAATGGGAAAGCGCCGAGGCATTGAAGGCGCATGCCGCCGCGCCGCACATGGCCGCTTACGCCGCCAAGGTCAAAGAGCTCATCGCCAGCCGCATCATCCACGTGCTGCAGCCGGCGTGAGCGGCGCCAGACCGGGCGCCGCTCGTGCCGGCAGATCAGCCTGCCTGAATGCTGTAGGGACCGCCGTGATAGTCGATCTGGCCCGGCACGCTGCTGCCGGAGCCGGGCGGGTCGGATGGCATTTGCGCGCAGGCCGCGGCGGTCGCGGCAAGCAACAGCGCAAGCGCAATCGTCCGGCCGCGCCGTACCAGAAGGGAATGTTTCGTGGTCATCGCTCGAATTCCTTCCATCTGAAGACCCCCGCCCTGGACAGCACATAGGGGCCGAAGCGCTCTGCCGTTATCCGACAGGCGGTGAAAGGACTCTTCGGCGAATGCGAAAAGTGGCGGCGTGCTCGGCGTTCTCCAGCGAGCGCGCCGTTCTTCAGCGATTACGGCAGCATCGATCGGGACGAATCACGTTTTTGTCATCGCCGCGCGGGGAGACGACGCCGCGTCAGCTACGGCTGCGCGGCCGGTAACGCGTCGCGCCGAAAATCTGCGTGATGCTCCCTGCCTCATCGGCCAGCGGCAGATGCAGCGATTCCGAGACAAGATGCTCTTTGCCGATGGCCGTGAGTGGGCCTGAGGCCAGGACCGGCCGCGCGCGTTGCGTCACCGCCGACATCATGTCGGTAAGCCATTCGGCAATGAGCGGGAGCGCCGCATAGATCTCGCGCACCGTCCTGCCGGCGCTGTTGCGGCCGTAGCGGTCGGTGATCTCGCCGCCGACGAGGCGGTAGCGGAACTCCGCGTCCGGCAGCACATCGATGAGAAAGAGGTGGGATAGATAGGCCTTCAGCTCCAGCGGATCGATGTCGCGGCGCCGCGGGAGCTTCCGGCCGACACACTTCCCCTCCCAGTAGTCGAGCACCGGGCGCAGCACCGGCGGCGCCAGGTTGGGAGGATCGACAACGTAGGTCAGTCCGTCCGGCACCTTCGCCCGGCCCTGCACAACCGCCTGACTCTCGTCCGGCATGGAAATTCCCGTATTACGAGTAGTCGATAGCCAACACTTCTAGTGATCACTATTGCACAACAATGACGCGTCTTCCACCGCGGCCTCTAAAGCCGAGCTCGTAGCGGCAGGCGCGGCGGCAAGCCGCAATCAGGCGCCGGGTGTCGCCCGGGAGTATCGCGTCGCGCTCAAGATCATATTGACGGTGGCCCCGTCATCGGAAAGCGGCAGCAGCAGCGCCTCCGAGAGGATGTGCTCCTGCCCGATCGACGCCAAGGTCCCCGAGGCGAGCACCGGTCGACGATGCGTGCTCACGGCAAGCAGCGTGCGGGTGACGATGTCGAGCGTCAGAGCGTGCTCGGCGGCAGCATCCCGGAGCGTCTTGCCGGTCCCGTTGCGGCCATAGCGGTCGGTGATTTCGCTGCCCATCAATCGCAGCAGAAACTCGCCGCTCGGCAGCGCTTCGAACAGGCAGAGATGGGGCAGGTAGGGCTTGAGCTCCGAAGGATCGATGTCCCGGCGCGCCGGCATGCCTCGCGTCCCGCGTTTCAACTTCCAATAGTCGAGCACCGGCCGCAGGACAGGCGGCGTGATGCGGGGAGGATCGATGACGAGCAGCATGTCGGCGATGCTCATCATGCTCAGCCCGACCGGATCGGTCCCGTCCGCCATCGCTCGCTCTGGTCACAAGATTGCGAATGCAAGTGTATGCTGCGCCACTTAAATTCCGGCTAACATCCGGTCTTACAGCGACCTCTGAACGGATTTCGCCATTGTTCTGATGCAACACCGTTTTGGCGGGGAGGCGCCGTCGCGACGCTTGGCGGATTCACCATGTCGGCGTATGATGTTGCCGCTTTGTGCCGGACGGGCCGCGCCCGGCGATTTGCCTGAGGATCCCGCTTGCCGATCAATTCGCGCCTGGCGCGGCTTGCCGAAAATCCGTTTGCCCGCCTCGGCGCGCTGCTGGCCGAGATCCAGCCGCGCGCGAACACGGCGCCGGTCATGATGTCGGTGGGCGAGCCGCAGCACGAGACGCCGGCCTTGGCCGCGCGCATCCTCGCCGAGAGCGGCCATCTCTGGAACCGCTATCCGCCGATGCAGGGGACAGCCGAGTACCGCGCCGCCTGCGCCGCCTGGCTCCAACGCCGCTACGGGCTCCCGGCCGGCATGATTTCGGCCGAACGTCACGTGCTGGCGCTGAGCGGCACCAAAGAAGGCCTGTTCCAGGCCGGGCTGCTCACCGTGCCCGAGGCCAAGGCCGGCAAGCCTCCGGTGGTGCTGCTGCCCAATCCCCATTACCTCGTCTACGCCGGCGCACCGGTCGTCGCCGGCGCCGAGGTGGTGACGCTCGACGCCACTGCCGAGAGCGGTTTCCTGCCGGATCTCGACGCGATCCGTCCCGATCACCTCGAGCGCTGCGCGCTCTTCTATCTCTGCACGCCCGCCAATCCGCAAGGCGCCATCGCCAGCCGCGCCTATCTGGAAAAGGCGATCAAGCTGGCGCGGGACTGGGACTTCGTCCTCGCCGTCGACGAATGCTATTGCGAGATCTATGACGGGACGCCGCCGCCCGGCGCGCTCGAAGCCTGCTTCGCCCTGGGCGGCGATCTGCGCAACGTGCTTGTCTTCCACTCGCTGTCCAAGCGGTCCAACGCCGCCGGGATGCGCTGCGGCTTCGTCGCGGGCGATCCCGATCTCATCGCGCGCTTCCAGCACCTCAGGAGCTATGGCGGCGCGCAGGTGCCGTTGCCGCTGCAGCACGCCGCCACTGCCCTGTGGCAGGACGAGGCCCATGTCGACTCCAATCGCGCGCTCTATCGGCGCAAATTCGACATCGCCGAGGCGCGGCTCGCCGGCCGCTTCGGCTTCTATCGCCCGCCCGGCGGCTTTTTTCTCTGGCTCGATGTCGGCGATGGCGAGCAGGCGGCCAAGCGGCTGTGGCGCGACGCGGCGGTCCGGGTCCTGCCCGGCTCCTATATCGCCGAGAGCCGCGGGAGCGACAATCCGGGCCGGCGCTATATCCGCCTCGCGCTGGTGCATGACGATATGACGGTCGCTGCCGGACTCGAGCGGCTGCGCCAGGTGCTGTGATGGGGCCATGCCAAGAAAACGAGGCGCCATGGTGACGATGACCGAGAGCGTCGAACGACGCCTGCCGCGCCGTTTGCTGTTCGAAGCGTTGGGCCTCGTGCTGCTGGTCGCGACGGTGCTGCTGGCGCTTGCCCTGATCAGCTACAACCATGCCGATCCGTCCTGGGACCACGCCGTCGATGCGCTGCCGAGCAACATTCTCGGCCGACCGGGCGCAACGCTCGCCGACCTGCTGTTCCAGAGCTTCGGCCTTGCCGCAGCGCTGCTGCCGCTTATCCTGCTTTATTGGTCGGTGCGACTGTTGCTCGGACGCGGTCTCGACTGGCTGTCGCTGCGCCTTGCCTTGCTGCTGCCGATGCTGCTGCTCTTCGCGCTTGCGCTGGCGGTGGTGCCGGCGCCGCGGCTCTGGCCGGCCGTCGCCGGGCTTGGCGGTTTCACCGGCAAGCTGCTGCGCGCCGCCATCGTCGGCGTCGGGGTGCCGGGACCGCTCGCCGCGCTCGCCGCGGTGGCGTTGGCATCGCTGCTGCTGCTTTTCGTCACCGGCCTCTCGATCGATGATTGGCGCAACGTCATTCCGGCCGAGCGCACGAGGCGCGCCAAGCCGCGCGAGTCACGATCGCGCTGGATCGCCCTCCTCGCCGGGATCGGCGGCTTCATCGCACGGCTTGCGGCGCGGTCGGAGGCGAGCGTCGAGCGCGTCCGGCACGAGCCCAGCCTCGCGGGCGAGGACGAGGGCGAGGGCGAGGGCGAGAGCGAGGCTGAGGACGACGCCGAGAGCGGCGAGGAAGAAGAGCGGCCCAAGGTGGAGAAGATCGCGCGGCGCCGCGCGTCGGTCGATGTGCCGCAACGCTCGGCCAAGCGCGAAGCGGCGCGCCAGGCGACACTCGATCTCGGCCCCGCCGACCGGCATTTGCTGCCGCCGCTCGATCTGCTTGCCGCACCGCCGCCGGCGCGCACGACGGAGATCAACGAGGAGGCGCTGCAGCAGAACGCGCGCATGCTCGAATCCGTGCTCGAGGATTTCGGCGTGCGCGGCCAGATCGTCAAAGTGCGCCCGGGCCCCGTGGTGACGCTCTATGAGCTCGAGCCCGCACCGGGCATCAAGGCCTCGCGCATCATCGGCCTGGCCGACGACATCGCGCGCTCGATGAGCGCGATCTCGGCGCGCGTTGCCGTCGTCCCCGGCCGTAACGTCATCGGCATCGAGCTGCCCAACACCAAGGCCGAGATGGTGCATCTGCGCGAGCTTCTCGCCTCGGAGGCCTATGAGCGCACGGCGGCGCGGCTCACCCTCGTGCTCGGCAAAGATATCGGCGGCGCGCCGGTGATCGCCGATCTCGCGCGCATGCCGCACCTGCTCATCGCCGGCACCACCGGCTCCGGCAAGTCGGTGGGCATCAACGCCATGATCCTGAGTCTGGTGTACAAGGCCACGGCCGAGCACACCCGCATGATCATGATCGACCCCAAGATGTTGGAGCTCTCGGTGTACGAGGGTATCCCGCACCTCCTGGCGCCGGTGGTCACCGACATGAAGGAGGCTTCCAACGCCCTGCGCTGGTGCGTGGCGGAGATGGAGCGCCGCTACCGCCTCATGGCGGCCCTCGGTGTGCGTAATCTCGCGGGCTACAACCGCAAGGTGAAGGACGCCATCGACGCCAAGAAACCCATTGTGGATCCGCTGCTGACGCCG
>DATJLU010000027.1:0-7155 GCA_035509275.1 Allostellaceae bacterium | reverse complement strand
CCGGGCGGCCGGCCGACGAACATGTTCTCGATCATCTGCTCGGTGACCCCCGGCGTGCGGCAATAGCCGATGAAGTAAGTGCCGAACTCGCCTTCGGCCACCTTCCCAAAGGGCATGTTGTCGCGCAGGATCTGGAATTCTTTCCCGTTCTCGGTGATCGTGGTGAGCGCGTTATGCGCCGAGGTCGGCTTTATCGCATCGTCGAGCTCGATGTCCGACAGCTTGGTGCGGCCGATGATGCGTTCCTGCGCCTCCGTCGACAGTGCGCTCCAGCCATCCATATCGTGCAGATATTTCTGCACGATGACATAGCTGCCACCGGCAAAGGCGGGATCCTCCTCGCCGATGATCGCGGCCTCGATTACCTCCGGCCCGCGCGGATTCTCGGTGCCATCGACGAAGCCGAGGAGGTCGCGGTCGTCGAAGTAGCGAAATCCGTGCACCTCGTCGACCGGCGCGACGGCATCGCCAAGGGCCGCCATGATCCGGGTCGCGAGCTCAAAGCAGAGATCCATGCGCTTCGCCCGGATATGGAACAGCAGGTCGCCCGGCGTCGATACCGCATGGCGCGACCCCGCCCGAATCTCGCGGAAGGCGTGCAGCTCGGCTGGCCGCGGCGACCCGAAGACGCGGTCCCACGCTTCGGAACCGATGCCCATCACGCAGGTGAGTGTCGCCTCCAGGTCGCGAAATTCGACGGCGCGGATCAATGCGGCAAGCTCTGGGCAGAACGATCGCACCGTCGCGCGATGGCTCGGGCCGGGGTTTATGGTCACGACCAGAAAAATCGCCGCCCGGGTCAGTAACGCCGCGACCGGCTGCGACACCACCACGCCATCGACGCTTTCCTTGGCAGCGGTCATCAGGGGGGTTCCTTGAAGCGACGTCCAGGCGGGGGGCTCAATACCTCGATATAGCTCTGCGCAGGAGGAGATGGCAAAGGTGGGTCTTGCCCGGGCTTTATGCGTGGAGGGGCGCGCTACGCGGTCTCCGCCAGCAGGCGCGCCGCTGCCGCGTCGCCCGAGCGGACGGCGCCTTCGATCGTCGCCGGCAATCTGGTCGCGGTGAAATCGCCGGCCAGCACCAGGTTGCGCCAGCGCGTTGCCGCCGGCGGGCGGCGGCGCTGCTGTGCCGGCGTCGCCGCAAACGTAGCGCGCCGCTCCTTGACGATCTGCCAGGCCGGCAACGCCGCCTCGCCCAGCTCATAGGCGCGGCAGACTTCCGGCCAGAGACGTTGGGCGAGCTCTTCCGCCGGCGTGTCGACGAGACGGTCGGCGGCGCTGATCGTCACGGAGAGGACCTCGCTCTTGCGGAACACCCATTCGCTGGTACCGCCGACGAGGCCGACGAAGAGCGACGCCGCCGCCGGCGCCGCGATGCGATAATGCGCGTTGACGATGGCGCGGAAGTCGTCGGGGACGATAAGATCGGGCACCAGCCGCGCCGCCACCGGCGCGGTCACCGCCAGCACCACCGCCTCGTCGGCCGCCAGGCTCTCGCCGCCGTCATCGAAGCCGAGCAGCGCCGCTCGCTCGCCCGCAAACTCGATGGCGCGGAGCCGGGAGCCGAAGCGGAGCTCGGCGCCGAGCGCGTGCAGGCGATCGAGCGCCGGCTCAACCAGGCTCTCCGACAGCCCGTCGCGCGGCACCAGCGGTCGGCTGGCCGCGCCGCCGGCGCCGAAGCTCTCGCGCAGCACGCGGCCGAGCAGCGATGCCGCCCCCTGCTCCGCCTCGGTGTTGAGCGCCGCCACCGCCAGCGGCTGCCAGAAGCGGCGGAAGAGCAGCGAACGCGGATCGAGCCGATCGGTCACCACCGCGTCCGGCCCGGCACCGAAGAGCCGCAGCCCCGCAAGGTAGTCGCGCGGGCGCGTGCCTGCGACGCGGCGCTCGGACTGAAACAGCCACCAGGGGAAGCGCCCGGCATTGGGCCGCAACGTCCAGCGCTCGCCGCTGGCGAGATCCAGAAAGGGAAAGACGGCCGGGTCGGGGCCGATCAGCGTGTCTGCCGCGCCGATGCGGCGCAGATAGTCCATCGCCGCATGATTGCCGGCGAGGAGCAGATGATTGCCATTGTCGATGCGGCAGCCGAGCGTCGCATCGCGATAGGAGCGGCAGCGCCCGCCCGCCTGCCGCGCCGCCTCGTGCAGCACGACACCGACGCCGCTTTCGGCGAGCCGGAGGCTCGTGGCGAGTCCGGCGAGCCCGGCCCCCACCACGTGAACACGGCGAACCCTAGGAGCCTGTCTGGGAAATATCATGGGCCTGCGACATCGTCATTTGTCGTCGGGCTAGGAGCAAGGAGCGCAGCGATGCCTTGGCATCGTAAGCGACGAGCGACGACGATCCGGCGGCAAATGACGATGTCCCTCCGGGTTGCACGAGGACGGGGCGCTGCCGCGTCGCTCGGCCTTGACGATGCTTCCAGCATCGCCTGCGGCCTCGCTCCTAACATCGCCCCGTCCTCGTGCAACGCAGGCCCATGCTATTTCCCAGACAGGCTCCTGGTCACAGCAAGCCGTGGCGCAGCGCGAGCCAGAGCTTCAGCGAGGTCGGCAGCTTCACTTCGCGCTCGAGATCGCGCCAGCCGCGCTGCCGCAGCCGCTGCAGGATCTGGCGATAGACCGCGCCCATCACCGCCGCCGGCCGCATGGCGCGGCGCGGGCATTCGCACATCGCCGCCGCCGCTTCGGCAAAGCGCTGATCGGCAAGCGCGGCGAGCCGGTCGCAGGCGGCGGCGAGCGCCGGGTGGCGCAGCACCGCTGCCGGCTCGGTCGCCTCGATGCCGGCCGCGACCAGGTATTCGCGCGGCAGATAAAGCCGGCCGCGCGCGGCGTCTTCGGCAAGATCGCGCAGGATGTTGGTGAGCTGCAGCGCGCGGCCCAGCGCCCAGGCGACGCGGTCGGCGGCCGGCAGATCGCTGCCGAAGATGCGCACCGAGAGCCGGCCGACGGCGCTCGCCACCCGGTCGCAATAGAGATCGAGCTCGGCGAGGCTCGGCGCGCGAATATCGGCGGCGGCATCCATCTCCATGCCGTCGATGATGGCGAGGAAATCCTCGCGGCGGAGCCGATAGGCGCGCGCCACCTCGGCGAGCACGCGCGAGAGCGGCCGGACCGCTTTGCCGGCGAAGATCGCATCGACCTCGCGCCGCCAGAGCGCGAGGTCGGCGCGCTTTGCCGCCGGCGGCGCGTCGCTGTCGGCGATGTCGTCGACCTCGCGGCAATAGGCATAGATGGCGAACATGCCCTCGCGCCGCGCCTCGGGCAGAAGCCGCATCGCCCAATAGAAAGACGTGCCGGCAGCGGCGACGCGCGCGCGGATGGCGGCGCGCGGATCTTCCGGCGGCTCTTGCTCGAGCGCGGCGCTCATCGCTGGCCCCACCGCCGGCCGCGCCACAGCCCGGTCAGCAGCGCGGCGGCAAAATCGCCGCGGCTGAGCTTGACCCGCGTAGCGAGCGGATCGCCGCGCCGCAGCCGGCGCGCCAGCCGTTCCGCCAAGGCGACGATCACCGCGGTCTCGCGCCGGAGCCCCGGGCTTTCGACGCTGCGCGGCAGGTTCCGCGCCTTCTCGATGAGCACATCGGTGCCATCGAGCAGGCGATCGATGACGCGGCGCAGACCTTGTGTCGCCGCGGGCGCGGTCAGGTCGGCGACGCTGCTGCCGCAAGCGGCGAGGTCCTGTTCCGGCAGATAAACACGGTCGAGCGCGCGGTAATCGGCGGCGCAATCCTGGAGATGGTTCAGCACCTGCAGCGCATCGCAGAGCGGATCCGACCAGGTCCAGGTGGTCTGCGACTCGCCATGGAGATCGAGCACCTGCCGCCCGACCGGCGTCGCGGAATAGCGGCAATAGGTCATGAGATCGTCCCAGTCGCGATAGCGCAGCTTGGTCGCATCCATGGTGAAGGCGCGCAGCAGATCGTGACAATGCTGGCCCCCGAGCCGGGTCTCGGCCAGGCTCCGCCGCATGGCCAGCGCGGCGGGCGACTCGGTGCCGGACGCGCCGTCGAGGATCTCGCCCATGCGGGCGAGCCGCCGAACCTTCTCCGCCGCGGCGAGCGCGGCATTGTCGGCGATGTCGTCGGCCTCGCGCGCGAAGCGGTAAAAGGCATGGATATGCGGCCGCAGTTCGCGCCGGATGAGGAAGGAGCCGACGGGAAAATTCTCGTCCGCCCGCCCCTTGCCCGAGGGCGTCTCCAGACCGGCGGTCAGCTCCGATGGCGCCACTCGACTCGTCCCTTCCATTCGCCGCCCGCGCCCTGCCAATGGCGGCGGGCGGAATCCACGGTGGCGGCCAGATAAACCAACGCGGCGCCCGGCAGCAAGGGGGCCCAGAGCGGCGAGAGCCCATAGAACAGCACCATGGGCAGATAGGCGAGGCTCATCGCCAGCCAGGCCGCGAGGGCGAGCCACGCCGCCAAGCCGCCGGCGAACATCAGCACCACCGGTGCCAGATAGACGAGCGCCAGCCCCGCGACGGTTCCGCCCAGCAGCAGCGGCGCGTAGCGCAGCTGGGCATAGGCGGTGCGCGCCACCATGCGCCAGATATCGCCGAGCCGCGGGTAGGGACGGAGGCTGCGTGTCTCCTTGGTGAGGCCGAGCCAGATCGAGCCGCCGCTGCCCTTCACCGCTTTTGCCAGCGCGCAATCGTCGATGAGCGCGCCGCGGATCGCCGCGAAGCCGCCGATGCGGCGATAGGCCTCGCGCCGCAGCAGCATGCACCCGCCCGCCGCCGCCGCGGTCCGGCGCCGGGGGTCGTTGGACCAGGCGAAGGGATAAAGCATCTGGAAGAAGAAAACGAAAGCGGGAATGAGGAACCGCTCCGCGACGCTGCGGCAACGCAGCAGCACCATCTCCGAGACGAGATCGCGCCGCTCCGCCTCGAGCCGCGCCGCGAGCGCGGCGAGGTGCGAGGGCAGATGGACGATGTCGGCATCGGTGAAGAGAAAGAGCTCCGGCGGCTCGCCCGCTTGCTCGACGGCCGCCACGCCCTCGCTGAGCGCCCAGAGCTTGCCGCTCCAGCCGGGCGGCAGCGGCGCGGCGCCGATGACCCGGAGCGTGCCGTTCTTGCCAAGCCGAGAGGCAGCGCTCCGCGCGATCTTGGCGGTGCCGTCCTCGCTATGGTCGTCGACCAAGGTCACGGAAAATTCACCGGGATAGTCTTGGGCGAGCAGCGAGCCGATCGCTTCGCCGACCACGCTCGCTTCGTTGCGCGCCGGCAAGATCACCGCGATGCGCGGCCAGCGCGACGGCGACGGCACCGGATCGGGCCAGATCGGCAGCCAGAAAAAGCCGCGGCCGAAGAGCAGATAGAGCCACGCGACGAGCGACAGCGCCGCGATGAGCGCGGCGAGGCTCACGGGCACATCCCGGCGGCACGGAACCAGGCGATGGCATCCGCCAGCCCCTGCTCGGCCGGGCGTGGCGCATAGCCGAGCTCGCGCATCGCCTTCGCCGAGGAGAAATACATCTTGTGCCGCGCCATGCGCAGCCCGTCCAAGGTGACGAAGGGCTCGCGTCCGCTCAGCCGGCCGAACGCTTCGGCGACGAGCGCGATCGGCCAGACCGCCGGAATCGGCAGCGCCAGCTTCGGCGGCGTTCGGCCGGTGAGCACGGCAATGCGGCGCAGGATCGCGGCAAGGCTCAGATCCTCGCCGCCCAGGATATAGCGCTCGCCGATCCGCCCTTTCGCTTCCGCGAGCAGATGGCCGGATGCCACATCGTCGACATGAACGAGATTGAGCCCGGTATCGACATAGGCCGGCATGCGGCCCGACGCGGCTTCGACGATCATGCGTCCGGTCGGTGTCGGCTTGACATCGCCGGGACCGATCGGCGTCGACGGGTTGACGATGACCGCCGGCAAGCCGCGCTCGCGCACCAGCGCTTGCACCGCCGCCTCGGCGAGAAATTTCGAGCGCTTATAGGGGCCGATCATGTCCTCGAGCGTGCTCGGCGTCGTCTCATCGGCGCTGCCTTCGGGCACCAGCCCGAGCACGGCGACGCTGCTGGTGTAGACGACGCGCGCGACCCCCGCCGCGAGCGCCGCCTGCATCAGCGCGCGCGTCCCCTCGACATTGGCGCGGTACATGGCGGCGGGATCGCGCACCCAGAGCCGATAATCGGCGGCGACATGAAAGAGCGCGCCGCAACCCGCAAGCGCCGGTAGCAGCGAGGCATGGTCCTCGAGCGTGCCGGTGCGGATCTCGACCGGCAGGCCGGCAAGGTTGCGGCGGTCGCTGCTCGGCCGCAACAGCACGCGGACATCCCTCCCCTGCGCCAAGAGCGCGCGCATCACCGCCGCTCCGACGAAGCCGGAAGCGCCGGTGACCAGAGCGGGTCGGGAGCTGTCAACCATCAGCGGTTAGCAATCGCATCGGCTCCGCCGAGGCGAAACGCCTTCACCCGCCCGCAGCGCGGCGCGCGCCATTGCCGACGAGGCGCTGGGCCGTAGCGCGCGCCTCGCGATCGCAGGCATAGATGTCATCGAGGCTGTCGATGCGCTGACCCGGCAGCGCGGCGAGCGTCTCTTCGACAATGGCGGCGATGTCGAGGAAGCCTACCCGGCTGTCCAGGAAAGCCGCGACCGCGACTTCGTTGGCCGCGTTGAGCACCGTCGGCGCGCCGCCGCCGGCTTCGAGCGCCGACCGCGCCAGGCGCAAGGCCGGAAAACGCTCTGGATCGGGCGGCTCGAAGGTGAGCCGGCCGAGCTGCGCCAGATCGAGCCGCGGACTCGGCGCCGCGATTCGCTTGGGCCAGCCGAGCGCATTGGCGATCGGGGTGCGCATATCGGGCGATCCCAATTGCGCCAGCACCGAGCCGTCGCGGTAATAGACGAGGCCGTGGATCACCGATTGCGGATGGACCACGACCTGAACCTGCTCGCTCTCGAGCGGGAAGAGATGGCTCGCTTCGATGACCTCGAGCCCCTTGTTCATCATCGTCGCGCTGTCGACCGAGATCTTGGCGCCCATGCTCCAATTGGGATGCCGCACCGCCTCGGCCGGCGTCACCGCCGCCATCGCCGCCAGCGGCCGCTCGCGGAAGGGACCGCCGCTGGCGGTAAGGACGATGCGCTCGATCGCGCGCGGCTGCTCGAAATCGAAGACCTGGAAGATGGCGTTGTGCTCGCTGTCCACCGGCAGCAGCCGCGCGCC
>DATJLU010000026.1:0-5780 GCA_035509275.1 Allostellaceae bacterium | reverse complement strand
CCGAGGGTGACATAAGCGGTCTTGCCCGCGCGATCCATCACCAGCCCCACCGGCGATACGTCCTCTTTGCGCATGCCCGGCGGCAGGAAATCGATCTTGTCGGTGACGCGGTTGGTGGCGGTATCGATGACGTCGACCTGGGCGGCGAGCTCGGTCGAGACCCAGAGCTGCTTGCCGTCGGGCGTGAGCGCGAAGCGGCGCGGACGTGTGCCGGTGGGAATATCGGTGCGCTTGCCGCTGGGCAGCGCAATGGCATGGACGAGGTTGGAGCCTTCGGAGGCGACGTAGACGACGGAGCCGTCATGGTTCAGCAGCACGCCCTCGGGCTCCAGCCCGACCTTGTAGCGGGCGACGACCTGCTTGGTCGCGAGGTCGAGCACCGTAAGCTCGGCATCATCCTCGTTGCTGACGTAGAGATGCGTGCCGGACGCGTCGAGATCGAAGGTCTCGGGATCGGGTATCTTGGGAATGCGGTCGATTATCTTGAGGCTCGCCACGTCGATCACGGCGATCAGGTTGGAGCCGCCGCAAGCGACATAGAGCCGCTTGTGATCGGGGCTGAACATCATCCCGCGCGGCCGGTGCGGCATCTTGACGTCGGCCACCGGCGAATAGTCCTTGGCGCTCAGCACGCTGAGCGCATCGCCCTTTTCGTTGCTGACGAAGATGCGGTCGGTCCCTTGCGCTCGGGCGCCTCCGGCCAGCGCCAGCAGCGCCCCAAGCGCCAGCACCGCGAGCCGTGCGGCGACATCTCGTCTCATCATTCCGCGTTCCTTTGTCCGTTGCCGCCGCGCTCGGGCAGCTTGGTGAGCGCCATGAAGGCTTCCGCGAGGCTCGGCGTGCCCGCGCCCGCCGCCAGCGCGCGCGGCGTGCCGACTTTCAGCACCTTGCCGCGATGCAGGATGATCACCCGATCGGCGGATTCCGCTTCGTCGATGAGATGCGTCGCCCATAACACGCCGATGCCCTGCTCGGCCTTGAGGCGCAACATGTGCTGCAGCAGATCGCGGCGCGTCGCGGGATCGAGGCCGACCGTCGGCTCATCCATCAGGACAAGACGCGGCTCGTGGAGCAAAGCCCGCGCCAGCTCGACGCGGCGGCGATTGCCGCCCGACAGCTCGCGCGCCTTGCGCTGCGCCATCTCGCCCAGGCCGAGCCGCGCCATCGCGGCGGTGATGCGCTCCTCCTGCAGCGCGCGCGGGATACCGTGGAGCCCGGCGTGGAAGCGCAGATTGGCGAGGACGGTGAGGTCGAGATCGAGGGTCGGCTGCTGAAACACGATGCCGATGCCGGCGAGCGCGGGCACGGGATCGCGGCGGATGTCATGGCCGTGGATGCGGATGCTGCCGCCATCGGCGACGAAGAGCCCGCTCAAAAGCTGGAATAGCGTGGTCTTGCCGGCTCCGTTGAGGCCGAGCAGAGCGACGAACTCGGCGGCGGCAACGCCGAGGCTCACCCCATCGAGGGCCGTCACCGCGCCGTAACGCTTGGTGGCATCCTCGACGACCAGGACCGGCTCGCGCGTCTCGCTCATGCCGCGCTCTCGGCCGATGAGGGTGCGGCGAGCCCGCGCAGCAGATCGGGATAGCTCTCCATCAGGCGCTTGCGCAACGCCTCGACCGACGCGCTCTCCGGCGCGCGCGGTCGCGGCAGCTCGAGCGGCAGGTCGAGGACGACGCGCGCCGGGCCGGCGGAGAGGAAGAGCACCCGGTCGCCGAGGCTCAGCGCCTCGCGCAAATCGTGGGTGACGAAGAGGATGGTCGGCCGGCGCCGCGCCCAGAGCGCCAACAGCAGCTCGCGCAAATGCTGCGCCGTCGGCGCGTCGAGCGAGAGGAACGGCTCGTCGAGCAGCAACAGGTCGGGATCCCTGACGAAAGCGCGCGCCAGCGCCACGCGGCGCTGTTGTCCGCCCGAAAGCTGCGCCGGGTAGGCGTCGAGCAGCGCGCCCAGTTGCATCTCGCGCAGCAGCTCTTCCGCCCGCCCCTCTTGCCGCGGCGGCGGCTCGAGCGCGAGGCGGACATTCTCGCGCACGTTGAGCCAGGGCATGAGACGCGGCGTCTGGAACACCACGCCGAGCCGGCCGGCGACGGCCGGGCCGCGCACGCTGCCCTCATAGGCGCCGTCGAGCCCGGCGATGATCGACAGCAGCGTGGTCTTGCCGCAGCCCGATGGGCCGACGATGCAGGCGAATTGCCCGGCCGGGACGGCAAAGCGCAGCGCCGAAATCGCCGCGACCTCGCGCCCCTCGCGGCGATAGGCCTTGCGCTCGACTGCGACCTCGAGGGCGATCATCGGCGCCAACCCGCGAGGCGGCGCTCGAGCGGCCGCATCAGCCAGCTCTCGACCGCGAGCACCACGGCGATGAAGCTCGCGCTGTAGGCCAGGATGTTGGTGATGTCGAAGAACTGGAAGTAGAGGTTGAGGCGGAAGCCGACGCCGTTGCTGCGGCCGATGAACTCGGCGACGAGCACGATCTTCCAGATCAGCGACAGGCCGGAACGCGTCGCCGCCATGAGATAAGGATAGAGCTGCGGCAGATAGACCCGGCGCAGGCGGCGCATCGGCGGCAGATGCAGCACCTCGGCCACCTGCATCAGCTCGCGATCGACGGCGCGCGCGCCTTCGCGCAGGATCGTCGCCGTGTTCGGCACCTTGTTGAGCGCCACCGCGACGATCGCCGCGACCTCGGTGAGGCCGCCCCAGATGTAGCAGAGATAAATGATGACGAGCGCCGGGATGTTGAGGCCGAGCACGAGCCACAGATCGAAGAAGGCGTCGACGCGGCGGCTCCTCCCCATCAGAATGCCGGCGGCCGAGCCCACCACCATGGCCAGCGCGAAGCTCGCTGCGACGCGCAGCAGCGTGACGCCGAGATCGAACGGCAATTGTCCGCTGACGACGAGCTTTGCCAGAGCCGCCGCCACGGCGCCGGGGCCCGGCAGCAGCGGCGCCTTGGCCAGCCCGGCAACCGCCGACCAGAGTACCAGAAAGCTCAGCGCCGAGAGCCAACGCAGCCAGAGATCGCCGAACCGCGGCACCAGCACGGCCATCGGCGTCACGAACCGCCGGCGGCCGAGAAGGTCCCCGGCGGCACCCGGCCGTTGGCCGGCGCTTCGTCGATGCCGCCATAGGCGATGAGCAGATCCAAGAGGCGCTGCGCCGCCGCGGCCGGATTGCCCGCTTCGCCTTCGCCCTCGGTGCCGCGACGATAGGCGTCGCGCAGCCGCTCGAGCACGGCCGGGCTTTCGGCGCCGGTCAACGGCGCGATCTTCTGCCATTCCTCGGCCGAGGCCGCGAGCCGATCGCGCGCCGCTTGGGCGGCGGCGAGGAAGCCCTGCACCGCCGCCGGATTGGCCTTCGCCCAATGCTCGCTGAACACCCATCCGAGCAGCGGCGTGCGCGCCGGCAATCCCAAAGCGGGCAGCATGTCCTCGACGCGCACCAGCTCGGTATAGCCTTGCTGCGGCAGGCGCGCATTATATTGCCAGAAATTGATCGCTGCCGGGATCTCGCCCTTCTCGAGCGTCGCCAGCAGCAGCGGCGGCGCGGCGAAAACCGGCTCGGCGTCGCGCGCCAGGTCGATGCCGGCCGTCTTCTTGGCATAGGCGCGCAGCACCAGCCAGCTCTTGTCGACCGGCCCGCCGGCAATGCCGATCTTGCGTCCTTTGAGATCGGCGATCGTCTTGATGCCGCTATCGCTGCGCACGATCAGGCCGCCGGTGGCATGCGAATGCGGCACGAAGGTGTCGTCGCCGCCGAGCGAGCGCCGGCGTGCCACCCAGAGCCAATCCGTCAGGATGACATCGACGGTGCCGCCCTGCAGCGCCACGGCGGCGCCATCCTTGCCGGCGAGTTCGACGGGCGCGACGACGATGCCATGGGCGCGGTCGAGCCCGTATCGGCGCATCACGTCGAGCTCCCAATTGACGGTGCCGAATTTGAGCACGCCGACGCGCACCACCGGCAGCTCCGCCGCGCGCCCCGGCGCCGCCAGGCCCATCGCGAATAGAGCGGCGAACACGGTCAGCCCGACCCATGCGAGCCCTCGCCGCGCCGCGTATCCTCCCTTTATCATGGCGTCATCGTCCCGCCTCTTGCCGCGCGCGTCAACCCGCGCAGAAACCGCCTGTGCCATCGGCTAGTCCTCGCTCAAGTCGCGCAATGTCAGATGCTCGAGAATCTCGGGCTGGCGCGGCGGCAGGTACGTGACGCCCTCGGCCTGCGCCAACGGCGCGACCTGGTTCTTTGCCAACAGCTCCTCGATGGCTTGATTCACCTGATCGATGAGGGCTTCCTCGCCGTCGCGGCCGACAAAGCCGATATTGAAGCCCACCCGATCGTAGTAGTAGCCCGTCGGCTTGAGGCGCGTCGCCGGATGCGCCGCGCGGTAGGCGTCGAAACGCCGGAGCTCGACGAGCGCGGCGTCGTAGTCACCCGCCTCCAGCCGCGGCAGCAGCTGATGGCGCCCCGGCACGAGATGGGTGATGTGGTCGACGTAAGCGCCATCGCGGTAGAGCATCAGAATGGCATCTTCGAGGGTTGCCGCTTCGGTCCCGAGCCGCATGCCCTGAAGATCGGCAAGGCTCGCAACCTGCTTGGTAACGCTCGGGGCGAGGACGATGGTGAACGGCGCGTAGGTGAAGGCGCGGGTCGGCAATAGCGCGCCGAGCGGCACCCGGCGCCGGCGATCATCGGGCGCAGCGCCGTCGAAATCCGGCAGCCGCGCGGTTTGGACACCGGGCTTGCCGAGGGCATCCCTCACCAAGGGATAGCCGCCGACGAGCTGGCAGCGCCGATCGGACAGCAGCGCGTTGGCGCCGAGCACCGAGCTGTCATCGGGATCGATGTTGCTTTCGAACCACTGGATCCGCAGCGGCCGGTCGAGCTGCCGCGCGACCGCCTGCGCCACCGCGAGGACGAAGCCGCTGCCCTCGCCGCCGTGATGGACGGAATAGAGCGGAATGTCTTCGTCGAGGCAGATGGTCAGCGGCTCGGACGCCGCGGCCGGCGCGCTCGAGCAGTGCAGGCCCGCCAACGCGATCGCCGCCGCCATCATCCGGCATCGCTCTGTCCGCATCACTTTCCCCCCGTCCGGACGTAAGCCCAGATGTCGGCGATGTCGTCCTGGCTCAGCACGTCGCCCCAAGGCGGCATGAGGCGATCCTTGCCGTTGGTAACGGACTCGAAAAAGCGCTCGCGCTGATCGTGGGGAAAGGTACGCAGATCGAAGGTGACGTCGCCGGCGCTCACCATGTTGAAGCCGTGGCAATGCGAGCAGCGTTCGGCGTAGAGCTGCTTGCCGCGCTCTACTTGCTGCGGCTCTGCAGGATCATGGGTCGCTGTTTGCGTTGCCTGCTGCGCGGCCGCCGACCAGCCCGCTGCAAGCACGCCGGCAACGGCCAGCACTGTCAACCCGCGGTGATGCTTCATGGGGAGATTCCAGAAAAAGCGGGGCCGCCCGGCGGCGGCCCCGCGTGCGACCCAAGTTATCTCTGCAACGCGAAGACCCAGAGCGAACCGCCGGCGGGTATGTTCTTCAGCCGCTCGTCGCCCGAGAACAGCGAGTAGACGCCGCCGATGCCGCTCGACACCGCCACATACTGCACGCCGTCTTGCTCCCAAGTGATCGGCTGCCCCTCGATGCCGGAGCCGGTCTGGAAGTGCCACAGCTTCTTGCCGCTATCGGCGTCGAACGCCTCGAACTCGCCGGTGAGCTGACCGCTGAAGACGACGCCGCCCGCGGTCGCGAGCACGCCGGAGAAGCGCGGCAGCTCGCTCGG
>DATJLU010000025.1:0-57693 GCA_035509275.1 Allostellaceae bacterium | reverse complement strand
ACATTGTTCGGCCTTGGCCTGGCCGGACTCGGCGGATGGCCGCGTCTCACCCGAGCCGCGGCGGCGCCGGAGCCGGCGCTTGCGCCCGATATCGCGCGCATCCGCGAGCGCGGCAAGGTCGTCGTCGCCGTGGCGGGTTTTGCCGTACCGCCTTTCGTGACCTTCGGCGCGGATGGCACGCCCACCGGCACCGACATCGATATCGCGACCGACATGGCCAAGGCGCTTGGGGTGGGCCTTGCGTTCGATCATCGCGCCCGGACCGTCGACGAGATGCTCGACATCATCGCCGCGCGCGATGCCGACCTCGCCATCGCCAAGCTCAGCGAGACCTTGGACCGCGCTTTGCGCGTGCGCTTCTCGCGCCCTTACCTCGTGCTGCACCAGGCCTTGCTGCTCAACCGGCTGCGCTTCGCCCAGGCCGCCCAAGGGCGCGATCCCATCGAGGTGGTGCAGGAGAGCGGCGCCAGCATCGGCGTGCTGGCCGGCGGGGCTTATGTCGAATACGCCAAGCGGCTGCTGCCGCGCGCCCGGCTCCGCGACTATGCCGATTGGCCGTCCCTGATCGACGCCGTGCGCCGCGGCGAGGTGGTCGCGGCCTATGGTGACGAGCTCGAGGTGAAGCACGCGCTCATGGCGGATCCGGCCGCGCCGCTGCAGTTGCGCCCGGCGATCCTCGCCGATACGCGCGACCCCATCGGCGTCGCGCTTCCCTGGGACAGCCTGACGCTGCTCGCCTGGGTCGATCTCTACCTCGAGACGGCGGCAAAGCCGCTGGACATTGACGAATTGCTGGCGCGCTACGGCAGGCACGGCACCGCCCCAAGCGAAGGGCACACCCGTCAAGATCGATTGTAGCAACCACGAGATTTACCACTTATACGGGCAGCACGGGTTCTCGTATGAGTGGTGGAAACGCAGAGCAAAGTAGAGGAATTTTAAGCCCTCCCGGCTACCGTCGCCAGCATGGCCGAGAACCAGGAGAGCGCGGCGGAAGGCTGGCAGCGGCTCAGTCCGAGCGAGCTCGAACGCGTGCTCGAAGCCCATGAGCGCTTCGTCGCGCGCAAGGCGGGCGGGCAGCGGGCGCTGCTCGGCTCGCACGATCTCGCCGGTGCCGATCTGATCTGCCGCGAGCTCAGCGACGCCGAGCTCACCGGCGCGTGCCTGACGCGCGCCCTGCTCATGGGTGCGACGCTGCGCGATGTCGTGCTCTATGCCGCCGATCTGCGCTTGGCCAATCTCGAGGGCGCCGATCTGACGCGGGCCGATCTGCGCGGCGCCTGCTTCCGCGGCGCGCGGCTCAACAAAGCGGTCCTCGCCAAGGCCGATTTGCGCGAGGCAGCGCTCGGCCGCTACGACACGCGGGACAAGATGTTGCTCGAACGCTTGCGCGACAGCCACACCGATCTCACCTCGGTCGACGCGCGCGGCGCGGTTTTCACTGGCGCGAAGCTCGGTGGCGCGATCACCGTGCGCGCCGACTTCACCGATGCGATGCTGCGCGGCGCCGATCTTCATGGCAGCGATTTGCGCAATGCCAATTTCACCGGCGCCAATCTCGAAGACGTCAATCTCGCCGATACCAAGCTGCATGGTGCCGTCTTTCACGCGGCGGTGCTGATCGGCGCCAGCCTGTCCGGCGCCGATCTGCGCGGCGCCGATCTGCGCGATGCGGTGCTCGATTCCGCGGCCCTGAAATTGCCCGACCTCCGGCACGCGCAGCGCACCGAATACACCGCCAGATCCGAAAACGAGATGCAGGACGTGCTGCGGCGGCACGCGCTCTGGCTCGACACGCAAGGCCGGGAAGGCGAGCGCGCCGTGCTGCCGCAGGCCGATCTCTCCGGGCGCCGGCTCGATGGCGTGCGGCTGGTGCTGGCGATCCTCAAAGGGGCGCGGTTGCAGCGCGCCTCGTTGATGCGCGCGCAGTTTGTCATGAGCGACTGCTCCGGCGCCGATTTGCGCGACGCCACGCTCAGCGAAGCCGATCTGCGCGGCGCGGTATTTCAGCGCGCGCACTTCAACGGTGCTAACCTTACCCGGGCGCAACTCGGTCCCTTGCGCGAGGTGGGCGACGAAAAGCGCGAGCTGCCGTCCAATTTCGAGCGCGCCAAATTCGCCCGCGCGCTGCTGCGCGAGGCCGATTTGCGCGGCGCCAACCTCGCCGGCGCCGATTTCTCGAACGCCAATCTCACCGGCGCGAAGCTGCAGCGCGCGCGAGTGGACGATGCGAATTTCTACGGCGCGCGGCTCGACGGCGCGGATTTCGAGGGCGTCAGCCGCGAGCGCACGACCGGCCTCCCCTGAGGCGGGCGGCCGCATGTCGATTCACCACTGAGGCACGGAGATTGCGTGCTTGGCACACGGAGCGCGCCCTTCTTCTTTTCTCCGTGATCTCCGTGTCTCTGTGGTGAATCCTTTCTTGCCATGGGCGATGTGATAGGCGCGATTGCGTCGCCTGACGGCGGCGCAATGTAGCGCGGCCTTAACATTTGCCGCTTAGCATGCGCTAGACGCCGCTAAGGGGACGTAAGGATGGAAACTTCGCCAGGCACCGAGAACGTTCAGACTAATGTCCGCGTCGCCGAAGCCGACAAGCCGCTGGTGCTTCAGGTGGCGCAGCAGCTGCGCACCGACCCCGGCTTCCGCGACAAGCTCGCGGCGCTGCTTCAGGACCATGTCTGCGCCGGCATGGAGGAGCGAATAAAGAAGCTCGAGCAGCAGGTTAGCTGGCTGCTATCGGGCGCTATCGTGGTGCCGCGGGCGCCGGCGCGCCTCGGCCAACCGGCGCCGCCGCCGCCGAGCGCCCCCAAGCTGCCATCCAAAGCGCCGCCGATCTTCGCGCCGCGCCGCGGCGAGACCGGCTGAGACGGAGCTACCGCCAACCGCCGATTTGCGCTAGGAGCCTGTTTGGGACTTAGCATAGGCCTGCGTTGCGCAAGGCCTGCGCCCGTCACGGTTCTGGGGAGCGTCCGGTGTCGCCGGCCCTGCGCCTGCTCTATCGGCTCTACGAGAGCCGTCTGCTGCGGCAGATCGGTAGCAGGCCGCTGCCGCGCCATATCGGCATCATTCTCGACGGCAATCGCCGGCATGGCCGCGCCCGCGGCATCACCGAGCCGCAGGAAATGTACCGAGTCGGTGCGGAGAAGCTCGACGACATCCTCGATTGGTGCGCCGAACTGCACATTCCGACCGTGACGCTCTGGGTGTTCTCGCCCGACAATTTCCGCCGGCCCGAGCCGGAAGTATCCGGCATCTTCGCCGCCATCGAGGCAAAACTCGCGACGCTAGCGCATGACCCGCTCGTCCACAGCCGGCGCGTGCGGGTGCGCGCGATCGGCCGGCTGCCGCTTTTACCGGAAACGCTGCTCCGGACCATCGACCAGGCGGAGCGCGCGACGGAGAGCTATGACGGCATGGATCTCAACATTGCCGTCGCTTACGGCGGGAGGCAGGAAATCGCCGATGCGGTGCAGGAACTGCTCCGCGACCGCGCGGCAAAAGGGGCGAGCCTCGGTGACGCCATCGCCGCCGTCACGCCCGATGCCATCGCGTGTCATCTCTACACCGCGGGGCTGCCCGATCCCGACCTCATTATCCGCACCAGCGGCGAAATCCGGCTCTCCGGATTTCTCCTCTGGCAGAGCGTTCACAGCGAATACTACTTCACCGATGTGCTCTGGCCCGCCTTCCGCCGGGTCGATTTCCTGCGCGCCATCCGCACCTTCCAACAGCGCCAGCGGCGCTTCGGCGCGTAGGAGCAAAGCGGGTGGACCAGGCGAACGGAGAATCTGCGGCGCTCAGCGGCTTTGCGCAGCGGCTGATGAGCGGCCGCTTCACCGTCACCGCCGAGCTGGTGCCGCCGGTCTCGACCGATCCCGCGGATCTCGCCGCGCGCGCCTTGCCACTGAAAGGCCGCGTCGCCGCCGTCAACGTCACCGACGGAGCCGGCGCGCGCGCGCATCTCTCGAGCCTGGTTGCGGCGCATCTTCTGCTCCAGAACGGCATCGAGCCGATCCTGCAGATGGCCTGCCGCGACCGCAATCGCCTGGCGCTGGAGAGCGATCTCCTCGGCGCGCTGGCGCTGGGCGTGCGCAATCTGGTGGTGCTCACCGGCGATGATCCCAAAGCCGGCAATCAGCCCGACGCAAAGCCGGTCTTCGATCTCGACAGCCGCGCCTTGCTGGCGCTGGCGCGGCGGCTCGGCACCGAGCGCAAGCTGCCGCCGGACACGCCCGTGGACGGCGTGACCGAGCTCTTTCTCGGCGCCACCGACCTCCCGATCGATCCGCCAGCGGGCTGGGCGCCGACCGCCCTGGCGGAGAAGGCAACCTCCGGCGCGCGTTTCGTCCAGACGCAGTTCTGCTTCGACATGGACGTCGTGCGCCGCTACACGGCGCGGCTCGCCGAGCACGGTCTCGGCGCGCGGATCAAGCTGCTGATCGGCGTCGCGCCCATTCCCTCGGCGCGCTCGGCGCGCTGGATGCGCGAGAAGCTCTACGGCACGATTATTCCCGATGCCGTGATCGCCCGGCTCGACGGCGCAGCCGATGCGCGGCGCGAGGGCATCAGGATCTGCGCCGAGCTGCTGCAGGAGCTGGCGACGATCCCGGGCGTCGCCGGCGCGCATGTGATGGCGCCGCAAAATCCCGCCGCCATTCCCGACGCGATCGCCGCGGCGGGACTGGCCGCGTGACGCTTGTGCCGGCGCCGCACTTTCGATAGCTTCACGCCCGTCATCGGGGAGTAGCCGCCCTCTCAGCGAGGGGCTCGCGTCAACAGACTTGGCCGCTTTCGGGCGGACATGGCGCGGGTGGCCGGGACCCAAGGGTCCTGCGCTTGGCGAGACCTTTGGCATCGGCGGCGATCGCCCGGGCCGGGCGGAGCCTGCCGACGCCATTGGTCCACGCTCCGCCCGGCCCCGTTGAGCGCCCATGGAAGCCTTCCTGACCTCGCTCGGCATCGTCGCCATCGCCGAGCTCGGCGACCGGACGCAGATGCTCGCCTTCCTGCTCGCCGCGCAATTCCGCCGGCCGGTCCCGATCATCGCCGGCATCCTGCTGGCGACGCTGGCGAACCACGCTTTCGCCGCCGCCCTCGGCGCCTGGCTCGGCGATCTGCTGTCGCCGCGCTTTCTCGACAAGGCGCTGGGCGTTGCCTTCATTGCCATGGCGCTGTGGATGCTGATCCCGGACCGGCTCGATGAAAGCGCCGCCAAGACGCCGCGCCGCGGCGCCTTCCTCACCACGCTGGTGGGATTTTTCCTGTGCGAGATGGGCGACAAGACGCAGATCGCCACCGCCGCGCTCGCCGCCCGCTTCAGCTTGCTGCTGCCTGTGATCCTCGGCACCACCACAGGGATGCTGGTCGCCAATGTGCCGACGGTGCTGTTCGGACACTATGCCGGGCGCGGTCGCATTGCCGGTTGGACACGTTATGTGGCGGCGGCGATCTTCGCGATCGAAGCGGCGCTGAGCTTCGCCGGCTATAGCGGGTTCTGATCCGCCAGCGCATCGGCCAGCCGGTCATACCACCGCGTCTGCTCCGCCGGCGTCGCATGGGCGTTGGCGCCGCTGGGATTCGGCACGACGAAAAGCCGCGTCACCCCGATCCGCACCAACTGCAGCCCGAGAGCCGGCGCCGCTGTGTCGGCGGCGAGGCAGAGGTGAACGCGGCGATAGCCGGTGATGCCGTGAAAACAGGCGAAGCGCGGGCGGTGGCGCTCGAGCTTCGCGGTGAGCACGTCGATCTCGGCGTCGATCTCCTTGGCGACTTCGGCAGCCCGCACCGTCGGGCGCTTGACCAGGTCGGTGAAGCCGAAGCCATGCTCGGGCAGCAGCCGATCATGCGCCGGCGTCAACTCGGCAACGCCCAGCGCCCGCCGCGCCGGGCCGCTCAGCCGCGAGCGCGAAAAGGCGCGCCAGAAGCGATTGGTCGGCCGGGCGAAATAATGGCCGCGCCGCGCCGAATAGAGCGACGGATTGATGCCGACGAACACGACATCGAGTCCGTGGCGGAGCAGATCGGGAAGCGTGTCCTCGGTCTCGTCTTCGCGCATCTCCGCGACAGCCATATCACGCTCACCGCTCTGCTGCGAGCATGGAACCCTTGCCATCCTCGCCATTGGCCGTTTGACTGATGGTGCCGAACAAAATCCAGGGAGGGTCCGATGCCGGTGCTGCAGCGCGAGGACGCTGAAATCTATTACGAAGTCCATGGCGAAGGCTACCCGCTGCTGATCTTTGCCCCGGGCGGCCTGCGCTCCCAGCTCGCCTTCTGGCGGCACAGCCCGAGCAATCCCGATGCGGCGCCGCCGTGGATGAATCCGATGGTGGCGCTGGCGCCGCATTTCGCCGTGGTGGCGATGGATCAGCGCAATGCCGGCCGCTCGCGCGCCAAAGTCCGCGCCGGCGATGGCTGGCACAGCTTCGCCGAAGATCATCTGGCGCTGATGGATCATTTGGGGCATCGGCGCTTTCACGTCATGGGCGGCTGCATTGGCGCGAGCTTCTGCCTGAAGCTCTGCGACATGGCGGCGGAGCGCATCACCGCGGCGGTGCTGCAGAACCCGATCGGCTTTGCCGACAATCGCGCGACCTGGGACGACGCGGTGCGCGGCTTCAGCAAAACCATGCGCGAGCGCGATCCCGGCCTCGACGAGGCTACCGTCGCGCGCTTCGGCGCCAATCTCTTCGGCGGCGATTTCGTCTTCTCCGTCTCGCGCGATTTCGTGCAGCGCTGCCGCACGCCGCTGCTGTTGCAGCCGGGCAGCGACACGCCGCATCCGGCCGCGGTGAGCGCCGAGATCGCGCGGCTGGCACCGAACCTCGAGGTGCAGCAGAACTGGCGCGGGCCCGAGCATCTCGCGGCGTCCATCCGGCGCGTCACGGCGTTTTTGCAGCGCCACACGCCGTAACGCGCGACAGCGGCCTCAACCACGCCGCCGATTGACGAAAGCTCCCTGGCGACACATATGATCGTCGCTATGGAAACGCCCGCCGAGCCCGACCGCGGCCGCTCACCGAGCGAGCCGGAAATTCTCCCGCCCGAGCGCCCGCGCCGCGGCGGCGGTGATGATTCCTCGGGGATCCGGGTGTTCGCCGGCGCGTCGCATGGGTCGCGCGCCTACATCGTCAAGCCGGGGCTTTTCGCCGTGGCCGTGACCATGCTTGCAGTGGTGCTGGGGTTTGGGTTGCTCGTCCTCGGCGCGTTTCTCGCGACCGCGGTGATCGTCGTCGCCGCGGCCGGCGCCGTCCTGATCGGCCTCGCCCGCCTCTTCCTGCCGCGCCCGGG
The DNA here is from genome assembly GCA_035509275.1 of Allostellaceae bacterium. Taxonomy (GTDB): domain Bacteria; phylum Pseudomonadota; class Alphaproteobacteria; order ATCC43930; family CGMCC-115725; genus DAHUYF01. The sequence goes on along the minus strand of DATJLU010000025.1, from coordinate 50,400 downwards.
ATCGCGCCGCTAAGCGCGGCGGGGAGGCTCCGCGGCGCAGCCCAGCTCGCGCGAAAGCGATGTTGCCGCCTTGCGCACCAGCGCCGCCTTTTCCTGCAGCGCCCGGATCGAGAGCCGCCACACCGGGCCGGAAATACCGATCGCGCCGGCGACGCGGCCGGTGAAATCATAGACCGGCACGGCGACGCAGCGCGCCTCGGCATCGAACTCGCCATCATCGAAGCCGATGCCGTTGCGGCGCACCGCGTCGATCTCGCGCGTCAGCCCGTCCCTGTCGACGATCGTCCGCGGCGTGAACCGGCGCAGCTCATGCGCGCCGAGATAGCGGCTCAGCTGCTCGGGCGAGAGCGCGGCCAGCAAGACCTTGCCCAGCGCCGTGCAATGGGCCGGGCGCGTGACGCCGACCGGGTCCGCCATCTGGAACATGCCGCTGCCGGCGGTCTTGGCCAGCACCACGATATTGTCGCCCGAGCGCACGGCGAAATGGCTGCATTCCCCGGTGTCGCGCGTGAGCTTCTCCAGAACGGGGGTGGCGAGGCTCACCAGCTCGATCTCGTCGAGCGCGCCCGCCGCCAAGGTGAAGAGCCGCCGGCCGATGCGATAGCGCTTGCTGTCGCGGGGCTGCTCGACATAGCCGAGCGACAGCATGGTTTTGACGAGGTGGAAGGTGGTGCTGTTGTGCAAGCCCACTCGCTTGCTGAGCTCGGTGAGGGCGATGCCGTCGCGGTTGCGCGCGATTTCCTCGAGCAGGGCAAAGGCCCGCTCCAGCGATTGAATGCCGCCGCGCTCGCGTGCGCCTTCCTCACCGGAGGGATGGTCGAGCCCGATCGCTTTGTCGAGCGCGCTCACGTGTTTTGGCCGCCTGGTATGGAGCTGCCGCACAATGTCGCGACTCTCCAACCGGAATCATATCCGGCTCGCCCCACCTCACCCCACCCCTCTCCGCCCCTAAGGGGCGGAGAGGGAGGGACCCGCGTAGCGGGAGGGTGAGGTGGGGCGTCGACGGTTTCGCGCGATGTGTCGGGCATTATTGAATCCAAGATCAGATCGAGACCGACCCCTCATCGCTCACCGGCGTCGTGACCACGATGAAGGTCAGCGGCGTCAGACCGGTGTTGTAAAGCGCATGCTCGACACCGGGCGGAATGAAGATCACGTCATGCTCGCGCACCACCTGCCGCTTGCCGTCGATCTCCATCAGACCTTGCCCGGCGAGCACGTGGTAGACCTGCTCCTGAATTTTGTGGGTATGCGGCGCCACATAGGCCTTCGGCGCATAAGTCGAGATGCGGTGATCGACATGGCGCGAGCCGGTCGTCTCGGGATGCACCAGCAGCTTCGACAGCGCGCCGCCGAAATGACCGGGCAGCTCGTCCCATGGCACTTCGGCGATATTGCGGATCGATGGCTCGCGTTTTCCGGTCTTGCTCATGAGGCTCTCCCCGTGCTGTGCCGTGCGGCTCAATGGCCCAACGCCTCTTGCGGAACGTATTTGCTGCCGAAGACCGGTTCTTTGTGCGGGATCGGCGGCAGCGCCCAGGTGCCGACCGCCGGCGGCCGGATATTGGCGTCGACATGGACGTCGAGCAGACAAGGCTTCCCGAGCTTGATGGCATGCTCGAGCGCGCCTTTGAAATCTTCCGACTTGGTCACGGTGATCCCGTCGACGCCGCAAGCACGCGCCAGCGCGGCGAAATCGGGGTTATAGGGCTTCTTGTTCGGCCCCTGATAGAAGGCGGTGCCGAGCTCGCGGCCGTTGAAGAGCCCGTACTGGATGTCGCGGATCGCGCCCCAGGCGAAATTGTTCCACACCACCCAGACGGCGGGAATGTCGTACTCGACCGCGGTGCACAGCACATGCGGCACCATGGTGAAGCCGCCATCGCCGCACACCGCAACGCAAGGCCGATCGGGCGCGGCGAGCTTGGCGCCGAGAATGGCACTCGGCCCGAATCCCATGCCGGAAAAGCCCCAGGTGTTGAGCATGGTCTGCGGCCGCCGCGCTTCCCAGAACTGCATGTACCAATTGTGATGGACACCGGAATCGAGCGACAGGATCGCATCGTCCGGCAGCACCGCGCGGCAATCCGCGACCACGCGCTCGGGCCGGATCGGCGAAGCATGGAGCGCGAAATTCGGCCGGACATAGGCCTCCCATTCCGCGCGCCAGCGCGCGATCTCGGCATGCCAGGGCTTGAGCCGCTCGCCTTTTTGCACATCGCGGCGCTCCAACTCGGCGAGAAGCTGACGCAGGAAGGTGCGGGCATCGGCAAGAATGGCGAGATCAGGCGCGTAATTGCGGCCGAGCTCGGCATGGTCGAGATCGACATGGATGAGCCTGGTGATCGGGAAGTTCCAGGAATAGCCCGGCAGCCACGAAGAGGAGGAGCGATCGTCGAAGCGCGCGCCAAGCGCCAGCACGAGATCGGCATGCCGGCCGGCCTGGTTGGCGGCGTAGGTGCCGTTGCGGCCGATGAAGCCCAGCGACAGCGGATCGCCCATGTGAAGGCAGCCCATGCCGTTGGGCGAGCTCAGCACAGGAATGCCGAGGCGGTGGACCAGCTCGGTGAGCTCGGCGCTCGCCTCCGACAAAGTCACGCCATGCCCGATGAAGATCGCCGGCCGCTCGGCGGCGAGGAGCATCTCGGCGGCGGCGGCGATGTCTTCGGGGGCGGCGCCGCTGCGGCGCGCATTGAACCCGTCCCAAGCCGGCTCGAGCTCGACATCGGCCTCTTCCTGGAAGAGGTTGAAGGGCACATCGACATTGACCGGGCCGGGTCGCCCGCTGGTCATCGTCATCGCCGCCTGACGCAACGCCAGCGGCAGCATCTCGACGCGCGTCGGCTGGAAGCTGCGCTTGACGACGGGCCGGATGACATTGGGGAAATCCGCCTGATTGTGGCGGTTGAGCTCCTGGAAGGGGCTGCGGTTGAACTGCGAGGTCGGCACATTGGCGGTGAGCGCCAGCAGCGCCGAGGAGTCGGTTTGCGCCACGGCCAGCGCCATCACCAGATTGGCTGAGCCCGGCCCGCAGGAGGTGAGAGTCGCGACCGGGCGATGCTTCACCCGGAAATAGCCATCCGCCATATGCGCCGCGGTCTGCTCATGGCGGGGCGAGACCAGCTTGATCTTGTCGCGCACGTCATAAAGCGCGTCGAGGATGCCGACATTGCCGTGGCCGCACAGGCCGAAGATGTACGGGATGTTCTCGCGGACCAGGAACTCGGCGATGAGCTCGCCGCCTTTCATGCGCGCCATCGACCCATCCTCCCCGTTATTTGTGCCCGCCGGCTCGGCCGGTTATCGCCTTTCACAATGTCGGATGTCAACCGACAATGTCGCATAAGGCCTGGCGCTGCTCTGGCCGCGCGCCGGAAACTTCGATAGCATCGGCGATCACGCCAAAGCACATTCGCTGCGGCCATCGCCGTCACCCGCAGACACGGAGGAAGGGAGCCATGGCGCCACCGAGCAAGCTCGCGCATATCGTGCTGCAGACCAATCGCATCGCCGCAATGCAGGACTGGTACTGCAAGGTCCTGAGCGCGCAGGTGATCCACGATGCGAGCCCGTTCATCTCCTTCATCAGCTATGACGACGAGCATCACCGCATCGCCTTCCTCGATCCCGGGCCGCTGGCGGCGCGCGAGCCGGGCGCCCCCAGCCCCATGGCCGCCGGCCGCGAAGCGGGCCTGCACCACGTCGCCTTCACCTTTGCCGGCCTGAGCGATCTCGTGGAGAACTATCAGCGCCTCAAGGCGATCGGCATCACGCCCTTCTGGTGCGTCAATCACGGCCCCACGACATCGATGTATTACCGCGACCCCGACAACAACCAGGTCGAGCTGCAGATCGACAATTTCGCGACGGCGGTGGAAGGTCAGGCCTATATGGAATCGGCCACTTTCCGCAAGAACCCGGTCGGCATCGAATTCGATCCCGACACCCTCGCCACCCGCTTCCGCGCCGGCGCCAGCGTGCGCGAGCTGACGCTGATCGAGTAACTCCCGCCGTCACCTCCGCCGCACGACTGGCGCTGCGACGCCCTCGATCAACACATTGACGCAGGCTGGCTTGCCGCTGGCGAAAGCGCGGTCCAACGCGGCGGGCAGCTCGGCGGCGCGGCGGACGAACTCGCCATGGCCGCCGAGGCCGGCGGCGACGAGGTCGTAGCGCGTCGCTTGCGCCAGAGTGCAGCCCTGGGTGCGCGCCGGCCCGTAGTGGCGGAGCTGGATCTGATGCTCGGCGTTCCAGCGGCTATCGTTGCCGACCACCGCGACGAAGGGCAGCCCGCTTCGCATAGCGGTGTCGAACTCGGCCATGTGGAAGCCGAACGTGCCGTCGCCGAGGACGGCGAGCACGGTGCTCTCCGGGCGCGCTGCTTTGGCGCCGATGGCGAACGGGAGGGAAGGGCCGATGGCGCCGGCGACGCCGTTGATCACCCGGCACGGCGCGTGCAGCGTTGCCTGCGCCCATTGCCCGAATTCGCCGCCATCGCTCACGAGAACGCTGTCCGGCCGGCGGTCGAGTTGCTGCTGCAGCGCGCGGCACAGCACCAGCGGATGCATCGGCGTGTCTGCCGCTGGCGCCGTCGCGTCCCACGCCGCGGGACGATAAGCGATCGTCGCTTCCACCTGCTTCCGCCAGGCGGCGTGACCGACCGTGTCGCCGGCGGCGAGCTCGCTTAAGCCGGAAGCGGCGCTGCGCGCATCGGCGCCGGCCGCAAAGAGAAGCCGTTCCCCCAACAGCCGCTCGGCGCGCTGCCGCAGTTCCGGCTCGGGATCGATGACGATCCAGCGGCATTGCGGCGCCACCGCCGGCGCCTTGCCGAAGCGCAAGGTGAAATCAAGCGGCTTGCCGAGCAGCAGGATGAGATCCGCCTCGGCCAGCACTTCGGCAAAGGCACCGAGAGCCGGGTCGTTGATGCCGCGCGGACTCTCCATGGTGACGACGGGAACGCCCAGCGCCGCGCGCAATCGGGCGAGCAGCGCCGCGCCGGAGGGCGTCGCCAGCGCGGGCGGCGCGACCACCAGCGGCCGTGACGCGTCGGCGAGCGCCGTCCAGGCTTGCGCTGTCGCCGCCTTCGGCAGCGGCATCGGCTCCGGCGCGAAGCGGGCGGCGTCGAGTGCGAGGGCGCCAGCGAGATCGCCGTCGCTCTCGAGCACATCGGCGGGCAGGCTGATATGGACGGGACCCGGACGGCCGGAGCGTGCGATCCGGCAGGCGCGGGCAATGTCGTCCGGCAGCGAAGCGGCGGATTGCGCGGTCCAGGACGCTTTGGTAACTGGCGCCGCAAGCTCGGCCTGACGCTGCTCCTGGAAGGAGCCGAAACCGAGTTCGCTCAGCGGCGCATGGCCGGAAAGCAGCAGCAGCGGCGTCTCGCCGCCTTGGGTGGTGCACAGCGCCGCTGCCGCATTGGCGTGGCCCTGGCCCGCTGTGACCAGAGCGACGCCGACCTGTCCCGAGAGTCTCGCCCAGGCATCGGCCATGTGCACGGCGGCGGCTTCGTGGCGGACATGGATGAGCTTCACCGGGTGGTCGAGCGCGGCATCGAACACCGGCATGATGTGATTGCCCGAAAGCGCGAAGATCGTCCGCGTTCCCGCTTGCTCCAGCGCCGCGATCAGCGCGTCGGCGCCGCGGTTGCGAAAGGCCGTCTGCTGTTGCTCTGCCATGCGAAGCGCCGCCTCAGGGTTGCAGCAGTCGAATGATCGGCCGGTCCGCCGTCGGGACGATCTCGATCTGGGCGCCGGTGGGAATGGCGCCGGTGATGTCGCGATCGAAGCCCGACATGAGCGTGATGCCGGCGAGCGCCGCGCCTTGCACCATGATCGGGTTGACGCGGTTGAGCACCAGTGCCGCCGGCACCTTGCCGCGTGCCGCCATCTCCTGCAGCATCCACGCGGTGGCGACGCCGCCTTTGGCGACGTCGAGCACGAGGATGCGGCCGACATAGGATTGGCCGACGAGCTTGTGCTCGGGACGCGAGAAGATCCCGGCGATCCGGTCGAGATCGTAGCGGGCGGAGAAGCCGTCCTTGGCGACCAATGCCTCGCCGGTCACATTCCGGCCCATCGCAGCGCTCGCATAGAAGGTCCTATCAGCCATGGGCGGGCTTCCCCGTGCAAGCGAGATCGACGCACGCTGCCATCGACAGCAGAACCGGCCGGTAGCCATAGCCGCCGATGATATTGACCAGCTTCGCGGAGTTGGTGGCAAGGCGCCGCCATTGATTGGCTTCCGCCATCTCGCGCGCATAGCTCTGATAGAAGCACATGCCCGAGAGCACCATGCCGCCCGCCGCTTCGATGGTCCGGGTCAGCCCCATGCGATCGGCATCCGGCTTCACCTGCGGGCTGGTGATGGCGAGAAGCGGGATGCGCGCCTGGCGTCCGTTGAGCAGCTCCGCCAGTTGCCGCATCTCGACGATGCTGAGTTGCGGCGCCGAGAACACGATGAGATCGACGCCGTCACCAGCGCCGGCATAGCGCTGTTGAAAGCTGCGGATCGTGGTCTCGGTGATCGCGTGCCGCGGCAGGCCGTCGATATCGCCCAGATCCCGCAAGTGGCGCGCTTCCGGCGTGATGCCGGCCATGTGGAAGAGAGCGAGCGAGCCAAAGCTCGCGGCGGCGGCGCCGAAATGCTTCATCTCGTCCGAACCCGGCACGCGCTCGATCCCAGTCAGCACCGGCACTTGCCAGTAATCGCCGGCGAGCTGCCCGACAACGCCGCCGAGCGCGCCCCAATCATTGAGATCGCGCGGCGTCCAGCTGACGTCGATGCGCAGCGTCGGCCGGCGCTTTTCCTCGAGATGATAGCCATAGCGCGGCGTGCGCCCGGTGAGACCGGCGGCGAGCGCCGACGGCCCGCCTTCGAAATTGGAGCGCGCGCCGAGCACGCTGTTGCAATAGATGACGACGCCGGTATCGCCATAGGCGACATGCTCGCCGAGCACCGGCGGCATGATCGTCTGATAGTTGATGCAGGTATCCGTCATGAGCACACCCAGCGCCGCGAAGGCGGCGATGGCGCGCCGCTCGCGCTCCAGCATCCAGGGCTGTTGCCGCAGCCGCGACGCCGCGGCGAAATCGGTGCCGCGGGGATCGGTGATTGTCGGCACGCGCACGCGCCGCTGCGCTTCGGGGAAGCTCGCCCAGCGCTCCAGCCAGTCAATGCCGGCATCGCCCAGCGATTCCGTATCGGCCATGATATGCGCCTGCGTCACCGGCGCGAAGTCGCGCGCCCCGAGATACCGGCCGACCGCGATCTGGTGCTCGATCGCCCATTGCCGCACCGGCCCCGCTTCGCCGGCGCGCATCGCACGTTCTTCGTCGTTCAGCTGCATCGGCTTTTCTCCACGGCGGGTCGATAACGAGAATACGGCATTACAAGGGGCGCGCGTGACATCGCGCCCCCTATCTTCCGGCCAGATCCCCGCTGAGCAAGACTCGCCGATAGCTCAGCGCTTCCGCCACATGGATCCGCCGCACCGCATCGGACGCTTCGAGATCGGCGAGCGTGCGCGCGACGCGCAGCACGCGGTGATAGCCGCGGGCGGAGAGATGGAGCCGCTCGGCGGCGTCCATGAGGAGCCGCTTGCCGTCGCTGTCGGGCGCGGCGAGCTCGTCGAGGAGTTGTCCGTCGAGCTCGGCATTGGTGCGGATGCGGCGGTTTTCCGGCAACCGCGCATAGCGCGCCGTCTGGCGCGCCCGGGCCGCTGCGACCCGGGCTGCGACTTGCGCCGAGCCCTCGGCGGGTGGCGGCAGGCCGAGATCGGCAGGCCGCACCGCCGGCACATCGATATGCAGATCGATGCGGTCGAAGAGCGGTCCCGAGATCTTCGATTGATAGTCCAGCGCGCAACGCGGCGCCCTGCCGCACGCCAGTGCGGCATCATCGAGGTTTCCGCAGCGGCAGGGATTCATCGCCGCTACCAGCTGCACGCGCGCGGGATATGTCACATGCGCCTGCACGCGCGCCACCGTGGCGCGGCCGCTCTCGAGCGGCTGGCGCAGCGCTTCCAACGTCGCGCGCTGGAACTCCGGCAGCTCGTCGAGGAAGAGCACGCCGAGATGCGCGAGCGACACTTCGCCCGGCCGCACGCGCTGGCCGCCGCCGACGAGGGCCGCGAGCGAGGCCGAGTGATGCGGATCGCGGAACGGCCGCTGGCGCATGAGCCTGCCCTCGCGCAGCAGCCCCGCCACCGAATGGATCATGCTGACCTCGAGCGCCTCGGCCGGATCGAGCGGCGGCAAGAGGCCGGGGAGCCGCGCTGCCAGCATCGATTTGCCCGAGCCGGGCGGCCCGATCATCAGCAGATTGTGGCCGCCGGCGGCGGCGACTTCGAGCGCGCGCTTCGCCGTCTCCTGGCCTTTGATGTCCTTGAGATCGAGCGGCGATGGCGGCGCTTCGGCGATACGCGGCTCGGGCTGACTCAGCACCTGCGTGCCTTTGAAGTGATTGATCAGCGCCAGCAGCGACGGCGCCGCCAGCACTTCGATGCCGCCGGCCCAAGCCGCCTCGCCGCCTGACGCCGCGGGGCAGATCACGCCATGCCCGGAAGACGCTGCGCCCATTGCCGCGGGCAGGACGCCGGCCACCGGCAGGAGCGAGCCGTCGAGCGCGAGCTCGCCCAGCGCTACATAGCCCTGAAGCTCCTCGGCCGGCAGCACCTCCATCGCTGCCAGCAGGCCCAAGGCGATCGGCAGGTCGAAATGGCTGCCTTCCTTGATGAGATCGGCCGGGGCGAGGTTGACGGTGATGCGCCGCGGCGGCAGCGCCAGGCCCAGCGCGGCGAGCGCCGCGCGCACGCGCTCGCGTGATTCCGCCACGGCCTTGTCGGGCAGCCCAACGACGGGAAAGGCGATGAGGCCCGAGGTGATGGTGACCTGCGCCTCGACCTCGAGCACGTCGATGCCGGAGAAGGCGACCGTGCGCACGCGTGCCACCAATGTGCTTCTCCTCTCCGCTCGCGGCGAACTTTACGGGAACGGGGAGCGCATTGCCAGTTCGACGGCGCGCCGCGATTTTTGCCAATGCATCGCCGCACGCCCGGCTCTCTCGCTTATCATCAACGCTGCCGCCGACCGATGGGGCGCGTCGATCAAGCAAGGGAGAAAGCCGATGTACGACAATCCGCGAAGCCTGTTGGATCAAATTACCTTGGTGCACGGACCGCATGAATTGTTGGCGCGGTACTTCATCATGGCCGATGCCATGGCGCGCGATTGGGGGCTGCGCTTGCGCCTGCGCTGCGATTTCGACGCGCTCTTGGAGATCAATCGCGAGAACCGCGAAACCTGGCCGCCCTTACCGCCGATCTGCGATCCGGCGCATAGCAATCTGCGAATCGATTCGGCCTTCTGGCTCGAAGGCATCGATGAATTCGGCGAAACGGTGGCGACGGAATTCGCCCGGTTCTTCGATTTCACCGCGACCAATGTGGTCGAGGAGATACGCTCGCTGCGCGTCTATTACGAGCATCCCGAGCCGCATCTTTCCGCCGGCGAATGCGTCGAGATCGATGCGCCCGCGGCGACGGCGGTGCGCGGCCGCACGATGTATGGCGGCGCCATCTGGGTCCGGCCGGACTGGCGGCGCGCCGGGCTTACGCGCATCATCTCGCATGTCTGTGCGGCGTACGCCCATACGCGCTGGAATACCGAGTTCACCTGGGGCTTCATGACGCCGCGCATGCATGCCGGCGGCCTCTCGCGCGCCTACGGTCCGCACGAAGCGGCCGACGGACTGCTCGTGCGCATGCCGTTCCGCGGCGATCTGCCGACAGTCCTGCTGTGGATGCGGACCGGCGCGCTACTTGCCGATCTGGCGGCGAGCGTCGAGGCAACGATGATCGCGGGTGAGCGATATCCCCATGGCAAAATCCTCGCCCCGCGCGCTCTGCCAAGGCAGGATTAGCCGGTCGTAGCGGCCGCGCGCCACGGTCGTATCGGAAACGCGAATCGTGGCGCGGATCGAGCGAAGATGCGGACGACCGAGGCTGGCCGCTTCGGCGTAAGCGGCCGCGACCCAAGCGCCATAGTCGCGGTCGTGATGGTCGTGTATCTCCCGATCGACCAGGTGCTCGCTCTCGCCCGCCGGCCGACATTCGATACCGGCGCCGAAATGGGCGAACACGAAGGACAAGTTCGGCCTGCGGCGCCGCACCAAAATCATGCGATCGAGCAGACCCGCATTGACGATGAAGGCACCGGACTCCGCCGGCAAGCGCCCGCGATGCGCGCGCCACAACTCGACGATCGGCCGCAGCGACGAGAACACCGGCAGGTCGAGCGCGGCAAGATCGCGCTCGGCGGCGAGCCAGGGATGGCGCTCCATCACACCGCCGCCGGCGAGGAGCTGCTCGGCGCGCTCGGCGAATTCCCAGGCGCTGCCGAGCATTTCATAGAACCACTCCTCCTCGACCAGCATGGCGAGAAGGATGCGCGGAAAGCGCCGCTCCTTCAGCTCGTAAAGCGCCCCGGCCAGCGTCTCCAAGCCGAATCTGCCGGCGCAGAGCGCGACGCGTGCGCCGTTCTCCTGCGGCCGGATATGAATGAAGCCGCGCTCGCGCACGGCAAAGGTCGAGAGCTCGAGCCCGGGATCGAAGCGGCCCAAGCGCCGCACGAGATCCCATGACCGGTCGGGCCAACGCCGTCCTCGCTCGTCGATGAGAATGCCCTCGGCCATGGATACGCCCTGCCGCTCATTCCTCCAGGCGTGCCGCCTCGCTCGCCGCTTTGGCGAGGCGCAGCACGCGCTGACGCAGACCATCATCGGCAATGGCGCGAAACAGCTGCACCAGCTCGATCTCGAGCGCGGTGAGCCCGGCATCCTCCATCGTCACCGTCGATGAAGCGTCCTCTTTGAACAGGAAGGACATCGGCACGCCGAGGAACTTGACCGCCGCCGCGAGCCGTGCCGCCGTCAGGCGCCGGGCGCCAGTCTCGTATTTCTGCAGTGCCTGCGCGCTGACGCCGAGCGCGGCGGCGAGCTGCGGCGGCGTCGCGCCGGCGAGCAGCCGCGCCTCACGCAGCCGCTTGCCGATCAGCGCGTCGACGCGGCGCCCCCGGCGGCGCGCCGGTTGGCGCCGCGACGGGCCGCGGCTCTCGGCCGTAACGTATCTGCTGCGCTTCATGCCGCCGCTGCCGGTTCCAGAACAGCTTTAGGCCAATCATAGCGCCCTTGCCGCGCCGGCGCCATGAAATGTGGCGCTGACCCCGATTGAACCCTAGATGATCCCGGCCCCGCATCGACGCCGCGCCGGCGGCGGAAAAAAGAAGCGTCCCCGGCGCGGCGCCGGGGACGCTGTCATGAGCGGGGCGTGACGGCGAAACCAGGGCACCGCCGCCCGGCGCGATCAGCGCGCGCCGAGATTCTGCTCGCTGATGATCCGCGTGAGCCGCAGCAGATGGTCGCGCATGTCGTCGCTGCGGATGGCGCGGAAATGGCGCACCAGCTCGATCTCCTTGGAGGTGAAGCCGGCGGTATCGGTCGCCACATGCGGCTCGCTGTCGTCCTGGAAGAAGAAGGACATCGGCACGCCAAGGAACTTCGCCGCGGCGGCGAGCCGGCCGGCAGAGAGGCGATTCTCGCCATTCTCATATTTCTGCACCGCCTGGAAGCTCACGCCGATCGCGGTGCCGACATCCTCCTGACTCGCGCCGGCGAGAAGCCGCGCTTGCCGGAGCCGGCTGCCGACCGACAGGTCGACATGATTGGCGCGCCGCTTGCGCGGCTTGCGGCGCTGATCCGTGGCAACCGCTTCTGCTTTCGATTGTGTCATCTCGGTTAGACCTCCGTACCCGGACGTGATCCCAGGCCCTCTACCCTCGCCCGTTGTGTGGCGTAGGTTTCTACCATAAAGGGCGCCTTTCCTGAGGGAACAACTTACCCCGGCTAGTGGCCCACTTCAATCGGTGATGTGTAATTAATCGCTATATCAATTAACCATTCGGGCCGAAGGGCGGCCGCGCGCGGCAAAGCGCGCCTCGATCGCATCCCACACCTGCGCCTCCAGCTTGGCGCCGTCGAGCCGATCGATCTCCTGGATGCCGGTGGGCGAGGTGACGTTGATCTCGGTGAGATAATCGCCGATGACGTCGATGCCGACGAAGACCAGCCCCTGCTCGCGCAGCGCCGGTCCGATGGCGGCGCAGATCTCGCGCTCGCGCGGCGTCAGCGTCGTTTTCGCCGCCTTGCCGCCGACATGGAGATTGGCACGCGCTTCGCCGGCGGGCGGCACGCGCAGCACCGCGCCCAGCGGCTCGCCTTCGATGAGGATGATGCGCTTGTCGCCCTGGCGCACTTCCGGGAGATAGCGCTGCACGATGATCGGCTCGCGGTAGAGCTGCGTGAAGAGCTCGAGCAGCGCATTGAGATTGTCGTCCTCGGGCAACAAGTGGAAGACACCGGCGCCGCCATTGCCGAACAGCGGCTTCAGGATGATCTCGCGATGCTCGCGGCGAAACGCCAGGATCTCGTCGCGATCGGCGGTGATCAGCGTCGGCGGCATCAGCCCTTCGAAATGCGTGGCGAAGAGCTTCTCCGGCGCGTTGCGCACGCTGACGGGATCATTCACCACCAGCACCTCGTCGCGCACATGCTCGAGGAGATGCGTCGCCGTGATATAGGCCATGTCGAAGGGCGGGTCCTGGCGCATCAGGATCACGTCCATCGTCGCAAGCTCGAGCGTGGTTTCGGCGCCGAGCCGGTAATGCCGGCCGCGCTCGCGTTTCACCTCCAGGGGCCGCCCCCGGGCGGTGAGGCGCCCATCGCGCAACGCCAGCGCGCGCGGCAAGTAATGATAGAGCGTGTGGCCGCGCGCTTGCGCCTCGACCGCGATCGCGAAAGTGGAATCCGTGTCGATGTTGACGGTCTCGATCGGGTCCATCTGGATGGCGACGGCGAGGCCCATTGCGGCGCTTCCTGTTGCGGCGGCGGGCGCCATCATAACAGGCCCTCCGTCTGGTATGCGAGATACCGGCGCCCTTACCCCCCTCGCGAAAAGTTTTTCGCAAAAAGCTTTGACGGCTCGACGATTACCGATATTTTTCTCGGGCCGCGATGACAAGCGGCGGAAGGGCGGCGGCCGTCCCGATTTTGGGGGCGCTACCCTAAAACAGAGCCGGCATGCTGGCGATAAGCGGGGTAAGGGAGGTTCGGTTTGGAGACAGGATTCGTGCGCCCCCGGGGCGCGGGCCGGGTGCACCCGACCCGCTCGGATCCGTCGTGAGCGGCCGCGGCACCAATGGTGCGGCAGAGCCGCTCCTCAGCATCGACGGCCTTTCGGTCCGCTTTGGCGGCATCGTTGCGCTGGACGGCGTTTCCTTCAACGTCGGCAACGGCCAGATCTGCGGCCTGATCGGGCCCAACGGCGCCGGCAAGACGACGCTCTTCAACGTGCTGAGCCGGCTCTATCATGCCGATACCGGCACCATCCTCTTCGAGGGCAAGAAGCTGCTCGACCAGCCGCGTCACACAATCGCGCCGCTCGGCATCGGCCGCACCTTCCAGAACCTCGCCCTTTTCCGCACCATGACGGTGCGCAACAACATCATGATCGGCGGCCATTGCCGCTCGCGCGGCGGCTTCCTCGCCAATGCGCTGCGCCTGCCCTTCGTCTCGCGCGAAGAGCGGCGGCTCGGCGAGCGCACCGTGCGTCTGATCGAGACGCTCGATCTCGGCGCCGTCGCCGACATATCCGTGAGCGCGCTGCCCTTCGGCACGCAAAAACGCGTCGAGCTGGCGCGCGCCCTCGCCAGCGAGCCCAAGCTGCTGCTGCTCGACGAGCCTGCCGGCGGGCTCAATCACGAAGAGGTCGAGCAGCTGCGCGAGCTCATCCGCTCGATCCGCGACCGGCTCGGCGTCACCGTGCTGCTGGTCGAGCATCACATGAACCTCGTCATGAAGGTGTCGGACAAGGTCGTGGCGCTCGATTTCGGCCGCAAGATCGCCGACGGCTCGCCGCAAGAGGTGCAGCGCAACCCCGAGGTGATCAAGGCCTATCTCGGGGGCGAGCTGTGAGCGCGATCCTCGAGACGCGCGCCCTCTCGGCCGCCTATGGGCCGACGCGGGTGCTGCAATCGATCGATCTCAGCGTGCCCGAGCGCGGCATCGTCACCTTGCTCGGCGCCAACGGCGCCGGCAAGACCACGACCTTGCGCGCGCTCTGCAACATGATGGTGCGCGTATCCGGCGAGATCCGCTTCGAAGGCCAGCGTATCGACGGCAAGGCGACGGAGGACATCGTCCGCCTCGGCATCGGCCATGTACCCGATGGGCGCGGCACGTTGGTCAGCCTCAGCGTCGAAGAGAATCTGCGGCTCGGCGCCTATACCCGGCGCGATGCGCGCGTCGCGCAGGATTTCGAGCGCGTCTACAGCTATTTCCCGCGTCTCAAGGAGCGCCGGCGCCAGCAGGCGGGCACGCTGTCGGGCGGCGAGCAGCAGATGCTGGCGATTTCGCGCGCGCTGATGCTGCGGCCGAAGCTGATGCTGCTCGACGAGCCCTCCTTCGGCCTGGCACCGCTCGTGGTGCAGGAAATCTTCCGCATCCTGCGCACCATCAACGAGCAGGAAGGCATGAGCATGCTGCTGGTCGAGCAGAACGCCAATATCGCGCTCGAGCTCGCCAACGAGGCTTATCTGCTGGAGACCGGCCGCATCATGCTGAGCGGCCCGGCCGCGACGATCGGCAGCGACGAATCCGTGCGCCGCGCCTATCTCGGATATTAGGAGCGATACGAGGAGCCGCCATGCAAGCCTTCCTGCATCAAGTGCTCTCCGGCTTCGCCACGGGCGGCATCTATGCCAGCGTCGCGCTGGCACTGGTGATGATCTACCAGTCGACGCATCACGTGAACTTCGCCCAGGGCGAGATGGCGACCTTCTCGACCTATATGGCCTGGAAGATGATCACGATCGGCTTCCCCTACTGGGCAGCCTTCCTGCTCACGCTGCTCTTCGCTTTCGTCCTCGGCGTCGCCATCGAGCGTATTATCGTGCGCCCGTTCTACAAAGCGCCGGTGCTCAGCGTCATCGCCGTGTTCATCGGCCTGCTGCTGATCATCAACTCGCTTTCGGGTGCGCTGTTCGACTACACCATCAAGCCCTTTCCCAGCCCCTTCCCGTCCGATGCGTGGTATGGCGGTCCCTATCTCTCGCCGCATGAAGTCGGCATGATCTTCGTGACCTTCGTGGTGCTGGCGCTCACCTTCTTCTTCTTTCGCTTCACCCCGCTCGGCCTTGCCATGCGCGCCGCGGCGGAGAATCCGGTGTCGAGCCGGCTCTGCGGCGTGCGCGTCGGCTGGATGCTGGCGCTCGGCTGGGGGCTTGCCGGTCTCATCGGCGCCGTCGCCGGGATGATGACCGCGCCGGTGATCTATCTCGATCCCTACATGATGTTCAGCGTCCTGCTCTACGGCTTTGCCGGAGCGCTGCTCGGCGGCATCGACAATCCCTGGGGCGCGGTGCTCGGCGGCTTCATCGTCGGCGTGCTGCAGAATATCGCCGGCGCCTACCTTGTCGGCACCGAGCTGATGGTCACGGTGGCGCTGGTGATCATCATCGGCATTCTCGTCATCAAACCTTCCGGCCTCTTCGGCCGCCCCATCGTGACGCGGGTCTGAACCATGGCAACCCTCGAAACCTCGCGTCCCGCCACCACTGCCGCCGCGCCGCTCTTCGCCGGACTGAGCCTCCGCGTCTGGCAGATCATCGGCCTCGCCGCCGTGCTCGCCGCCGCCTGCGTGCTGCCCTTCATCATCAGCAGCTATCAGCTGCTGCTCGCCAATCAGGTGATCGTCTACGCCGTGGCGCTGCTCGGCCTCAACATCCTCACCGGCTATAACGGACAGTTCTCGCTCGGCCACGGCGCCTTCTACGCCATCGGCGCCTACACCACGGCGATCCTGCTCGACAAGACCGGCATCCCCTATTGGGCGACGATCCCGATGGCGGGCGTCCTCTGCTTCGCCGTCGGCTTCTTGTTCGGCTTGCCGGCGCTGCGCCTCGAGGGGCACTACCTCGCCCTTGCCACCTTCGCGCTCGCCATCGCGACACCGCAGCTGCTCAAATACAAGGATTTCGATTTCCTCACCGGCGGCGTGCAAGGCATCGTCATCACCGCGCCCGATGCGCCCGGCGGGCTGCCGCTCCGCGCCGATCAGTGGCTCTATTTCTTCTGTCTGCTCTGGACGATTCCGCTTTTCATCGTCGCGTGGAACCTGCTGCGTGGCCGCACCGGCCGGGCGCTGGTGGCGATCCGCGACCATCCCTTGGCCGCCGCGACGATGGGCATCGACACGGCGCGCTATAAATCGATGACCTTCGGCGTCTCGGCGATGTTTACCGGGATCGCCGGTGCGCTCGGCGCGCTCCTGGCGCAATTCGTCTCGCCGGACAGCTTCGATTTCTTTCTGTCCGTGAGGTTCCTGGTCGGCATCGTCGTCGGCGGGCTCGCCTCGATGGCGGGCGCGTTCTTCGGCGCTATCTTCGTCGAATTCGTGCCCAACATCGCCGATCTCCTCTCGAAAGCGGCGCCGCAGGCGATCCAAGGCATCGTGCTGATCGGCTGCATGTATCTGATGCCGACCGGCGTCATGGGCCTAGTCCGGGCGCTCGGCCACCGGCTCGGGCGACGGGTGGCGCGCTAGCCAAGGGCTCCTATCCTCATTGCCTCACCACGATCTCAACAACGGGAGAAGAAGACGCATGCGTTACAGAAGCATACTGCTGCCCGCGGTCGCCGTACTGGCGCTGGCGGGACCGGCTGTCGCCGCCGATGCGCCCGGCGTCACGGCGACCGAAATCAAGATCGGCAACACCATGCCCTATAGCGGGCCGGCTTCGGCCTATGGCGTGATCGGCAAGGGCGAGACCGCGTTCTGGAAGATGGTCAACGACCAGGGCGGCGTCGACGGCCATAAGATCGACTTCATCTCGGTCGATGACGGGTACAACCCCGCCAAAGCCGTCGAGCAGGCGCGCAAGCTGGTCGAAGAGGAAGGTGTCGCGTTTCTCTTCAATCCGCTGGGAACGCCGTCCAACACGGCGATCGAGAAATACATGAACGCGAAGAAGGTGCCGCAGCTCTTCGTCGCGACCGGCGCCGACAAATGGGGCGACTACCAGCATTTCCCCTGGACGATGGGCTGGCAGCCGAGCTACCGCACCGAGGCGCAGATCTACGCCAAGTACATCCTCAAGGAAAAGCCGAACGCCAAGATCGCGATCCTCTATCAGAACGATGATTTCGGCAAAGACTACATCGCCGGCCTCAAGGATGGGCTCGGCGACAAATACGCCAAGATGGTGGTGAAAGAGGCCTCTTACGAGGTCACCGATCCGACCGTCGATTCGCAGATCGTGACCTTGCAGGCTTCGGGCGCCGACACGCTGGTCACCGCGGCGACGCCGAAATTCGCCGCCCAGACGATCCGCAAGGTTTACGACATCGGCTGGAAGCCGCTGCACCTCTTGACCAACGTGTCGCTCTCGGTCGCCTCCGTGATGGTGCCGGCGGGGCCGGAGAAGGGCGTCGGCGTCATCACCTCGAATTACGGCAAGGACTCGACCGATCCGGCGTGGGCGAACGACCCCGGCATGAATGAATGGCGCGCCTTCATGCAGAAGTACCTGCCGGGCGCGGACATGAAGGACAACAACTACGTCTACGCCTACGGCGTGAGCATGACCATGCTGCAGGTGCTGAAGCAGTGCCACGGCGACTTCTCACGCGCGAACATCATGAAGCAAGCGGCCAACCTCAAGGATTTCGAGGTGCCGACGGCATTGCCGGGCGTCAAGATCAACACCAGCCCGAGCAACTACCATCCCATCCGCCAGATGCAGCTGCAGCGCTGGGACGGCAAGACCTGGGTGCGCTTCGGCGACGTGATCACCGGCGGCGAAAGCTAAGCGACCGTTCAGCCTGTAAGTGCGTCCAGCCCGGTCGCTCGTTGCGGCCGGGCTTTTCTTTCGTGCTTAAAAGGGGATAAGGGGATTCGTGGGGATTAGCGGGATGCTTTTTATCGCGCCGAAGGCGCGCCAAACTCATCCCCTCATCCCCACACATCCCCTCATCCCCTTTCCAAGTTTCGATGGATTGCGCTACTGCAGCCGCGACTTCAGCTGCTGCAGCAGCAAAGCGGTCTGGCGGCGCGCGGCGTCATCGCCGGCGCGGTCGAGCGAGCGCTCGAGCGCGGCGATACCGGCGCGAAGATTGCCGAGCTCGGCATTGACGAGGCCGGCCTCGCGCCAGAGCGCCGTGTGATCCGGCGCAAAGAGCAGCATCCCCTCGATGACGGCCAGCGCCTCGTCGAGCCGCCGGCTCTGGATCAGGCGCAGTTTGATGTTGTTCTGCAGCCGCAGCAGGATGTCGCGATCGCCGACCTCGGCGTAATGCGCGGGCTCGAGCTCGGCCGCCGCGCCGGCGACGGATTTGAGCAGCTCGCGCAGCGCTGCGGCGTCGCGCGCGCGGCCGCCATCGAAGGGGTCGATGACGAGCCGCTCCGGGCTCTCGCCGAGGCGCAGCAGGAAATGTCCGGGGAAGGCGAGGCCCGCGGCGCCCCAGCCCTGCGCCCGCGCCGCGTGCAGGTAGAGGATGCCCAGCGCCACCGGCAATCCCTTGCGCCGGTCGATGACCCGCATCAGGTTGGCGTTCTGCAGATCCTCGTAAGTGAGCCGGTCGCCCGCATAACCGTAGCGGCCGGCGATGACCGCGGCGAGCGCGGCACGGCGCTCCTCGGGCGAGTGCGCCGCCGCCCCCTCTGCGGCGGCCTCCGCGGCGAGGCTGTCGAGATGGTGGTGATAGCGGGCGAGATCGACGCGCGGCCGGTCGCGGCAGGCGAGCGCCAGCGCTGCCGCGGCGAGCGGCCAGGGACCCTCGCCCAATCCGGCGAGGCTGGCAAGGAAAGCGTCGGCGCCCGCTCGGTCATTGAACGGCGCTGTGCTCACTTGAGCGGCGTTACCTCGATCGCGGAACGCGGCGTCGGCGCGCCTTCAGGCGTGTCGCCGCTGGCCGCGGGCGCCGGGGTGGCAGCCGCAGCCGGCGGCGCCGCGTTCGGCGTCGCGGCCGCGGGCGCCGGGCTTGCGCCGCTGGCGGCCACCGGCGTCTCGGGCTCGCCCGAGCGGATGCGGACATAGGAGACGACGCGGCGCACATTGGGGATATTGCGCGCGTAATCGGTGACGCGGTTGAGCTCCTGCTGGCTGCGCGCCGTGCCGATGACGTAAACGACGCCGTCATTGGTCGTGACGGTATAGTTGATCGACTTGATATATTTGTCGAAGACCAGGTCGTTGCGCAGCCGCGTCGAGATCACGGTGTCGCGCGCCTCGTCCATGAAATGCGTCGCCGGCCCGACCTCGACCTCGTCATAGACCTCTTTGACGCCATCGGCCTTCCAGGCCAGCTTCACCGCCTGCTGCCGCCACTCCTCCTGCGGCACGCGGCCGGTGATCAGCACCCGGCCGTTATAAACGGTGGCGTCGAGATCGTCGGGCAGCTGCTGATTATACTTGCCCCAGGAATCGCGGATCACCGTGCGAGTCGCCGAATCCTTCACCTGCTGCTCCGGCGACAGCTCTTGGCCGAGAACGCCATAGCCGCCGGCGGCGCCGGCGCCGGCGGCGGCGACGATGCAACCGCCGAGCGTCGGCGCGACGGCCAGCAAGCTGCCGGCAATGACAAGGGCGCGAAGGCGGGAAGGGACGTGCGACACGGCGTCTCTACTCCTGGCAGGGGGAGGACGCGACTATTGTCGTTGAGCGAAGCGGCGACGCAAGGGTCGCTTTGTGGCGGAATGAAGGCAGGCGCGCGGTGCGCCGTCGCAGGCCCTGTGCTGCGGCGCCGGCCCCGGCGAACGGCCGAGCTAGGCGGGCGCGGGCGAGCGCGCCTCGAGCGCCAAATCGGCGATCACGGGATGGTGATCGCTGGCGAACTCGGAAAGCGCGTGATGCAGCACTTCGCCGTGGAGAACCCTGATCTCGCGGCTTACGAAGATATGGTCGAGCCGCATCGCCGCGTCCTTGTCCGGCGAGCGCAGATCGGTCGGCATGGAATACCGGCGACCGCTCGCCGGAATGGCGTCGCGCAAGCCGCGCCCGGCCAGCAGCGGGAAGACGGCCCGGCCGCTGGCGAGAAAGCGCGCAAGCGCGGCCTCGGGCTCGGGCGAGAAACGGCGGAAACCCTCGAGCAGCCGCGCTTCGTCCACCGCGTCTTCCGGGCTGATGCTGTTGAAATCGCCGCACAGCACCAGCGCGCCGTCGACGCCATCGAGCAGGGCGGCGAAATCCGCCGCCTTGTGGCGCGGCGCGCGCCCGGGATGCGGATGATAGGAGGCGATGGTGACCTCGCCCTCGGGCAGCGCGATCCGGGCGCGCAGGCCGCCGCGGTTGTAAAGGCGCGTCTCCTCCGACGCGAAGATGGGGAACCGGCTCAAAACGGCATTGCCCCATTCGCGGTCATAGAGCGCCGAGGCGACGTGCGGGTAACCCAGCAGGGCGCCGTAATCGATGGTGACGCCCTCGAAGGCGTCGCAGTAAAGCGCTTCATTTAAAACGACAATGTCGGGATTGAGCTCGGCGAAAATCTGCTGCGCCGCGGCCAGTCGTGTCCGGTCGATCGAGCGGCGCTCGGTCTCGTCGGCGCCAAGCGGCCGAAACCCTTCGAGGATGTTGTAGGTGAGGAGGCGGAAGGACACGGGGGGTGCGTGTACAAGAGAGGATAACGGCCAGAAATCGCCTTTTAGCGCGAGCCGCCCTCGTTGCGCCAGGCATCGGCGAGATGGCGCGGCAGGCGGCCCGGCGTCACCAGCATGACATCATAGCGCAGCGCGAGCCGGGCCAGCTCCGGCCGCAGCGCCACGAAATGGTCGAGGGCGCGGGCGACGCGGCGGCGCTGGCGCGGTCCGACCGCCTCGGCGGCCAGCGACAGGTTGTCGCGCGCCTTGACCTCGATGGCGGCGAGCACGCGGCCGCGCCGGGCAATGAGGTCGACCTCGCCCGAGGGCACACGAAAGCGCCGCGCCAGGATGCGCCAGCCGCGCAACCGCAGATGCCAGAGGCACAGCAGCTCCGCAATGTGGCCGCGCCGGAAGGCGCGGCGTCTGGCGGCGCGGCTCATCCGCGCCCCGCCAGGGTGAGCGCCCGGGCATAGACGGCGCGGCGCGGCAGGCCGGTCGCGGCGGCCACGGCGGCGCTCGCGTCCTTGATGCTCATCGAGGCGAGCGCCGTCTCGATCTGCCGGTCGAGCGCTTCGCCTTCCGGCGCCGGCTCCGCCACGGGCGGTCCTACGACCACCACCAGCTCGCCGCGCGGCGGGCCTTCCTCGGCATAGCGCGCGGCGAGCTCGGCGAGGCTGCCGCGGCGGACCTCTTCGAACAGCTTGGTGAGCTCGCGCGCCACCGCCGCCGGGCGCGGCCCGAGCACTGCCGCCATGTCGGCCAGCGCGCCGGCGAGCCGCGGCGCGCTCTCGAAGAAGACGAGCGAGGCTTTGACCTCTGCGAACTCGGCGAGCGCCGTCCGCCGCGCCGCCGCTTTCGGCGGCAGGAACCCGGCAAAGAGAAAACGGTCGCTCGGCAGCCCCGACAGCAGCAGCGCCGCGAGCGGCGCGGAGGGCCCTGGCACGGTGGTCACCGGCAAGCCCTCTTCCAGCGCGGCGCGCACCAGCTTGAACCCCGGGTCGGAAATGAGCGGCGTTCCCGCATCCGAGACCAGCGCCAGGGTCTCGCCGCGCCGCAGCCGCTCGAGCAGCACGGGGCGCATCCGCTCGGCATTGTGCTCGTGATAGGACAGCAAGGGCCGTTCGATGCCGTGGCGCGCCAGCAGCTTCGCCGTGACACGGGTGTCCTCGCAAGCGATGGCATCGGCCGCGCTCAGCGTCTTGAGCGCCCGCAGCGTGATGTCCTCGGCATGGCCGATCGGTGTTGCCACGAGATAGAGCGCAGAGGCGATCTCGGCCTGTTGCGGTTTACTTCCCGCGGGTGTGTGGCTAGGCTCACCGCCGGCTTTTCCGACGGAGGATGCGCGTGTTCGGCCGGTCTTGTCGGCGTGTTGTGGGCTGGCGCCTCGCCGCCGCGGCATTGCTCTTCCTCTCCGCGCTCGCGCTTCAGGCGTGCAAGACGACGACCATACCGCCGGGGCAGTCGCAAGCAAAGCCGCCGGCACCGACCGTGGCGGTTCAGCCGCCGGCGACGGTTACGCCCGCCGTGCCGCTTCCGGCGCCGCCCGAGGGCGCCGGCAAGACGCGCGTCGCGTTGCTGCTGCCGCTTTCGGGGCCCAATGCCGCGCTCGGCAGCGCCATGCTCGACGCGGCGCAAATGGCGCTCTTCGATGTCGCCGACAACACGCTCGAGCTCATGCCGCATGACACGCAGGGCACGGCGCAAGGCGCCGCCGCTGCCGCGCAGGCGGCGCTCGGGGACGGCGCGAAGCTGATCATCGGACCGCTGCTTGCCGCCGAGGTCGAAGCGGTGAAGCCGGTGGCGCAAGGCGCCAATGTGCCGGTGCTGGCCTTCTCGACCTCGACCCAGCTTGCCGGTGGCGGCACCTATCTCATGGGCTTCCTGCCGCAACAGGAGATCACGCGCGTCATCGCCTATGCCCACGCCAAAGGCGCCAACAACTTTTCCGTGCTGGCGCCACGCACGCCCTATGGCGAGGTCGCGGTCTCCGCCTTGCGCGGCGCGGTCACGGCGCAAAATGCGACACTCGTGCACATCGATTTCTACGATCCGGGGGCGGCCGATCTGACGCCGGCGGTGAAGAGCTTTGCGGCTCAGGCGCAGAACACGGATGCGGTGCTGCTGCCCGAAGGCGGCGCGCGGCTCAAAATGCTGGCGCCGCTGCTGCCCTACAACGGCATCGATCCGGCCAAGGTGCATTTCCTCGGCACCGGCTTATGGGACGAGCCCGGCCTCGGCAGCGAGCCGTCGCTCGATGGCGGCTGGTATGCCGCGCCGCCGCCGGCGAACCGCGCCGATTTCGAGAAGCGCTTCGGCGATCTCTACCACCATCCGCCGCCGCGGCTGGCAACCCTCGCCTACGATGCGACCGCGCTCGCCGCCGTGCTGGCCCACGGCCAGAACGGTCCGGATTTCTCCGCCGGCGCACTCACCAATCCCAGCGGCTTCGCCGGCGTCGACGGCATCTTCCGCCTCCACGCCGACGGCCTCATCGAGCGCGGTCTTGCCGTGCTCGAGGTCGAGCATGACGGCAGCAAGGTTATCGACCCGGCCCCGCAGACATTCCAAGCCGTGACTCAGTAGTAGTCAGTTATCAGTTGTCAGTGATCAGCTCTCAGCGGCGACTGACAACTGACCACTGAAAACTGACGACTCACTCTGCGCCGGCAGGCGCAGAGTGAACTGCGAGCCGTGGCCGGGCTGGCTCTCGGCGCTCAGCTCGCCGCCCATCAGCCGACAGAGCTTGCGGCTCAAGGCGAGGCCAAGGCCGGTGCCACCGTATTTCGCAGCGATTGCCGGATCGGCCTGCGTGAAATTGGTGAACAGGCGCGCCAGCATGTCGCGCTCGATGCCGATGCCGGTATCGCTGACGGTGATGCCAATCCAATCGCCGGCGGACCGGCGCTCGCGCCGCACCGTCAGGGTGACGCGACCATTCTCGGTGAACTTCGCAGCGTTGCTCAGCAGGTTGAGCAGCACCTGGCGCAGCTTGACGGCATCGCCCAGGATGATGCCGAGATCGGCCGCGCGCTCGACTCTGAGCTCGTTCCGCTTCACGGCGATGAGGGGGCGCGAAGCGGCGGCGATATCGTCGACCAAGGCGGCAAGGTCGATCGGCCGCGCTTCGACCGCCATGCGGCCGGCTTCGATCTTGGACAGGTCGAGGACATCGTTGACCAGCGACAGAAGATGCTGCCCGGCGCCGTTGATGCGCTTCAAATCGGCGGCGTGCGCGGCGTCGATGCTGCCGGCCTCGGCATCTTCGAGCAGCATCTCGCTATAGCCGATCACCGCGTTGAGCGGCGTGCGCAGCTCATGGCTCATGCGTGCGAGGAATTCGGATTTGGCGCCGCTCGCCAGCTCCGCCGCCTCGGTGGCGGCGGCGAGCTGCGCCGTGAGCTGCGTCAAGGTCCGCTGCGAGCGTGCCAGATGATGGATGACATGCTGGAGGTAGAGCAGCAACGGCAGCCCCACGACCGGGGCGACGATGGCGGCGGTGATCGGCACCTCCCGCGGCGCGGCGCCGACCAGGATGTGCCAGACCAGGAGGCTAAGGCCGACGGCCGCATTGACGACGAGGGCGAGCAGCCCGGCAGTCGCTGCCGGATGCTCGAGCCAGCTGGGCTCGAAAAGCGCGCGCGCAAGCTTGCTCTGGTCGCCCGATCCACACATGGTCACGGCGGATCGCCTCGTCTTGCTGACCCTTTCGGGGCAATCTACGCCAAGCTGCGGAATTTGGTCTAAGTTTTCGCTAAAATTTGCGGTAAATCATCGCTAAGCAGCGCGGCCAAAACGGCATTGAGCCGCTGCCGCCCGGCCGCGGTCGCGCGCAAGCGCTCGCCATCGAGAACGACGAATCCGCCCGCGGTGAGATCGGCGAGCCAGGCGTTGTCCAGCGCCGTCTCGATCGCGCTCCCGGTCTCCGCCCGAAACCGCTCCCGGCCGACGCCCTCGGCAAGGCGGAGCCCCATCATCAGCAGCTCGCGGTGCTGCTCCGCCCGGTCAAGGGCGAGGCGCTCCTGCAGGCCATGCCCGTCGCGCTCGACCGCGGCGAGCCAGGTCTCGGGCGCGCGATGGCGCCGTGTCGCGAAACGTGCGCCGCCGAGCGTGAGCCGGCCATGCGCGCCAGGGCCGATGCCGGCATAGTCCTGATAGCGCCAATAGGCGAGGTTGTGGCGGCTCTCGCCGCCAGGGCGGGCGTGGTTGGAGATCTCGTAGGCGGGAAATCCGGCGGCCTCGAGCCTGGCTTGCGTCTCCTCGTAAAGCGCGCCGCTGAGATCATCGTCGGGCAGCGCGAAATCGCCGCGCTGAAACGCCGTCGCGAATGCCGTGCCGGATTCGATGGTGAGCTGGTAGAGCGAGAGATGGTCGCCGGCCAGCGCCAGCGCGCGTTCGAGCTCGGCCCGCCATGCCGCCGGCGTCTGTCCCGGCCGGGCATAGATGAGATCGAAGGAGAAGCGCGGGAAATGCCGGCGCGCCAGCTCGATCGCGGCGAGCGCCTCGGCCACGTCATGGCCGCGGCCGAGAAAGCGAAGCGCGCGATCGTCGAGGGCTTGCACGCCGAGCGATAGCCGATTGACCCCGGCCGCGGCGAGCGCGCGAAAGCGCCCGGCTTCGACCGAGGTCGGGTTGGCTTCGAGCGTGATCTCGATCGCGTCGGCAAACTGCCAGCGCTCGCCGGCGCGGGCAATCAGCGCCGCCACCGTCTCGGGCTCCATCAACGAGGGCGTGCCGCCGCCGAAGAAGATCGAGCCGAGACGGCGCCCTGCGGTCTCGCGCGCCGCGTCCTCGAGCTCGGCCAAAAGCGCGTCGCGCCAGCGCCGCTGCTCGATCCGGTCGCGCACATGGCTGTTGAAGTCGCAATAGGGGCATTTCGACTTGCAGAACGGCCAATGGATGTAAAGCGCAAGCTCGGCCAAGCCGATCACCGCGCGAAGACGGCGGCTGCGAGCTTGCGGAAGGCGGCGCCGCGATGGCTGATGGCGTGCTTTGCCGCCGGTTCCATCTCGCCGAAGGTCTCGCTGCCGCCCGCGGGGACGAAGATGGGGTCGTAGCCGAAGCCGCGCTTGCCGCGCGGCGGGAAGACGAGATCGCCATGCACTTCGCCGCGGAAGCATTCGACATGCCCGTCGGACGAGGCCAGCGCCAGCACGGCGACGAAATGGGCGCGGCGGTCGCTCTTGCCGCGGAGCCGCTCCTCGACCAGCGCCATGGCGTGGGCGAAGTCGCGCTCGGGACCGGCCCAGCGCGCGGAATATATCCCCGGCGCGCCGTCGAGCGCCGGCACCACCAGCCCGGAATCATCGGCGAGCGCCGGCAGTCCGCTCGCCTTGGCGGCGGCGAGCGCTTTCAGCTCGGCATTGGCCTCGAAGCTGTCGCCGGTCTCCTCGGGCTCGGCGAGCCCCAGCGATCCGGCGCTCACCGCGGCAACGCCGAACGGCCGGAGCAGCGCCGCCATCTCGTCGAGCTTACCGCGGTTATGCGTGGCAATGACCAGCCGGTCGCCGGCGAGGCGGCGCGCCATGGCTCAGGCAAGCCCCAGCACGCGGCGCTGCATCAGGACGAGCTGCCCGATGCCGAGGCGCGCCAGCGCCAGCATCTCGCTGAAGCGCTGCTCGGGGAAGGCGCTGTGCTCGGCGGTCGCCTGGATCTCGACGATGCCGCCGGCGCCGGTCAGGACGAAATTGGCGTCGGCGTCGGCCTTGCTGTCTTCGGCGTAGTCGAGATCGAGCACCGCCTCGCCGCCATGGATGCCGCAGGAGATCGCCGCCACCGCATCGGTGAGCGGCAGCTTCGGCAAGGTCCCGGAATCGACCAGCTTCTTGAGCGCGATGTGGAGCGCGACATAGCTGCCGGTGATGGACGCGGTGCGCGTGCCGCCGTCGGCCTGAAGCACGTCGCAGTCGATGCGCAGCTGCCGCTCGCCGAGGGCGGCAAGGTCGGCGACGGCCCGCAGCGAGCGGCCGATGAGCCGCTGGATCTCCTGGGTGCGGCCGCTCTGGCGGCCGCGCGCCGCCTCGCGCTCGGTGCGCTCATGCGTCGAGCGCGGCAGCATGCCGTACTCGGCGGTGATCCAACCGCGGCCGGTGTTGCGCAGGAAGGGCGGCACCTTCTCCTCAATGGTGGCCGTGCAGAGGACATGGGTGTCGCCGAAACGGGCAAGGCAGGAGCCTTCGGCATATTTGGCGAAGCCCGGCTCGAGGCGCACCTCACGCAGCTCGTGCGGGGCGCGGCCGGAAGGGCGCGGCATGTCGATACCTTTCTGGTCTGCGATGCCACAAGCTAGTGCGGGGGACGGGCTCCGTCCAGGGTTCGGCGGTTGACGCTGCGGGATGCCCTCCCTACATTTCGCGGCGCCCCAGGGATGTCTGAGAGAGCTATGGCTGCGGAACGGCTGCCGCCCGTCCCCAAACCGGTCATCACGGAGCTCAACGAGCGCAGCCGTGAGGTCTTCCGCCTGATCGTCGATGCTTATGTCGAGACCGGCGAGCCGGTCGGCTCGCGCACCTTGTCGCGCCGCGGCGGGCTCGATCTGTCGCCGGCGACCATCCGCAACGTCATGGCCGATCTCGAGGATTCCGGGCTGCTCTTCGCCCCGCACACGTCGGCCGGCCGGCTGCCGACCGAAGCGGGGCTGCGCCTTTTCGTCAATGGCTTGCTCGAGCTGGGCGGGCTCAGCGAGGAGGAGCGGCGCAGCATCGACGGCCGCCTGGCGGCGGCCGGCAAAAGCCTGCCACAGGCGCTGGAGGAGGCGACGGCGGCGCTGTCCGGCCTTTCGCGCTGCGCCGGGCTGGTCGTCGCCCCCAAGACCGAGCGGCGCGCGCTGAAGCATATCGAATTCGTGCCGCTGTCTCCCGGCCGCGCCCTCGTCGTCATGGTGACCGAGGATGGGTTGGTCGAGAACCGGCTGATTGAGGTGCCTGTCGGCACGCCGCCCGCGACCATGGTGCAGGCGAGCAATTATCTGAGCTCGCGCCTCATCGGCCATACCATCGACGAGGCCAAGGTGACGATCGCCGCCGATGCCGAATCGAGCCGGGCGCAGCTCGACGAGCTGACGCGGCGCCTGGTCGAGGCCGGGCTCGCGTCCTGGGGCGGCGGCGGCGAGGGCTCGGCGCTCATCGTCCGCGGCCAGGCCAAGCTGCTCGATGATGTCACCGCGCTCGCTGATCTCGAGCGGCTGCGCGCGCTCTTCGATATGCTCGAAACCAAGGAGGCGATGCTGCGGCTCCTCGACGCGACGCGCGAGGGCGCGGGGGTGCAGATCTTCATCGGCTCCGACAACCCGCTCTTCGGCGTCGCCGGCTGTTCGATGATCGTCGCGCCCTATGCGAACAGCCGCGAGCAAGTGGTCGGCGCGATCGGCGTCATCGGTCCGACGCGCCTCAATTACGCCCGCATCATCCCGCTGGTGGACTACACCGCGAAGGTGATCGGCAAGCTTCTGGGATAAGCGTGGAAGACAACCCATGAACGATGCACAAGACACCCCGGCCCCGCCTGAGGCCGGTGCCGCCGCGGCGACCGCCGAGCGGCTGGCGCAGCTCGAGGCCGAGCTCGCCGAGACCAAGGACCGGTTGCTGCGTGCGCTCGCCGAGACCGAGAATGTGCGCCGCCGCACCGAGCGCGAGCGCGCCGATGCCTCGAAATACGGCGCGAGCGCGCTGGCCAAGGACCTCCTGAATGTCGCCGACAATCTGCGCCGCGCGCTCGACAGCGCGCCGGCGGAGGAGATCGCCGACGAGCGTATGCTGAAGCTCATCGAGGGGGTGGGCGCGACCGAGCGCGAGCTGCTCGCCGCCTTCGAGCGCAACGGCATCCGCCGCATCGATCCGGTCGGCGAGCGCTTCGACCACAATCTCCACCAGGCGATCTTCGAGGTGGAGAGCACCGGCCAGCCGGCCGGAACGGTGGTGCAGGTGCTGCAGCCCGGCTATCTCATGCATGACCGGCTGCTGCGCCCGGCCATGGTCGGCGTCGCCAAGGGCGAAAGCCGCCCCGCCACCGACGGCCCGCGCTTCGACGAGGTGGTCTGAGCGGCGGGCGCCTTCCCCGGGGGTGACCGAGGGATCGCCGCCGCCGCCGGCGCCGGCCGGTCTA
This sequence comes from Allostellaceae bacterium, assembly GCA_035509275.1. Taxonomy (GTDB): domain Bacteria; phylum Pseudomonadota; class Alphaproteobacteria; order ATCC43930; family CGMCC-115725; genus DAHUYF01. The sequence goes on along the minus strand of DATJLU010000025.1, from coordinate 21,614 downwards.
TCAACCAGTGCGTGCAGAGGGCGGCGCTCGCCGTCCGAGCGGTCGCCGCCGGCGCTTGCCGCCGGCGCCATTTGCCGCAGGACGCCTTGCATTTTCGCCCTCTCCCTCCCCATATCTGCGGCCGGGTGTGACGAGTGGGGGAGAACAGGCTTCGCCGTTGTAGCGAAGCTGGGCCATCCATATATAAACCCTGCCGGACACAGGGAAATCGTGTGACGGACCAATCCTGAGGGGGTTCCGCGCAGTGCCTCTAGGGCTGTGGGATCCTGCTGCAACAAGAGGTGGCTATGGCAAAAGTAATCGGCATCGATCTCGGCACGACAAATTCCTGCGTCGCCGTGATGGAGGGGAAGAGCGCGAAGGTGATCGAGAATAGCGAGGGCATGCGCACTACGCCCTCGATGGTCGCCTTTACCGAGAACGGCGAGCGCCTGGTCGGCCAGCCTGCCAAGCGGCAAGCGGTAACTAATCCCGACAGTACCTTCTATGGCGTGAAGCGCCTCATCGGCCGGCGCATGAACGACCCGATGGTCAGGAAGGAGATGGACCTCGTCCCCTTCAGGATCATCCAGGGCGACAATGGCGATGCCTGGGTTGAGAGCCGCGGCAAGAAATACGCGCCCTCCCAGATCAGCGCTTTCGTGCTGCAGAAGATGAAAGAGACGGCCGAGGCCTATCTCGGCGAGCCCGTGACCGAGGCGGTGATCACGGTTCCCGCCTATTTCAACGACAGCCAGCGCCAGGCGACCAAGGATGCCGGCAAGATCGCCGGCCTCGAAGTGCTGCGCATCATCAACGAGCCGACGGCTGCCGCGCTCGCCTACGGGCTCGAGAAGAAGGGCACCGGCACGATCGCGGTTTATGACCTCGGCGGCGGCACCTTCGACATCTCCGTCCTCGAGATCGGCGACGGCGTCTTCGAGGTGAAGTCGACCAATGGCGACACCTTCCTCGGCGGCGAGGATTTCGACAAGCGCATCATCGACTATCTTGCGGACGAGTTCAAAAAGGAGCAGGGCATCGATCTGCGCAACGATCGGCTCGCGTTGCAGCGTCTCAAGGAGGCGGCAGAGAAGGCCAAGATCGAGCTCAGCTCGTCGATGCAGACCGAGGTCAATCTGCCCTTCATCACCGCCGATCAGACCGGGCCGAAGCACCTCAACATCAAGCTGACCCGGGCGAAGCTCGAGGCGCTGGTCGACGACTTGATCCAGAAGACGATCGATCCTTGCCGCAACGCGCTGCGGGACGCCGGGCTCAAGGCCTCGGAGATCGACGAGGTGATCCTGGTCGGCGGCATGACGCGCATGCCCAAGGTCATCGAGGTGGTGAAGCAGTTCTTCGGCAAGGAGCCCAACCGTTCGGTCAATCCGGACGAGGTGGTCGCCGTCGGCGCCGCGATTCAGGCCGGCGTGCTGAAGGGCGAGGTCAAGGACGTGCTGCTGCTCGATGTGACGCCGCTGTCGCTCGGCATCGAGACGCTGGGCGGCGTGTTCACGCGGCTCATCGATCGCAACACGACGATCCCGACCAAGAAGAGCCAGGTCTTCTCCACCGCCGAGGACAACCAGACTGCGGTCACGATCCGCGTCTTCCAGGGCGAGCGCGAGATGGCCGCGGACAACAAGCTGCTGGGACAGTTCGACCTCGTCGGCATCCCGTCGGCGCCGCGCGGCGTGCCGCAGATCGAAGTCACCTTCGACATCGACGCCAACGGCATCGTCTCGGTCCAGGCCAAGGACAAGGCGACCGGCAAGGAGCAGCAGATCCGCATCCAGGCTTCGGGCGGCCTCAGCGAGGGCGACATCGAGAAGATGGTGAAGGACGCCGAGGCGCATGCCGAGGAGGACAAGAAGCGCCGCGAGCTGGTGGAGGCGAAGAACCAGGCGGAGAGCCTCGTCCACACCACCGAGCGCACGCTCAAGGAAGCCGGCGACAAGCTGCCGGCGGGCGAGCGCGAGACGGTCGAGGCGGCGATCCGCGACCTCAAATCGGCGCTCGAGAGCAGCGATGGCGAGCGCATCAAGGCCAAGACGCAAACGCTGGCGCAAGCGTCGATGAAGATCGGCGAGGCGATGTACAAGGCGCAGGCGGGACAGGCCGGGCCGCAGCCGGGCGAAGCCGGCGCCGGCCAGACCGGCGCGGCCGGCGGCGAGAAGGTCGTCGACGCCGATTTCGAGGAAGTCGACGAGAAGAAGCGCGGCTCGGCTTGAGCCGGATGGTGATGACGAGAGGCCGCCTCGGCGTGACACGCGCCGGGGCGGTTCGCCTGTAGGGGACTCGGGTTCGGGCGATGGCAAAGAGAGATTATTACGAGCTCCTCGGTGTCTCCAAGACGGCTACGGCCGAGGATTTGAAAAAGGCCTACCGCAAGCTCGCCATGCAATACCACCCGGACCGCAATCCCGGGGATAAGCAGGCGGAGCAGCAATTCAAGGACCTCAGCGAGGCCTATGACGTCCTGAAGGACGAGCAGAAGCGCGCCGCTTATGACCGCTTCGGCCATGCCGCCTTCGAGAATGGCGGCCGCGGCGGCGCCGGCGCCGGTGATTTCGGCTTCGCCGCCGGCTTTGCCGATATCTTCGACGAGATGTTCGGCGAGTTCATGGGCGGCCGGCGCGGCCCCAGCGCCAACACCCGAGGCAACGACCTCCGCTACAATCTCGAAATCTCGCTCGAAGAAGCCTTCAAGGGGCGGCAGACGACGGTGCGGGTGCCGACCATGTCGCCGTGCGAGCATTGCGGCGGCAGCGGCGCCGAGGCGGGCTCCAAGCCGGTGAGCTGCCCGACCTGCTACGGCAATGGCCGCGTCCGGGCGCAGCAGGGCTTCTTCACCATCGAGCGCACCTGTCCCTCCTGCCACGGCGCCGGCCGCGTCATCGAGAATCCGTGCCGCCATTGCGGCGGCCAGGGTCGTGCGCGCAAGGAGAAGACGCTCTCTGTCACCATTCCTCCCGGCGTCGAGGACGGCACGCGCATCCGTCTCGCCGGCGAAGGCGAGGCCGGGCTGCGCGGCGGGGCGCCGGGCGATCTCTACATCTTCCTGGCGGTGAAGCCGCACCGTCTGTTCCAGCGCGACGGCGCCAATATCCATTGCCGCGTGCCGATCTCGATGCCAACGGCGGCGCTCGGCGGCACGATCGAGGTGCCGACCATCGATGGCGGCCGCGCCAAGGTCAATGTGCCGGCAGGAACGCAGAGCGGCCATCAGTTCCGCCTCAAGAGCAAGGGCATGTCGGTGCTGCGTTCGGCGGCGCGCGGCGACATGTATGTGCAGGTGATGGTCGAGACGCCGGTGCATCTGACGAAGCGTCAGCAGGAGCTGCTGCGCGAGTTCGAGAAAGCCGGCGGCACCCACGCCACGCATCCCGAGAGCGAAGGGTTCTTCGCGCGGGTGAAGGAATTCTTCGAGGATTTGCGGGAGTAGCCGGAGCCCTCTGCGGGACGGTGCGGGCTCTCGCGGGTTGCTCGCGCAACCGCTGTCGCCCGCCGGCGACGACGCTTCGCGTCGCGCCGTGCCTATTCCGCCGCCACTTGCGGCTTGCTGCGTTCGGCCATCACTTCGTAGAGGCGCTCGCGGATGTCTTTGAGCCGGCCTTCATGCTCGACCTTGTGGCCGAAGAGGTCCTTCACATAGAAGACGTCGACCACCTTCTCGCCATAGGTCGAGATCTTGGCGGTCGAGATCTGCAGGTTGAGGCTGGTGAGCGCACGCGTCACTTCGAACAGCAGCGCCGGCCGGTCGCGGCCATTCACCTCGATGACGGTGTGCGTGCGGCTCGCTTTGTTGTCGATGAGGACGCGGGGCGGGACGGTGAAGACGCGCGTGCGGCTCGGGATCGCGCCGGGCTTGGCCAGCTCGATATGCGGCTTCACCCGGCTGGAGAGCACGTTCTCGAACAGCACGGCGAGCTTGGCGAGCTTGTCCGGCCGGTCGAAGGCGCCGCCCGACTGATCCTGCACGGTGAAGGTGTCGAGCGCCATGCCGTTGGCCAAGGTCAGGATCTTGGCGTCGACGATGTTGGCGCCGGCGAGCGCCAGCGCTCCGGCGATGCGCGAGAAGAGTCCGGGGTGATCCCCAGTATAGAGCGTGATCTCGGTGACGGCGCGATGCGCATCGACGCGCGTGTCGACGGTGAGCGGCGCGTGGCTGCGCTCGGCCTCGCGGGTGAGACGCGCATGGCGCGCCTGGGTCTGGGCATCGAAGGAAAGCCAGTAGGAGGGATAGCCTTTGGCGATGAAGGCCTCGATTTCGGCCGCCGAGAAATCGAGCAGGAGCTCGCGCACCGCTTTCTGCGCCGCGGCGATGCGCTCGTCGCGGCCATCGGTGGCGATGCCGCCCGACATCTCCTCGAGGGCGCGGTGATAAACCTCGCGCAGCAAGGTCGCCTTCCAGCCATTCCACACCTTGGGGCCGACGGCGCGGATATCGGCGGCGGTCAGCACGAGAAGCAGCTTCAGGCGCTCGGGCGATTGCACGCGGGCGGCGAAATCGCGGATCGTCTGCGGGTCGTCGATATCGCGCTTGAACGCGGTGTTGCTCATCAGCAGGTGAAACCGTACGAGCCAGGCGACGGTTTCGGTCTCCTCGGCGCTGAGGCCGAGGCGCGGTCCGAGCCGCTCCGCCACCTGGGCGCCCAGCACCGAGTGATCGCCGCCACGGCCCTTGGCGATATCGTGCAGCAGCACCGCGACATAAAGCGCGCGCCGCGAATCGATGGTGTGAACGATCTCCGAGGCGAGCGGCAGCTCCGGCTTCAGCTCGCCCGCTTCGATCTGGCCGAGAATGCCGATGGCGAAGATGGTGTGCTCGTCGACGGTGTAGACATGGTACATGTCGTATTGCATCTGCGCGACGACGCGACCGAAATCCGGCACGAAACGGCCGAAGACGCCGGCCTCGTTGAGGCGGCGCAGCGTGATCTCCGGCTCCTTGCGCGAGATCAGCATCTCGAGGAACAGGCGGTTCGCCTCGGGATTGGCGCGCAGCGGCGCATCGATCAGCCGCAGCGAGCGGGTGATGAGGCGGAGCGCGCGCGGATGGATGTCGAGCCCATGCTCCTGCGCGACATGGAAGAGGCGCAGCAGATTGACGGGGTCGTCGCGGAAGGCGCTCTCTTTCAGCACGTCAAGGCGGCCGGCATCGACGGTGAATCCCGCGAGCGAGCGCTTGCGCAGGCCCCAGGGCTTCCAGGTGAAGCGCGGCCGGCGTTCCTGCTCGAGCTCGAGCTGGGCGCAGAAGATGCGCGTCAGATCGCCGACATCCTTGGCGACGATGAAATAGTGCTTCATGAAGCGCTCGACGCCGCGCGTGCCGGCATGGTCGGTGTAACGCATGCGGCGCCCGACCTCGCTCTGGAGATCGAAGGTCAGCCGATCCTCGGCGCGCTCGCTGAGGTAATGCAGGTGGCAGCGCACCGTCCAGAGGAAGTTCTGCGCCCGCTCGAAGCGATGCGCCTCCGTCGCCGAGAGCACGCCCTGCTCGACCAGCTTTTCGACATCATCGACGCGATAGATGTATTTGGCGATCCAGAACAGCGTCTGCAGATCGCGCAAGCCGCCTTTGCCCTCCTTGACGTTGGGTTCGACGACATAGCGGCTGTCGCCCAGGCGCTGATGGCGCTGGTCGCGCTCGGCGAGCTTCGCCTGGACGAATTCGGCCGCGCTGCGCCGGATGATGCCGCTCTCGAAGCGGCGCTTCATATCGGCGAACAGCTTCTCGTCGCCCCAGATGTAGCGCGCCTCGAGCACGGCGGTGCGCACCGTGAGATCGGCCTGCGCCTGGCGCAACGTCTCCTCGACCGAGCGCGTCGACTGCCCGACCTTGAGGCCGAGATCCCAGAGCGTATAGAGCATGTACTCGACGACCTGCTCGGTATGGGGCGTCGGCTTGTAAGGCAGCAGGAAGAGGAGATCGATGTCGGAATAGGGCGCAAGCTCGCCGCGGCCATAGCCGCCGACCGCCACCACCGCCATATGCTCGCCGGCCGTCGGATTGGCGAGCGGATAGACATGCGCGCCGACGAAGTCGTAAAGCACGCGGATGAGCTGATCCATGAGAAAGCTCAGCCCGCGCACCACCACGGTACCGGTGGCGCCGGCATCGAAACGCCGGCGGATCTCGTCGCGGCCCTGCTGCAGCGCGCGGCGCAGCACCTCTGCGACCTTCGTGCGCGGCGGCTCCGGCGTATCCGCGGCCAGCGCGTCGAGCGCGGCGGTAATCGCGCGCCGGTCGATGATCTCGCGTTGGCGCTCGATCTGCGGGCTCATGGTGTTATTCTACACTGCGGGGCTGAGGAACCGCCACCACCCCCGCCTCCGTTGGCAGGGCGGGACCGAAGAGGTGGCGCCCATGCTGTGGCGATGCTCCGAGCTCAGCGGCTATGAGATCGCGGCGACCGATGGGACGGTTGGCTCGATCGACGATTTGCTCTTCGACGAGGTGCGCTGGACCCTACGCTGGGCGGTCGCCGATACCGGCGGTTGGCTCTCCGGCCGCAAGGTGCTGCTGCCGGCCTCGGCGCTGGGCCGTCCCGACGCCGGCGCGCGCCGCCTTCCGGTGACGCTGAGCCGCGCCCAGGTCGAGGCGAGCCCGCCGGTCGAGAGCGATCTGCCGGTGTCGCGCCAGGTCGAGACCGATATCTTTGCCCATTATGGCGCGCCGCCTTACTGGGAAAGCGATCTCAGCCCCGGCGGCCTCGGCGGCGGCTTTCTCTTTCCGCCCGGGACGACGGAGCGGCTCGTGATCGAGCCCGGTGCCGCGGGATCGGAGCCCGACGCCGAGACGGCGCGGATGGCCGATGCCGATCTGCGCAGCGTCCGGGACACCGTCGGCTATGCCATCGCCGCCCAGGATGGCAGGATCGGTCACGTCGAGGATTTTCTCGTCGATGAAGCCGGCTGGCCGCTCCGCTATATGGTGGTCGACACGCGCCATTGGCTGCCCGGCCGCAAGGTGCTGGTGGCCCCGCAATGGATCCGCGACATCGACTGGGCTGCTCGCCGTGTCACCGTCGAACTGAGCGGCGACGCGGTGCGCGCCAGCCCGGAATACGATTCCCGCGCGCCGGTCGGGCGCTCCTACGAAGCGACGCTTCACGGTCACTACGGTCGCAAGGGCTATTGGGGCGCCTAGCCGCGTCGTCGTTCCGCCGCGGCGGGAATAGATTGGCGTGGCGTCCGTTGTCGCGAAGACAACGAGCAAATGAGATGCTTCGACCCTGCGAAATTCGCTTGAGCGGCGCGCTCTGCCAAACCGGTACGTCCGCTTCTGGTTCGCTGCATCGCTTTGCGGTTGAAATCGTGTCGCTTATAGTGCGCCTTTCACCGCGGCATGTGGCCGCAAGCACGCCTTGATGAGGTTTCGAGGGAACGGCAGCTAGCCCTACGGTGTCAATAGCGGGGACTTCCCCCTTTTTGCGGGAACGCACCTTCTTTTGCCTCACGCCGGCGGCAAAGGGATGGGAGACCTTCACGTTGGCGGGAACGAACGGGAGACCAATGAAGATCGCACAAATCGCGCCACTGGCGGAAGCCGTGCCCCCGAAGCTCTATGGCGGCACCGAGCGCATCGTATCTTATCTGACCGAAGAGCTTGTTTCGCTTGGCCATGACGTTACGCTGTTCACCACGGCGGACAGCGTGACCACGGCAAAGCGCGAGGTCGTCTGGCCGCAGGCGCTGCGCTTCGACGAGGCGCTGCGCGATCCGCTGGCCATCCACATGGTGATGCTCGAGAAGCTGGCGCAGCGGGTCGACGAGTTCGACATCATTCACTGTCACGTAGACTACATCAGCTACTCCATCCTGAAGCGTTGCGGCGTGCCGTTCGTGACGACCTTGCATGGTCGGCTCGACCTGCACGAATTGCAGCCGCTCTATGACCTCTTCCCCGACGTGCCGGTGATTTCGATCTCCGATTCCCAGCGCGAGCCGCTGCCGCAGGCCAACTACGTCACCACCGTCTATCACGGCCTTCCCGAGCGCCAGCTGCTGCCGGGCTTCGGTGCCGGGGGATATCTCGCCTTCATCGGCCGCATCTCGCCCGAGAAGGCACCGGACGCCGCGATCCGCATCGCCGCCAAGGCCGGCATGCGGCTCAAGATCGCCGCCAAGGTCGACAAGGTCGACCGGGAATATTTCGCGACGTGCATCGAACCGCTGCTCGACCAGCCGCATGTCGATTTCATCGGCGAGATCGGCGAGCACGCGAAGGCGGAGTTCCTTGGCAATGCCTCGGCGCTGCTCTTCCCCATCGCCTGGCGCGAGCCTTTCGGCCTGGCGATGATCGAAGCGATGGCCTGCGGCACGCCGGTGGTCGCTTTCCGCAACGGCTCGGTTCCCGAAGTGGTGGAGGAGGGCGTCACCGGCTTTATCGTCGACGACGAGGAGCAGGCGGTGGCGGCGCTGCGGCGTCTGCATTCGCTCGATCGGGCGCGCGTTCGCCGCCGGTTCGAGGAGCGCTTCACCGCACGCCGCATGGCGGAAGATTATCTCGCGATCTATCGCCACCTCATCTCGCTCAAACGACCGCTCAAGGCGGTGGTGTGACGGATGGCGGCGCGCGTCGAGAGCGCCGGCAGCGAGCCGCCGCGCTCGCCGTTCTACATTCCGGCGACGGAAGGGTTGGCGGGTCAAGCGCTGCATGTGCTGCGCTGCGGCGACTGCTTTGCCGTGCTCGACGCCTACGGGGATGCGCAAGCGATGGCGCCGGGAGCGGAAGGCGCGTTCTTCGCCGATACCCGTCATGTCTCGCAGCTCGCGCTCACCATCGACGGGCTGCGGCGGCCCCTGCTGCTGTCCTCCACCGTCAGCGAGGATAACGTCACGCTCGCGGCGGACCTCGCCAACCCTGACCTGGTGGAAACGGGAAGGCTGCGCGCCGCACGCAACAGCGTGCACATCCTCAACAGCGCCGCGCTCGGATCGGATGCGCTGTTCCTTCGGCTGGAACTGCGGAATTTCGGTCGGGTGCCGATCGGGTTTCGTCTGGCGCTGCATGTCGACGCGGATTTCGTCGATGTCTTCGAGCTGCGCGGCAAGATCAGGCGGCAGCGCGGCGATCGGTTGCCGGATGAGCGCACGGACCAGGCGCTGGTGCTGGCTTATCGCGGTCTCGACCGCGTCGTGCGGCGGACACGCTTCGAATTCGAGCCGAAGCCCGACCATCTCGAGGAGCGGGCGTCGGTCTGGAATATCGAGCTTCCCGCGGGCCGCACGCGGGTGCTCCAGATCGCCGCGCGCTTCGAGCGCGGCGAGCGGCCGAACAGCGGCGGGACGCGCGAAACCGCGCTGGCCGCCGCGGCGCGGCATATCGCTCATCGCGAGGCGCGCTCCACCCATCTCTACAGCAGCAACGAGACCTTCAACGACCTGCTCAACCGCTCGCGCGCCGATCTCGACATGCTGGTGACGGAGACGCCGGACGGGCTTTACCCCTATGCCGGAATCCCGTGGTTCTCGACTGCTTTCGGGCGCGACGGGCTGATCACCGCGCTCGAGACGCTGTGGGTCGACCCGGAGCTCGCCGCCGGGACCTTGCGCTTTCTGGCGGCGCGCCAGGCAACGGCGCTCGACGCCGAAAGCGATGCCGAGCCCGGCAAGATCCTGCATGAGACGCGTCAGGGCGAGATGGCGATGCTGGGCGAAGTCCCGTTCCGCCTCTATTACGGCGGCGTCGATAGTACGCCGCTCTTCGTTGTCCTCGCCGCTGCCTATTACGCGCGCACTGGGGATCTCGCGCTCATCCGGACGCTCTGGCCCAATATCGAGCGGGCGCTGCTGTGGATGACCGAGTATGGCGATCTCGACGGCGACGGCTTCCTCGAATATGACCGCAAATCCGTCAACGGCCTGATCAACCAAGGCTGGAAGGACAGCCACGATTCCATCTTCCACGCCGATGGCCGGCTGGCCGAGGCGCCGATCGCGCTGGCCGAGGTGCAGGCCTATGCCTTTGCCGCCTATCGCGGCGCCGCCGATCTCGCCGACGCGCTCGGCGATGACGGGCGCGCCGCCGATCTCCGCAATGCCGCGCGCCGCTTGCAAGAGCGGTTCGAAGCCGCGTTCTGGTTGGAGGAGTTGCAAACCTATGCGCTCGCTCTCGATCGCGAGAAGCGCCCCTGCCGCGTGCGCGCCTCCAATGCCGGACATGTTCTGCTCGGCGGCCTTGCTTCGCCCGAGCGCGCAGCGCACGTGGCTGAAACGTTGATGGCGCCGCGCTCGTTCTCGAGCTGGGGCATCCGCACCATCGCGGAGGGCGAAGCGCGCTACAACCCGATGTCCTACCACAACGGCTCGGTCTGGCCGCACGACAATGGGCTCATCGCCATGGGGTTCAGCCGCTACGGGCTGAAGCACCCGCTGATGCGTTTGCTCACCGCGCTGTTCGACGCCTCGCTTTTCCTGGAGTTGAAGCGCCTGCCGGAGCTGTTCTGCGGTTTCGCGCGCCGCGCACATACCGGTCCCACGGCCTATCCCGTGGCGTGCGCGCCGCAGGCCTGGTCTTCGGCCTCGGTCTTCGCCATGGTCGGCGCCCTGCTCGGCATCTCTTTCGAGCCGGCGGCGCGGCGGATCTGCCTCATGCGTCCGATGTTGCCGGCTTGGCTCGATACGCTCAAGCTGTCCAATCTGCGGCTCGGCGCTGCCGCGGTCGATTTGCTGCTCGAGCGGCGCGGCGAGGAGGTGGCGCCTCACATCGTGCGGCGCTCGGGCGATGTTGACGTGGTGATGACGGCGTGAAGGCTCGACGTTTATCTTGGGGGAGCGGAGAGGCAGTGTCGGAACGGCCGAGCAAAGCGTCGGATAAGGCGATGTGGCTGCCGCGCTATGCCTCGCGCGGGGCGGCCCGCTTCCTGCTTCACTATGCCTGCCGCAGGCCGTGGAGCCATCTCGTCGTGCTCGGCTCGGTCTTGAGCGCGGTCGCTTGCGCCATCGGCTCGCAATACGGCGTCAAGAACCTGGTCGACGTGCTCGGCTCGCATCCCAGTGATGTCCAGCTCTGGAGCGCGGTGGCGATCCTGCTCGCCCTCGTCGGCGGCGACAATTTGCTCTGGCGTCTCGCCGGTTTCGTCGCCAGCTATGCCTTCGTCGCCGTCGGCGGCGATCTGCGGCTCGATCTCTTCGACCATCTGTCCGGCCATGGCTCGCGCTATTTCGCCGACCAGTTCCCGGGCGCGCTCGCCGCGCGGATCACCACCGCGTCCAATGCCGCCTGGAGCATCGAGAACTCGCTGACCTGGACGACGATCCCGCCGGGGGCCGCGGTGCTGAGCAGCATTGCCGTGCTCGGCGTCATTGCCTGGCAGATGACCGCGGTGTTGTTCGCCATCGTCCTGGTGCTGGGCTTCATCATCGGCCGGTTCGCCTCGCGCGGCCAGCACCTGCACCGGCACTACGCCGGGCGGGCGGCCGCGGTCACCGGCAACCTCACCGACGTCGTCGCGAATATCGGCCTGGTGCGCGCCTTCGGTGCGGCGGCGCGCGAGCAGAAGCGGCTGTCGCGCGACATCGAGCATGAGATGTCGGCGCAGCGCGCCAGCCTCCGGCAGCTCGAGCGCGTGCGGCTCTTCCATGCCGTCGCCGTCTTCATCGTGACCGCCGGGGTGCTCAGCTGGTCGGTCATGCTCTGGCGCACCGGCGCCATCACCACCGGCGATGTGGTGCTGACGACGACGCTGGGCTTCACGGTGCTGCACGCCTCGCGCGACCTCGCCATGGCCATGGTCGATCTGATGCAGCATTTCGCCAAGCTCAACGAGGCCATCCAGGTGCTCGGCCTGCCGCATGAGATGCAGGACGCGCCGGAGGCGACGCCGTTGGTCAATGCCAGGGGCGCCGTCGCGTTCGAGCGGGTATCGTTCAGCTATCCCAACCGGCGCATCGTGCTGCAGGATTTCAGCCTCCGCATCCCGCGCGGCCAGAAAGTGGGGCTGGTCGGCCGCAGCGGCGCCGGCAAATCCACCCTGCTGGCGCTGCTGCAGCGCTTTTACGATCCCGATTCCGGCCGCGTGCTGATCGATGGCCAGGACATCGCCAAGATCACGCAGCAAAGCCTGCGCGGGGCGATCGCGATGGTGCAGCAGGATATCTCGCTGTTCCATCGCTCGGTGCTGGAGAATTTGCGCTACAGCCGCCCGGAAGCGACCGACGAGGAGGTCTACAGCGCGGCCGAGGCGGCCGGCTGCAGCGACTTCATCCGCCGCCTGCCGCAAGGCTTCCACACCGTGGTTGGCGAGCGCGGCCTGAAGCTCTCGGGCGGCGAGCGCCAGCGGCTGGCCATCGCCCGGGCCTTTCTGCGCGACGCGCCGATCATCCTGCTCGATGAGGCAACCTCGGCGCTCGACAGCGAATCCGAACGGGCGATTCAGGAGGCTCTGGTACGGCTCTTCAAGGGCCGGACCGTCATCGCCATCGCCCATCGTCTGTCGACGCTTGCGGTGTTCGACCGCATTGTCGTGCTCGACCGCGGGCGTATCATTGAAGATGGTCCGGCCGAGGAGCTGTTGCAGCACGACGGCGCCTATAGCCGCATGTATACGCGCCAGCTTGCCGCGATGGAGCCACCATGACCGCGTCGCGCTTTGCCTTGCTTTTGTCCGGGCTCGCCGGTGCCGCAGTAGCGCTGTCGCTCGGTCTGGGCGCCGCCAGCGGCGAGACACCCGCGCCGGCGCCCGCGGCGCAAGCCGCCTCGCCGCCCACGGCGCAGCCGCCGGCGGCCGCCGCTCCCGCCGCCGCTCCGCCCAGCGGGCCACAGGCGCCGCCCGCGGCCGCGCCCGCCGCGCCCGCGCCGGCCGCGGCCAACGCACCGCCCTCGCCCGGGGCTTCGTCCAGCGCCCCGCCGGCGCCGCCAGCCGCAGGGTCCAGTCCGCCCGCCGCCACGGCCGCCGCCCCGCCGGCGCCCGCACCGGGCGTCCAGCCGGTGCCGCCGGCCGCCGCCGCGACCAAGCCACCGCCGGCCGTGGCCAATACGCCGGCGATGCCGCCGCAGAACATCGAGACGCTGCCGTCGAGCACGGCGACCTCCGTCCTCGGCCGCAAGGTGCGCGACGCCGCCGGGGCCGATATGGGGCCGGTGGTCGATGTGCTGGTCGACCGCAACGGCATCCCGCTCGGCGCGGTGATCGATTTCGGCGGCTTTCTCGGCGTTGGCACGCGCAAGATCGCCATCGACTGGCAATTGCTGCAATTCAACCCCGACGATCCGAACGCCCCCATCCTGCTGGCGCTGACCCGTCCCCAGGTCCAGGCGGCGCCCGAGTACAAGCCTGGGAGCAACGAGGTACAGCTGGTCGGCCCGCCCGCGGCCGAAGGGCGATCCGCAGCACCCAACCCGGGCAAATGAACGGGCATCGGTTTGGTACAGCAGGCGTATGACGCGAAGCTCGCCGCAACGACGGTGCCGCCGACCGCAGAGCGCAGCCTCGACTGGCTGAACCTCTTCGTCGCCAATATCCAAACCGGCTTCGGCCCCTTCATTGCCGTCTATCTGACGACGCATAACTGGACCCAGACCGCGATCGGCTTCGCGCTGAGCCTCGGCACCATCACCGCGATGGTAAGCCAGGTGCCGGCCGGCGCGCTCGTCGACGCGACCCGACACAAGAGCCGCGTCGCCGCCGCGAGCATCATCGCCTTCACCGCGAGCGCGCTGCTCTTCGCCATGCGGCCGACGCCGCTCTTCGTCTATGTCGCCGAGATCCTGCACGGCTTTTCCAGCTGCACGCTCGGGCCGGCCATCGCCGCGATGAGCCTCGCCATCGCCGGCTCCGCCGCTTTCGGCGTCCGTCTTGGCCGTAATGCGCGCTATTCCTCGATCGGCAACGGGCTCGGCGCCATCCTGATGGGCGCCTGCGGATATTACATCTCGAGCCAATCGGTCTTCGTCCTGACGGCGGCGCTGACCCTGCCCGCCATCATCGCGCTGGTGCCGCTCTCCAGCCTCGACGAGCAGATGGAGCGCCGTCAGGAGCGCCGGGTACACAAGGAGACCGTCCGCCACGTCCTGGCCGATGGCCGGCTCCTGATCTTCGCCGTTTGCGCCCTGCTCTTTACCCTCGCCAATGCGGCGCTTCTGCCCCTGGTGAGCACCGAGGTGACGAAGCGCGCGGGCAGCATTGCGAGCCTGCTCATCGCCGCCTGCATCGTGCTGCCGCAGCTGATCGTGGCGCTGTTCTCGCCGCAGGTGGGGCGCCTTGCCCAGTCGCGCGGCCGGCGCTTGGCGCTGCTGCTCGGCTTCGCCATGCTGCCGCTCCGCGGCGTGCTGTTCGCGCTTACGACCAATCCGGCGGCGGTGGTGCTGATCCAGGCGCTCGACGGCATTGCCGGCGCGTGCTTTGGCGTGATGGTGCCGCTCGTCGTCAGCGACATCGCCGGGCGGTCCGGCCATTTCAACCTGTCGCTCGGGTTCGTCGGCGTCGCCATCGGCATCGGCGCCACCTTCAGCACGACGCTCGCCGGCTGGATCGCCGACCGCTTCGGCGATCCCGCTGCGTTCTGCGCACTGGCGGCGACCGGGCTCGCGGCGACGCTGATCATCTTGGGCGCCATGCCGGAAACCCGGCCGGCGGTCGAGGATTAAGCGGCGTCCACGCGAACGCGATACCAGCGTACTCCAACCGGCTAAACTCGGCGACGGAACCTCCGGGAGCACCGTCATGCGCTTAAAAGCCTTCACCCTTGCCGCCGCTCTGCTGCTCGTTGCCGGTCCGGCCTTCGCTGGCGCGCAGCAGGAGGCCAACAAGAAGACCGTGATTGCCTTCTACGAGGCCGGCCTCAATCAGAAGGATTTCGCCAAGGCGGCGCAGTATTTCGGGCCGCGCTACATTCAGCACAATCCCAACGCCGCCGACGGGCCGGACGGGTTCAAGCGCTTCGTCGAGTTCCTGCGCGAGAAATTTCCGCAATCGCATAGCGAGATCAAGCAAGTCTTCGCCGATGGCGACTATGTCATCCTGCACGTTCATGCCGTGCGCGAGCCCGGCACGCGCGGCAATGCGATCGTCGACATCTTCCGCCTCGAGAACGGCAAGATCGTCGAGCATTGGGATGTCGTGCAGCCGATCCCGGAGCACGCCGCCAACGCCAACGGCATGTTCTGACCCTCGCCGCAATTCGACGCGCAAAGCGGATAGAGCGCGACGGCAGGGTCGTGCGAGAAAGCGGGACCGCACGCAAGGAGAGTCCCGATGAGCTTTCGCATCTCCGGTCTTCCCGTCACGCCGTTCCAGCCGCTCTTCGCGCTCGGCGATGCCGCGCTCCTGGCGCAAGGCGCGCGGCGCTGCCTGGCGCCGATGGCGGGGGCGCGCATGCCCTGCCGGGTGAGCCTGCGCTATACCCCGGCCGGCGAAACCGCGATCCTTCTCGCCTATCCGCATCAGCCGGCGCCGCACTCGCCCTTCCGCGCCTCGGGGCCGATCTTCGTCCGCGAAACGGCGCGGGAGACCTTCGACCGCATCGACAAGCTGCCGGAGGTGCTCGCCCAGAGCAGCGCGCTGTCGCTCCGCGCTTACGATGGCGAGGACATGATGGTGGATGCCGATGTCCTCCCCGGCGGCGCCGTCGCGCCCGCTATCGAGCGCATGCTGGCGCGCCCGGACGTGGCCTATCTCCACGCCCATTTCGCGCCGCGCGGCTGCTACCTCGCCCGCGTCGATCGCGCGTGAGTCCCAAATGCACTCGCTTGCGCCGGGCGCGACCGTCGAAGCCGGGCGCGATAGTCTCGCGGCAACGACGTGCCCGAGACCAAGCGCGGAGCCGGGTCGGCGCGTCTATTCCGCCTTTTGGCTGAGCGGCTTGCCGGTGGCGACGATAAAGAACTCGGTGGTGCGCGCCGGCTTGTCGGTGAGATTCTGGGTACGATGCACTTTCATCGGCGGGATGTGCAGCACTTGGCCTGCCTTGAGCACATGCTCGCCATCGCCATCGACGGTGATTTTGATCTCGCCCTCTTGCACCGTCGTGTACTGGTCGCCGTAATGGAAATGCCGGCCGCTATCGGCACCAGGCGGCTGAACCACGTTCAGCACCTTCACCTCGCGACCGGCATCGCCGGTGAGCGGCGTGGTCATCAGCTCCGTCACTTGGCTCTTGATCGGCTCGGCGGCCTGCGGCGCGGTGCCGATCGCCAACGCCGCCAGCGCGCAGGCCACCATCGTCAATTTGCGCATGATGTTCCTCCCCTCCGTCTTTGGCTCGCCTTCTATACAACGGCGAGGCGAGGGCAGGAAGCCGCCGGGGCGTTGCGACAATGGCGGTCGGACCGTCTTATCTCGACGCTGCGCCCGCCGACGCAAAGAGCTGAGTCTGATGCTCCGCGCCGGTAAGCGCCCCCTCATGCTGCAGCAGCCAGCGCTTGCGCTCGATGCCGCCGCCATAACCGGTGAGGCTGCCATCGCTGCCGATGACGCGATGGCAGGGCACGACGATGCTGATCGGGTTGGCACCATTGGCGAGGCCGACGGCGCGCACCGCCGCCGGTTGCCCGATGCGGCGGGCGAGCGTGCCATAGGAGAGCGTCGTGCCGCAGGGGATGTCGCGCAGCGCCCGCCAGACCGCTTGCTGGAAGGGCGTGCCGTTGGTGGCGACCGGCAAGCGGTCGATCGCGGCGAGCTCGCCGGCGAAATAGGCGTCGAAGGCTTGGGTGAGCCCGTTCGGATCCCGTTGCGGCGCGAGCCGCTCGCCGGCTTCGCCGTAATAGCGGCGCAGCAAGCGGAAGAGGCGCGTCTCGTGCTCGCGCCAATCGGTGGCCCGCAGCCTGCCCTCGCCATCGGCGATGATCAGCAGCTCGCCGATCGGCGTTTCGGTCCGGTCGATGACGAAGCGCAGCGTCTCAGCCATGGATCATCTCCCCTGCTGCCAGAGCCGCGGCGTCGGCGGCCCAGAGATGCTGCGCCGCATAGGCGCGCCACGGCCGCCACGGCTCGGCGCGGCCGATAAGATCGGCCGGCGTCGGCCGTTTGCCGTCGATCAGCGCGGCGCCGCGCAGCAAGCCGATATCCGCAGCGGGAAACGCGTCGGTCTCGCGCAGCGCGCGCAACGCGATGTATTGCGCCGTCCATTCGCCGACGCCGCGAATGGCGCGGAGCCGCTGGATCGCTTCTTCGACCGTGCCGAAGGGACGGAAAAGATGCGGATCCGCTACGGCTTCGGCGGCGAGCGCCGCCAAGGCCGCGCGGCGCGCCCGGGGCATCCCCAGCTGGTTCAGATCAGCGGCGGCGAGGCGCTGCGGCGAAGGGAAGACGCGCAAGAGCCCCCGATGCGCCGTCGCCTCCGCCGGCAGGCTTTCGCCGCAGAGCGCCACCAGCCGTCCGGCGAGGCGGCGGGCGGCGCCGACCGACACTTGCTGTCCGAGGATGGCGCGCACGGCGAGCTCGAACCCGTCCCAGCCGCCCGGCGCGCGCAGGCCGGGACGCTGCGCGATGAGCGGCGCCAGCAGCGGGTCGCGCGAGAGATGCGCGCCGATGGTCTCGATATCGGCGCCGACATCGAACAGCCGGCGCACCCGCGTGGCGATCGCCGGCAGCGCGCCGAGCGCGGGAAAGCGCAAGGTCACGGCAAGGCAGCGATGCTCGGGCCGATGCGCCACGGCGACCGAGCCGAGAGCGCCGCCTAATCCCAGGCTGCGCCAATAGACGCCGGTCTCGACCAGCTCCACTCCCTCAATCGCGCGCGCAGCGAGATGGGCCAGGATGGCGTCCCAGTCATAAGGCGGCCGGTAATAGAGGCGAAGCGTCACGCCGGCCGCGCTTTCCGCTCGCGCCGGCGGCTTGCGCCGGAGCGCGCCGGGCGGGCGGCGATAAAGCGCGCGGAACGTCTCGTTGAAGCGGCGTACGCTGCCGAAGCCGGCGGCGAGCGCGATCTCGGCCATCGAAAGCTGCGTTTCCTGGATCAGCTGCTTTGCCAGCAGCACGCGTCGCGTCTGAGCGACCGCGAGCGGCGAGGCGCCGAGATGCTGCTGGAAGAGGCGGCGGAGCTGGCGCCCGCCCAGGCCGAGACGCTCGGCCAGCGCTTCGATGCCGGCTTCGCCGCCATCGAGCGCGCCGTCGGCGATCAGCGCCAGAGCGCGCGACACGGTGTTGGAGCTGCCGCGCCAGAAGGCGAGATCGGGCGCGGTTTCGGGCCGGCAGCGCAAGCAGGGGCGAAAGCCGCCCTCCTGCGCGGCCGCGGCCGAAGGGAAGAAGCGGCAATTCTCGAATTTGGGCGTGCGCGCCGGGCAGATCGGCCGGCAATAGATGCCGGTCGACGTCACGCCGACGAACAGCCTGCCGTCGAAGCGCGAATCGCGCGTCTCTATGGCGCGGTAGCAGGCGGTGCGGTCAAGCAGCTCCATGCGCCGATTATGCCGCGGCTGCCGTGGCGATGCTCGCGGTTTTCGGACGCCGACATCGCCGCGCGGCTATGGGACCACATGCCAGTTTCCGTCCGGCCCTTTGCACACGGTGCCGACCAGCGGCTGCGGCTTGCCGTCGATGGTGATGGTCGTCTGGTAATCGCGGCAATCCGCGGCGCCGTTGCTGCGGTTCGGCGCGGGCGCGGCGGCAGGCGGCGGCGGTGGGTAATAGTAGGCCGGCGCCGCCGCGTAGGCGTAGGCGGGGGGCGGCGGATAGTAGGCGAAAGGCGGCGGCGCGAAGCCGGGCGCGCCGAAGAAAACCGTCGAGCGGAAGAAAAACGGATGGAAGGGCTGGAAGAAGAACGGATGCGCCGGGTGAAAGAAGAAGGGGTGGGAAAACGGCGGGTGCCCAACGGCGACCGCGGCACGGCCGCGATCCGCACGAGCAGGCGCGACGGCGGCGACCGACGACAGAGTGAGCGCAACGGCCCAGGCTGCGTACCTCATCGCGGAGGTTCTCCTCGGCTTGACCCGCGACTCTAGGCCCGCGCAGCGATGACGGGCCAATCAAAGAGTGGTGACCGCCCGAGTGTCGCCATCGGCTCTGCGCTGCCGGCGCGCTCAAGCGAGGGGGCCGACATAAGATTCCAGCGTCGTCCACGCCTCCGCACCGAACGCCTTGCGCCACTCGTCGTAAAAGCCGGCACGCTTCAGCGCGGCGCGAAACGCCGTCGGATCCGGCGTGTTGAACTGCATCCCCTTGGCTTCGAGCTTGCCTTTGAGTGATGTGTCGAGAGCGGCGATGTCCTGGCGATCCTCTTCGGCGGCGCGGTTCAGCTCGCGCGACACCACCTGGCGAACATCGTCGGGCAGGCCCTTCCACGCGGGCCCGTTGCACACCATCCAGAATCCGTCCCACATATGATTGGTCATCGAGACGTATTTCTGCACCTCATAGAACTTTACCGCGTCGATGATGGACAGGGGATTTTCCTGGCCGTCCACGATGTGAGTCTCCAAGGCGTTGTAGACTTCGGCGAAGTTCAGCGTCGTGGGCGCGGCGCCGAGCGCCTTGAACATGGAGACGCCGAGCTGGCTCGGCGGAATGCGGATCTTGAAACCGCGGAGGCTCTCGGGTCCCTCGATCGGGCGCGTGCTGCTGGTGATCTCGCGAAAGCCGATGTCGAACATCTTGTCGAGCGCATAGAGGCCGGCGGCGTCGATCTTCGCGCGGATGATCGCGCCGAGCTTGCCGTCCATGGCCGGCCACACTTGCCTGTAATCCTTGAAGGCGAAGCCGAGCGCATTGATCGCCGTCAGCGGAACGAAGGTCGAGAGCACGAGGCCCGACGGGGTGAAGAACTGCAAAGCGCCGGAGCGGACCTGTGTCAGCATGTCGGTGTCGGTGCCGAGCTGGCCTGCGGGGAAGATCTGCAGGTCGAAGCGGCCGTTCGTCGCCTGACGGATGCGCGCCGCCGCTGCCTTCACCCGTGTGTTCAGCGGATAGGTCGCCGGGACGTTGTTGCCGAATTTGAAGACGAACTCCGCGGCCGCGGCGCGCGGCCGGAGGATGGAGGCGGCGACGGGCGTCGCCAAGGCCGCCTTGATCAATGCACGTCTGTGCATCGTCTTCATAGGCCCCTTTCCAACGGCCCCTTCCGAAGGCTTATTATTCGGGCGATCACGCCGCAATTTGCGCGCAGTATATCAGAAGTTATGCCGGCACGGGATGCCGTGCAGCATCGGGACCTTCGCGCGGGAGAGGATCACGCCATACGGGCTGAATTTCGCGCGTCGCCGCTACTCCACCGCGCGCGGCTGGGCCGGCTGCGGAAGCGGCGCCTAGAGATATCCGGTGCCCATTTCCGCCGCAAAGCGCGCCGGCGTCCCTTCCCAGATGATCCGGGCATGCTCGAGCAGATAGACGCGATCGGCGTGCGGCAGCGCGAAGGTGACGTTCTGCTCGCCCAGCAGTACGGTGATGTTGCCCTCGGCGCGCAGCCGCTCCAGCGCGTGCGAGAGCTGCGCGATGATCACCGGCGCAAGCCCGAGCGTCGGCTCGTCCAGCACCAGCAGGCGCGGCTGCATCATCAGCGCGCGCGCGATCGCCAGCATCTGCTGCTCGCCGCCCGAGAGCGTGCGCGCCGCCTGCCGGTGCCGCTCGGCGAGGATGGGGAACAGCTCGAACAGCCAGGCGAGCTGGCGCGCGCACGCCTCGCGCGGCAGATGCTGGCCGCCGAGGTCGAGATTCTCATGCACCGTCATGTCGCCGAACAGTTCCCGGTTCTCCGGGCACTGCACCAGGCCGAGCCGGGCGATCTGCGCCGCGGTGCGCGTGCGCAGATCGGTGCCGGCGAAGCGGATGGCGCCGCTGCCCGCGACCATGCCGCTGAGCGCGTTGAACAGCGTGGTCTTGCCGGCGCCGTTCAGCCCGACGACCGAGACGAATTCGCCGGCACCCACATGCAGCGACACGTCTTCCAATGCCTGCGCCTTGCCATAGCTGACGCTGAGTTTTTCGACGCTCAACAGCGTCTCCGCCGAGCGCGGGCGGGCCGCGCGATGCGCGGTCGCCTCGATGCTGCCGCCGAGATAGACGGCGCGCACCGTCTCGTTGCGCATCACCTCCGCCGCAGTGCCCTCGGCGACGCGCTCGCCGAGATACATCGCCAGCACGCGATCGACCAGTGCCGCCACACCCTTGACGTTGTGGTCGACCAGCAGCACCGCGTGCCCCTCGGCGCGAAAACTCGCGATCAGTTCGGAGAAGTCGGCAACCTCCGCCGCGGTGAGGCCGGCGAACGGTTCATCGACAAGCACCACTTTCGGGTTGCGCGCGATCGCCTTGGCCAGCTCCAGCCGGCGCAGGTCGGCGAAGGGCAGGGTGCGCGGCAGCCGGTGCATCACCCGCTCCAGCCCGACGCGAGCGGCAATCGCGCGCGCCCGCTCGCCGACGTGCCGGTCCGCCACCAGTTGCAGCAGGCTGTCGGGCAGCAGGGCGATCTCGATGTGCTCAAGTACGGTCTGCCGGGGCAGCGGATGCGAATGCTGGAACACGATGCCGACGCCCTGGCGTGCGATGCGATGCGTGGGCCAGCCGGCGACGTCGGTGCCGGCGATGCGGACGCGGCCGGCATTGGGCCGCTCGATGCCCATGATGCATTTCATTACGGTCGATTTGCCGGAACCGTTCGGGCCGATCAGGCCGAGGATTTCGCCAGATGTGACGGCGAGGCTGATATCCTTCACCGCGACCAGCCCACCGAAACGTTTGGTGAGGCCGGCA
>DATJLU010000024.1:0-16224 GCA_035509275.1 Allostellaceae bacterium | reverse complement strand
GACCGGCTTGCGGGCGCGGTGCAGGATGTCCGGACGCGGCCACGGCACCCGGTCGAAAACGATGAGCCGCAGCGAGCGCCCCGGCACGTCGACGCCGTCCCTGACGGCATCGGTGCCGAGCAGGCAGGCGTCCTCCTCGGCGCGGAAAATATCGATCAAGGTCGCGGTCTCGAGCGGATCGACGTGCTGGGCCAGGAGCTTGAGCCCGGCTTCGTCGAGCGCCGGCGCCAGGCGCGAATGGACGGCGCGCAGCCGTGAGATCGCGGTGAACAGGCCGAGCGCGCCGCCGCCGGCGGCGAGGAACAGCGCGCGATAGGCGGCTGCGACCTGGCCCAGATCGTCCTTGCGCACGTCGGTGACGATGAAGACGCGGGTCTGCGCGGGATAGTCGAACGGCGAGGGCACGCGCGCGCGCAGCGCCGGCGCGGCGAGGTGCAGCGCGCCGTTGCGCGCCTCGGCCGCCGCCCAGTCGGCCGCATCGTCGCCGGTGCCGTCGGTCAAGGTCGCCGACGTGATGGCCGCGCCGTGCGCCGGCTCGATCACGGCGAGCGCGAACGGTCGGGTCGGGTCGATCCAATGGCGGTACATGCCGACGTCGAGGTCGCGTCCGTCGATGCGCTCGATCTGCAGCCAGTCGACGAACTCGGGCGGCGTCGCCGCGGCGAGCGCGTCGAGCATCGCGATCCAACCGGCGAGCGGCACCAGCGCGCGTCGGTTCAGGCTGCGGCCGATCGCCTCGATGCGTTGGCGCGTCGTGCTGTCGAGCGTCTCGGCGTCGGTCTCGAGGCGCCGGAGGAGACGCGTATGCAGGCGCTCGAGCGGCGCGCGCAGCTTGCGCAGGGCGGCGGCCGCCTCGGCGCCCGTCTCGACGAGACCGTCGATCGGCGGATGCAGCTCGGTCTCGAGCCCGTGGACGTCCTGGTGGCGCGAGGTGCGCGCGTAGACTTGGCCGCGCACCTTGTCGAGGAAGCGCTCGAGCGCGCCGACCGGCCGCGCCTCGGCGAGGCGCCCGGGCCAACCGTCGCCCGGCAGCTCGCGCGCCGCCGCCAGTGCCTGGTCGAGCGCACCGACGGCCTGCTCGTCGCCCGCCGCCAGATCCTCGACCCGCCGCTTGAGGCCGCGCGCGCGGCTGGCGCGGCCGCCCTCGGCGCCGAGCAGCCAGCGGCGCAGCTCCTCACCCTCGCCGCCCGACAGGTGCGCCGAAAACGCGTTGTCTGCCGCGTCGAACACGTGGTGGCCTTCGTCGAACACCAGGCGCGTCGGCAGCACGGTGTCGTCGTCGCCGCCGAGCGCGGCCTGCACCATCACGAGCGCGTGGTTGGCGATCACGATCTGGGCGCGCTTGGCGCGCCGGATGCTGCGCTCGATGAAGCAGCGGTGATAGTGCTGGCAGGCCGAATAAATGCATTCGCCGCGGCGGTCGGCGAGGCCGAGCGTGCGCGGGCGGCCGAGCAGCTCGGGCAGCCAACCGGGAAAGTCGCCGCCGGTGAGGTCGCCATCGCGCGACGCCGCGGCCCAGCGCGCCATCAGGCCGAGCGCGATGGCATTGCCCGGTTGCGCCGGCAGCGCTTGCACCGCCTCCTCGAGATTGAGCAGGCAGAGATAATTCTCGCGGCCCTTGCGCACGACGGCCTTGAGCATCTTGAGCTCACGCGTCGGAAACAGGCGATCGAGCTCGCCGTCGATCTGATGCTGCAGGTTGCGCGTGAAGGTCGAGACCCACACCGGCCCCTCGTTCTTTTCGGCCCACAGGCTGGCCGGCGCGAGATAGCCCAAGGTCTTGCCGACGCCGGTGCCCGCCTCGGCGAGCACGACCGTCGGCTCGCCCGTGCGGTCGCGCGGCGCGAACGCCGGCGTCAGGGCTGCGGCGTAGTCGGACTGGCTCGGGCGCGGCTCGGCGTCCGCGCCGACCAGCTCGGCGAGCCGGCGCCGCGCCTCGTCCTGCTCGACCGGCTCGTGTCCGGCGGGCGGCGACGGCGCATGCTCGGAGATCTCGGGCAGGCCGCGCCATACCGCGAAGCCGCGCGCGCCGGGCGCCACGCCGGCGAGCGCGGCCTGCACGTAAGGCCCCCACGTCCAGCCGGCCGCCGCCATCGCATTGCCGAGCGTCGCCGCTTCGGGATCGCGTGCCCGCGCCAGCTCGGCGAGCAGCGCGGCCGCGATGCGCGGTAATGCGAGCGCCTCGCCGGCGCGCGTCGGCGCGCAGTCGAGGCCGAGCCGCTCGGCGAGGCCGCGCGCGGTCGGCACGCAGAACTGCGCCGGGCGCACGAAGGCGAACAGCTCGAGCACGTCGTGGCAGCGCAAGCCGGGCAGCTCGAGCCGCCGCGCCAGCGCGCGGGCGTGGCAGACCAGCGGCACCGCGCCCGCGATTCGCCGCCGCGCCTCCGCCGGCGCAAGCTCCGCGAGCTCGCCGTCGGGCGACAGCGCCAGAATCAGCCGTGCGCCCGCGACGACCGCGGGCACGTCGGGCAAGGAGATGCGGTCCGGCGGCATGGGCGCGACTATATCGGCTGCGGCGCCGCGCGCACCGCTAGCTTGTGAGGGTGATGCCGGGCCACTATGTTCCGGCCGGTCTCACGGGCGATCTCGGACGAAGTGGGTTCCGCTGTGGTGCCGGCGCGGCGGCGGAGCGGTCGAATGGCGGAAGAGCGAGAAGAAGAGCAAAACCTGTTCCGGCGCGCGCGGCTCGACAAGCTGCAGGCGCTGCAGGGGCTCGGCGTCGATCCCTACCCGTACGGCTTCGCGCGCACCGACGAGGCCGCGCCGCTCGACCGGCGCTACGCCGAATTGCCCGCCGGCGCGGTCACCCAGGATCGCGTCGCGGTGGCGGGGCGCATCCACGCCATCCGCAACAGCGGCATGTTCATCGACCTGCACGACAATTCCGGCAAGATCCAGATCTTCAGCGACCGCAAATCGCTCGACGAGGCGCAGCAGGCGCTGCTGCCGCTGCTCGATCTCGGCGACATCATCGGCGTCGACGGCATCGTCCGGCGCACCAAGCGCGGCGAGCTTACGGTGAATGCCAAGCGCGTCGCCGTCCTTGCCAAGGCATTGCTGCCGCTGCCCGAGAAATATCACGGCCTTGCCGATCTCGAGACGCGCTACCGCCAGCGCTATCTCGACCTCATCATGAACGAGCAGAGCCGCGCGGTGCTGCGCAACCGCTCGCGCATCATCGCGACCATGCGGCGGCTCCTGATCGAGCGCGGCTTTCTCGAGGTCGAGACGCCGATGCTGCATGTCATTCCCGGCGGCGCCACGGCGAAGCCCTTCGTCACCCATCACAACGCGCTCGACATGGAGCTCTATCTGCGCATCGCGCCGGAGCTGCATCTGAAGCGCCTGCTGGCCGGCGGCCTCGCGGACAAGCTTTTCGAGATCAACCGGAATTTCCGCAACGAGGGGATCTCGCCGCGGCACAATCCCGAATTCACCTCGCTCGAGCTCTACGAGGCCTATGTCGATTACCGCGCCATGATGGCGCTCACCGAGACGCTCGTCGCCGAGATCGCGCGCGAGGTGCTGGAAACAACGCGCATCCGCTATGGCGAGCGCGAGATCGAGCTCGCCGGCCCCTGGCCGCACGAGAGCATGGCGGGGCTGGTCAAGCGCGAGACCGGCGTCGATTTCCTCGCCATCCCTGGCGACGAGGATGCGCGGGCCGCGGCGCGGCGGCTCCAGGTCGAGGTGGCGGACAGCGCCGGCTGGGGCCGCGCGCTCGAGGCGGTGTTCGCCGCGCGGGTCGAGGCGACGCTGATCCAGCCGATCCACGTCACCGGCTTTCCGCGCGAAATCTCGCCGCTGGCCAAGGCGGACCGCAACGATCCGCGGCTCACCGAGCGCTTCGAGACCTACATCAATGGCTGGGAAGTCGCCAACGCCTTCTCGGAGATCAACGATCCCCTCGATCAGCAGCAGCGCTTCGAGGCGCAGATGGCGGAGCGGGCGCGCGGCGACGAGGAGGCGCAGCGCCTCGACGCCGATTACGTCGCCGCGCTCGAATACGGCATGCCGCCGGCCGGCGGTCTCGGCATCGGCATCGACCGGCTGGTGATGCTGCTGACCGACAGCCCGTCGATCCGCGACGTCATCGCCTTCCCGACGATGCGGCCCAAGGGCTGAATCGCTTCACTGCGGCAGGGCGAAGGCGACGATGGCATCGCCGAGCGGCGTGCCCATGCGGAAATGGCCGCCGGCGGCGATGACGACGAACTGGCGGCCGTTGACGACATAGGTCATCGGCGTCGCCTGCCCGCCGGCCGGCAGGCTCGCCCGCCACAGCTCCCGGCCGGACTCGACGTCGAAAGCGCGCAGACGGTTGTCCATGGCCGCGGCGATGAAGACGAGGCCGCCAGCGGTGACGATCGGCCCGCCCACGCCGGGCAGTCCACGGATCAGGCCGAAGAACTTTTCGCCGAGCGGCACCTGCCATTTGATGGTGCCGGAAGCGAGATCCACGGCGCTCAGCACGCTCCAGGGCGGCGCATTGCAGGGAATGCCGAGCGGCGAGGTCAGCAGCGCGCGCTCGGCGGCGTAGGGGGTGCCGAGCCCGAGGCCGATCTCGACCTTGGGGTCGGCCGCGCGTGCCGCCGCATAATCGGCGCGCGGGATCAGCCGGATCACATGGGCGAGGCGCATGGTGTTGACGATGAAGAGATGGCGCTCGGGATCGACGGCGCCGCCGCCCCAATTGCCGCCGCCGCCGGCGAAGGGAAAGAGGACCATGCCCCTGAGGCTTGGCGGCGTGTAGAGGCCGCGCGTGTCGAGCGCTTCGAGCCGATGCCGACAGGCGAGCTTGTCGAAATAGAAGAGGCCCCAGGCATCGGCGGCGGTGAGGCGTTGCGCCACCAGCGGCGGCGGCGCCAGCGGCACCGGCTGGGTCGGCGAGGTCACCTCGCCGGGCACGTCGCTCGCCGGGAAAGGCCGCTCCTCGACCGGAAACAGCGGCTTACCGGTGGCGCGATCGAGCACGAAGACGAAGCCGGTCTTGGCGGCAACCACGAGCGCGGCAATGTCGCGCCCGTCGCGATGGAGCGTGACGAGGCTCGGCTGCGCCGCCACGTCATCGTCCCAGATGTCGTGATGCGTGGTTTGGAAATGCCAGACCACGGCGCCGTCGGAGCCACGCAAGGCGACGACCGAAGAGGTATAGAGATCATCGCCCGGCCGCTCCCCGCCATAGTAGGAGGCGGTGGGACCCGCCGTCGGCAGGAAGACGAGATCGCGCGCGGCGTCGACCGAGATCGGCGCCCAGGCGCCGCCGCCGGCGGAGTGTTGATAGCTCTGATCCCCCCAGGACGCCGCGGCGGGATCATCGGCGCGGCGCGGCACCGGATCAAAGCTCCAGCGCGGCGCGCCGGTCCGGGCGTCGAACGCATGGACGGTGCCGCTTGGGGCGCGCTCGCGCGACATGTCGTCGATCCCCGAGCCGACGATGACGGTGTCGTTGATGAGGACAGGAGCAGAATCGATCTGCAGCTCGCCGGGATAGCGCTGCGGGATATCGGGCGACATCGACACCTCGCCGTCCCGGCCGAAACCCGGGCAGGGCTTGCCCGTCGCGAGATCGAGCGCGATGAGACGCGCATCGTTGGTGCCGAGAAAGATCCGCGTCGCGCAGACGGCATCGGCCGGCGCCTTGTCGTCATGCCAGGCCGCGACACCGCGGCAGATGAAGCCAGCGCCGGGCTTGAAGCCGGCGGGAAGCCCGGGGTCGAAGACCCAGAGCTCGCGCCCGGTCGCCGGATCGAGCGCGATGACGCGGTCGAAGGGCGTGCAGAACACCAGCTTGCCTTCGGCGAGGATCGGCGTCACCTCGGTGGCGCTGCGCTGGAAGGCATCGCCGCGGCGCGCCGCCTCGCCGGTGTGATAGGTCCAGGCGAGCGTGAGCTGTCCGACATTGTCGCGGGTGATCTGCCGCGCCGCCGAATAGCGCGTGCCGCCGGCATCGCCGCCATAATCGGGCCAGCCCTGCGCCGCTGTGGTACCGGACGCCAATGACGCCGCGACGAAAGCGGCGAGCACTCCGACCCAGCTCCGCATGGCTTCCTCAGTTCTTCGGCGGTTCCGCGGTCGTTCCCTCGCTCGCCGCCGGCTCGGGTCGGGGATCGATCTGCACGGTCGCCGTCATGCCGGCGGAAAGGACCACGCCCTTCGGCACCTGATCGATCTCGATGCGCACCGGAATGCGCTGGGCAAGCCGCACCCAGGTGAAGATCGGGTTGACCGTGGCGAGGCCCTGCGCATTGGGTTGAGCGTTCGGGACATTGATGCCGCGCGCGATGCTGCCGACATGGCCGCGAACGATCTGCGAGTAGCCCATCAGCCTGATCTCGGCGGGGTCACCGACCTGAACCCGGCCGAGACTGGTCTCCTCGAAATAGCCGTCGACCCAGAAGGAATGCGCATCGACGACCGAGATCAGGTTCTGTCCGACATGCGCGTAGATGCCCCGCTGCGCCAGGAGATTGGTGATCCAGCCATCGACAGGAGCGCGGATCTGGGTGCGATCGAGATTGACGCGTGCCTGCTGCAGATTGGCCTGCGCCTGCTGATAGGCCGCCTGAGTTGCCACCGCTTTCGAGCTGTAGAGCTGTTGCTCGTCGATGCTGACGGTCAAGCCCTTCAGCTCCGTCCGGCGCTTTGCCTGTATCGCGGCATTCTCGGCGTCGGCGCCGGCCTGCTTTACGGCCGCCTCGGCATTGGCAACGGCGATGCGATAGTCCGTCGGGTCGATCACCATCAGCAAATCGCCTTTGTGCACATACTGATTGTCGGCAACCGGCAGCTCGACGACACGGCCGGCGACCTCGGGCGCGATCGTGACCACATAGGCGCGCACGGTGCCGTCCCGCGTCCACGGCGCTCCCATATAGGCGTTCCACGTCGCCCAGCTGAGGGGGACGGCCAGCGCCACCGCCGCCAGCGTGATCAGAAGCGGCATGATACGGAACCGGCGCACGGGCTTGTCGCGGGTCGGCGCGTCGGGGACCGCAACCGGCCGCCCCTCTGCCGTCTCGACGCGCCTCACTTTGATGTCGGCATCGGGCATGGCGAGATCACCGCGCGACAATCAGCACGATGGAGGACAGCACCATCATATAGACCGCGAACACTAAGAGAGCGGGATGCCAGACATGACGCAACCAACCATAGTGACTGGCGATGCGGCGCAGCCCGGCGGTGACAAACCAGGCGGCCAACAGCATCACCGAGATCGGTGCCACGTAAACGCCGAAAAGATTGATCTCGGTGAAGTTCACGCCGCCACTCCCGTATCGAAATAAGCGCCATGCTGGGTGAGCAATTCCGACATCCCGAGGATCCGGGCACGCGTCCGCAGCGGGACGGACGGCCTCGGGCCGAGAGGGGGCGCCAAGGCGAGGCGGTCATCGAGGACCGCCAGCCGGGCGATCGCTGCCGCGCTTTGCCCTTGCGCCACCGCCGTGAATGCCGCGTCGAGATCCGGGCCGAGGGGATGCCGGGCATCGACACGGCGCAGCCGGATGATCTCGGTGCCGACCGCCAGCGCCGCCATGAGCTGCGAACGTTGCAGCGGCTCGGCCTGATCCGGCAAGGCCACGAGCCGGGCGAGGACGCGGTTCTCCCAATCGCGGGGCGTCCATGGAACCGAGCGCAGGGCAAGGCGGCGCAGATCGCGCAAGGTCAGCGCCAGGAGCCGGCGCGCGCGAAATGCCGGCGACGGCGACGGAAGCAGACGAAATGAGAGCATTGCGGCGCTGAGGCCACCGACGATCGCCAATCCGGTGTTGTAGAATTGGACCGGGTCGTAGCTCTGCCGATTCGCCGGCGCCAGCAGCGGACAGAAGATCAGAGTCACCGCCGCAGCGATCACCGATACGGTCGGCCAGCGCGTTTGCGCGATCAGACTGCCAGCGGGTACCAGCACGAGGCCCAACGCGAGGCTGAAGGCGGCGAAGCCTTCCAGCCCCGGCAGCACCGCAAAAGCAATGATGGACGCGACGACGAGGCCAAGACAGGTGCCGATCATGAAAACCACCGCCGCGGCGTAAGCCTGCTCGGCGCGTGGCGCGAGCAGCGTGGTGCCGATCGCGGCAAAGGTGATGGCGAACGCGCCATTCGGCCATTGGGTGACGATCCAGAAGACCTCGACGATGCCGATAACGATGAAGGCGCGTCCGGCATTGACCAGCGCCGGCAGCCAATCGGGAATCCGGAAGGCGAAGGCGCGCCGGGAACCAGCCCGCCGAGCGGGGCTGGCGACGAGCGTCGCGAGCCCCTCGAGCGCCTCCGAAATCCCGATCAGGACGCCCGCCGTCTGATCGGCCAGCAGCTGCAGCGACGGCGTGCCGGCCGGCAGCGCGATCAACTTGCGGACCGTCGCATCGCAGAGCCGGCGCAGGCCGATGGGATCGGCCATCCAGCGTCTCGGTTCGCCCGACGCCGGCAGCGATCGAAGCGCCTCCGGCAGGCTTCGCAGCACGGCATCCGCCTCCTGCCGAGCCCTGTCGCCCGGCATGCCCGCGAGGCGCACGGCCACCGCGCGCCAGCCGGCCAACGCGGTGAACAAGCCATCCATCGCCATCTGCAAGGCCGGCGAGTGGTAGCGCAGGGCGGAGGACTCTCCGAGAGCCTCGTCGATGACCGGGTCGAGGGCAATGACCCGCCGCGTGAGCTCGCGGCGTGCCAGCTGCGTATCCGGCTGTCCCGGCCCAGCCGACGCCAAAGTACCGGTGAACCCGCGCATGATATCGATCGACAAGGTCGCAAAGAGCCGGGCCAGACGGCGCGGCGCGTCACCCAGATCGGTCCCGGCGAGAACGAAGCCGGCGCAGACGATGCCGAGGCAGATCTCGGTCGCACGGTAGACGGCAAGCAGGAAGACCTGTCCATTGGGACCGCCGGTCGCCCCGAGAGTATCGGCGGCGACGATCGCGGCGGTGTAACCGGCCAACGCCGCGGAGTAGGCCGCGAAATTGTGCAGCAGGGTGGCGCCCATGGCGCTGACCGCGCACCACAGCGCCAATCCGATGAGAAACGGCGCGCGATCCTGCGGGAAGAGCGCGGTCAACACGACGATCATCACCGCGCCCACCAAGGTGCCGATCAGGCGGTACCAGCCCTTGCGCAGCGATGCACCGAGATGCGGCTGACAGACGATCGCCGCCGAGGTGCCGGCCCAGACCGCGTCGTCGAGCTGGAGCCAGAACGCGAGATAAAGCGCCAGCGAGACCGAGGCCCAGACGCGCAAACCAAAAAGTAGCGGCGGCCCTGCGGCTTTCACCGCCTCCTTCAGATCCGCTCCCAATCGCTCGAGCGTTCCCCCCGCCCTGATTGAGTGCCGCACTTCCGAGGTGCCTGACATCGGCCCGATCCGCGGATATCCCCAGTTACTTTAAACATAGGGGCGCTCGACGCCGCCGCAACCGCAACTTTGGGCGGAAGCCTACTCCGCCGCCGCGACGGCGCGGCGCAAATCCTCGGTCGTCGTGCCCTGGCCGTCAGGCCGCCAGCCCGGCGGGCCGAAGAGATAGAGAGCGCGCTCGCGCCAGCTCCGCGCCTGACGCAGGTCGCGCAGCAGCGCGCGCCATTCGAAGAAATTGAACAGCACCGGGTTGTTGGTCTGCAGCGGCTTCACCAGCCCATAGCGGCAGGGCAGATCGGCGCGCTCGGCGGTGAAGGTGCCGAACAGGCGATCGAAAAGGATGAGCACGCCGCCGTAATTGGCGTCGAGATAGGCGAGGTTCGCGGCATGGTGGACGCGGTGATGCGAGGGCGTGTTGAGCACGTATTCGAGCCAGCCCAGCTTCGGTATCCAGGTCGCATGCAGGATGAACTGGTAGAGCAGGTTCAAAGTCAGCATGGCGAAGACGGCGATGGGCGGGAAGCCGAGCCAGACCAGCGGCGCGTAGAAGATGCCGCTGCCGCTGATGCGATCGAACCAGCCGAAGCGGAAGGCGGCCGACAGGTTGAGCGCGTTGCTCGAGTGATGGATCGCGTGCGTCGCCCAGAACCAGCGGATACGGTGCGAGGTGCGGTGGAACCAGTAATAGCAGAATTCCTGGCCGAGAAAGAGGCACGCGACCGCCACCGGCGTGCCGAGCGGCAGGGTCGTGACCCGATGCGCCCAGGCCCAGCCGATCACCGGCACGGCAATGCTGTAGCCGATATAGCGGTGGACGACATATTCGCGGCCGAGCGCGTCGCTGAGCGAGGCGAGCGCGGCGCGCCAGTCATAGCCGGGCCCGCGCAGCGCGAAGACCAGCCCCTCGATCACCGCGGCGAGGATGACCAAGGGCAGGAAGAAGAGCGGGACGAGGGTTTGGATCGTAACGAAGCTGTGAATACTCATGGCCATCTCCGGCGGCAAGGACAGCCGGAGCATGCCGGGCCGGAGGGGCCGCTTCTCGCCGGAATCGACGATCAGGCCGGGAAAGGCTTGCCGATTTCGGAAAACGGCGAACGCTGATCCCTGCCGCCCGATCGGCGAGCTGTTTCAGCGGACGTTGCTGTTCGGCGAGACCAGGGGCTCGCCGGCAGGCTCGTTGCGCGGCGTCACCGGTATCGCGCCATTGGCGTTCGGGGCAACCGGCGTTGTGGTTGACGTCTGCGGCGTCGGTTCCGCCGGCTGAGTGCCGGCATTGCTGCAGCCGGCGATGGCCAGCCCGAGGCCAATCATCGATACGACGATCACGGATTTCACGGTCGTCACTCCCCTGGATGAGGTTCATAGCCCTGCGCGAAACCGCTTACCTTCGCGCTTCAGAGGAGGGGTAGAAAACCGGGCGGATTGTGTATTGTTGCGGGAAAATCCCCCGAACCGGATTTTTGTATGATGTGGCCGGGCCGCGATCCCCGGGTGATCACGCCGGGAACGGCGTGCCGATTTCGGAACTGGGCGCGGCGGAAGCGGCCTTCTCGGCACGTTCGAGCTGGTGGCGGCGATAATCCGTGGGGGTCATGCCGGTCGCGGCCTTGAAGGCGCGGTTGAACGGCCCCAGCGACTGGAACCCGGCATCGAGCGCGATGGTGAGGATGGGCACCTCGGCCTGCGCCGGGTCGGCCAGCGCCGCGCGCGCATCGGCGAGACGGTAACCATTGACGAAGCTGCTGAAATTGCGATGCCCAAGGCGCTGGTTGATGAGCCGGCGCAGGCGGTATTCCGGCAGGTCGAGCCGCGCGGCGAGGCCGGCGATCGCCAGCCCCTCCTCGCGATAGGCCTTCTCGGCTTCCATGACGCGGCGCAGCCGCTCGAGCAGCGCCGCCTCCTGCGCGTTGCTTTCCGGCGGATCGGCCAGGCTCGCGCGGCGCGGCGCCGGCACCGGCCCTGGCACAAGCCCGCTCCGCCCGGACAAACCCAAGTCGGCCAGCGCCAGAGCGAAGCTGAAGGCGAGCAGCCCCGCCGCATTGCCGGTGCTCACCGGCGCGGCGAAGACGGGGCTCTGTTCGGCCGTCTCCAAGAGCACGATGAACAGGCAATAGGCCGCGGCGGCGATCACCAGCACCATGCGGAACCGGCGGCGTCCCTCGATGAGATCGGCCCCCCTGCCCCGCAACGCCTGATGGATGATGAGCGCGATGAAGAGGAGCTGCGCCGCCTGGAAACTGCGGCAGACGGCCGCCGCGCCGGTGCAGGCGCACCAGAAGCCGAGACCGACCAAGCCGAGCCAGGGCAGCGCGTCGCGCCAGGAGCGCTTGAATTCGTCATCGAAGCAGGCGCGGGCGAAAAGGTAGAGCAGCGCCTGGGTCCCCATCGCCACGAGCATGATCGGGACGAGCCAGGGCGGGTGGCGCAGAAAGATCGCCGGCCAGGAGTTGATCAGGTAGGCAATGACGCTGACCAGCGACAGCCCGCCATAGAAGGCTGCCGGCGAGCGCGGCGACTGGCGCAGCATCAGCGCCGCCAGCAACGCGAAGAGGGCGATCGCGCCGCCGCGGCACGCGGCATCGACCATCGGCAACAGGCTGGACGTCGGCATCGCCCACTTGCCTATCACACCGCGTCCCGGCAAGGCAAAGGCCCTGCCGGGACGCGGCGGCGCTTAACGGAAATTGAAGGGGATGATCAGATTGATGCCGGCCGGCGCCGGCGGCGGGGTGTAAACCACGGGCGGCGGCGCATAGATCGGGCCCGGCGGAGGGGCATAGTACGGGTGATGCCGGTCGCGATCGTAACGTGCATGCGGCGGCGGCGGCCGGCGGTAGTCATCGGCGCGCACCGGCGCCGCAACGGCGACGAGCAAGCCGGCGAGGAGCAGCCCCCACAACAGCCGGTCAGTCATTCCTCTCCTCCTTCCCGGACACGGACTCGTTGGCGAAGCGGCGATCATTGCGCCTCGCTTTTCTTCTTGTGATGCACGGCATGGCGGGTATGGCCGAACACGGCGTCGGCATTCTTCTTCTGCTCCGGCGACATCGTATCGTAGAGCGCCTGGAAGGCCGGGATCAGCTTCTGCAGACCCTGGGAATG
Source organism: Allostellaceae bacterium (assembly GCA_035509275.1). Lineage (GTDB taxonomy): Bacteria > Pseudomonadota > Alphaproteobacteria > ATCC43930 > CGMCC-115725 > DAHUYF01. Next base: position 3,770 of record DATJLU010000024.1, on the reverse strand, counting down.
CGCGTCGGCGATCGCCTGATAGGCCTTGAGATCATCGACGGCGGTCATCGACTTGGCTTCGCGGCGCTGCGCGATCGCGTCTTCCATCGCCTTGGCGTCGTCACGCATCGCCTGGGCGACGGCGTCGAATTGCGGCTCCTGCTCCGGCGTGATCTTGAGCTCCGAATGCAGCTCCTTGATGCGCAGCTCGACCCGGTCGGTCGGCGTGCGCCGCTTCTTGGCCGGCGTCGCGCTGGGTTCAGGCGCGGGAGCGGCGCTGGGTGCCGGTGCCGGCGCCGCTGGTGTCGCTTGCGCCAGCAGCGGCGGCGCCGCCGAAGAATCGGCCGTGGCGGCAGCGGCCGATACGGCCAGAAGCGCGGCGCCGATCAGAGCAGCCGTGAGGCTGCGCGCCGCAGGATCGATCAGCTTTGGCATGGGTGTCCGGTCTCCTGTCGCTTGGGAAGGTAACGCCGGCGGTGCCGGCTCGTCCGACGATTATGGGCGATCGGTGGGCAACATATCCCCCGCTCGCCCGTTGGAGCCATGTCTATGGGGTGGCGGAGTCGCCGGCATGGGAAATTCCGGGCGCGGCGAGATAATAGGCCAGAAGCGCAGCCATCGCCATGGCGGCGATCATTGCCGCCATCGGCAGCGGCGTGCCGTCATAGAGCGCGTTGACGGCATAGCCGGCAAGGCTGCCGCCCAGCATCTGCACGGCGCCGAGAAAAGAGGCGCCCATGCCGGCCATGTCGGGCAGCGGCTCCATCGCCGCGGCAATCGCGTTGGGCATGCACAGCCCTTGCGCGAAGACATAGGCCAGCATGGCAAGCGTGAACCAGATCGGCCGTCCCCAGCCGGAGACCGCCACCAGGAGCATCACGGCGCCGGCGCCGGCGAGCAGGCGCAAGCCGACGCGCAGCACACGCTCGGGCGAGCGGCGCCGGATCAGACGGCCATTGACCAGCGCTCCCAGGACGATACCGAGCGCACTCAAGGCGAAATAGAAGCCGAAGCGGCCGGCCGGCACGCCATAGATGCCGATGAACACGAAGGGCGAGCCGGAGATGTAAGCGAAGAGTCCGGCAAAGATGAAACTGTTGATCAGCATATAGCCGACGCAATGCCGGTTGGAGAAGAAGCGCTGGCCCTTGGCGATGAGCCGCGTCAGCTCGAGGGCGCGAGCATCGGGAACGGTCAGCGATTCGGCAAAGGCGAACCAGGTGACGATCAACAGCAGCAATCCGAACACGCCGAAGGCGAGAAAGATCGACGGCCAACCGAAAAGCTCGAGCAGCGCGCCGCCGAGCAGCGGCGCCACCATCGGCGCCAGGGCGAAGACCAGCGTGACGTAAGAGAGCATCTGCGCCGCGTGCACGCCGCTATAGTGATCGCGCACAATGGCGCGGCCCAGGATCGGGCCGACACAGCCGCCCAGCCCCTGAATGAGGCGGGCCGCGACCAGCACCTCGATGCTCGGCGCCCAGGCGCAGGCAAAGCCCGACAGCGTGTAGATGGCGAGCCCGGCGAGCAGCATCGGCCGGCGGCCGAAGCGATCCGACAGCGGCCCGTAGAAAAGCTGTCCGCCGCCATAGCCGAAGATGAAAAAGCTGAGCGTCAGCTGCACGCGCTCGGGCGAGGTGGCAAACGACCGCGTCAAGGTCGGCAGCGCCGGCAGGCTCATATCGGTGGCAAAAGCGGTCATTGCCGTGAGCGCGCCGAGCAGGATGGTAAAGGGCAGCGAGCCCGGCTTCAGCCTCAAGACGCGGCGCTCAGGTTGGATTTTCGAGGCTCAGCACGCCACGATCGTAATCGTAGGCGAAAAGCTCGGCATAGCGGCCCCAGTTGATCATCGTCTCCAGCACCTCATGCGCCTCCTCTTCGGAGAGATGATCCTCGAGCTCGGCGAGGAAGCGGGCCTCGGGCGCGCTATGACCAGGCCGCTCGTCCAGCACCTTGCGGATATGCGCGGCGAGCGGGATCGAGCGGCGGAGCTGGTCGGCGAAAATCTGCTTGCGCGTCTGCAGATCGGCTTCGGCGAAAGCGCGGCCGACCGGCGTCGCCCAGATATCGCCACCCGCCACCTGGGCGAAGCCCAGCAGCTGCAGCGCTTCGACCAGGACGAAGAGCGCCTCGTCCTCGATATGCTCGCTTTCGACGAGGTGCGGCAGGTCGGCGCGCCCGGAATAGGGCGGCGCCGAGATCGCGTCGAGAAGGCCGACGAGCTGTTGGATCGAGGCGGCCGGCAGCCGGTAGCCGACACCGACGGTCTCGACGCCGCGCAGCCCGCGCCGTCCCGGCTCGCGCCCGGGCACGGTGGTGAGGATGGCGTAGACCTCGTCGACGATCTGCTGGACGCGCGGGCTGGCGACGTCGCGCGGCCGCGACAGCGACACCGGAATCTCGGCGCGGATATGGCCGGGATCGCTGCCGAAGATGATGATGCGGTCGGCCACCTCGACCGCCTCCTCGATGTTGTGCGAGACCAGAATGATGCCTTTCGTCGGCACGCGGCGCTCGAGCCAGAGATCGAGCATGTCGCCGCGCAGCGTCTCGGCGGTCAGCACGTCGAGCGCCGAGAAGGCCTCGTCGAGCAATAAGACATCCGGATTAACCACCAAGGCGCGCGCGAATCCCACGCGCTGGCGCATGCCGCCCGACAATTCCTTGGGATAGGCGCTCTCGAATCCATCGAGGCCGATCAGGTCGATGGCGGCGATGGCGCGCTCGCGGCGCTCGTCGCGCGGAATACCCTGCGCCTCGAGGCCGAGCTCCACATTGCCGAGCACGGTCAGCCACGGGAACAGGGCGAAGGTCTGGAACACCATCGCCACGCCATGCGCCGGCTCGTCGACCACCTTGCCGCGATAGGTCGCATGGCCCTCGGTCGGCTCGGTCAGCCCGGCCAGGATGCGCAGGAAGGTCGACTTGCCCGAGCCCGATTTGCCGAGGATGGAGACGATCTCGCCTTCCTTGAGCGTGAAGTCGATATGGTCGAGCACCAACCGGCCCGCGGAATCGCCGGTCGTATAGGTCTTGCAGACCTGCCGGGCGGAGATCAACCCGTCGCCATTCGCTTGCGCGTCGGCGGAGGCCAGGGTGTCAACGGACATGGTGTTTCCTCATCAGTCGAGCCGCAGCCTTTCTTCCGCCAGTCGATAAAGCCGCCGCCAGAGCAGGCGGTTGAAGGCCAGCACGTAAAGGCACAGCACGGTAATGCCGAGAGCGATGCGCGGGAAGTCGCCCGTGGCGGTTTCGTCGGCGATATAGGCGCCGATGCCCGTCGCCTGCAAGGTGGTGCCGCCCCATTTCACCAGCTCGGACACGATGCTGGCGTTCCAGGCGCCGCCCGACGCCGTCACCGCGCCGGTGACGAAGGCCGGGAAGATGCCCGGCAGAATGAGCCGCTTCCACCATAACCAGCGGCGCACGCCGAGATTGCCGGCGACCAGCTGGTAATCGGTCGGCAGCGACAACGTGCCGGCGATGACGTTGAACAGGATGTACCACTGGGTTCCGAGAATCATCAGCGGCGACAGCCAGATCTCGACATTGAGGTGATAGGTCACGATCAAGAACACCGCGACCGGAAAGAACAGATTCGCCGGAAAGGCGGCGAGGAACTGAATCACCGGCTGGACGTGGCGCGCGAGGCGCGGGCGCAAGCCGATCCACACGCCCACCGGCACCCAAACCAGGGCCGCCAGCGCAATCAGCACGATGACGCGCAGCAGCGTGATGGCGCCCAGCAGCGTCACGCGGCCGATTTCATGGAAACCCACTTCGTCGTGGAT
>DATJLU010000023.1:0-11925 GCA_035509275.1 Allostellaceae bacterium | reverse complement strand
CCGGCAAGCCACCCGCCGCGGCGGTGGCACCGGCATCGATCGGCAGAACGATACCCGTCACCCAACGCGCCTCGTCGCTCACGAGGTAGAGCACGCCATTGCCGACATCCCATCCTGTCCCTTCGGTTTTGAGCAGCGAGCGCCGGCGGCGCTGGTCGCGCAGCTCCGGCGACATCCCGCCGCTATAGACCATCGGCGTATAGACCATGCCGGGCGCGATGCAGTTGACGCGGATGTTGTCGCTGCCGTGCTGCGCCGCCATGGCACGGCTGAGCTGCACCACCGCGCCTTTCGATGTGGGATAGAAGAGATGCGGGTGGCCGCCGGTGATGCCGGCGACCGAGGCGATGTTGACGATGGCGCCGCCGCCGAGCTTGCGCATTTCGGGAATGGCGTATTTCGCCATCAGCATCATCGAGGTGACGTTGACGCGCATCGCCTGGTCCCAGGCCTCGGGATCGACCTCGACGGCCGTGCCGCGCGGTCCGGCGATGCCGACATTGTTGACGAGGGCATCGAGCCGGCCCCAGCGTCCGACGGTTTCCGCGACCGCGGCGGCGCAGTCGGCAGCACGGCTGACATCCGCCTCGATCACGCAACATTGCCCCGCTTCCGCGGCGATCATCTCCGCCGTCACCGCGACCCAGTCGCGCACGGTGTCGATAAGCGCGACCCGAGCGCCGTGCCGGGCGAGCAGGACAGCCGCCGCCCGACCATTGCCGATGCCGTCGGCGCGCGACCCGGCGCCGGTGACGATGATGGTCTTGCCGGACAAGCGTTTCGCGACTGGCGATGTCATGGGCGATCCTCCGATGTGTCTGGGTTTTCTTCTCCGGTCGCGAGTGTCAACAGCGCGTCGGCGATGGTGCAGCCTTCGCCCGCCGCATGGACGATGACGGGATTGATCTCGGTCTCCTGCACGGTGTCGCGATAAGTCGCGGCAAAATCCGAGAGCGCCGCCACCAGCGCGGCAAGCGCCGCGATATCCGCCGGCGCGCCGCCGCGGAAGCCGTGCAGCAGCGGCGCTGCGCGGAGATCATCGATCATGCGCCGCGCCTCGGCAGCATCGACCGGCGCGAGACGATAGGTCACGTCCTTGAACAGCTCGGTGGCGACCCCGCCCGATCCCAGCATGATCAGCGGACCGAACACCGGATCGCGGATCGTGCCGATGATCATTTCGACACCGGGCTTCGCCATGGGCTGCAGCAGAACGCCCTCGAGCCGCGCCGCGGGCCGGGCGCGGCGGACGGCGGCGATCATCGTGTCATAGGCATCGCCGAGCGCCACCACGCTTGCGATACCGAGCCGCACGCCGCCGATCTCGGTCTTGTGGGCGATATCGGGCGATTGGATCTTGAGCGCCAGCGGAAAGCCCAGCGCGTCCGCCGCCGCGCTCAGCTCCTCGCGTCGTGTCACCAGGCGCTGCGGCGGCAGCGGCAGACCGGCCGCGGCGAGGATTTGCCGCGCCGCGTGCTCGGCGAGCGCGCCACGCCGCGCCGCCAGCGCCGCCGCGAGCGCGGGCTCGGCCGGACGCGGCGGCATGGGCGGCGGCAGGCGGTAGCGGCCACGCTGCGCCAGCGCCCGCATGGCGCTCGCCAACGCGGCGAGGCTCGTGTGCAGCGCAAGACCGGCCTCGGCCAGGACCTTGCGGCCGAGCGGCGACGGCAGCGTATAGCTGTAAAACTGCACCGGCTTCGCCCGTCGCGCGACGATCTGCTTCAGCGCCGCTGTGTCGATGGAGATGCGCGTCTCGCTGGCCAGCGACAGAACGACGACGACGGCGTCGACCTCGTCGCTGTCGGCAAGCAGCTCGACGGCGCGGATGAGCCCGCCGGTGCGAACCGCTTGCGCGGTGATGTCGACGGGATTGCGCGCCGAGCCATAGGCGGGGATGAACTCGCCGATCCGCTGCTGCAGTGCCGGCGACAGCTCCGGCAGGGCGAGCCCGGCGCCGGCGAGCGCATCCGCCGCCCAAGCGCCGGCACCGCCCGAGGCCGTCACCACTGCGACCCGGTCGCCCGCCGGCAATGGGCAGGTGACGAAGGCCGCCGCGATCGCCACGGCCTCGTCGGGATCGGTCGCGGCGATGATGCCGCAACGGCGGAAGACGGCGTCATAGGCCGCGCTCCAGCCGGCCATGCTCGCCGTGTGCGACTGGGCGGCGCGCGCGCCGGCTGTGGTGCGGCCGATCTTGGCGATGATGACCGGCTTGCCGCGCTCGGCTGCGGCGGTGGCCGCGGCGATGAACGTCGCGGGATCGCGCACGCCTTCGAGAAACAGCAGGATCGCCGCCGTCTCGTCGTCGCGCGCCATGTGGTCGAAGAAGTCGCCGGCGGCGAGATCGGCCTCATTGCCGGTGCTGACGATGTGGCTGAAGGACAGGCCCAGCGCCCGGCCGCGATTGTAAAGCGCAAAGCCCATGCCGCCGCTTTGCGCGACGATGCCGATGCGGCGCTCGCCGACGACGAGCGGCTCTTCGCCGGGCCTCGGCTCGAGCGCCGGGCTGAAGGTGGCGGCGACCCGCGACCGGGCGCTGTAGAAGCCTTCGGCGTTGGGGCCCGAGATGCGCAAGCCCGTGCGCCGGGCAAAGGCGGCAATCTCGTCTTGCAGCCGGGTCTGCGCGCCACCTTGCTCGGCGAAGCCGGAGGAAATGATCACCGCGTATTTGACGCCGTGGCGCGCGCAATCATCGAGCGCCGGCAGCACGCGCTCGGCGGGAATGGCGATGAGCGCGACATCGACGGGCGCGCCGATGGCGGCAAGCGAGCCGAAGCAGGGAATGCCGTCGATCTCGGCATAGCTGGGATTGACGGGATGGAGCCGTCCGGGATAGCCGTTCTTGCGCAGAAGATGCAGCAGCTGGCCGCGGATCTTCGTCGTCTCCGGTGATGCGCCGATGATGGCGATGCCATCGGGCGCAAAGAAGCGGTCGAGCGCTGCGGCGATCTTCTCCACGACTCCTCCCCGAGCCAATTCGCGCCAGCCTAACGGAAGCGGCGCTTCTGCGAAAATGCCCAAAATAGGGTTTTCCCCCAACAATGGGGTGGTTGCGCCATGCAACTGCGTGTACCCTGAGCGCGATCACAAGCCGCGCAGCGCAATGCGCGGGCGCCCGATACGGGAGGGAATGCGCGCATGTGGACCGTCAACCGCCGCCGCGGTGCTTTCTGCGTTATCGCCGTCCTCCTCGCCGGGCTGAACCTGGCGCCCGTTGCCGCAGCGCAGACGCGTGGCGGCACGGTCACGCTTGGCATCGAGCAGGACATCGCCGGCTTCGATCCGCTGATCGTCGGCGTTTACGATACGGGTCAGGAGGCGATGGCCTCGCTGGTCTTCGATACGCTGACCCGGCTCGACGATCAGGGCAAGCCGGTGCCGCGGCTGGCGCTGTCCTGGGATCACAGCGCCGATTTCAAGACCTGGACGTTCAAGCTCAGGCCGAACGTGAAATTTCAGGACGGATCGCCCTTCGACGCCGCCGCTGTCGCCTTCAACTATCAGCGGATGCTCGATCCCAACAATCACTGCCGCTGCCTCTTCTACATCTCCTACATCGACAAGGTCGAGGCTACGGATCCGTTGACGGCGGTATTTCATCTGAAGGCGCCGGCGCCGAACCTGCCAGCGCTTCTGGCGGTGTCAACCGTAGTCAATGTTTTTCATTCGCCGAAGGCGATCGAAGCGATGAAGGAGGGCTACAACCGCCATCCCGTCGGCACCGGGCCGTTCCGGCTCAAATCCTGGCAGTCGGGCGACCGGATCGTGCTCGAGCGCAATCCCGATTATTGGGACAAGGGGCGCCCCTATCTCGACCAGGTGGTGATCCGGCCGATGCCCGACAACACCGCGCGCTTCGCCAGCATCGAAGCGGGCGAGACCGACATCATCTGGACGGACCGGGCCGAAGATATCCTCAAGGCGAAGACGAACCCCGCGCTTGCCGTGCATGAATATGCGGGCTCGGGCGCCCAGGTCTATGCCTTCAACACCAAGGTGGCGCCGTTCGACGATGTGCGCGTGCGCCAGGCGCTGCGCATGGCGCTTGACCTCAAGACCTATGCGCAAGCGGAATGGGATGGTCTCTGGCAGCCGGCCAAGGATCCCTACGGTCCCGGCTCCTTCGTGCAATGCAAGGACGCCGGCGCCCTGCCCTATGATCCCGACAAGGCCAAGGCGCTGCTCCAGCAATACGGCAAGCCCGTCGACTTCAAGATGGTGGCGACGGCGACGCCGCGCGGGCGCGAGATCGGCCAGATCTTCCAGGAGATGTGGCACAAGGTCGGCGCCAATATGACGATCGATCAGATCGATCAGACGGCGCTTGTCACCAAGGCATTCCGCCGCGACTTCCAGCTCACGCCGTGGCGGATCATCGATCTCGCCGATCCCGATCCACAGATGTACGCCAATTTCCACAGCGGCAGCCCGCTCAACCTCGCCGGCTATTCCAATCCTGAGGTCGACAAGCTGCTCGACGACGCGCGCAACTCGGCCGATGAGGAAAAGCGCGTCAGCGACTACTGCAAGATTGCGCAGATCCTCAATCGCGATGTGCCCTGGTTCTGGACCGTGGACAACCACTACTTCTCGATCGCCAAGCCGCAGCTCAAGGGCATTCCCAAGCAGTTCAGCGACATCATCGACCTCTCCGCCGCCTATTGGGAGAAGAAATCTTAGGAGCCAGGTTCGATGCTCGGCTTGATCGGCCGCAGGCTCGCCTATCTCGTTCCCGTCATCCTCGCGGTCACGGCCCTCACCTTCCTGATCGCCAATCTGCTGCCCGGCGATCTCGCCATCGTCATGCTCGGCGACCAGGCGACGCCGGAGAATGTCGCGGCGCTCCACAAGCAGCTCGGCCTCGACCTGCCGCTCTGGCAGCAATATCTGCATTGGCTCTGGGGCGTGCTCCACGGCGATTTCGGCACCTCGCATCGCACCGGCCAGACGGTGCTGCACGCCATCGCCGGCAGGCTGCCGGTCACGCTCGAGCTGCTGATCATGGCCGAGCTCGGCGGCATCCTGATCGGCGTCCCGCTCGCCATCCTCTGCGCGGTGCGGCCCGGCTCGGCTTTCGACCGCACCGTCTCCAGCATCGCCTTCGGCAGCCTCTCGGTGCCGCCGTTCATGCTGGCGATCCTGCTCATCTTCATTTTCGCGCTGCGCCTCCATCTGTTGCCGGCGACCGCCTATGTCCCGCTCTCCGACAGTCTCCTCGGCAATCTGCGCAGCATGGCGCTGCCCGGGGCGACGCTGGCGCTGCTGGAATGGCCGACGATCATGCGCGTCCTCAGAAGCGACATGATCTCGACCTTGCAGGAGGACTACATCGCCATGGCGCGGGCCAAGGGCTTGTCGCCGCGACGCATTCTGCTCGTGCATGCGCTGAAGCCCTCATCGCTCACCCTGGTCACGGTGATCGGGCTCAATATCGGCCGCCTGATCGGCGGCGCGGTGATCATCGAATCGATCTTTGCGCTTCCCGGGGTCGGCCGGCTGCTGCTCGAAGCGATCTATCTGCGCGATTTCATCGTCCTGCAGGGTGGCGTGCTGCTCGTCGCCATCGGCTTCGTGCTGGTGAATTTCTTCGTCGACCTGCTCTACGCCGCGCTCGACCCGCGCATCCGCCATGGCCGCGCTTGACTCCGCCGGGAAGCTCGCGCTCGAGCTCGACATGCCGGCGCGCCGTCGGCGGCGCCTCGGCATCGTTTTCTGGCTCGCTTTGTCCTGGATCGCGCTCGTCGTCGCTTCGGCCGTCTTCGCCGATCTCCTGCCGCTCGCCGATCCCTTCGCCCAGGCGCTGCTGGCGCGGCGCGCGCCACCCGGCGCGGCCCACCTCCTCGGCACCGACGCGCTCGGCCGCGACATTCTCGCGCGTGTGATCTATGGTGCCCGCGCCTCGCTCGAGATCGGCCTCCTCGCACCGCTCGCCGCAACCTTGGTCGGCACGCTGCTCGGCATGCTCTCGGGATATTTCCGCGGCCGCTTCGAGGCTTTCGCCATCGGCGCCACCGATGTGCTGCTGGCCTTCCCGCCGCTGGTCCTGGCGCTGACCATCGTCGCCTATCTCGGGCAGTCCGTGACCAATGTCATCATCGTGCTGGCGATCCTCACCGTGCCGGCGGTGACGCGCGTCGCGCGGGCGGCGACGCTCGCCATCCGCGAGCGGGAGTTCGTGACCGCAGCGCGCGCGCTCGGCGCCGGACATCTGCGCATTCTGTGCCGCGAAATCCTGCCCAACATCATGCTGCCGCTCGGCGCTTATTTCCTGGTGCTCGTTGCCGTGATCATCGTCGCCGAGGGCATTCTGAGCTTTCTCGGCCTCGGCGTGCCGCCGCCCCTGCCGAGCTGGGGCGGCATGATTGCCGAAGGCCGCGACAGCCTCGACATCGCGCCACACATCGCCTTTATCCCGGCCATAGCCATGTTCCTGACGGTGCTTGCCTTCAACCTCGTCGGCGACAGCTTGCGCGCGATCACCGATCCCCGGCGCGGCGCGTCGTGAGCCAAGCGCCGCTGCTCGAGATCGAGGACCTCGCGGTCGCGCTGCCGACCGAGCGCGGGCCGTTACGCGCGGTGAGCGGCGTCAGCCTGTCGCTGGCGCCGAGCCGCAGCCTCGGCATCGTCGGCGAATCCGGCTCGGGCAAAACCATGCTGTCGCGCGCCATATTGCGGCTGCTACCGCCGGGCGCGCGGCTCGCAGGGGCGATACGCTTCGACGGCCGCGATCTCTTGCGCCTGTCGCGGCGCGATCTCCGCCGCCTGCGCGGACGCGAGCTCGCCGCAATCTTCCAGGATCCGATGACCTCGCTCAACCCCGTGCTCACCATCGGCAGCCAGATCGCCGAGGCGCTCACCGAGCATATGGGGCTTGCCGCGCGCGCGGCGATGGCGCGTACCGTGGCGCTGCTGGCCGAGGTCGGCATTCCCGAGCCGGAACGGCGGGCGCGCCAATTTCCGCACCAGCTCTCCGGCGGGATGCGCCAGCGCGTCGCGATCGCGATCGCGCTGTCCTGCGAGCCGCGGCTGTTGATCGCCGACGAGCCGACCACGGCGCTCGACGTCACCGTGCAAGCGCAGATCCTCGACCTCCTGGCGCGCGAGCGACAGAAGCGGCAGATGGCGATGATCCTCATCACCCACGACCTCGGCGTGGTCGCCGGCCGCACCGACGATGTGGCGGTGATGTATGCCGGCCGCATCGTCGAGCGGGCGCCGACGCGCGCGCTCTTCCAACAGATGCGCAGCCCTTATACCGAAGCGCTGATGGCGGCGCTTCCGCGCCTCGACGCGCCACCGCATACGCGGCTCTCGGCGATCGCGGGATCGCCGCCCGATCCGACCCGGCCCGCGCCGGGCTGCCCTTTCAGCCCGCGCTGCCGCTATGCGCAGCAGCGCTGCCGCAGCGAAGCGCCGCCGCTCTCGGCCGCCGCGCGCGACCATCACTATGCTTGCTGGTTCCCGCTGCCGGACCGCGAGCGGGCGGAGGCGTGATGGCGGGAAGCGGCAGCGCGCCGCTGCGGCACGAGCCGATGCTGCTCCGCGTCGAGAAGCTCGTCGTCGAGTATGGCAGCGGTGCCCATCGCATTCATGCCGTCAGCGATGTCAGCTTCGACCTGAGGCGGGGCGAGACGCTGGGACTCGTCGGCGAGAGCGGCTGCGGCAAGTCGACGCTTGGCCGCGCGGTTATCCAGCTCATCCGCCCGAGCGCGGGCAAGGTGATGTTCGGGGATGTCGATCTCACCGCCACGGGCGGCGATGCCCTGCGGCGGCTGCGCCGGCGCGTGCAGCTCATCTTCCAGGACCCGATCGCCTCGCTCAATCCGCGCCGGCGCGTCGGCGACATCGTGGCCGAGCCGTTGATCATCGCCGGGGTCCGGGACAGGGCGGAGCGCGCGCGGCGCGTGCACGCGGTGTTGGAAGCGGTGGGGCTCGACCCCGAGCTCGTTCTGCGCCGCCGCCCGCACGAATTCTCCGGCGGTCAGTGCCAGCGCATCTCGATCGCGCGCGCTCTGGTGCTCGAACCCGAGCTGGTGATCTGCGACGAGCCGGTGTCGGCGCTCGACGTTTCGATCCGCGCGCAAATCCTCAACCTGCTCGAGGATATGAAAGCGCGCTATGGCCTCACCCTGCTGTTCATCGCGCATGATCTCGCGGTGGTAAAAGCGGTGAGCGACCGCGTCGCCGTCATGTATCTCGGCAAGCTCTGCGAGATCGGGCCGGCGGCGCAGGTCTTCGACCGGCCGGCGCATCCCTATACCTCGCTGCTGCTGCGGGCGATCCCGCTGCCCGATCCCGACGCGCCGCTGCCGCAAAGCGTCGCCCCCGGCGAGCCGCCCTCGCCGATCGCCCCGCCCTCGGGCTGCCGCTTCCGCACCCGCTGCCCGCTCGCCGCGGCGCGCTGCGCGGCGGAAGAGCCGCGGATGCGCGAACTCCGCCCTGGCCAGTTCGTCGCCTGCCATTTTGCGAGCTGAGCGTTCATCCGGTAGCTTGATAGCGTTATCAGAACAGATTTCACCACGGAGGCACGGAGAACACGGAGAAGAGCATTTGACAAATCTCCGTGCCCTCCGTGCCTCCGTGGTGAGTCTTTTGTTCCCGAGGAGAGATTCGATGGGTGTTCTTGTCGAGGGCCAGTGGCGCGACACCTGGTATGAAACCGGGAAGACCGGCGGCGCCTTCGAGCGGCCGAACACGCAGTTTCGCCGCTGGATCACCGCTGATGGCAGCTCCGGCTTTCCCGCTGCCGCCGGGCGCTACCACCTCTTTCTCGCCCTCGCCTGCCCCTGGTGCCACCGCACGCTGCTGATGCGACTCATGAAGCGGCTCGAGGGCGTGATCTCGGTCAGCTTCGTCGAGCCGCTCATGCTCGAGAATGGTTGGACCTTCGCTACGCCCGATCCGCTCACCGGCGCGCGCTATGTCTACCAGATCTATCAGAAGGCCGACCCTCGCCATAGCGGCCGCGCCAGCGTGCCGGTGCTGTGGGACAAGGAGACGCGGACGATCGTCAGCAACGAATCCGCCGATATCATCCGCATGCTGAACCGCGCCTTCGACGCCTTCACCGATGAGCGCGAGGATTACTATCCCGCCACGCTCGCCGCCGAGATCGACGCGGTCAACGCGCGCATCTACGACACCGTCAACAACGGCGTCTACAAAGCCGGCTTTGCAACGCGCCAGGAGCCGCACAGCGCGGCGGTGCGCGCGCTGTTCGAGACGCTGGCTTGGCTCGAGGAGCGGCTGTCGCGGCAGCGCTATCTCCTCGGCAACCGCTTGACCGAGGCGGATTGGCGGCTGTTTCCGACGCTGGCGCGCTTCGATGCCGTCTATTACGGCCACTTCAAATGCAATCTGCGCCACGTCTACGAATATCCGGCGCTGTGGGATTATACGCGGGCGCTCTATCAGAAGCCGGGGGTGGCGGCGACCGTCGATCTCGACAACTTCAAGACGCATTACTACGGCAGTCAGCGCAGCGTCAACCCGAGCGGCGTGGTCCCGCTCGGCCCGAAGATCGATTTCACGATTCCCGCGACGCGGGCCTAACCTCGATCACCGAGCCGTTTCTCGAAGAAGCGACTGAAGGGGTCTGTCGTGTAGGGCGCGAACGGCGCGATCTCGTGGAACCCCGCGGAAACATAAAGCGCGATGGCGGGATCCTGCTTGATGCCGGTTTCGAGCCGCAGACCGTCGAGCCCGACACGGCGTGCCTCCTTTTCCAGCGCCGCCAAAATCATGCGGCCGAGACCCCGACCGCGCGCCGCGGGATCGACATACATGCGCTTCACCTCGCCCCAGCCGCCTTGCTGCGAGACCAGCGCGCCGAAAGCCACAACTTTGCCGTCGATGCGCGCGACATGAAAGGTCACGCCTGGCTGCTTCAGGCTTGCGACGTCGAGGAGGTGGTTGTGCTCCGGCGGATAGGCGGCGTTGTACCAGGCATCCGCTTCCGCCAGCATGGTCCCAACCTCCTGCTGGTCGGGATCCTCGATGGTGATGCGCGGGTGCATGGCGCCGTGGCTTCGTTTAGTCCCGCTTCACAGTCGCATCGAAGCACACGAGCTCGACTGTGTTCTCCTCGGGATCGCGGAAGTAGATGGAGCGCCAGCCGATCCAGGCATGAACCGCGGTATCGGTCTCAATGCCAAGCCCGGTCAGATGGGTCAGCGCTTTGTCATAGTCGTCCAGAGCGATCTCGAGCGCGAAATGATGCAGCGTCGTGGAGTCGGGCGCGTGACCTAGCCAGGCGCGGCGCCGAAAGTTGGAAGGCATCTCGTGGCGGAAGAAGCCGATGATCTGGGTATGGCCCGCATAACCCTCGGCGACCTGGAGAAAGGCGATGTCTTCACCAAAGCGGCGCAGCAGCTCGAGGCCGAGAGTCTTTCGATAGAAGGCGATCATGGCGTCGAGATCGCGTACGCGCAGCACGATCTCGCCCACGCCGCGCGGAGCGAAAGCGGGGCCCGTACTCACCGCTGCACGCCGCCATATTGGCGGACGCCGGTGGCGAGGGCCCATTCGGCGAACCATTCCGGCGATTGCGGCATCTCGCGCGGCTGCCAGGCGGCGGTGAGAGAATCCATGTCGGCGAAATACTCGACCGAGCCGCCGCAGGGGCTCCTGAAATACCAGAAATAGCAGGAAGAGATGACATGCCGTCCGGGACCGATATGCGTCTCCCAGCCCTGCGCGGCAAAGGCGAGACCGCCGCCGAAGACCTCGTGCACATCATGCACTTCGAAAGCGAGGTGATGGAAATGCGGGCGGGTGTCGGCGCTTTGCAGCAGGAAGAGCTGATGGTGATCGGCTTCGGCGCGGCCGCGCAGGAAAACGCCGCGCTCGGGATAGCGGTCGGAAAGCCAAAAGCCCAGCGCCTCGCGGTAGAAGCGCTCGACCGCTGCGATCTCCGGCACCTGGAGCACCACATGGCCGATGCGGCGCGGCAGCGCGCGCTTGTAGAACGGGCCGATGCTGTCGATGCGGGCGCGCCGCTCCGGCGTGTTGACGGCGATCTCCTGCGCTTGCAGCGGCCGGCGCCGCGTCACGGTCAAAGCGACGCCCATTCCCGTCGGATCGGCGAAGCGGAGGCTGCCATCCTCGCTTCGGCGCAGGCGCGTCATTCCGTCGAGACGCCGGGCGAGCGCGTCGAGATCGGCCGGCCGCTCGACGCCCCAGACGATCTCGCGCACGGTCGAGCCGGGCTCGATCGCCGGCGGCAGGTTCGGATCATCGGCAGGGCGCAGCACCACCTCGGTGCCGTCCGCGGCGCGGAAGACATCGCCTTCGGCGACGAGGCCCCAGTCTCCGAAAAAGCGCCGGCCGAGCGCCAAATCCTCGACACCGTAGACGACGCGTTCCAATCCCAGGATGCTCATGGCGTCTTCTCGCGCAGATGTCCGCTTCGGGCGAGAATTACGGCCGTGCCGGTGGCCGCCGTCAAGGGGCTTGCCGCGGCCTTGACGCGCCGGCCGAAAGCGCAGGACAGTCGCGCCGAAGGCATAAGAATCCACAGGGAGGAACCATGGACCGCGAGCCCGCCGCCGAGCGACCGAACGAGCCCAGCGCGGCCGACGCCCTGCTCAGAGGGCTGAAGGCGCAGGGCGTCGACTATTTCTTCGCCAATCCCGGCACCGATTTCCCCTCGATCATCGAAGGCTTCGCGCGCGCGGCGGAGAGCGGCGCCGCGGTGCCGCGGCCGCTGCTGGTGCCGCATGAGACGGCGGCGGTGGCGATGGCGCATGGCGTCTACATGGTCTCCGGCCGGCCGCAGGCGGTGATGGTCCACACCAATGTCGGCACCGGCAACACCATCAACACGCTGATCAACGCGGCGCGCGACAATGTGCCGATCGTGCTGCTGGCCGGCCGGTCGCCCCTCACCCAGAAAGGTCATCTGGGCGCCCGCACGCGCCACATCCA
>DATJLU010000022.1:0-2280 GCA_035509275.1 Allostellaceae bacterium | reverse complement strand
TGGGTTGGGCTGGGGATTGCTGGGCCGAAGGCGCAGCGGGCGTGAGGAGCGCAGCGGCGCAGCAGACGGCGGCGATCACGGAACGTCGGCAACGGAGGGCCATGCCTTGCCTGCTGGATGGAGCAGCGCGATCAGCGGCTGCGTGCCGCTGATCCTAGAGCATGATCGGGTCGAGATGAATCGATAGGGGATTCCCTTGGGGCAGGAAATCTGATTCAAACTGCTGGCTGGGGTTGGAGGCCGGCCTGCATGACACGACCCTATTCGACCGATCTTCGCGAGCGCGCCGTAGCTTTGGTTGAAGGCGGCCAATCGCGGCACCAAGTGGCGAAGCTGTTCAAGGTGGGTGTCTCGAGCGTAGTCCGTTGGTGCCAGCGGCAGCGCGCGAGCGGGACATGCGCCGCTAAGCCGATGGGCGGCCGGCGTCGTCTGATCCTGCTGCCGGAGCGGGATTGGCTTCTGGCACGGCTTTCCGTGGCCCCGGATCTGACGGTGCGTGGGCTGCGGCGCGAGCTGGAAGAGCGCGGCGTCAAAGTCAGCTACGGTGCGCTGTGGGCATTCCTCGCCGCCGAAGGCCTGACGTTCAAAAAAAACTCTGTGCGCCGCCGAGCAGGAGCGGCCCGACGTCGCGCGCAAGCGCGCCCGGTGGCGACGCTATCAAGGGCGCATTGATCCCGAGCGCCTGGTCTTCGTCGATGAGACCTGGACCAAAACCAACATGACCCGCACGCACGGCCGGGCGCCGCGCGGTCAGCGTCTGATCGGCCGTGTCCCGCACGGCCGCTGGACCACGATGACATTCCTGGCCGGGCTACGCGCCGATGGCATCGTCGCGCCCTGCGTCATCGACGGCCCCATCAACGGACCCATCTTCCTCGCCTGGGTCGTCCAATTCCTCGTCCCGACATTGCGCGCCGGTGACATCGTCGTGCTCGACAATCTCGGCAGTCACAAAGGCCAACGCGTCCGCCGTGCCATCCGCGATGCCGGCGCCCACCGGCTTCTGCTGCCGCCCTACAGCCCTGACCTCAACCCGATCGAGCAGGTCTTCGCCAAGCTCAAGACACTGCTGCGCAAGGCGGACGAGCGCTCCGTCGATGCCGTCTGGAAACGCATCGGCTCACTGCTCGACCACTTCAGCCCCGCTGAATGCACCAGCTACATCAGCCATGCCGGATATGGACCAACTTGAAACGATCACGCACTAGGGGATCTGGAGCTGCATGGCAGCGCCCTACGAGACGCGCGCCAAGGCGCGCTCCTCAGGATGAGGCGCTTTTCTTACGCCATTCTCGATTTGCCTCATCCCGAGGAGCAGCCCGAAGGGCTGCGTCTCGAAGGACGCACGATAGCGCTGCAGCGAAGGATCTAAGCCGCCGCCTTCGCTGCCACCGCGCGCTCCACCGCTTCCACGGCGGCATCGGCGGCGCTGGCGTCGGGGCCGCCGGCTTGCGCCATGTCGGGGCGGCCGCCGCCGCCCTTGCCGCCCAACGCCTCGGCGCCGGCGCGGACAAAATCGACGGCGTTGAAGCGCTTCACCAGATCCTCGGTGACCGCGACCACGATCGAGGCCTTGCCCTCGGCGCGCGCCACCACGGCGACGACGCCCGAGCCGACGCTCTTCTTCATGTCGTCGGCGAGGCTCTTCAGCTCCTTCGCCGGCACGTCGTCGAGGACGCGGCCGATGAACTTGACGCCGCCCAGATCCTTCGCCGCCTGGGGCGCGGCACCACCGCCGCCGCTCGCGAGCTTGCGGCGAAGCTCGCTCATCTCGCGCTCGAGGCGCTTCCGCTCCTCGATCAGACTGAGCACGCGCGCCGGCAATTCCTGCGGCGTGGTCTTGAGCTCGCCCGCCACCTGGCGCAGCAGGCCCTCCTCCTCGGCGAGATGCGCCTCGGCGGCGGCACCGGTCATCACCTCGACCCGGCGCACCCCCGCCGCCACCGCGCTCTCGGAGACAATCTTGAAGATGCCGATGTCGCCGGTGCGGCGCACGTGGGTCCCGCCGCAGAGCTCGACGGAGAAATGCCGGTGGTCGCCGGTGTCGGTCGCCTCGTCGCCCATGGCGACCACGCGCACCTCGTCGCCATACTTCTCGCCGAAGAGCGCGAGGGCGCCCGCCGCCACCGCGTTATCCGGCGTCATCAGCCGCGTCGTGACCTCGGCATTCTCGCGGATGCGGTCGTTGACCTCGTTCTCGACCGCCTGGATGTCCTCACCCGTGAGCGGCCGCGGATGGCTGAAGTCGAAGCGCATGCGGTCGGGCGCCACCAGCGAGCC
>DATJLU010000021.1:0-53837 GCA_035509275.1 Allostellaceae bacterium | reverse complement strand
AAAACCCGCCACGGCGACGACGACCTTGCCGCGCTCGCGGATGCGCGCGATATCGGGCGCAAGCGCCGGCTCCGGCGCCGCCGCGGCTCGGGTGAGACGCGGCCATCCGCCGAGTCCGGCCAGGCCAAGGCCGAACAATGTACGGCGACGCAGCATGGAGAGAGGTGTAGAGCGAAGCGAGCGCGGCTGTCCATGCGCACCTGGCGGGGCCGCCCGCGATGGCAGGCTTTTCTCTAGAGCACCAGGCGGCCGCCGACCACGATCAGGGTTGCGGCGAGCATGAGGCGCAGCACGACGTCGGGAACACGACCGGCCACATGGCTGCCGAGAACGATGCCGGGAAGCGAGCCGATCAGCAGCGAACCGAGCAAGGCCCAGTGGATCGTGCCCATGATCCAGTGGCCGATTCCGGCGAGCAAAGTGAGCGGCACCGCATGGGCAATGTCGGAGCCGACGATGCGCGCCGTGGACAGCCGCGGATAAAGCAGGATGAGCACGGTGACGCCGATCGCCCCCGCCCCCACGGATGAGATGGACACCAGCGGGCCGAGCAGCGCGCCCATGGCAATGGTGAGCGCGCGGGTGTGGCGCTCGTCGAGCTCGCCGACATACCGGCCGTAGAGCTGCACCAGTCGGCGGCGGAAGATGAGCGTCGCCGCGGTGGCAAAGAGAGCGATGCCCAGAACGATGCTGACCACCCCGCCGCCGGTGCCCCCCGAGATGTCGAAGCGCGACAGCACGAACAGGGTCAGTGCGGTCATCGGCACGCTGCCGGCGGCGAGCCGCGCCACGATCCGCCATTCGATCGTGTGACCGAAGCCGTGCATCAGCGTGCCGCCGGTCTTGGTCGCAGCGGCGTAGAGCAGATCGGTGCCGACCGCGGCCACGGGATGGACGCCGAAGACCAGGATCAGAATCGGCGTCATCAGCGAGCCGCCGCCTACCCCGGTCATGCCCACCAGCATGCCGACGGCGAAGCCTGACAGGGTGTAGAGGAAACCGTAGCCGTGCATCGCGTCAATGCCTCTGAAGCAGTTCCCGTATCGCCCATCGCCGCTTACGGCACGGCCGGCGCAACGCGCGGCCGGTGAATGCCGCATTCGGTCTTGCCGCGGCCTCGCCACCGCCCGGCGCGCCGATCCTCGTCGGGCGCGACGCGATCGGTGCACGGACTGCAGCCGATCGAAAGATAGCCTTCCGCCTCGAGCGGATGCGGCGGCAAACCGCGTGCGGCGAACGCCTGCTCAAGGCGCACCCGGTCGTAGCGCCACAGCGGATTGACGCGGATGATATCGGCGTCCGCTTCGATCGCCGGGAGATCGCGCCGCGCCCCGCCATGATAACGCTTGCGGCCGGAGATGACGGCGTCGAATTCGCACAGCGCGCGCGCCAGCGGTTCTACTTTGCGCAGCTGGCAGCAGGCATCGGTGTCGCGATCGGAGAGCGTGGCATCGGGATCGCGGCGCGCGATCTCGGCCGCGTCGGGCACAACGCGGCGGAGATCGGCCAGGCCGAGCCGTGCCACCAGCCGATCGCGATAGGCGAGCGTCTCGGCGAAAAGCCTGCCAGTATCGAGGAAGATCACCGGCGTATGGCGGTCGATGCGCGCCACCATGTTGAGGAGCAGCGCCGCTTCGCTGCCGAAGGAGGAGAGCAGCGCGATGCGTCCGCGGAATTCGCGTGTGATCAGCGGCTCGAGCAGAGCCTCACCCTCAAGGCCGCCATAGCGCCAAGCCAATACTGCCGCCCGGCGTTCCCGTTCGTGACTCATGCCGCGCTCCCGCCCGTCCGGGCACAAAACGCCTCAGCTCGAGCAGCCAAAGCGGGCGGAATTGGGACCTCGCTTTAGCCGCATTTCTAAAGCGCCCGCAAGCTGAAGCTCAAATCGGCGCTGACTGCACCCTAGATTGCCAGGTTTTCAGTGTCAATACGAATAAATATACAGATTATTGCAGTGATATCGTGAGCCTCGGATGAGCGCGAAGCCCGGCACCGCAGCGGCCCGTCGGCTCAGCCCTGCGCGGCGGGGCGGGTCAGCGGGGTGGGCTGCAGGACGCGGCCAGGCGGTAGCCAGATGGTGGCGGTGGTGCCCTGGCCGGGCGCGCTTTCGAGCTCGAGCTTGCCGCCATGCAGCTCGGCCATGGAACGCGCCAAGGGCAAACCGAGGCCCGTGCCCTGGTATTTGCGCGCCAGCCGACTGTCGATCTGGCCGAAGGGGCGCATCGCCTTCTCGAGATCGGTTTCGGCGATGCCGATGCCGGTATCCTCGACGATGAGCCGGAACCCGTCATCGCCGCGATAGCGCGCGCGGATGGTGACGCGGCCGCCGGAGGGCGTGAATTTGACCGCGTTGGAGAGCAGGTTGAGCAAGACCTGCTTGAGGCGGCGACTGTCGCCCTGAAGCTGAGGCAAGCCCGGCGGCAGCTCCTGCACCAGCCTGATCCCGGCGGTGTCGGCGCGGTCACGCATGAGCCGGGCGCAGGATTCGACGATGGCGATGATGTCCACCGTCTCTTCGATGAGCTCGACCTTGCCGAATTCGACCTTGGAGACGTCGAGCACGTCATTGATAAGGTTGAGAAGATGCAGCCCGCTGTCGCGGATGTCGCGGGCGTAGTCGCTGTAGCGCGCATCGCCGAGCGGCCCGAAGATCTGCCCCATCAGGATGTCCGAGAAGCCGATGATCGCGTTGAGCGGCGTGCGCAGCTCGTGGCTCATATTGGCGAGGAATTCGGTCTTGCTGCGGCTCGCCAGCTCGGCCTCGTCCTTGGCCCGACGGAGATCGCCCTCGACGCGTTTCCTTTCGGTGATGTCGGCGAAGGTTAAGAGAACGCCGCCATCGGGCATCGGGCTGCGCCGCGCCTCGACGACGCGGCCGTTCGGCGGATGGAATTCGGAGACGTCGCTGTCGGTCTCGCGCAGCTCCTGCAGGCGCCGGCGGACCACGTTCTCGATGTCGCCCAACCCGAACTCGCCGCGCGCAACCGCGAGCCGCAAAATCGGCTCCAAAGGCAGGCCGACCCCGACCAGTTCCGGCGGGACCCCGACCAGCTCGATCCAGTGGTCGTTCCACATCTTGATGCGCAGCTCAGCATCGAGCACGAGCATGCCCTGCTCCATATGCTCCAGCGTCGCGCGCAACAGGGCCGTCTTCTCGGCGAGCTCCTGCTCGCGGCGTTTCAGCGCGCTGATTTCGGTCTGCACCACCACGGTGCCGCCGTCGCGCGTTTGCTGCTCGCTGATCTGGAACCAGCGCCCGCCGATCTGGCGCTCCTCGATCTCGAAGCGCGCCGCCTTGTGGCGCCGGACGCGATCGGCGGTCCACTCCTCCTCGCGCCCCTTGGCATCGGGCGGGAGCCCGGCGTAAGCGCAGGCGCGGCACATATCGGCGAACAGTGCGCCGGGAACCAGCATTGCCGCGATCGGCGCATGCAGCTCGCGGTAACGGCTGTTGCACAGCACCAGCCGGTCGTCCTTGTCGAGCAGCAGGAAGGCTTCCGGGATCGCCTCGATCGCGTCGATGAGGCGCGACTGGGCGATGGCAGCACGCTCTTCGGCAAGCGTCTCCTTGGTGAGGTCGCGGCCGGTGCCGCGATAACCCTGGAAGCGGCCGGCGCTGTCGAAGATCGGCATCCCGCTCACCGCGAGGTGACGCAAAGCGCCACTCTGCGTGCGGCGGGTGAAGTGGAATTCCCGAAACGGCTTGCGCAGCTCGAGCAGTTTGATCAGCGGCCGCCAATCGACATCCTCAAAGCCCGGGAGCGTCACCTCATCGATCCGCTTGCCGATGAAATCGCTGGCAAAGGACGCGGCCTGCCCGTCGATGCCGACGGACATGTAGGTGAAGCGCAGCTGCGCGTCTTTTTCCCAGAACCAGTCGGAGCCGATCTCGGCAAAGGCGCGCAGCCTTTCGCTCTCGTCCGGAACCGGTGCGGCGAGCGGAATCTTGCCAGGGGATCGATCGAGCATCGACATCAGGAGGCGGGTTCTCTCCACCACAAGCGCCATCCCTTCCGCCCCCGCGGGCGGATCGAAGCGCGGATGCTACCAAAGGTTCGTTAAGAGATCGTCAACCAAGCTGGCGGGCCACGGAATTCGGCCTAGGCTCTTGAAATCATGAGGCCCAGCGGTCGGCCGGCAAAGATATGGACGTGGAAATGCGGCACTTGCTGGAGGGAATCGCGACCGTGATTGGCAAGGATGCGATAACCCGGCTCCGCCAGCCCCTGGGCACGCGCGATTTCTCCCACCGCGCGAACGAAGCCCGCGATCTCCCCGTCGGACGCCTTGGCCGAGAAATCGTCAAGTGAAACGTAGGCGCCCTTGGGGATGACCAGGATGTGCACCGGCGCCTGCGGATTGATGTCGTGAAAAGCGAGAACGTGCTCGTTCTCATAGATTTTCTTGCAAGGAAGCTCGCCGCGCAGGATGCGGGCGAAGATGTTGCTCGGATCGTAGGCCATCGGCTCACCTTCAAGCGCCACGGGAATTCTTTTCGTCGATTCCGGAGGTGCCGCTGCGCGCCTCGAGCGCGCGCCAGACTTCGGCCGGGGTCACGCCACAATCGGCCCACAGCACCAGCAGGTGATAAAGCAGGTCGGCGCTTTCGGCGACGAGGCGCGCGCCATCGCCGCGCACCCCCTCGATCGCCGCCTCGAGCGCTTCCTCGCCGAGCTTCTTCGCGATCTTGGCCGAGCCCTCGGCAAACAGCTTGGCGGTATAGGAGGTCGCGGGATCGGCGCCGCGGCGCGATTGGATCACCCCATAAAGCCGGTCGAGCGTTCTGCCGTCCATGTTGAAGCTCTCAGCCATCAGCTTTCAGCCGACAGCCATTCTAGCGGTTTCAATCGCCCGTGCGAGTCGCGCCTCTCTCGCGAGCGGCTGAGAGCTGACAGCTGACAGCTCCTACAGCCGCACCGCTATCCCCGCCGCGGCCAGATGCGCCTTTGCCTCGCTGATGCGGAAGGTGCCGAAGTGGAAGATCGAGGCGGCGAGGACGGCGGTGGCATGGCCATCGCGGATGCCCTCGACGAGATGGTCGAGCGTCCCGACCCCGCCCGAGGCGATCACCGGAATGGTGACGGCATCGGCGATCCTCCGCGTCAAAGCGATGTCGAAGCCCGATTTCGTGCCGTCGCGATCCATCGAGGTGAGCAGGATCTCGCCGGCACCCGCCGCCGCCATGCGCTTTGCCCAGTCCACCGCATCAATGCCGGTGGCGCGCCGCCCGCCATGGGTGAAGACCTGCCAGCGATCGGGAGCGACCTGCTTGGCGTCGATGGCGACGACGACGCATTGGCTGCCGAATTTCTCCGCCGCCTCGCGCACGAAATCCGGGCGCGCCACCGCTGCGGTGTTGATCGAGGCCTTGTCGGCGCCGGCGAGCAGCAGGCGGCGGATATCCTCGACACTGCGCACGCCGCCGCCGACGGTGAGCGGCATGAAGCATTGCTCGGCGGTGCGCGCCACGACGTCGTAGAGGGTGTCGCGATTCTCGGCCGAGGCGGTGATGTCGAGGAAGCAAAGCTCGTCGGCGCCTTCGCGGTCATAGAGTTTCGCTTGCTCGACGGGGTCGCCGGCATCAATGAGATCGACGAAATTGACGCCCTTCACCGTGCGCCCGTCTTTGACGTCGAGACAGGGGATGACCCGCATTTTCAGCATGGCTTGGCCTCGAGCAGCGCCAGCGCGCGAGCGAGATCGAGACGCCCATCGTACAGCGCGCGGCCGCAGACGACGCCGCCGATGCCGTCCGTCTCGTGCGCTTTCAGGGCGCGCAGATCGTCGAGCGAGGCGACGCCGCCGGAGGCGATCACCTCGGTGCTGAGCGCGCGCGCCAGCGCCGCGGTCGCCTCGACATTGACGCCTTGCAGCGCGCCGTCGCGCTCGATGTCGGTATAGATGATGGCGGCGGCGCCAGCATCCTCGAAGTCGAGCGCGAGATCGAGCGCTTGCCGCTCGGATGCCTTCGCCCAGCCTTCGACGGCGACGCGGCCGGCGCGCGCATCGATGCCGATGACGATGCGGCCGGGATGGGCGCGGCACGCCCATTTGACCAGCGCCGGATCGCTGAGCGCCGCCGTGCCGAGAATGACCCGGCGGATGCCGCGCTCGAGCCAGCCCTCGATGGTCGCGCGATCGCGGATGCCGCCGCCGAGCTGAACCGGAACGCCGGCGGTCGCGACGATGGCCTCGACCGCGGCGCGGTTCATCGGCTTGCCGGCAAAGGCGCCATCGAGATCGACGACATGCAGGTAGCGGCAGCCCGCGGCAACGAAGCGGCGCGCCTGGCCCGCGGGATCGTCGCTGAACACCGTGGCCGCGCTCATCTCGCCGCGCAGCAGGCGCACGCATTGCCCGCCTTTGAGATCGATGGCGGGATAGAGGATCATGGCAGCATCGCGGCCTCGGGGACGAGGCGCTTGAAGTAGAAATGGCCGGGGATCGTCTGGCCCTCGACGCGGGCATAGGCGGGATGCGTGCCCCAGCGCACATAGCCCAGCGACTCGTAGAGTTGGATCGCCGCCTCCTGCGTCGCGCGGACGTCGAGATTGAGAAGGGCGAAGCCGGCGCCACGCGCCGCATCCTCGACGGTGAGCACGATGCGCCGGGCAAGCCCGTGGCCGCGCGCCCAAGGCGCGATGAAGTTGCTGGTGAGCTGTGCCGCGAAGGCCTGCGCCTCGTTGTTGCGCGGCGGCCGACCAAGTTGCGCCGAGCCGCAGATCGTGCCGTCGAGCCGGGCGACGAAGAGCCGCCGTTCCGGCACCAGCAGCACGCCGCGCCAATAGGCCTCCATGATGTGGCGCGGCGGCGCCGCAAGCCAGCCGAAGCCGCCCCCCGCTTTGATCGCGTCCTCGGCGGCATCGCAGAGATCCTCGAGATCGGTGCCGGCGAAAGCTTCGAGCCGCTCCACCGCCGTTTTCGGCGCCTTGGTCTCGCTCATGGCCGCCACCGCAGGAAATTGGCGATGAGCCGAAGTCCCGTCGCCTGGCTCTTCTCGGGATGGAATTGCGTACCGACGAGGTTGTCGCGGCCGATTGCGGCCGTGATCTCGCCGCCATAGTCGGCGATGGCGACGAGGTCGCGCCGCTCGGCGCAAGCGAGCGCGAAGCTGTGCACGAAATAGGCATGCGCGCCCGGCTCGATGCCCTCGAACACCGGATGCGGCACGCGGAACTCGAGCTCGTTCCAGCCCATATGCGGGATCTTGAGCGCGGGATCGCCGGGCGCGATCGCCGCCACTTCGCCCGCGATCCAGCCGAGCCCGGCGACGGTCTCGAACTCGCGGCCGCATTCGGCCATCAGCTGCATGCCGACACAGATGCCGAGAAACGGCCGGCCGCGGCGCCGCACCGCCTCGTCGAGCGCCGCCTCCATGCCGGGGACGGCGGCGAGCCCGCGCCGGCAATCGGCGAAGGCGCCAACACCCGGCAACACGACCCGCTCGGCGCAGCGTACCGTTTCGGCGTCGCGCGTCACCTTTACGTCGGTGTCGATCCCGCTCTCGCGTGCCGCGCGCTCGAACGCCTTGGCGGCGGATCGGAGATTGCCCGAACCGTAATCGATGATGGCGGTGATCATCGCCGGCTCTTACAGAACGCCCTTGGTCGAGGGCACCGCATCGGCGCGGCGCGGATCGATCGCCACCGCCTGCCGCAGGGACCGCGCCAGTCCCTTGTAGCAGGATTCGACAATGTGGTGGTTGTTCTCGCCATAGAGGTTCTCGACATGGAGCGTCACTCCCGCCGATTGGGCGAAGGCCTGGAACCACTCTTTGAAGAGCTCGGTATCCATCTCGCCGAGCTTCGGCTTCGAGAACGTCACCTTCCACACGAGGTAAGGGCGGTTCGAAACATCGAGCGCGACGCGCGTCAGCGTCTCGTCCATCGGGATGAGCGCGTCGCCCCAGCGCGCAATGCCGCGCCGGTCGGCGAGCGCCTTCGCCACTGCCTCGCCGACGACATAGCCCGTATCCTCGGTGGTATGGTGAAAATCGATGTGCAAATCGCCTTCGGCGCGCAAGGTAAGGTCGATCAAGCTGTGGCGCGAGAGCTGCTCCAGCATGTGATCGAGAAAGCCGATACCGGTCGCGACGTCATAAGCCCCGGTGCCGTCGAGATTGACGCTGCCGCGGATCTTGGTCTCTTTGGTGACGCGCTCGACCGTGGCCTTGCGCTGCAAGGCGGCAACCGTCGAGGACCGGGCCTGAGCCACGCAATGCCCTCCTTGCCGACCACTCTGCCGCCCGGCGGGACGGCGGCGGTGTTTTAGCAAGATCGTTGAAACCCCGCCAGTGCCGGGGTTCCGGCGTCGCGCTTGACCCGGCACCCCGCTACCCCACATGTTCTGGGAGCCCCACCCCCATCAAGGCCCATGCAGAGCGCACCCAAGGAGAGCTGGCACGGCACGACCATCCTCTGCGTCCGCAAGGACGGCAGGGTGGTGATCGCTGGCGACGGCCAGGTATCGATGGGTCAGACCATCGTCAAATCCAACGCGCGCAAGCTGCGCCGGCTCGGCAATGGCGCGGTGATCGCCGGCTTTGCCGGCGCCACCGCCGACGCGCTGACCCTGTTCGAGCGGCTCGAAGCGAAGCTCGAGCAGCATCCCGGGCAATTGTCGCGCGCCTGCGTCGAGCTCGCCAAGGATTGGCGCACCGACCGGTATCTGCGCCGGCTCGAGGCGATGATGGCCGTGGCCGACCAGAAGGTGTCGCTGATCCTCTCCGGCACCGGCGACGTGCTTGAGCCCGAGGATGGGCTCATCGGCATCGGCTCGGGCGGCGGCTATGCGCTCGCCGCGGCGCGCGCGCTCATCGACCAGGCGCTCGACGCCGAGGCGATTGCGCGCAAGGCGATGGCAATCGCCGCCGGCATTTGTGTTTACACCAACGATAAGGTCACGTTCGAAAGCCTATGACCTCTTTCAGCCCGCGTGAGATCGTCTCGGAGCTCGACCGCCACATCGTCGGTCAGAACGACGCCAAGCGCGCCGTCGCCATTGCGCTGCGCAATCGCTGGCGGCGCCAGCAGCTGCCCGAGGAGCTGCGCGAGGAGGTGCTGCCGAAGAACATCCTGATGATCGGTCCGACCGGCATCGGCAAGACCGAGATCGCGCGGCGGCTGGCGCGGCTCGCCCAGGCGCCGTTCATCAAGGTCGAGGCGACGAAATTCACCGAGGTCGGCTATGTCGGCCGCGACGTCGAGCAGATCGTGCGCGATCTGCTCGAAGTGTCGATCGCCATGACGCGCGAGAAGCTGCGCAAGGAGGTCACGTCCAAGGCCGAGCTGCTCGCCGAAGAGCGCGTCCTCGACGCGCTGGTCGGACAGAATGCCGGCGCCGACACGCGGCAGAAATTCCGCAAGATGCTGCGCGAGGGCCAGCTCGACGAGCGCGAGATCGAGGTGCAGGTGCAGGAATCGGCCGGCGCCAGCCTGCCGACCTTCGAGATTCCCGGCATGCCCGGCGCGCAGATGGGCATGATCAATCTCGGCGAAATCTTCGGCAAAGCCTTCGGCGGGCGTACCAAGCCGCGGCGCATGAGCGTGCGCGAAAGCCACGCCGTGCTGATGGCCGAAGAGAGCGACAAGCTCCTCGACCAGGAAAAGGTGGTCAAGGAGGCGATCGCCGCCGTCGAGCAGAACGGCATCGTCTTCCTCGACGAGATCGACAAGATCTGCGGCCGCAGCGAGCAGCGCATCGGCGCCGATGTCAGCCGCGAAGGCGTGCAGCGCGACCTGCTGCCGCTGATCGAGGGCACGACGGTCGCCACCAAGCATGGCGCGGTCAAGACCGACCATGTGCTCTTCATTGCGTCCGGCGCCTTCCACCTGGCGAAGCCGTCGGACCTGCTGCCGGAACTGCAAGGACGGCTGCCGATCCGCGTCGAGCTGAAGCCGCTGACGCGCGATGACTTCCGCCGCATCCTGACCGAGCCGGAGGCGAGCCTCATCAAGCAGTACAAGGCGCTGATCGGCACCGAAGGTGTCACGCTCGACTTCGCCGAGGAGGCGATCGACGAGATCGCGACGCTGGCCGAGGAGATCAACACCGCGGTCGAGAATATCGGCGCGCGCCGGCTCCATACCGTGCTCGAGCGTCTGCTCGAAGAGGTGAGCTTCACCGCTTCCGACAAGCCGCCGGGCACCAGCATCCGTATCGATCGCGCCTACGTGCGCGAGCATGTGAGCGCCCTCGCCAAGGACACGGATCTTTCCAAGTTCATCCTGTAGGCCTGCAGGAACGGGGCGCGTCCGGAGTGCCGCGCCAATTCCACTCAAGGTCACGTGAAAATCACTGAGTTGACGATCTCGGACCGCCAAACCACATGCCCGCCGAGCCGCGCCGGTGCGGCAACAGGGAGTCCGCGCGATGACCGATCTCTCCGTCGAAGCCCGGCAACGCGGCGCGCATCGCCGGCTGGCGGCGCTTCGCCCAGGGGCCATGGCCGCTACTCTGGGGCGCGGTGGCGCTGGCGGTCGCCAATTTCCTCACGCTCATCCTTGCCGGCCGGCCCTGGGGTATCACCACCGCCTTCGCGCTGTGGGGCTCGAAGCTCGCGGCGCTGGCCGGCATCGATGTCGCGGACTGGTCTTACTGGTCGCCGCCGGCGCGCGCAGCAGTGCTCCATCGCAGCGTCTTCGCCGACATCACCTCGGTGATGGATTTCGGCATCGTCCTCGGCGCGCTGCTCGCCGCCGGGCTCGCCGGCAAGTTCGAGCCGAGCTGGCGCGTCCCGGCGCGCTCGCTTCTCGCCGCGATCATCGGCGGGCTGCTGTTGGGCTACGGCGCACGTCTGGCCTATGGCTGCAACATCGGCGCCTATGTCAGCGGCGTTGCCTCCGGGAGCCTGCATGGCTGGCTGTGGCTGACTGCGGCACTTGCCGGCAGCAGCGCAAGCACGCGGCTTCGCCCGCACTTTGGTCTCACCGTCGAGCGCGTCCCGCGACGGACCGGCCGCTGACCGGCCACCGGTCGCACCGGAACTCCGGCAGCGGCGGCGTGTTTCGCCTGGACACTTCGGAAGGAGCCCTCGCTATGCGCGCCGCCGTGCCGCTCATCGCCGCTTGTGCCGCCCTGGCAGCCTGCGCGAGCCAACCGAACGCGGTCAACTCAGCGCCGCCGGCAACGGTCTCGTATCGGATACCGGACCACAACGTCGCGGCGACCGACGCCGAAGCGCAGAATTATTGCGCGGTCTATAGCCGTGTCGCGCAGTATCGCGGCGTGCAGGCGACGCCCGATGGTGCGGTCGCGGTCTATAGCTGCGAGGAAACGGCGACGGACAGCGCGGGGGCGACGGTCCCGTCGGCTTCGCCGGCGCCGCCCGCCCGCTAAGCTCAGCCGGTCAGCGCTTGGCGCCGGGCGTCCATTTCCGGACCCGCTTCTTGGGCTCGGGATAGCGCGACGGGGCGATGCCGTCGCGGCCGAAATGGCGGACGAAATCGTCATAGCGCCGGCGCATCTCGGCGCGCTGATCGGGCGTCATGTCCTGAAGATGGAGATGCGACAGGTCGGCCTGGTGCAGCGTGTCTTCGCTCGCCGCGTCCGCGGCTCCGCCGGTCTGGTTCTGCCGTCGCGCCATGGACGGCAGCCTGTCAGAGAATGCTTAAGCGGCGGTAAATCCGCGCCTCAGGCGGCGCTGAGCTCGACCGGGCCGAGATTGACGAGGCGATCCACCTTGGCGAGCAACACTTCCGGGTCGAAAGGCTTGATCAAGACATCATCGGCACCGAGACGAAGCAGCATCTCGGCGAAATCGATGCTGCCGCTATGGCGGAACCCGGTCATCGCCAGAATCTTCGCCTCCGGACAACGGCGGCGGATCTCCATGATGGTTTCGATGCCGTCGCGCTCGGGCATCATGATGTCGGTGATGACGAGGCCGGGCCGCGCCTCTTGCCAGAGCCGGATGCCTTCCATGCCATCGGCGGCCGCGACCGCCGAATACCCCGCAGCGCTCAAGGTCCGCTCGACGGTGTGGCGGACGACATTGCTGTCGTCGATAACCAGAACAGAAAGACTCATCGCGCAAGCCCCGCAAATGCGACAGGACGGAAGTTTAGTCGGAATCGCCGGGCTCTGAAGATAAATCTCCTACAGATTTAGCAAAATTGCGGGTGAATTTTTGCTCGATTCGGCGGCACGGCGTTATGATCTGTGCGGGCATTATGGGGCGATCGCGCCCGCGATGGTGGAGACTGGGCTTGCACGGCATCCTGCTCGACCCGCCGCTCGACGGACTCTATCGGCACTGGCTCAGCAAGAAGCGGGGCCGGGCGATGCCGTGCCGTGCCGATATCGACCCGCTCGAGCTCGCCGGCGAGATCTGGCCTCACACCATGCTCCTTGATGTGATCTGGTCCGAGGGCGAGCCACGTTTCCGCTATCGCCGTGTCGGCGATGTTTTCTGGCGCGACGCGGGCGGCGAGCCCACCGGCAAATTCATCGACGAGGTGCTGCCGGACCGTGCGGGCTATCGCGGCTATGTCCTGGGCATCTACACGGAGATGGCGAAGCGGCGGCAACCGATGTACACCGAAAACGCTTTCATGCTGCGCGGGCGGAGCGCGCCGATGCTGACGCGGCGCATCAGCCTGCCGCTCTCGACTGACGGCGAGGCGGTCAACATGGTGCTCGCCGGCCACATCTTCGAGCATGGCAAGCTCGCGCGCGATGTCGCCTTCTCGCTGATCACCGGGCTGAAGGAGCTGCGGCGGGTGGTCTTGGAGGATTGTCTCTCTCCCGCCGGCGAGCTTCTCTAGACAAGTGAAGCTGTCATCCGGCTCGGCGCCGGCGCCGCGGCGGCGCGGTGGGCGCGCTTTTCAAAAGGTCGAGGAGACGCGCGACGCGGTCGGGCGGCAGCTTGCGGATGCGCTCGGCCAGCAGATTGGCGAGCTCGGTCGCGGCCGGCGACAGCCCGGCCGTGTCGACGGTGACGCGCGGATGGGATAGCCGCGCGAGCCGGTGCAGCTCGTCCGCTTCGTCCCAGATGATGTTGAGCTGCGCGCAGATCGCAACGACCATCGCATGGGTCGGCCGGCCGCGCCGCCCATGCTCCAGCGCCGAGAGATAAGCCGCCGAGACGCCGAGCGCCTCGGCCATCTCCTTGAGGCTCATGCCGCGCTCGCTGCGCAGCTGCCGCAGCCGCTCGCCGAACGGCGTCATCGCCGGCGCCGCAGCAGGACATAGAGCGCGCCGGCGCCGCCATCCCTGGGCTGCGCCGGGGCGGTCGCCAGCACGCGGCCGCGAACCGGCGCTTCGCCGAGCCAGCGCGGCACCGCCGCGCGCAACACGCCGCCGCGCTCGCCGCTGCCTTTGCCGGTGATCACCAGGACGCAGCGCCTGCCCGCTTCCTGCGCCCGCGCGACAAAGCCCGCGAGCGCGCGATGCGCCTCGTCCTGCGTCATGCCGTGCAGATCGAGGCGCGCTTCAAGGCGAAGCTCGCCGCGGCGCAGCTTCTCGGCGCTGCGCCGGTCGAGACCGGAGACGGCGCGGCCGGCAAGATCGCGCGACGCGGCTTCGGGCGCGCGCGGCGCGGTTCGCTTGCGCGGCGGCGGTTCGTCGGGCGGCGCCGGCGGCGGCGCGGCGGGGTCGAGCCGCGCCACGTCGCGCATGGCCGCAAGCCAGAGCGCGCGCTCGTCGCGGCTAGGATGCCGCCTCGTCATCGATGAGCACGATATGCAGCCGTCGCGGTCCGTGCGCACCGAGCTCGAGGCGCTGCTCGATATCGCCGGTGCGCGACGGCCCGGTGATGAAGTTGACGGTGCGCGGCATCGCCTTGCCGCGCAGCCGCGTCCAGCCCTCTTCGTAGCTCGCCACCACCTGCTGGCCGCGGATCACGACGATATGCGTATCCGGCAGGAAATTGTTGCGCGTCGGACTCTCGGGACCCGAGATCAGCATCAAAGTGCCGGTCTCGGCGATGCCAGCGAAGCAGGCGGTGACACCGACCTGATCGCGATCCTCCGCGCGGCCGCGGCGGATCTCGAGCATCGGCCGGTCGCCCCAGGGAATGTCGTCGAGCTGTGGATCGGGCGTCATGACAAGGCGCGAGGGCAGATTGCGCTGCGAGAGATAATCGGCGACGGCCGCCGGCACATCGGCCGCGCGCGCAACGCGGATGGCGGTCGTCTGCACCTCTTCCGCCATTTTGAGGAAGAGATCGATCTGCTCCGCCTGCGGCAACGCGGCGGCACGCGCCGGCACGAGATTGCGCCGATGCGCGGTCAATCGCTGCTCGAGCCCGGTGCGGCGCGTCTCTTCGAGCGGCCCGCGCTTCAGCGAGCGTCGGATCGACCCAAGGATCTGGTCGCGCGCCTCGCTCATGCCGCCTCGCCATTCTTCCGCCGCTCCGCCCAAAGGCTCATGAAGCTGCGGCCTTCGGGTGCCGGCATGTCGCGCCCTTGGGTCCAGCCTTGCGCCAAAGGCAGCGAGCGGAAGCGGCCGCGCGGTCCGCCGACCCAACCCAGGAGACGCGTCATGAGCGCCGTCGCCGCTCGGTAAAGCGGCGGACGCGACGCGAAAAAGGCCCAGAGCTTCAGCCCGTAGCGGTAGGCGGCGGGCGAGAGCTGCTTTTCGAACTCGCGCTCGCGCCAATGGCGCATCATCTTCGGCAACGGGATCTTCATTGGGCAGACGCTCTCGCAGCGCCCGCAAAAGGTCGATGCGTTGGGCAGATGCCCGGCCTCGCCGATGCCCACCAACGTCGGCGTGAGCACCGCGCCCATCGGCCCGGGGTAGACCCAGCCATAGGCATGCCCGCCGACCGTGGCATAGACCGGGCAGTGATTCATGCAGGCGCCGCAGCGGATGCAGCGCAGCATGTCCTGGAACTCGGTGCCCAGCATGGCGCTGCGGCCATTGTCGAGAAACACGACATGGAACTCGCCGGGCCCGTCCGTGTCTTCCGGCCGGCGCGGCCCGGTCGACACCGTGGTGTAGGTGGAGAATTCCTGACCCGTCGCCGAACGCGCGAGAACCCGCAGGATGGTCGAGACGTCTTCCAGCGTCGGCACCAGCTTCTCGAGGCTGGCGAGCACGATATGCGCCTTGGTGAGCGTCTGCGTCAGATCGCCATTGCCCTCGTTGGTGACGATGATCGTCGAGCCGGTTTCGGCGATGCAGAAATTGGCACCGGTGATGCCGACATCGGCGGCGAGGAATTTCTGTCGCAACACCGCGCGCGCCTCGGCGACGAGCGTCGGCGCCTCGTCCAGGACCCGATCGGGATCGAGATCGGTGTGCGTCGCGCGGAAGCTTGCCGCGACCTGCTCTTTGACCAAATGGATCGCCGGGGCGATGACGTGGCTCGGATATTCCTTGCGGATCTGGATGATGTACTCGCCGAGATCGGTCTCGACCGGGGTGACGCCGTTTTCCTCGAGATAGTCGTTGAGGGCGATCTCCTCGGCGATCATCGTCTTGCCTTTGGTGACCGTCTTGGCATCGAGGCGGCGGCAGATCGCCAGCACCGTCTCGCGCGCCTCCTGGGGCGTGCGGCACCAATGCACCTGGCCGCCGCGCGCCGTCACCTGCTGCTCGAACGTCTCGAGATAGAAGTCGAGATGCTCGAGCACATGATTCTTGATCGCCTTTGCTTCCTCGCGCAGCGCCTCGAACTCCGGCAGCCGGGCGATCGCCGCGGTGCGGCGCTCGGGAAAGCCGGTGCGCATCAGGGTCAGCGCCTTTTGCAGATTGGCGTTGCCCAGCGCTTCGCGCGCATTCTCCTTGAAGGCGTGGCTGGTCGGCTGCATCAGGGGTGCTCCGGCCGGCGGGCGCCGATCGGCGGCATCTCGCCGGTCATGCCGGCGAGCACTTCGGCGACGTGACGGACACGGACATCCTTGCCGAGCCGCGTCAGCTTTCCTGCCATGTTGAGGAGGCAGCCCATATCGCCGGCGAGCAGCGTATCGGCGCCGGTTGCGACGATATCGGCCGCTTTGTCGGCAACCATCCGATCCGAGATTGCGGGATATTTGATACAGAAGGTGCCGCCGAACCCGCAACAAATCTCGGCGCTTGGCAGCTCCGTGAGCGACAGGCCGGCGACGCTCGCCAGCAGCTTGCGCGGCTGTTGCTTGACGCCAAGCTCGCGCAGGCCCGAGCAGGAATCATGATATGTCGCGACCCCGTCATAGCGGGCGTCGACACGCTCCAGCTTCAGCACATCGGCGAGGAAGGAGACGAGCTCGTAAGTCCGCTTTGCCAGATGCTGCGCGCGCTGATAGCTGGCGGGCTCGTCGGCGAACAGTTCGAGATAATGGTGCTTGATCATGCCGCCGCAGGAGCCCGACGGCACGACGACATAGTCGAAGCCCTCGAAGGCGTCGATCACCTGGCGGGCAATCGTCTTGGCATCCGCTTTGTCGCCCGAGTTGTAGGCCGGTTGACCGCAACAGGTCTGCGTCGCCGGCACCTCGACGCTGCAGCCGGCATCCTCCAGCAGCTTCACCGCGGCGAAGCCGACGCTTGGGCGGAAGAGATCGACGAGGCAGGTGACGAAAAGACCGACGCGGATCGGCACTGGCGGCATTGACGAGCGAGCTCCCTCGGCGAGCGCGGTGCGGCAGCACGCGCGGCTACCAAAGGGCGTACCCGCTTGCCGCAAACGCCCGCGCCGGCGGGAGCAGCATGGTCAGGCGCGGCGCCGAATGCAAGACGCGCGCAGCGGCCGACCTCGGCTTAGAACGAGGGCGTCGCGTCTATTGCGGCGGCGGGGGCGGCGGCGGATAACCCGGCGGCGGCCCGGGCGGCGGCGAATAACCCGGCGGCGGTCCAGGCGGCGGCGGATAACTCGGCGGCGGCGCTGAGGCCGCCGGGACGAAACCCGGCACTTGGTTGCCCTTCGCATACATGCATTGCGAGTAGGCATTGTCGTAGAACTGCTGCGCCGTCATGGTGCCGCGCGCTGCCGCGTTCGAGCCGACCGCCGTGCCGCCGAGCGCGCCCGCACCGGCGCCAATCGCGGCGCCCTGACCGCCGCCAATGGCGGCGCCCAACCCGGCGCCGAGCACGGTGCCGAGCACCGCGGTGCCGAATTGCTGGTTGTTCGAGGCTTCAGCGACGCCGGCGCTGCGCGATTGTGCGAAGTTGCGGCACTCCGCATCCTCCTGCTCGAACACAGAGAACGGCTTGTTCGGCGCCGGCATCACCGCGACCCTCGGGCCCATGGGCGCCGAGGCGCAGCCCGATAGCAGCGCAAGCGCCGCCACGGCGCCAATCATCGCTCTATTGTGCTTCACGTTACGGTCTCCGCGTTACCTCGATTGCGGTGAAGCCGGTACCTGGCGCCAGCCGCTATTGCACGAATTGACGTAGGGGTAGTAGCCCTGCGGGTTGTCGCAATAATACCAGGTCTGCGACGGCTGCTGCACATAAGCGGGAACTGCGGGCGAGACGACGACCGGCGGCGGGGCGTAGACCACGGGCGGCGGCGCATAGACCACCGGCGGCGGCGGATAGCCGTAATAATAAGGGGGCGGATAGAGCGGCACGCCGATGCCCACGCCGACGACGACATGCGCGGCGGCGGCGGGGGCAACAGCGATACCGGCGGCCAGGACCAAGCCTGCCATCGCGAAGCCGGCTTTCGCGGCAAGTCGCTTGACCATCATCTCCTCCTCCTGAGGCTCCCCTTTAACACAGTATAGCGATTATACGGCACGAGCGCCCCTCATCTCCCCGTGACTCAGGGGCCGGGCCGGGCCGGTACCTGCTGCCAGGGCGTGTCACAGGTCGAGACATAGGGATAGTAAGCCTTGGAACTTTCGCAATAATACCAGGATTGTGAGGGCGGCGCACCGGTCGGGGCGGGCGCCGGCGGCGGCGGCGCTACGACGACAGGGGCGGGCGGCGGCGCAGCCGGCA
This sequence comes from Allostellaceae bacterium, assembly GCA_035509275.1. Lineage (GTDB taxonomy): Bacteria > Pseudomonadota > Alphaproteobacteria > ATCC43930 > CGMCC-115725 > DAHUYF01. The sequence continues at coordinate 35,969 of DATJLU010000021.1, read as the reverse complement.
CCACCACCGGCGGTGGCGCCACCACGGCCGGCACATAAGTGGGATAGGGATAGGCCGGCACCGGATACCAATACCAATAGCCATCGGCGAACCACCACCAGCCGAAGCGGCCGTCGTGCCAATCATGCACCCAATGCCCACCGCGCCAGATCTCTAGCTCGAAAGCGGTGAAATGATGAAAATCATGGCCGTGGAAATCATGGTAGTGATGATCGCCGTGCCAACCGTGGTCGTCGTGGTGATCATCGTGGTGATCGTCGTGCCAGTCGTGCTGGGCAAACGCCGGCAGGGCGAGCCCGGTGAGGATCGGCAGCGTCAGGAGCGCTGCCATAAGGTGCGTGCGCTGGCTCATCGTCGGTTTCCTCAAGGGGTTTGCGGCGGACGGTTTTCCGCGGGTCAGGGCCCGCCAAGATAACGGGCGAGGCAATACTCTATTTCACCGGGTTTCGGCGATGTCAATTTGCGCGCATTTGGGAAGATTTTAGCGATCGACGATCAGGGAGGCCGCAATGTTCACGCTCTATTTTTCGCCCGGCGCCAGCTCTATGGCCGTCCATATCGGCCTGCACGAGGTCGGCGCGGCCTTCGACGCCCGCCCGCTCTCCTTCGTCAAGCGCGAGCACCGGTTGCCCGAATTCCTGGCCATCAACCCCGAAGGCAAGGTGCCAACGCTGCTCATCGATGGAAGGCCGCTGACCGAGGTCGCGGGCATCCTCTACTATCTCGGCCGCCGCTTTCCCGAGGCGGCGCTGCTGCCAAAAGACGATATCGAAGCCGAGGCGCAAATCGTCGCCTGGATGTCGTTTATCGCCGCAACGCTGCACCCGGCGCGCCAACGCGGCATCGATTATGCGAAAGAGGTCTATGGCATCGCCGATCGGCGACTGGGCGACAAGGAATGGGTGGTCGGGCGGTATTCGATCGCGGATATCCATCTGTTCCGGCTTTATTGGCGGCTTCAGCGCTCGCTGAAGCCGGCGCCCGGCACCTTTCCCAACCTCTCGGCGCATCATGACCGGATGATGGCGCGCCCGGCCGTGCAGCGCGTCTGCGCCATCGAGAGCGCCATCGGCTATGAATTGCCGGCGTAATGTCGCGTGCTCACGAGGTCGGCGACACGCCTTTCGGTAGCAGGAGGAAATAGCGACCGCGCGCCTTCATCGGCCCGGCGCGCGTCTCGGCCTCGGCGCCGGTACCCCAGAAAACATCGCCGCGCACCGGCCCGCTGATGGCGCCGCCCGTGTCCTGCGCCACCATCAGGCGCTGGATCCCGTCACCGGCATCGAGGAAAACCGGCACGCCCAGCGGCACGAAACGCCGATCGACGGCGAGGCTGCGTCCCGGCGTGAGCACAACGCCCTCGCTGCCGAGTGGACCGTCCCCCGTGATCTCGCGGAAGAAGACATAGGAGGGGTTTTCGTCCATCAGCGCGCGGCCTTCGGCGGGATGCGCCGCGATCCACGCGCGGATCGTTTGCAGCGACACGTTCTCTTTGGTGAGCGCGCCGCGATCCACCAGCAACCGGCCGATGGGCACGTAGGGCCACCCGTTCTGACCGTCATACCCAACCCGCACGGTATTGCCGTCGCGCAGTTGAATGAGGCCGGAGCCCTGGATTTCGAGGAAGAAAGCGTCGACCGGATCGGCCACCCAGACCAGCGGCAGGTGGTAACGCTCGAGCGCACCGCTCTCTATCTGAGCGCGGTCCTGATACGGCTCGAGCCGGCCATCCACGACGCGGCCGGCGATGCGCTGGCCGCGCAGCACGGGCCGGAAAAGGCCGAGATCGACCATGACGAGATCGGGCGGGCGTTTCAGCAGCGGTGTGGTGAAACCGGGTCCGGGGTGCCGCGCGCCGGCGAGCTCGGGCTCGTAATAGCCGGTGAAGAGTCCTTCGGTCGCGCCGTTATTGCCGGCGAGCCACGGCACGAACCAGGTTTCGAAATAGCGCCGCGCCGCCGCATCGTCGGCGCTCTGCGGCAATGCGGCGCAGGCCGACTGCCAGTCGGCGGCGGTGCCGGCAACGCCGAACGCCGCGGTCGGCGGCGCTTTGGCGAGTTGGACGCAGGAGCGGGCAAAGGCTGACAGCGCCGCGGCGGTCCCGTCCTGGGGCCATTGGGGCAGCGCGGCGAAGCTCGCCGGCGACAAAGTCAGATGATCGGGCGGCGGCGGGCGTGGCGTGCAGGCAAAGAGCGCGAACAACAGCAGAAACGCCGCGGCGCGCTCACGAGCTGTGCGTGGCAACGAGCGTCCAATTGGGATCGCGAGAGCGAACCGGCCGGGCGAAGGTCCAGAGATCCGTCTTCTCCTCGACCTGATCGGGATTGCCTTCGACCACGGAGCCGTCGGCCGCGCGCGTGACATGGGTCTGATCGGAGACGAACCGCACCGTCACATGCGCCGTATCGCCGTCGAGACCGGCCTCGGCGATTTCGATGGTCTTGATGCTGAGGAGATTGGTGGTGAGGGTCTCATGCTGCGCCTGGCGGGTACGGATCGCGTTGGCGAAGGACGCAAAGACATCCGGGCTCAACAAGGGCTGCAGCGCCGCCGTGTCGCCCTTGGCGAAAGCATTGACGATGATTTCGAAAGCGGCGCGCGCCCCGGTGAGGAAACGCTTCTCGTCGAAGCTCCTGTCGGCATCCCTGAGCTGCCCAAGCCCGAGCGCCAGCGGCGCCGGCGCCTCCGGCGGCGTCGCCGGCGACGTCACCCGGCCGCGCGGCGGCAAGGCGACCACTTTCTCCGCCGGCGTCTCCCCCGCAGGCGGCTGGAAAGGCTCGCGCCGCTGCTCGGTGCCGGTGCGCCGTCCGAGCACGCTCCTCAAGCGCAACACGAGGAGTCCGGCAATCACCGCAAAAACAATGATGTCGATGAATTGATAGCCGTCGCCCATCACTATTCGCCTGGTTTGGGGGCCGCGCTCACTCCTAAATAGGGCCGAGCTGGGCAAAGGGCAAGCAACAGCCGCATCGACCCGCGGCCGACGATGCGGTTTGAGACATGCCGCGTCAGGGATCGACGACTCGCCTTGTATCGCACCGGCCATCCGTGCTAGCCAGCGGCCTCGAAAGAGGGAGCGGTTCATGTCGGATCAGTCAGGCGGCGCGGCGATACAAGGCGGCAACGGCGCGGCGGGGCATCAGCTCATCGTCAACGCGCAATATATCAAGGATCTCTCCTTCGAGAATCCGCGCGCCCCGCATAGTCTGCTGCAGCAGAAGGAGCCGCCGGAGGTGCAGCTCGGCGTCGACGTCAAAGCGCAGACGCTGGGCGAGGACATCTATGAGGTGACGCTTACCGTCAACGCCAATGCGGCCGTCGCCGGCGAAGCGGTTTTCGTCGCCGAGCTCGCCTATGCAGCGGTGGTGACGGTGCGCAATGCGCCGCGCGAGATATTGCCGATGCTGCTGCTGGTGGAGACGCCGCGGCTCCTGTTTCCGTTTGCGCGCAGCATCATTGCCAACGCCACGCGGGAGGGCGGCTTCCCGCCGCTGCTGCTCCATCCCGTGGATTTCGCCGAACTGCTGCGCCGCCAGCAAGCGGCAGGACAAATGCCGCAGCCGGTGGCGACTGCGTAGGGAAAGCTTTCAGTTGTCAGCCCTCAGTTGTCAGTACAGATGAAACTGATCATGGGGGACTGACAACTGGCGACTGCATCCAAATCGGCTCTTTGATCTTCGCAAGCAACGCCACATGCGCCGCGAGCTCTTCGGCGCTCGGCGCATGCGGGCGCGGCGGGCGGGCAGGGCGCTCGACCACGGAAAGAGCGCCCGCGATGACGCCGGTCACGGCAAGATCAAGGCCCGGCTGACGACCGCCGACGAGCTCGAGATAGACCGCAGCCAGCAGCTCGCAATCGAGCTGCGCGCTGTGCTTCGTGCGTTGCGTCAGGTCGATGGCGAAGCGACGGCACAGCGCGTCGAGACTGGCCGGCGCGCCGGGGAAGCGCTTCCTCGCCAGCAACAGCGTATCTTCGCAGTCGGAGGAAAGCTGCGGCAGATCGAGGCGCTTCAGCTCGGCATTGAGGAAGCGCAGGTCGAATTCCGCATTGTGGATCACCAGCCTGTCGCCGGCGAGAAACGCCAGCAGCTCTCCGGCAATGGCGCCGAAGGGCGGGTGCTGCGCCAGGAATTCGGCGGTGAGCCCGTGCACCGCGGTCGCCTCGGCGGAGACGTCGCGCTCCGGGTTGACGTAGCGGTGGAAGACGCGCCCGGTCGGCACGTGGTTGAAGAGCTCGACGCCGGCAACCTCGACGACGCGATGGCCCTCCGCGGGATCAAGACCCGTGGTTTCCGTGTCGAGCACGATTTCGCGCATGGCGCTCAGTCTGCCTCAGCCGGACTCCGCGAGGCAAGCGCCGGAGTGACGCGGGCGGCGCAACTCGCCGACGAGGCGCTGCAACCGGCGGAAGGTGACGGCGCGGCCAAGGCCGCTCGGGAGGATGTAATCGGCGCGCCGGCGCTTTTGCGCATCGGGCATCTGCTTCGCCAGAATGGCGCGGAACCGCGCCTCGGTCATGCCCGGGCGCGCCATCACCCGGGCGCGCTGCAGAAAAGGCGGAGCAGAGACCACGACCACTGCGTCACAGCGCCGCTCCGCGCCCGTCTCATAGAGCAACGGTATGTCGAGAACGACGAGCGGCCGGCGCGCGGCGCGAGACGCTGCAAGGAAACGCTGCTGGCTCTGGCGCACCAGCGGATGGAGGATGTGCTCGAGGCGTTTCAGCGCCGCCGCATCGCCGAACACCCGAGCGCCAAGCGCGGTGCGATCGATGCCGCCTTCGGCGCGCACTACGCCCGGGAATTCCGCGGCCACCGCTTTGACCGCCGCGCCGCCTCGCGCCAACAGCCGGTGAACCGCCGCATCGCTGTCATGGACGGGGATACCGAGCCGCCGGAACATCGCCGCCGCCGTGCTCTTGCCCATGCCGACCGAACCGGTAAGACCGAGGACGATCATCGCTGTGCCGAGCCTGCCATGATGCGCCGGCGCAATTCCGGCGTGACCTCGGGCATGACCCCGAACCAGGCGGCGAAAGCCGGCCGCGCCTGATGCAGCAGCATGCCGAGTCCGTCCACCACGCTGTTCCCGCGCGCATGAGCGGCTGCCAGCAGCGGCGTCTCCAGCGGCACATAGACGATGTCGTTGACGACAGCGCCTTTCGGCAAGGCATCGAGCGCCAGCGCGAGCGGCGGCTGGCCCGCTTGACCCAGGCTGGTAGCGTTGACGAGCAGCGCCGCGCCATCGAGCGCCGACGCGCGTTCCTCCCAGTCGAGTATGGTGATCGGTCCGCCGAGCGCCGCAGCCAACGCTTCAGCGCGCTCGCGGTGACGGTTGAGGAGCCGGATCTCGGGCGCGCTCCGGTCGAGCAGGGAAGCGACCACGGCGCGCGCTGCGCCGCCGGAGCCGAGCACGACTGCCGGCCCGGACGCCGCGCGCCATCCCGGCACACTTGTCGCCAGATTCTCATGAAAGCCGAAAGCGTCGGTGTTGCGCCCTTCGAGCGTGCCATCGGCAGCAACGACGATGGTATTGACGGCACCGATCCGGCGCGCTGTCGCATCGGCGCAGTCGACCAGCCGAAGCGCCTCTTCCTTATGCGGCAGAGTGAGGTTACAGCCGGCAAATCCATCGACAGGCAACGCGCGCAACGCCGCCTCGAGCCGCTCCGGCGGCACCGACAGTAGCACATAGTCGCCGGCGATCCGATACTGCTCGAGCCAGAAACCGTGCAGCGCCGGCGAGCGCGAATGCTCGACCGGCCAGCCCATCACCCCGGCGCGAATCATCGGCACACCGCACCGGCCGCGCGCAGGAAGCCGAGCAGCGGCAACAAAGGCAGGCCCAGGATCGAGAAATAATCGCCGTCGATGCGCTCGAACAGCTGCGTGCCGAGATGCTCCAGCTGATAAGCACCGACCGAGGCGAGAATGCCATCGCCGGAAGCGGCGAGATAAGCATCGAGAAAATCGTCGCTGAAATCGCGCATGAGGAGACGCGGCCGCTCGACATGGCGCCACATCGGTCGATTGTCGCGCCAGACCGCGATGGCTGTCACCAGCTCATGCGGTTTGCCGCGCAGCCGCAGCAGCTGCCGACGCGCCGCGACACGGTCCTGCGGCTTGTCGAACCAATCTTCACCTGAGACCAGCAGCTGATCGGCACCGATCACCAGCACGCCTTCATGGCGCTCGGCAACGCAAGCCGCTTTGGCGTCGGCAAGCGACGCGGCACAGGCGGCGGCGTCTTTACCTTCAGCGCGGCAACGCGCCTTCATGGCGGCTTCGTCGATGGCCGCGGGGTCGCAGGTAACGGCGAGGCCCGCCTCTTGAAGAAGGCGTGCCCGGGTGCGGCTGGAAGAAGCGAGGACGAGTGGTAGCGCCGAGAAGCCTGTCATCCGTCCTGACCGTGGCGGCGCGCGATGAGCTTCAGGATCGCGGCGGCGGTTTCTTCGATCGACCGGCGCGTCACATCGATCACCGGCCAGTGACGCTCGGCGAAGAGACGCCGCGCGGCCGCGACTTCGTCGCGCACCGCTTCGATATCGGTATAGTCGGTGCGCTCTTCCTGATGGAGCGTGGTGAGGCGGTTGCGCCGCACCTGGATCAGCCGCTCAGGATCATTGGTGAGTCCGACAATCAACGGCCGTGTCGCGCCGAAGAGCTCCGGCGGCAAGCTCATCCTTGGAACGATCGGCACATTCGCCGCCTTGATGCCGCGATTGGCGAGATAGATGCAGGTCGGCGTCTTCGAGGTGCGGGAGACACCGACCAGGATCACATCGGCCTCGTTGAGGCCCCAAGCCGACTGGCCGTCATCGTGATTGAGCGCAAAGGTCATGGCGTCGATGCGCTGGAAATATTCGGTGTCTAGGAGATGCTGCTGGCCGGGCAGACCGCGGCTTTGCCGGCCGAGATACGTCGCCAATGCGCCAATGACGGGATCGAGCACCGGGATCGCCGGCGCCTGCAGCTTGCGGCAGCCTTCGACCAGCGGCGCACGCAACATCTCGTTGACAAGGGTGTAGAGCACGACGCCGGGATTGGCCTCGACACCGGCGATCACCCGCTCGATCTGGCTCTTGGTCCGTACCATCGACCAGATATGCTCGACCGCTTCGGCACCTTCGAATTGCACGAGACAGGCGCGCGCCACCGAATGCACGGTATCACCCGTCGAATCCGAGACGAGATGCAGGTGAAAGCGGCTCACGCGCTTGTCCCGAGGGCGCTGTGGAGAAGTGGCGAGGAAAGCCTCAGATATCCGCAGGCAAAGAGAAAATGCCGATTCAGTCCCCGCTCGACCCTGACGCGAGGGACGCGACCGATGCCGTGGGATAGAATCCGGCGCCGCTCCGGGAGTCCGGGACAACCGCGCCGCCCGGTCCATCTATCCCCATCTTGCACTGACCCGTTTCTCACGGTTTCCCAGCCGGTTTATCGCGCTTCGGTATCACCCGATCCCGCTTTATACACTGTCTTGCCGCCGCTTTCAGAGGAAAGCGATGGAACTCGGGATAGAATATCGGCAATCGACAATCCCCATGATCCTCGCTCCAACCTCTTACCTCTACCTTTAGATTCTAAAAAGGAAGGGGTAAGAGGAAGGGATGGATGTCGGGCGAAGAGGGGCTTGGAGCGGTGAAAGCGATGTGGGACGGAGCGGATGACTCTGAGCCAGCCGGGCACTGAACCGAGGAATGGCGCGGCGGGCAAGCCGCTGCTGCGCGCCCTGGCGGGCGAGGCTCTACCCTTGCCGCCGGTCTGGCTGATGCGTCAGGCGGGCCGCTATCTCCCGGAATATCGCGCGCTGCGCCAGCGCGTGCCCAACTTTCTCGACCTGTGCTTCATGCCCGAGCTCGCCGCGGAAGTGACGCTACAGCCGGTGCAGCGTTTCGGCATGGATGCCGCGATCCTGTTTTCAGACATTCTGGTGGTGGCGCATGGGCTTGGCCAGGAGGTGCAGTTCCGTGAGGGCGAAGGGCCGGTGCTGGAGCCGATCCGCGGCGCTGCCGAGCTGCGCCGCTTGTCGCTCGACGCGTTTCCTGACCGCGTTGCGCCGGTCTTCGAGACGGTCGGGCGGGTCGCGGCGCTGTTGCCGGGAAGGACGGCGCTGATCGGTTTTGCCGGCGCTCCCTGGACGGTGGCAAGCTACATGGTCGAGGGCGGCACCAGCCGTGATTTCGCCGCGGTGAAAGCCTGGGCCTTTGCCGATCCGGACGGTTTCGGCGAGCTGATCGATCTCCTGGTCGAAGCGACGGTGATTTATCTCAGCGGGCAGATCGCTGCCGGTGCCGAAGTGGTACAGCTCTTCGACAGCTGGGCGGGTGTATTGCCGGAGCCGGCCTTCAGGCGCTGGGTGATCGCGCCGACGCAGCGCATCCTGGGCGCGCTCAGGGAAAATCATCCGAAGGTGCCGGTGATCGGCTTTCCGCGCGGCGCCGGACTCATGTATCGCGCCTATTTCAGCGAGAGCGGCGTTTCGGCGCTTGGCCTCGACAGCACCGTTCCGCCGGGGATCGCGCGCCGGACCCTGCAATCGATTGGTCCGGTGCAGGGCAATCTCGACCCATTGATGCTGCTTGCCGGAGGCGCGGCGATGGCCGACAGCGTCACGGCGATACGGCGCGCCTTGGGCGAGGGCGCCTTCGTCTTCAATCTTGGCCACGGCATCGTGCCGGAGACGCCGCTTGCGCATGTGAGCGAGCTGGTGAGCTTGCTGCGTCAACCGCTCGAGCCGGCATGAGCCGCACCGCCGTCATTCTCTTCAATCTCGGCGGGCCGGATTCGCTGGAAGCGGTGGCGCCGTTCCTGGTCAATCTTTTCAGTGACCCCGCCATTATCGGCTTGCCGCAGCCCTTGCGTTCGCTTGTGGCAAGGGTCATAGCGTGGCGGCGAGCGCCAGTGGCCCGCGCGATCTATCAGCGTCTCGGCGGTGGCTCGCCGCTTCTCGCCAACACCGAGGCACAAGCGCGCGCCCTCGAAGCGGCGCTGGGCGATAGCTTTCGCGTCTTCATCGTCATGCGATATTGGCCACCCTTCTCGATGGAAGCGGTAAAGGCGGTAAAAGCATGGCGGCCGGACGCGATCGTGCTGTTGCCCCTCTACCCGCAGGCCTCGACGACAACCACCCAATCCTCTTTCGCGGATTGGCGCCGCGCGGCCACAGCGGCAGGTCTCGGCGCACCGACACGGGCGCTGTGTTGTTATCCCGCGGAAAGCGGCTTCATCGCCGCGCTCGCCGATGAGATACGCGATCGGCTGGCGGCCTGGCCAAGCGGCGCGCCAAAGCGCGTGCTGTTCTCGGCACACGGGCTGCCGCAGAAGATCGTCGACACCGGCGATCCCTATCCCTGGCAGGTCGAGCGCACCGCCGCGGCGTTGCGCGCTGCGCTCGCCATGCCGGAGCTCGACACCGTTGTCTGCTATCAGAGCCGGGTCGGACCTCTGGCCTGGATCGGCCCTTCGACGGATGATGAGATCCGCCGGGCCGGCCGCGAAGGGATAGGGCTCATTGTCGTGCCGGTTGCCTTTGTGTCCGAGCATTCGGAGACACTGGTCGAGCTCGATCTGGAGTACCGCCATCTCGCCGAGAGCGCCGGCGTGCCGCGCTATGAACGGGCGCCGACGGTTGGCACGGCTCCGGCGTTCATCGCCGGGCTGGCGCGGCTGGTGCGCGCCGCACGGCCCGGACCTTGTCCGGTCGAGGGCGTGCGGCTCTGCCCGGCGCAATTTCGCCGCTGCCTCTGCGTCTCGGCGAAAGCGGCCGCATGAGCGGGCTCGCCGCAGCCTATCCCTGGATCAAGGCCGGCCATATCATCAGCATTGTCGCCTGGATGGCGGGGTTGCTCTATCTGCCGCGGCTTTTCGTCTATCATGCGTCGGCACCGCGCGGTTCCGACGCGGCGGAGACGTTCAAAGTGATGGAGCGGCGACTGCTGCGCGGCATCATGAACCCGGCGATGCTGGCGGCCTATGTTTTCGGCATCCTGCTGGCGCTGACGCCCGGCATCGTCGATTGGCATGCCGGCTGGATCTATGCGAAGCTCGCTTCCGTCGTGGCGCTCACCGTCGTTCACCATTTTTTGGCGCGCTGGCGCAAAGATTTCGCGGCAGACCGCAATCGTCATTCGCCGCGCTTCTACCGCATCGTCAACGAGGTGCCGACGCTGTTACTGATCCTCATCGTCATCCTCGTGGTGGTGAAGCCATTCTGACTCGGCGCCAAGCCATCGCCGGCGCCGCCGCGGCGCTCGTCGCCGGCCGAGCGGACGCCGCCCACGCGGACGGGCTGGCGCTGTGCAATCTCGCGGCGGCGAAGGGCATTCTCTATGGCAGCTGCGTCATGGCGGCGCAGCTCGCGGCGAAGGATGATTTCACCGCGCTGCTGCAACAGCAATGCGCGGTCCTGGTTCCCGAGAACGAAATGAAATGGCAATGGATGAGCCATCGGCCGCGAGAAGAGGATTTCTCGGTGCCCGACCGGATCGTCGGTTTTGCCGCGCGCCATCGGTTGGCAATCCGCGGTCACAATCTGCTCTGGTATTGGCAGACGCCGGATTGGTTCAAGGCGCTGCCGGACCGGGCGAGCGCCGAACGCGCCATGGTCGAGCGCGTCACGGCAATGTGCCGGCGGTATCGCGGCCGCGTCTTCTGCTGGGATGTGGTGAACGAGCCGATTTATGTCGAGCATGGCCGCGCCGACGCGTTGCGCCGGACCGTGTTCCTCGATCAGATCGGGCCCGACTATCTCGATCTCGCCTATCACGCAGCGCGCGTCGCCGATCCCGCCGCGGCGTTGGTCGTCAACGAATATGGCATCCTCTACGACACGCCCGAAGAGGAGCAAAAGCGAAGCGCCGTGCTGCGGCTGCTCGAGCGCATGCGGCGCAAGGGAACGCCGGTGGACGCGCTTGGCGTCGAGGCGCATCTCGATGCGGGTGGCGCACCATTTTCGGCGAAGAAGCTGCGGCACTTCTTCGCCGATGTCGCCTCGCTCGGCCTCGAGCTGCAGATCACCGAGCTCGATGTCACCGACGAGCATGCACCGGCACCGATCGCGCCGCGCGATCAGATGGTCGCCGAGGCCTATAGGCAGTTTCTCGACGCAGCGCTGGCCGAACCGGCGGTTACCGTCCTCGTGACCTGGGGGCTTTCCGACCGGCATAGCTGGATCGTACGTCGCGAATGCAGCGAAGCAGGCTGGCGCAAGGATGGCTTGCCACCGCGGCCTTTGCCTTTCGACGCGGGGCTGCAGCCGAAACCGGGGTGGTATGCGCTCGCTTCGGCACTCGAAGGCGCGCCGCTGCGGGCGGCGTCGAGATTCCTGCCGCAACGCGCCTGATCGAGGCGCCTAAGGTGCGCAGGTCATGCCGCTGCCGGTGAGGGCGGCGTCGACGGTCGAGAGATCGCTCGGGGGACATTCCAGCCAGAGCGGCGCCGTGGCGCCGACACTTGCGCCCGCTGGCGCGGTTGCCGAGGCGGCACCCGCACTGGATCCGTTGATGCTTGCCGAGCCGAAGGTACTGGCGCCGCCGGACAGTGGGGAGACAGCCGTCGTCGGAAAGCCGGTTGTCACCGCAAGAGTGCTGCCGGCGGAGCCAAGCACCACCGAAGCGATTGAGCCGCCTGGGAGCGCAGTTGTCGTCGTTGACCCCGACGGTGCGGCCGTCGTCGCAGGAGACGCAGGGAGGCTGCTCGCCGGAGAGCCGATGGTCTGGGCGCGTGCTGCCGCCGCAATGCAGCAGAGGCAAAGCAGCGCCGAGAGCAGGGCCGACAGGTATCGTGAAATTACCATCACGACTGCATTCGCAAGCGGCTGTCACGGTCCAAACGGCGCAGGTGCGCCGCCGTTCCCGGGATGAGGCGCTGTTTCTCCCGCCGCGGTGAGCCGACGCTAGGGCAGCCGTTTTTGGTGAATGGTGTCGAGCGTGGTATCGGGCACGGGAGGGCTTGCGGCAATGCGGAATCGCCGGGTGTCTTGCAGCAGAAACGCGGCGCCCTGCGCGTTGGACGGCGGCTTGAAACGCGTGAACGCGGCGCCGTCCACATCGCTCAGCCAACAGACCGGGCGCGCATCGGGTGTCTTGCTGGCGATCTCGAGATGGCTGATCTCGAGGTTTCGGGCATGGCGTACGAACAGGGCCTGGGCCGGCAGCCGGCCGAAGCGGCTGGGCTCGGGATAGTCCTTTGCTTCTTCCGGCGGATCGATGGCCGCGGGCTCGGTTGGGACGCCGCCGCGTTGCACGAGATAGACGTCGGAGATCGTGACATCTTCGATGGGATGCCTGGGAATGCCGCTGATGATCGCCGGCATGTCGTTTGCCGGTGCGTCGCAGACGACATCGCTGATGATGATCCGGCGCAGCGTTCCCACCGTGATGCCCGGCGGCCCGCGGAGGCGCGCGCCGAGGCGCAGAAAGAACGGCGCGTTCCGGATATCGCGCATCGTGACCCCGGTGAAGCTGATATCCTCGAGCGCGCCGCCATCCACCGTTTCCAGCGCGAAGCCGCGGCAACTCTCGAAGGTGCAGTTGCTGATGCTGATGTTCTTGAACCCGCCATTGGATTCGGTGCCGAGCTTGATGCGCCCCGTCGGGACCTGGCGCATCGCGGCGGCGAGCGGCTCGAACGCCCCGTCGAATACCGTGCCGAGCTTGTAGCCGGTGACGTGGCAGCCGCTGATGGTCACGTTTTCCGTGGCGCGCGCCTCGCCCAGCGCGAACGAGCTTTTGAGGCAGATGCCGTCATCCAAGGGGGAATTCACGCGGCAATTCGAGATCTGCACGTTGCGGCACGCATCGATGTCCATGCCGTCGCGGTTGGTGTCGATCGAAATTCCGTCGATGGCAAGGTTGTCGACGCCGGTGGCGAGGATGCCGAAATGGCCGCCCGCAAGGATGGAGAAGTCGCGCAGGATCACGTTACGGCAGCGCTTCAGCGCGATCGCTTTGTCGCCCGCGCCAGGCGCATCGGCGGGCGGCAATCCCGCCTCCGGCCATTCGCCCCGGCTCAAGCCGCGGCCCCAGATCCGTCCCGGGCCAAGCAGCGCCACATCGTGCAGATTCTCGCCCCAGATCAGGCTGTTATGCCAGTGGTTATGACCGAAATCCTGATAGGCCTCCCAGGGAGCATTCGATTCCGCGGCGTCGTAGCCGGGCGGGGGCGCAGCCAGAATGGTTGCGCCCGGCTCGAAGAGTAGCGTCACGAAGCTGGCCAGGCGGATCGAGTAGCAGGCGTAAGTTCCGGCGGGAAAGCGTACCACGCCGCCGGCGGCCGCGGCGGCCGCGGCGATGGCACGGTTGATGGCCGGTGAATCGATGGTTTTGCCATCGCCCGAAGCGCCGAAAGACCTGATGTCGAAGGTTGCACCGGCATTTGCCGCGGCTGCTGCATCGAGCCCGGCGGCGAGCGCGCCGCCGGCGAGGCCGAGCGCGGTGAGCCAGAGGAAATCGCGGCGCTCGGCGTTCATCCCAGCGATCCCATGCCGCGCTTTTTCCGCCGCATCTTCCGCAGCGGTGCCAGCTCTCCCGGCAGCGCTTTGTCCGCCTCGGCTTCGAGCTCGCTTTCGTGGCGGCGCAAATAGAAGACCGCGGCGAGGATCGCCATGGCCGCGGCGCCGCCGAGGATGATGCCGACCGGTCCGGCCAAATGACGGGCCTCCTTGCCGAGATAGTAGGCGCCCGAGCCGTAGAGCACGCTCCAGAGAACGGCGCCGGCGGCGTTGAAGGCGAGGAAACGCGGCCAAGGCATACGATTGGCACCGGCTATAAAGGCGGCAAACGCGCGCAGCAGCGACACGAAGCGACCGAAGAAGACGATGGCGCCGCCATGGCGCAGGAAGAGGTACTGTCCCAGTTTGATGCGGGATTCATCGAGCCCGATATAGCGCCCGTAGCGCAGCACGAGGCGATAGCCCAGCTCGCGTCCAAGCCAGAAGCCGATATTGTCGCCGAGGGTCGCGCCGATGGCGGCCGCGGCGATGACCAAAGCGATATCGAGCTCGTGGCTCGTGCCGGCGATGACCGCCGCGGCGATGAGGGTGGCCTCGCCGGGAAGCGGTATGGCCATGCTCTCCAAGGCGATGATTGCAGCAACCGCCCAGTAGCCGTAGCTGTGCAGGAGGTGCGGCACGTCGCCCTGAGAGAGGAACGGCATCACGGGAAGAGCGCTCCGTCGGTGCGATTCTGGGTCGCAGCTGCTAGTGAAGCGTGAGGTATCGCTTTTGGCGAGAGCTGGTCAGCGAAAATTCCTGATTTCGACCGCATCGGACTGTGCGATCCTAGCGGCATAGGGCGAGTTCGGCGAATGACCGGCCGCCCGAAAGGGAGGAACCGATGTCCTACGATCTCCTGATCAGGAACGGCATGGTCGTGGACGGGACGGGTCGGGACGCCCGGCGCGCCGATCTCGCCATCCATGACGGAAAGATTGCGGAGATCGGCCCGGTGAGCGACGGCGCCAAGCGGGTGATCGATGCGTCGGATCTGGTGGTCGCGCCCGGCTTCATCGATCCGCACACCCATTACGACGCGCAGATCTGCTGGGATCCGGAGGTCTCGCCCTCGTCCTGGCATGGCGTCACCAGCGTCATCATGGGCAATTGCGGCGTCGGCATCGCGCCCTGCCGGCCGGCCTCGCGCGAGGTCGCGATGCGCGATCTCGTCAATGTCGAGGCGATCCCCTATGAGGTGCTGGACAAGGGCATTACCTGGGACTGGGAGACCTTTCCCCAATACCTCGCCGCGGCCCGGCAGCGCGGCTCGGCCCTCAATCTCGGCTTTCTCGCGCCGCTGACGCCGTTCCGACATTACGTCATGGGCGAAGCGTCGATCGAGCGGGCGGCGACGGCGGCCGAGACTGCGCGCATCAAGGCGCTGCTGAAGGAGGCGGTCGCGGCCGGCGCGCTCGGCTTCTCGACGACGGCGCTGACGCAGCATATCGGTCACCAAGGCCGGCCACTGGCCTGCCGCAACGCCAGTCGCGGCGAGATGCAAGCCTATTGCAACGCGCTGCGCGAGTTGGCGGCCGGTACGATCGAGATCGCGCTCACCCCGCGCGTCTCCGTCGTCTCGGACGAGGATTATGCGCTGCTCGATTTCATGCTGGCCGAGAGCGCGCGCCCGGTGACCTTCCTGGCGTTGCTCGAGCGTGACGACCTGCCCGAAGCCTGCGTCGAGTCGCGACGCCGCATCGAGCCGCTCATCGCGCGCGGCGCCGTGCCGCAGACCTGCCCCAGGCCGCTCACCCGCGAAGTGTCGCTGAAGATGCCGTTCTCCTTCGCTTCTTTCGACAGCTGGGCGCCGGTCTTCAACAAGACGGTAGCGGAGCAGGGTGTGATTTACCGTGATCCCAGCTTCCGCAACGCCTTCCGCGAAGAGCTGCGGCAACCGCGGGTCTTCAGCGGCAATTGGCAGCTGATCAGCGTCAATCAGGTCGCCGCGCCGCGGCTGAAGCCGTTGGAAGGGCGCAGCATCGCCGAGATCGCCGCGGAGCGCGGCACGGATGGCGTCGACACCTTCCTCGATATCGCGCTCGAGGACGAGCTCGAGACCGAGTTTACCTTGCTGTTCCTCAATGTCGCCGACGATCGGGTCGGGGCGCTGCTCAAGGACCCGCACAATCTGCTCGCGCTTGGCGATGGCGGCGCGCATGTCGATCTGATGTGCGATGCGGGCTATTGCACTTACCTGCTCGGCAAATGGGTGCGCGGCAAGGAGCTGATGTCGCTCGAGCACGCCGTGCATCGCCTGACGGCGCAGCCCGCCGATCTTTTCGGCATCAGAGATCGCGGCCGTCTCGCCGCGGGGCTCGCCGCCGATATCGTGATCTTCGATCCGCGCACCGTCGGCTCGCCTGAGCGGCCGGTCCGGCGGCAGGACTTGCCCGGCGGCGGCAAGCGCTTCGTCATGCCGTCGACCGGCATTGTCTGGACCCTGGTCAATGGCGAGGTCACTTATGCCGAAGGCGTTCTGACCGGCGCACGGGCGGGGCAGGTTCTGCACAGCTGAGAGGACTACCAGCGGCCGGCGCTCATCGCGCCGGTAAGTGCCGGCGATATCAGTCGGTCGCTTCGCGCCTGACTTGATCGAAGGCCGGCTTGGCGTGGACCCCGTATCGACAGCTCTACCGGTATTACGCCGGCCGACTCCCTTCCTGCGGCGAAAGCATCTGGCGTACTCTTGCGCCGAGAGCCGACCAGGAGAACGGCTTGCCCAGCAGCTCGACATCGGGATCGAGCCGGCCCTGATGGACGATGGCGTTGCGGGCATAGCCGGTGGTGAAGAGGACCTTCAGGGAGGGTCGGATGCGCAACGCGGCATCCGCGACTTGCCTGCCGTTGAGCGCGCCGGGAAGCCCGACATCGGTGAAGATGAGCTTCACCTCGGGCTCGCTTTCGACGAGCCGCAAGGCCGCGGCCCCGTCGGCGGCGGTGAGCACGCGGTACCCCAACTGCCGAAGCACGCCGGCGCTGTAGGCGCGGACATCCTCGTCATCTTCGACGACGAGGATCAATTCGCCATCGGCTTGAGGCGCGATCGCCTCTGTCTTCCCGGCGGCGTCGAGCGCGGTTGCCGCCGAGCGGAGGCGCGGAAGATAGATCTTCAGGGTCGTTCCCTGTCCCGGCTCGGTATAGATCTTCACGTGACCGCCCGACTGCCGGACGAAGCCATAGACCTGGCTGAGGCCGAGGCCCGTGCCCTGGCCAGCCTGCTTGGTCGTAAAGAAGGGCTCGAAGGCTTTCTCGGCGACTTCCTTGCTCATGCCAAGCCCGCTGTCGGAAACCGCGATCATGACATACTGACCGGGGGTGACATCGTCGTGCGCGGCGGCGTAGTTCTCGTCGAGAAATACATTCGCCGTCTCGAGGGTCAGCGTTCCGCCGCTGGGCATCGCATCGCGCGCGTTGAGCGCGAGGTTCAGAATGGCGTTTTCCAACTGGTTCGGATCGGCCAGCGTGCGCCAGATCCCGCCGGCGAGGATCGTCTCGACGGCAATCGCTTCGCCCAAGGTGCGGCGGAGCAGCTCGGACATGCCGGCGACCAGCTTGTTCGGGTCGACGGACACCGGGTCGAGCGGCTGACGGCGGGAAAACGCGAGGAGTTGCTGGGTCAGCAGAGCGCCGCGTTCGGCGGCGCGCGACACGGCATCCGCCGCTCGCTGCACCCCGGGGTCGTTTCGCGAAATCGCCGCGGTGGCAAGCTGCTGCCGCAGCATGTCGATATTGCCGAGCACCACGGTGAGTAGATTGTTGAAGTCATGGGCGATGCCGCCGGTGAGCTGTCCGACGGCCTCCATCTTCTGCGCCTGGTGCAATTGCTGCTCGATGCGCTGCCGCTCCGTGACGTCGCGCAGAAAGGCCAAAGCGCCGATGACCGATCGGTCGGATGCGTAAAGCGGCGCAAAATCGGCGTCAAAGCTTCCGCCCCGGCCGGTCCTGGGAAATCGGAACGCCCGGTTGTGGATCGCGGTCTTTTTGCCCTGCAGGGCATCGCGCCAGGCGATTTCGACGGGGCTGCCGACGAGGTCGGGCCGCAGGGCGAAGAGGTTCCGACCCAGGACGACACCGCGCGGCACATCGGACAAGGCCTCCATGGCACGGTTCCAGACCGTGCAGCGAAAGTTGGCATCGACGGCGACGATGCCATCGGTGCTGCTGTCGGCAAGCAGCTGCGAGAATTGCTGGGCATGGTGCACCGCCTCTTCGGCGCGCAGCCGAGCGGTAACGTCGATGACGGTACTGATCGATCGGACGAAGTCGCCGTTGCTGTCGCGCTCGATCGTGCTCGATACGAAAGCCTCGACGATCTCTCCGGATTGTTTGCGGTAACGCAGATGTGCGTCCTGCAGCTCGCCGGGCGGGATAATCTCTCCCCAGGGCTGTTGTCGGTCCGAGACGGCGCCGCCGTCTTCGAACTCGGTGATGGCTCGCCCAACCACCTCCGCGCGCTCGCGGCCGAAAAGCTCGAGCCAGCTCCGATTCACGTCGATGACGCACCAATTCTTGTCCAGAGCGTGCATCGGCACCGGAGCGTTGCGGAACAGCGCGCGCTGGCTCGCCTCGCTCTCTTGCAGCGCTGCCGTGGCGTGCTCGGCGCGGTCCAGCGCTTCAGCCTCGCCGCGGGCGCGCCGGATCACGACCAGCGCGGTCAGCACCAGCGCCGCAGCGCCGGCCGCCGCCAAGGCGGCGAACGCGGCGAGACTCGGATACCAGTCGCGCAGCACGGCTTGCTTCTCGATGGCGTAGAGAATGTAGACGGGATAGTCCCGAAGCCTTCGGTAGCCGGTGATGCGGGCGATCCCGTCAACCGCCGAAACCGTGTCGAGCGTTCCTGCCTCCGAGGTCTGCAGTTTTTCGACGGTCCGATCGCTGTAGCGCGGCGGGCTTCCATCGCCGCTGCGCATATCGATTTCCGGAAACCGCGCCAGGACCGTCCCATCCTGCCGGATGAGGCTCACCGTGTCGGCTGGGGTCGCCAGGCCGTTGCGGAAGGCGACGAAATTGCGTGGCGCCAGGAAGAGAACGGCGACGCCGCGGAACGCGCCATCGGATCCCGAAACCCGCCGGGCGAGCGTGAGAACGGCGCGGCCGGTGGCAGGGTCGACGAAGGGTCCGCCCAGAACCGGCGACGCGCTGTCGCGTGCCGCCGTGAAATAGGGCTGATCCGCTATCGCTGCCGGCGCCAAACGCGCCACGGCGGGATCGCGTAGCGCGCGGAGCTGAACGACGCCTTCGGCGTTGGCGAGAAGCGCCCCGGAAATGCCGTCGACACGGCCGGTCACCCGCTCCAGAAAGTGCTGGGCCTCGCTCGCATGAGCGAGGATGTCCGGCCATGATCTGCCCGAGAGCGCGTCGTCGATGTGCGCCAATACCAACGCGTCGGAATCGATGACGCGTTCGGCTTGCTCGAGCACGAGATCGCTGATGCGCATCACATCGCGGCGCGCCTCGCGCTCGACGCGATCCCAACTCCACCATGCCATCGCGATGACCAGCAGCGCCGGCCCAAGCAGCGCAGCGATAATCAGCGTTCGATAGGAGCCGTAGGAGTGACGCATGTCAGCGGACCGGAAGTGTCTTCGCCTCACCTGCGTTTCGTACGCTTCGGCGGCCGCGGGTGTTCAGCATCGCGTGATTGTATCTGAGAGGAGCGGTACCCGCCATCCGCGGGAAGACCAACGTATGTGATCAGTTTGGGCTGAGCGCCCCTGTGCAAAAGCGATCTCGGCACCCGATGAATCCGGCCGCAAACGCGCGAACGCGTGGGTCGTGCCGCCGGAGGCGACACGCAACCGCCGCGGGCGTCAGGACTCCGGATAGAGGCCGTGCACGCGGCCGAACAGCCGCGTCAGGCCGAGCAGAGCTGCGGTATTGGGCATCGGTTGTTTGAGCCGCAGACCGATCTCGTGCACGGACGACACGATGGCGTCGAGCTCGATCGGCCTTCCCGCTTCGACATCCTGAAGCATTGAGGTCTTGACCGCGCCGAGCCGGGCGGTGATGGCGTGGCGATCTTCGGCGCTCTGTTCGATGCGGCAACCGAGGTGCGCGCCGATGGCGGCGACCTCGCGCATCGCCGCGGAACAGAAGTCGCGCACCAACGGGTCGGCGAGCACGCGATCCATGGTCGCGCCGGTGATCGCGCTCACCGGATTCATCGTCATATTGCCCCACAGCTTGTACCAGATCTCGCGCCGGATATCGGGCGAATGCGTGACCTGGAAGCCGGCCTGCGCCAGCAAGCCCGCCACCGCCGCAGCGCGCTCGCTCTGGCCGCCGCGGGGTTCACCGAGGATCAGCCCCTCGCCCATGTGGTGGTGCACGAGCCCCGGCTCGGCGGTGGACGCGCTGGCGTGTACGACGCAGCCCAGCACCTGCTCGAACCGGATCGCCGCGGCGATCAGTCCGCCGGGGTCGACGCTCTCGAGCGCACCGCCGGGGAAATCCGCTACGCCTTCGCAGAACCACCAGGGCACACCGTTCATCGCCGGCAGCACGAGCGTTTGCGGTGCAAGCAGGGGCGCCATGCTGCGGGCGACCGAAGAGAGCGCCGGGCCCTTGACGGCAATGACGATCAGATCCTGTGGCCCGAGCTCGGCCGCGCTGTCACTGGCCCGCGCCGGCGCCTGAAGGAGGCCGGCCGCCGTATTGAGGCGCCAGCCATGCCGCCGCAGCGCCGCGAGCGTGGCGCCGCGCGCCAGCGCGCTGATCTCGCTGCGCCCCGAAGCCGCGAGCTTCGTGCCGATGAAGCCGCCGACCGCGCCGGCGCCGATGATGCAGATTTTCCTCATGCGGTTTTCCTGCTCTCGCTTCATAGGGAATTACCACGCCGCCGCGCAAAACCTGAACGATCGAGGCCTGCCGCGGCGGTGTCGGCACACTGGCCACCATACGACGATTGAGCTAGCTCGAAGGCGTCTCCCGAGCATAATATTTATCGGTGAGCGCCGACACCACGCCAAGCCGCTTCAACAAGGGCGATGTCCTCTTCCACGAGGGCGATGCCAGCGACTGCGTCCTCCGGGTGAGAAGCGGCGAGATCGAGGTTCTGAGAGAGGTCGGCGACGCCTCGGTTTTGCTCGGCCGTGTGAAAGGCGGCGAATGGCTCGGCGAGATGGGCGTGATCGAAAATCGCGTTCGCAGCGCGACGGCACGCGCCGCGACCGATGGCGAGATCGAGATCCTGACGGCGCAGCAGTTTCTCGATCGGATCAGCAGCGATGCCGCGCTCGCGCGCGAGCTCATTCTGCGGCTCAGCATCAGGCTGAGAAGCATCGAGGATAAGATCGCCGGCGATCTCGTGAGTTTCTCGCAGGGCCGCAATTTGGAGCGGCGCGGTGCCCCCGCGCCGGACAGCGCGAGCGCCGGCGATGCCGGGGTTTCACTCACCGCCGAGACCGGCTTGCTGCGCGCGCAGATCGGCGCCGCGCCCATTGCCATCGGCAAATTGCCCTTCGTGGTCGGACGCGCCGTCGTCACCGACGAGGCGCCGCCGCTGCGGCGGCCCGACCTGATGATCGAGGACCAGGAGCCGTTCCGCCTGTCGCGCCAGCATTTCATGATCGTGCGCGGCGGCGGCCACCTTATGGTATCGGATCTCGGCAGTACCCTCGGGACGCTGGTGAACGGCCAGGCGATCGGTCACCACTTCATGAAGGACGCGGCGTCGCTGCATCGCGGCGAGAACCAGATCATCGCGGGCGGTGCGGATTCGCCCTTCGCCTTCTCGCTCTCGGTCGATTAGCCGCCCGCGCCCGCGCGCCGCCACTCACACGCCAATCGCCTGCTTAACGCGTTTTGCCGTCAGCGGCAGCTCGCGGATGCGAACGCCGGCGGCATCGGCGAGCGCGTTGGCGATCGCGCCGGCGGTCGGGCCCTGCGTCGCTTCGCCGGTGCCGAGGAAGGGCTGGCCCGGCCGGTCGATGACATGCACCTCGACGCTTTCCGGCACGGCGGAAAAGCGCAGGATCGGATAGGAGCTCCAATCGCGGCTGGTGATCCGCGTCCGGTCGAAGCTGACGCTCTCATACAGCGTCCAGCTCGCGGATTGCAGGATGCCGCCTTCGATCTGGTTGCGGATGCCGTCGGGATTGACCGCCTCGCCGCTATCGGTGGCGGCGACGGCGCGGATGACGCGCAGCCTTCCGGTCTCATGCTCGAGCGCCACCTCGACCGCGACCGCCGCATAGGCGCCGAGATTTTTGTATCGGGCGAAGGCGAAGCCGCGCCCCCGGCCAAGCTGGCGCCGATAGCTCGACCAGCCGAAGCGCTCGGCGGCCAGCGTGATCACGTCGCGCGCGCGGGGATCCTCGAGATGGCGCAGCCGGAACGCGACGGGGTCGGCCTTGGCCGCCAGCGCCAGCTCGTCCATGAAGCTCTCGATGGTGAAGACGTTCATATAAGCGCCGAGGCCGCGCAGCGCCGAGACGCGCAGCGTCATCGCCGGCACGAAATCGTAAACGATATCGGCGAAGGGGATGCTGTAGAGCGGCAGCGCGTTGCGGTCGCCGCCGCCCTCGGGCAGCGGAATCGGCTTTGGCACCGGCAGCGCGACGGGTTGCGCCAGATGCCAGGCCGGCATGAGATTGCCCGCGGTGCCCGGCCGCGTCGAATGCTCGTTGCTGCGCACCCGATAGTGCCATTGCGAGATCTTGCCCGTGGCGTCGAGCCCGGCGCTCACCTCGGTCAGCATGGCGGGGCCGTAGGGCTCCCAGCTATGCTCCTGCTCGCGCATCCATTGCACGCGCACCGGCCGGCCGGGGAAGGCCCGCGCCAGCAGCGCGGCGTCGGCCGCCACATCGTCGGCCGCATTGTGGCCATAGCAGCCCGAGCCCTGGACCTGGATGCAGCGCACTTTTTCCGGCGCAAGCGCGAGCAGCTCGGCAACGGCAGCGCGCAGCGGAAAGACCCCCTGGGTGTGCGTCCACAACGTGAGGGCGCCGTCGCGGAAAAGCCCCATGGCGCAGGAAGGGCCGATCGAGCCATGCATCTGATAGGCGCGCCGATAGCGCGCCGCAACGCTCTGAGCGGGTGGCGGCGGTGAGCCGCTGTCCTGCCGCACCGGGATCAGCTGCGAAGGCTGGCGCGCCAGATAGGCGAAGAGCTCGTCCTCGGTCGGCAAGGTCGGCGTCTCGTCCCATTGCGCGGCGTCGGCGAGCGCGCGCATGGCGGCGATCGCCTGGTATTCGCGCTCGGCGATGACGGCGAGATAGCTGCCGTCGCGCATCACTTTGAGCACGCCCGGCATCGTCTCGACGGGGCCGACATCAACCGCTTTCAGCGTCGCGCCGTAGGAGGGCGGCCAAACCACGCGTGCATGCACCATGTCGGGGAGGCGCAAATCCTGCACGAAAGCGGCGCCGCCCGTCACTTTGGCCGGGATGTCGATGCGCGGCCACGGCTTGCCGATCAGACGGTGCTGCTTGGGATCGATGAGATCGGAGCGGGGCGCCGCCTGCACATGGAGGATCGCGCCCGCGACCAGCTCGCCGTAAGCGACGCGCCTGCCATCCTCGGCAATGACGGCGCCGTCCTCGGCTTTGAGCTGCTCTGGCGCCAGCCGGAGCCGGTCGGCGGCCGCTTTGACCAGGATGGCGCGCGCCTGGGCGGCAGCGTTCATGATCGCGGTGCCGCTGTCCTGCATCGAATGGCTACCCGCGGTGAAGCCTTCATTGGGCGTGCGCGCGGTGTCGGCGGTGACCAGGTGGATCGTCGCGGGCTCGACCACCAGCTCTTCGGCGGCCAGCTGGATCAGCGCGGTCGCGATCCCCTGGCCGAGCTCGGCCTTGCCGGTGAAGACGGTGATCGCGCCATCGGCATCGATGCGGATCCAGGCATCGAGCATCGGCTCCGTCTTGAGGCTGCCGGGGAGCGGCGGCGCGGCTGCCCCCGGCGCGGGTTGCGCGAGCAGCGCGCGCGGCGCGAGCGCGAAGCTGACAATGAGGGCGCCGCCGGCGAGAACGCGGCGGCGCGATGGCCGGGCAGCGAGAGCGTCGATCATGGTTTTGCCTCCGTCGCGCTCTGCGCCGACGCCGTCCGCATCTCGCTGCTCGCGCGGCGGATCGCCCGCAGGATCCGCATATGGGTCCCGCAGCGACAGAGATTGGGCTCCATCGCGGCGCGGATCTCGGCATCCGAGGCTGAAGGGCTGCGCTGCAGCAGCGCCTGTGCCCGCATGATCATGCCGGCGATGCAATAGCCGCACTGCGCCGCCTGCTCGGCGATGAAGGCGCGTTGCAGCGGGCCGGGATTGTCCGCGGTGCCAAGGCCTTCGACCGTGGTGATCTTGCGTCCCTGCAAGGCCGCCAGCGGCGTGAGGCAGGAATAGATCGCCTCGCCCTCCGCCATCACCGTGCACGCGCCGCATTGGCCGAGACCGCAGCCGAATTTCGCGCCGTTGAGCTGAAGCTCGTCACGCAACACGTAGAGCAGCGGCGTTGCGGGATCGACATCGACCCGATGCGGCGTACCATTGACGGTGAGCTCGATCATGATCGCTCCTTGGACTGCCGGACCGCGCGGATGCGGCTCTCGAGGTCGCTCCAGGGCGGCGTGCCGCTGTGTTGGGCGCGGAGATAGTCGAGCAGCGCCGCCAGCTGCGCATCGGTGAACGCACCATCGAAGCGCGGCATCCACGGCCCGGGCTCGCCTTCCTGCGGGCGGATGCCGTCGAGGATAACGAAGATCGCATCGCCAGGGTCCGGCGCGCCGAGCGCCGTGCTGTGCCGGAGATCGATGCCGTGCGGCGGGACCATCGGCGAGACCCCGGCATGGCAGTTCGCGCAGGCGCCTTCGAACAGGACGGCGCCCAAATCCGCCGTACTGGCGCTGACGGTCTGGGTCGGGAGCGGCCGTGCGGTCGCCGGCGTTGCAGCGCCCGGCCCTTCGAGCGTCGCGACATAGGTGGCGATCGCCTCGACATCCGACGCGCTCGCCCGCGCCAGGTCGCGGGTTACCGGCGCCATCGGACCTGCCGCGGTGCCATGCGCGGCGTCCCAGCCCTGGTGCAGATAGCGGAAGAGCTGCGCCTCGCTCCACGGCAGCGGCGCGGGTGACGCGGCGGTGAGCGCCGGCGCGCTCCAGCCTTCCGCCGTGCCGCCGGCAAAGGCCGCCGCGGGTCTCTCGCCGCCGAGCCGATCGCGCGGCGTGTGGCAATCGCCGCAATGGCCGAGGCCTTGCACGAGATAAGCGCCGCGGTTCCAGGCCTCGCTCTGCTTCGGGTCGGGGTGGAAGGGCGTGCGATCGAGATAGAGCAGGTCCCAGACGGCCACGGTCCAACGCAAATTCAGCGGGAAAGGCAGCGTATTGGCCGGCGGCCGGCTCGGCACCGCCGATCGGCTCATCAGGAAGCCGTAGAGCGCCGCGATGTCGTCGTCACTGAGCTTTGCATAATGGTCATAGGGAAAGGCGGGGTAGAGATAGTCGCCGTTTCGCGACACACCGTCCTTCATCGCGCGGCGGAAAGCCGCCTCCGACCAGCGGCCGATGCCGGTCGGCGCATCGGGCGTGATGTTGGCGCTGTAGATCGTTCCGAACGGCGTCGCGATCGGCCGGCCGCCGGCATAGGGCGGCCCGCCGGGAACGGTGTGGCAGACATTGCAATCGCCGATCGCCGCGAGCTCGGCGCCTTTGGCGAGAACGGCCGCGGCCGCCGGCGGGCGGCTCGACGGGTCGATCGCCGCGATCTCGCTCTGGCGCGCCCAGAGAAGGAACGCACCGATTGCCAGGGCGACGAGGAGAAGGACGACGAGAAGAACGCGTAGCGCTCGCAGAGAAGCCTCCCCCGCTTGCCTCGCGGCCGTGCGACGAGATCAGCGAAAATGCGTCGAACCGGGGAGCCGTGTACCGAACCGGGCGTGCCGCCGCAAGCGCGGAGGATTGCGGTGCGGGCGCAGCACGGTTGCCATGGCCTCCGAGCTGGCCCAGGATCAGAGACGCCGAGGCGTCACTTCGCGCCCATGATCATCGCTGTCGTGCCAGAGACATCCGGAAATCCCGCTGCCGCCGCCGACATGCCCGCCGCCCCGGCGCGGCCGGTGCTGGTCTATGACGGCGATTGCGGGTTTTGCGGCTATTGGGCGCGCTACTGGCAGAAGCTCACCGGCGACCGCGTCGACTATCGACCTTATCAAGAGGTGGCCGCGCGGTACCCCGCCATCGCGCCAGCCGAGTTTCAGCGCGCAGTGCAATTCATCGCGCCCGACGGGCGGCGTGCGAGCGCGGCCGAAGCGAGTTTTCTGACGCTGAGCCATGCACGGGGCAAGGGCTTCTGGCTCGCGCTCTATCGGAACCTGCCCGGTTTCGCGCCCGTCTCGGAAGCGGCTTACGGGTTCATCGCGGCGCACCGGCCGGCGTTTTTCCGCGTCAGCCTGGCGCTCTGGGGCAGGGATCATGAGCCGCCGCGCTACGACCTCGTCGCCTTCCTGTTCCTGCGCCTCTTCGGGCTCATCTACCTTTCGGCATTCTGCTCTTTCGCCGTTCAGGCGGTGGGGCTTGTCGGCAGCCACGGCATCCTGCCGCTGGCCGAGATGGTCGATACCGTCGCCGGGCGTCTCGGGCCGGAGCGGTTCTTTTTGGCGCCGATGGTGTTCTGGCTGAACGACAGCGATCTTGCCATCAAGGCAGTATGCTGGGGCGGCGTCGGGCTGTCGCTGCTGCTGACCCTCAATCTCCTGCCGCGGCTGAGCCTGTTCCTGCTCTACGCGCTTTACCTCTCGCTGTTCTATGCCGGGCAGGTCTTCATGAGCTTCCAGTG
This sequence comes from Allostellaceae bacterium, assembly GCA_035509275.1. Classification (GTDB taxonomy): domain Bacteria; phylum Pseudomonadota; class Alphaproteobacteria; order ATCC43930; family CGMCC-115725; genus DAHUYF01. The sequence goes on along the minus strand of DATJLU010000021.1, from coordinate 9,715 downwards.
GGACACGTTCCTGCTGGAAGCCGGCTTCATCGCTCTTCTGCTCAGCATCGCTCCGAAACCCGGCATCTGGCTGCTGCGCTGGCTGCTGTTCCGCTTCATGTTCATGTCGGGCGTGGTGAAGCTGCTGAGCGGCGATCCGAACTGGTGGAATCTTTCGGCGCTGTCCTATCACTTTCTCACACAGCCGCTGCCGACGCCGCTCGCCTGGTACGCGGCGCGGCTGCCGCCCGGCGTGCTGAGAGCCGCCACCGGCAGCATGTTTGTCGTCGAGCTGGTTCTGCCGTTCCTGATCTTCTGCCCGCGCCGGCTGCGCTTTGTCGCCGGGTTCGGCATCCTGCTGCTGCAAAGCTGCATTCTTCTGACCGGGAACTATAACTGGTTCAACCTGCAGACCATGCTGCTGTGCCTGCCGCTCTTCGACGACGCGGCGGTGCGCAAGCTCATGCCGAGCCGGTGGCGGCGCCGTCTGGCGTCGCGCAAGGGAGATCAGGGGCCGGCGCGGGCGGTGACGATCGTCATCACCGCCGTGGCGCTGGTGATGGTGTTTTGCAGCCTGGTGGAGATGGATGAGCGCTTCGGCGGCAATCCGCCCGCGCCGTCGCAAGCGGTCGACGCGGTCATCGAGCCGCTACACCTCGTCAGCGCTTACGGCTTGTTTGCGGTGATGACGACGACGCGCCACGAAATCGTCATCCAGGGCTCCGATGACGGCGTCGCGTGGCGCGATTATGAATTCCGCTACAAGCCCGGCGATGTCATGCGCCGCCCGCTCTGGAACATCCCGCACCAGCCGCGGCTCGATTGGCAGATGTGGTTTGCCGCACTCGAAGATCCGCAGCGCCTGCCCTGGTTCTGGCATTTCCTCGAGCGGTTGCTGCAGAACGAGCCGACAGTGACGGCGCTCTTGGAAAAGAATCCCTTTCCGGACAAGCCGCCGACCTATGTGCGCGCCGCGTTCTACGATTACACCTATGCCGACAGCGCGCAAAAAGCGCAGGGCCAATGGTGGGATCGGCGCTTGCTCGGCCTCTATTTCCCGGCCGCGCGGCTCAACAACGAATGATGCGGAGCAGCACGCTGGATTACCCCGGCAGGCTGGCCAATGCGGGCGAGCGGTTGGCTGCCTTCGTCGTGCGTTGCACGTAGCGCAGCTCCTGGCGCTCGTAGTAGAGGGTGATCTTATGGACGATGGCACGGGCGGAGGCGACGCGTCCCAGCGGCTTGAACACGCCGGGATTGGCGCGGGCGGCGGCAGGCACCAGCCGGGCCCCGGGGGTGTAGGGAGCGGAGCGCGCGGCTTCGATGACGCGTGCAGCCTGCATGACGCCGAGGAGATGCGCCATATAGAGTTCCGCCGGCGTCACCGGACGACCGAGAACGTGGCTCAGTCGGGTTTGATTGTCGCGGGCCAGTTCGGCAGCCATGAGCGCCGAGAGTCGAGGATCGGCGCGCAGGCGCAGCAATTTCGTCCGCGCGGCGGCATCGCGCATCGACACGGCGCCGCGCCGGTCGACGGTGATCTCCCGTGCGTAGCGCTCGAGCCCATGCCGGGCGCCGAAGGCATGGACCGCACGCAGCCATGTATCTGCCGTGAATTGGTAGAGGCCGGTGGCACTCGTGCGATGGGCGCATTTGCGCGGATCGAAACTTGATTCGCGCGCCGCGACCACCACCAGGTAGCTGGTTTTGATGCCGACCACGCGGGTCGCATTCTTGATGGCGCCCTCGACGTTTTCGTTCATGCCGACGGCAAGCGGCACATCCTCAGCCTGAAAGTCCGCAGCGGATTCTTCTTCTGGCGCCAGCTCGAGCTGCGGCGTTTGCGGCAGGGAATCCGCCACCGGCGCCGGATCCGGGGCAGGCGCCGACGCTGGCGTCGGGCTAGGCACGACAGAGACATCGGCGGTATCGATGCCCGTCGTGCAACCCGCGACGCCGGCAAGCGACAAGACGCCGGCGACCATGATCGCGCGATAACGCTGCCGAGCCAGTGTGCGATGAAGCCATCGCAGGAAAAGTGCGAGCATGGTTCCTCCGCTTCTGAGCCGATGCGTCGTAGGCGCTCCCGGTCGAGTGGTCGGAGCGGCCCTGCCGGTGTGGCGGGGCGAATCTGGCAAAGGATGCGAACGCCAACGCGCGAGGGTTGCGCAAGTTCCCATCTGCGCGCGTTAACGGACAATGTCATTTAAGGGGCATGGCGGTTTTCGGCCGCGCGACAGATTTTCGGCAAAATCAGGCTGTGCAAGGCCAGGATTTGCGCGGGTTTTCTCTGGGGCGCGGCGCTTTTCCGCCCATACTGCGCTGCAACATTACTGTTGACATCGTGCACCGGCAGGCCCACATAGGCGATTGTGCGGCGCACAATGGCCGCTATTAACCCAGAGAAATGAAGGAGATCATGGCAAAGACAGTGACCGCCGGTAACGGGTTCTTCGACGCCGCCAAGGCGTTCGGTGATTTTCGCGTTCCCGAGTTCGATGTGCAGGCGATCGTCGATGTGCAGCGCAAGAATTTCGAGGCGCTGACTCGAGCCAACCAGCTCGCGCTCGAGGGCATGCGCAGCGTTGCGCAGCGCCAGGCCGAGATCGTGCAAGAGGCGTTCGCGGAAGCGTCGGGGCTGCTGCGCGATCTGACCCAGCTCGGCGCTCCGGAGGAGCGGCTCATCAAGAGCACGGAAATGGCGAAGCAGGCCTTCGAGAAAGGTCTGGCCAATGCGCGCGAGCTGAACGAGCTCGGCACCAAGGCCAGCGTCGATGTGTTCGGCGTGATTGCGCGGCGCGTGAGCGAGAGCTTCGACGACGTGCGGCTCTACGCAAAGAAGCAGGTCGCCGCCGAATAATCGATCGGTCAATCACGCAAGGACTGGAAGGCCCGACCCCCGGTCGGGCCGATTCTTTGCGTGCTCCCTGACCGGCGGATATCGGGCGCAATACGTTTCAAATTTTAGGCGAAGTTGCTGGCAAGTTAGCGCGGTTTGTAAGAGGCTTCGAGCGTTACACGTTTGGGGTGAGTGAATGCGCGCCAGCTTAACCATGCGTGATTCGAGTCAACGAGCAGCTCTGACGGCAACGCTGCTTAACCCCAGGAGTGCCGGCCCTCGCATCGACCGCTCTCTGCTTAACCAAAACCGCGGCCATGTCGTCCGCGGCGGCGGCGAAGAGCGATCGGAGAGAAGGGCGGCGCCGCTGTTCTGCGGCAAAGGCGCCGCATCGGCGGATGGCTTCGATCCGCTGAGCGATGGACAGCCACCGATCGGTTCCGCCGTCCGCGCGGCGCCGGGGACGGCGCAGCGCGTCAGAGTGTGGCTGCGCCTTGACGCGGCGCGTCGTTCGAAATTGAAACAAGCCGCTGCGCAACGGAAACTGACCTGCCAAGCGATCCTGACGAGCGCCGTTGACGGCTTTCTGACGGAATGCGCCGCGGTCCCGGACGCCGCCGCGATGGCGCTCGCGATGATCGGCAAAGCCCCCGCGCGACAGGCCGCGCAGGGCCAGCGGCACAAGCTTGCGATCTGGGTTCAGCCTGAGAAGCGAGACGACATACGCGCGGCGGCCGCGCGGTTTGGTCAAAGCATTCAGGCTTTGCTTCAGGCCGCGCTCGACGAGGCATTGGAAGGCGTGACTCGGAACGGGCGCGCGTCGCGCGAACTGCTCGCATCCGAGGCCGAGAGCGCGGATAGCGTGGCACGGCAGCCTCGCGGCGAGATATCGTATCGCGTGGAGAGCGCGGCGCCGCTCAGCGCCGAGATCATTTCGTTCCGGCGCGCGACGCCGCCGCTCTGGCCATGAGCAGCGCGCTCATCGCACCTGGCAGCCAGTCGCCAGCCGATCTCCGGCGCATTGCGGCGGAATTGATGCGGCTGATGGTACTCACGCGGGAGCCCGTCGTGGCCCAAGAGCTGTCGTTCTTGGCGGAACGTTGCCTGGAACGCGCGCGGGCCCTTGATCCGCCGCTCGATCAGAATGCCGACGCCGCGGACTAGACGGCGCCCGGTCCTGCCGTCGAGGCGTCGCCTGCGCTAGCCGACGAGGCGGATTGCCATCGGGTCGATCTCGACCAGCACCTGGACGCCCGAAGCAAGGTTGAGCGCGCGCGCCTCGCGCTCGGTCAGCGCGGCGATGAGAGGAAAGCCACAATCGAGCGATATCTTCAATAAGGCGCCAGCGTGGCGTATGGCGGTTATCCGCGCAGCAAGGTGGTTCGACGGGAATGCGCTCTGCCGCTCGCCGGCCGCCGCCGCGAGGACCACCTCCTCGGCGCGCAGACAGAAAAAGAGCTCAGACGGTAGGGTGTGCGGCACATTGCTGCCAGCGAGCTCGAGCACGGCCTCGCCCACCCTGATGCGCCAGCCGGGACCAGCGCAATCGACGAGCCGCGCCGGGAGGATGTTCTCGACGCCGAGCAGGCGCGCCGCCAGGCGGTCGGCAGGCGCGCGATAGACGTCGGCGGCCGCGCCGCTTTGGATGACCGCGCCGTCGCGCAGCAAGGCGAGGCGATCGGCGAGTGCCAGCGCTTCGACCGGATCATGCGTGACGAAAACCGATGGCGCACCGGCCTGGCGGAGAAACTCCTTGAGGCTGTCGCGCAGCGACGCGCGCGTCGGTGCGTCGAGCGCGGAGAAAGGCTCGTCGAAGAGAAAGAGCTCGGGCTTGCCGGCGAGGGCGCGGGCGAGCGCCACGCGCTGCTTCTCGCCGGGGCTGAGCAGTTCCGGCAGGCGCGCCGCGAGCGGCGCGACGCCGAAGCGCGCGAGCAGCTCGGCAATGCGCGCCGGTGCCGGCGCCAGGCCCGCGGCACGGAGCGCGAGGGCGACGTTGCCGGCGGCGGAGAGATGCGGGAAGAGCGCAAAATTCTGGAACAGCAGGCTGATGCGACGGCGTTCCGGCGGTATATCGGTGATGTCGCGCGCGCCCAGCAGAATGCGGCCGGCAGCGAGGCGGTGAAAGCCGGCGATCGCTTCCAAGGTGACGGATTTGCCGGCGCCGTTCGGCCCGAGAAGCACCAGGACCTCGCCGGGCTCGACGGCGAGATCGATCGAAGCGAGGCGAAACGCGCCGAGGCGGAGCGCCACGCCTTCGAGCGCGAGGCCGGACCTGATCACCGGCCTTGGCCGTGCGGCGCGGCGCCGCCGAAAGCGAGGGCGCGCAACAGGATGAAGAGGCCAAGCGTGATCAGCAACAGCAGCACCGACATGCCGGCGGCCTCGTCGACGCCGAAGCGCAGGAAGAGCTCGTAGATCTTCACCGGCGCCGTCATCGGGTGATAGACGAGAATGACGACCGCGCCGAACTCGCTGACGGCGCGAGCATAGGTGAGGGTGAGGCCGGTCATGACGCTGCGCCAGGCCAGCGGCAGGCTGATCCGGCGCAGTACCTGCCAGGGTCCGAGCCCGAGGCTTCGCGCCGTCATCTCGAGCCGCGGATCGACGGCCTCGAAGCCGATGCGCGCGGCGTTGACGGTATAGGGGATCGAAACGAAGAGCATGGCGGCGACAATGCCGGCGAGCGTGCCCCAAAAGCGAAGCCCGAACAGTGCGGCGAGCGGCGCGCCGATGATGCCCTGGCGCCCGAGCACGAAGAGCAGCGCAATGCCGGCGACGGTATGCGGCACGGCGAGCGGCAGATCGATGATCGCCGCGACGACGGCGCGGCCGTGAAAGCGCGAGCGGGCGAGGAGGTAGGCCAGGGGTACGCCCAGAAGCGCCGCGAGCAGCGCGGTGATGAGTGCCGCTTCGAGGCTGAGCGTGATTGCCTGGCGCACATCCGCGAGGGCGGCAATGCGGGCGAGAGAGCTGGCGCTTTGGCTTGCGGCGAGCCGCAGCAGGGGCAAAAGAATGAAGGCGAGCAGGACGCCGCCACAGAGCGAGAAGACGAAAACGAGACTCAGCGACTGCGCCGGCGGCCGCGCGGGGCGGTGCCGCGCGACGGCGGTCACGCCGGCGGCCAGGGCGCCACCAGCGGCCGCAGCGATGCCGGCATGGCGTCGGGCGCCACCGCGAGCGGCGGGTGGACGGTGGCGAAGCCGTTCTCGGCCAGGATCTGCTGGCCGTCGGGGCCGAGCAGGAAAGCGATGTAGCGCTCGGCCCAGGACGCCTGCGTCGCGACCGAAGGAATGGTGAGGGCATAAACGATCGGTCGTCCCGCGATCGAACCGTTGCGGGTCTGGGCGAAGCCCTTCGCATAGTCGGCGGCGCGGGCGGGGTCGCTGAGATCGATCTGTGGCGGCATCGGGATATAGCGCAGCTGATGTTGCAGCGCGTCAGAGCGGTAGATGGCGAGATAGTCGAGCTGGCCGAGCTGCAACGCCGAGATCAGCGAGGTTTCCGTGTCGCGCATATTGGCTTCGGGCGCATTCGCGAGGATCTCCGCCCGGAGCTGTGGCCGCCCGTAAAGCTTCGCGGCCAGCTCCAGCATTTGCAGCGTCTGGTAGCCGGAGGGATCGGTGTCGGGATCGGAGCGGCCGATCTCGACCCCGGGGCGGGCGAGCACCTCGTACCAGTTCTCCGGCGTGACCTCGTCGGCGAATTTGCTCTTGTCGGTATAAACGAAGGTGATGGCGTTGCGCGCGAAGCCGACATACCAACTGGCATAGGCGGTCCTGCCCTCGCCGGCGAAGAGGTATTGCGGGATCACGCTGTAATCGGCGACGGCGAGGATATCGGCCGGGCGATGAAGGTCGGTGATCTGGCGCGCCATTTTGACGCTGCCGCCGAACTCGGCCTCGACATGGATGCCGGGGTTCTTGCTCTCGAAGGCGGTATTCACCGCGGTGAAGGGCACCGCCAAGGTTCCGGCGGCGAAGATCGTAAGCGTCGCCGGGGTCTGCGCCGCGGCTCTTCCGGGCATCGCGCCGAGCAGTATCAGCGCCGCCACCGCCAAGAGCGATCGTCTCCGCGCCATCGCGTCCCTCCCGTTTCTGGCCTGCAATATGATGTGCGGTCCCGGGGAAGGGAAGGTCTTTGTAAGGCACGCATCTCCTTGCAGCGAAACGCAATTGATGCCTGGGCGCGACGCAGAACGGCAAGCGTCGCCACCCTGCCGAACCGCACGCTTCGCCTCGCCCCGCGAATCGGCCGCGCCCGGCTGGCGACAGAGGGGCGCCGGCTTTGGCAGGCGCAGCAACCGTTGCCCCTTGCACAACGCTCCACTGAAAGCCATTTGACTCCTGGAGCGCTTTTCGCTAAGGGTGAAAAGGCCCGATCGCGGCGTCTCCCGTTTTCCACGAGTCATTCGGAACCCCGCCCGTTCGGTCGCGCGCAAAGGACGAACGTCCTTTCCGATAGAAGTCCCGCGGTTTCTGCGGGCGCTCTCCCTCCGGTCCCCTGCCTTTTCCAGCCTTCAGGCCCACCATACCCCCCATGAACCTACAAGAACTCAAGCGCAAATCCCCCGCCGAGCTGCTCCATTTCGCCGAGGAGCTGCAGATCGAGAACGCGTCCTCGCTGAGGAAGCAGGACATGATGTTCGCGATCCTGAAGACGCTCGCCGACAATGACCAGGCGATCTACGGCGACGGCGTGCTCGAGGTGCTGCAGGACGGCTTCGGCTTCCTGCGCTCGCCCGAGGCTAATTACCTCCCGGGCCCCGACGACATCTATGTGAGCCCGAGCCAGGTGCGGCGCTTCGGCCTCCGGACCGGCGATACGGTCGAAGGCCAGATCCGCTCGCCCAAGGATGGTGAGCGCTATTTCGCGCTGCTCAAGGTCAATCAGATCAATTTCGACGATCCGGAGCGGCTGCGGCACCGCATCAACTTCGACAATCTGACGCCGCTCTATCCCGAAGAGAAGATCAAGCTCGAGATCGACGATCCCACCAAGAAGGATCTCACCACCCGCGTCATCGACCTGATCACGCCGCTCGGCAAGGGACAGCGCGCGCTCATCGTCTCGCCGCCGCGCACCGGCAAGACGGTGATGCTGCAGAACATCGCCCATGCCATCGCCGCCAATCATCCCGAGGTCTATCTGCTGGTGCTGCTCATCGATGAGCGGCCGGAAGAAGTGACCGATATGGCGCGGACAGTGAAGGGCGAGGTGGTGAGCTCGACCTTCGACGAGCCGGCGGTGCGCCACGTACAGGTGGCGGAGATGGTGATCGAGAAAGCGAAGCGCCTTGTCGAGCACAAGCGCGATGTGGTGATCCTGCTCGATTCGATCACGCGTCTTGCGCGTGCCTACAACACCGTCGTGCCATCCTCGGGCAAGGTGCTCACCGGCGGCGTCGATGCCAACGCACTGCAGCGGCCGAAGCGCTTCTTCGGCGCGGCGCGCAACATCGAAGAAGGCGGCTCGCTGACCATCATCGCCACGGCGCTCATCGATACCGGCTCGCGCATGGACGAGGTGATCTTCGAAGAGTTCAAGGGTACCGGTAATTCGGAAATCGTGCTCGACCGCAAGGTCGCCGACAAGCGTACCTTCCCGGCGCTCGACATCACCAAATCGGGCACCCGCAAGGAAGAACTGCTGGTCGAGCGGGCCACGCTGTCCAAGATGTGGGTGCTGCGTCGTGTGTTGATGCCGATGGGCACGGTCGATGGTCTCGAATTCCTGATCAACAAGCTCAAGGAATCAAAGAGCAACGCCGAGTTCTTTGACGCGATGAACACCTAATCGGTAATCACGCTCTGCCCCGGCGGAGGCCGGGGCCCATCCTGGCGCTGTTCGGAACGCGGAAAAATGGGTCCCGACCTTCGCCAGGATGGGGCGAGGCACACTCAAACCGTAAACACAGTCTGTCCGGTCGTCTTGCGTGCTTCGAGGTCGCGGTGCGCCTGCGCTGCCTCGCGCAGCGGGTAGGTCTGGTTGACCATGATCTTCACCGCGCCGCTCTTGACCACCGAGAACAAATCGTTGGCCGCGGTCAGCAAATCCTCACGCGTCGCGGTGTAATTGCCGAGCGTCGGCCGGGTCACAAACAGCGAACCCTTGCCGGCGAGAATGCCGAGATCGACCGGCGGCACCGCGCCCGAGGACTGCCCGAACAGCGCCATCAGCCCCAGCGGCGCCAGGCAGTCCAGCGACTTGAAAAACGTGTCCTTGCCGACCGAATCGTAGACGACAGGTAATTTCTTGCCGCCGGTGATCTCCTCGACGCAGGCGACAAAATCCTCGGTCCGGTAGAGGATCGGATAGTCGCAGCCGTGCGACTTGGCGAGCGCCGCCTTCTCCTCGCTGCCGACCGTGCCGATCACCGTGGCGCCAAGCGACTTCGCCCATTGGCAGGCGATCAGCCCAACCCCGCCCGCCGCGGCGTGGACGAGGATCGTCTCGCCCGGCTTGACGACATGCGTGCGACGGATCAGGTACCACGCGGTCATGCCCTTCAGCATCATCGCCGCGGCCTCCTGGTCGGAGATGCCGTCCGGCACCGGTACCAGCCGGTCGGCGGGGAACACCCGTTCCTCGCTATAGGCGCCGAGCGGCCCACCGGCATAGGCGACGCGATCGCCGACTTTCAGGTCGGTAACCCCCGGCCCTACTTCCTCGACCACACCGGCGCCCTCGCCGCCGAGCCCGCTGGGCATCGGCACCTTGTAAAGCCCGCTGCGCTGATAGGTGTCGATATAGTTGAGCCCGACCGCCTTGTGCTTGAGCCGCACCTGGCCGGGGCCAGGCTTGTCGACGCTGACCTGCTGCCAAACCAGCACTTCCGGCCCGCCGGTGGTCTCGAAACGGATCGCCTGCACCATGATTTTCCTCCCAAAATTCGATGGG
>DATJLU010000020.1:0-73330 GCA_035509275.1 Allostellaceae bacterium | reverse complement strand
GTCCCTCCGGGTTGCACACTGTTGGCGCGCTGCCGCGTCGCTGCGGGCTTGACGATGCTCACATCGCCTGCGCCCTGGCTCCTAACATCGCGCCAACAGTGTGCAACGCAGCACGCGACGGTGTGAGAAATCCGGGCTAGCTCGTTGACGGCGCATTGCGCTGACGCGGCCCCGATGGCGCTTTGCGTGCGATGCGCTCAGTGCGACAGCAGCACCGGCACCGTCATGTGGTGCAGCAAGGTGCGCGTGGCGCCGCCGAGGACGAATTCGCGGGCGCGTGAATGGCCATAGCCGCCCATGACAATGAGATCGGCGCCGAGATCGGCGGCGCGCGACAGGATGACATCGCCGACGCTCACATCCTCGGAGCGGGTGTAGGACGCCTCGGCCTTGACGCCGTGACGCGCGAGATGGAGGGCCATGTCGGCGGCGGGAAGATCGCCTTCGCCGGCAATGCCGCGCGCCGGATTGATCGACAGCACCGTCACCTGCTCGGCCCCGGCCAAGAGCGGCAGCGCATCGTTCACCGCCCGCGCCGCTTCGCGCGAACCGTTCCAGGCGATGAGCGCGCGCTTGCCGATCGCCGTGGCGCCGATGAACGGCACCGCCAGCACCGGCCGGCCCGATCCCAGCAGCACCGCCTCGGCGACGCCCTCGCCGGCGGGCGGATTCTCCGGATCGGTTTGGCCGACTACGGCGAGATCGGCGTAGCGCGCATGCAATGCCATGGCGGAGGCGGCGTCCCCCTCGACGACCCGCCATTCGCTGGCAATGCCGGCGCGGCGGGCCGCGTCGCCGAAGAGCGCGCCGAGCCGCTCGCCAAGCCCGGCCCGCACCGCGCCATGCTGCTGCTGCAGCTCCTGAAACGCTTCGGCCGCGGCGAAGTCGGGCCCGCCCGGGGCGGCCAGCGCCGAGAAGCTGATCGGCTCGATGGCGAAGAGCCCGGTGAGGTGAGCGCTATTGACGCGGGCGAGCTCGACGGCGAGCTTGATCCGAGCCTCGTGGCCGCCCGCCTCGTCGACATGCAGCAGGATGTCCTTGAGCGCCATGCTGTCCTCCCGGTTTGTTCTCTGCTCCAACAATGGCAGCGCTATAGCGCCCCCGCAACCGGCCGGCGTTGATCCAGCGCAAGGCGCTTCGCCGGGCGCGGCGCTGTTGCGGTTTGCAATCGGGTGGCGCGCCGCTTAAGAAGCCGGCCCCGCGGCCATCGAGGCCTTATGAGCAACGCGCCCGCCCTGCCGGTCCTGCCGGCCGACAGCCGATCCGGCGCCGAGCAGCCGTTCCTCGCTATTGCCTTGGTGCTGCTGGCGGTTTCGCTCTTCAGCGTGATGGATGCGCTGTCGAAGCTGTTGGCGGCGCGGCTCGATCCGATCGAGGTGGTGTGGGGGCGCTATCTCGCGATTCTGGTCCTGCTCGCGCCGCTGGTGCTGCGGCGCCCATTGCTGCTGGCGACCGCCCGGCCGAGGCTGCAGCTGCTGCGCGGCGCGGCCGTCTTCGGTGCGGCCGTGCTGTTCATCGCCGGGCTGCAGCGCCTGGCACTCGCCGACGCCACCGCGATCGGCTTCGCCTCGCCGCTGCTGGTGACGGCGCTGTCGATCCCGCTGCTCGGCGAGCGGGTCGGCGTCCGGCGCTGGTCGGCGGTGGCGGCGGGCTTTGTCGGGGTGCTCGTGGTCATCCGGCCCGGCACGGGCGCGATCGGCGCGGCGGCGCTGTGGCCGCTCTCTTCCGCGGCGTGCTGGGCGCTCGGCATCGTCCTCACCCGGCGCATGGCGGGCGCCGATGCCGCGCTGACGACGCTCACCCATTCGACCTTGGTGGGGCTGGCGCTGAGCAGCCTGGCGCTGCCTTTCGTCTGGCAGAAGGCGAGCCTGATGGATGGCGCGATCATGGCGGCGATGGGCGTGCTCAGCGCATCGGGGCAATACCTCTTCATCGCCGGCCTGACGCGCGGCGCCGCGTCGCTGCTCGCGCCCTTCTCCTATAGCCAGATGATCTGGTCGACCCTGATGGGTTACCTCGTCTTCGGCGCGGTGCCGGTGGCGTGGACCTGGTGCGGCGCCGTCATCATCATCGGCAGCGGCGTCTATATCGCCCATCGCGAACGCCTGCGATCGCGGCAGCGGTAACGGGCGGCTTGTCTTCCCCCGCCGCGTTCAGCAAAGTCGCGGCATGAGCTATTCCGCACCTTGGCGGCGCTGGCGGGGTTTGGCGATCCTCATCGCTGCCGTGCTGACCCTCGGCACGCTGCGGCCGGCTGCGGCCGACGCGTTCTCGCTGGTGCCGGCCTATCCCGACCAGCCTAATGCCGGGCCCGCCGCCGCCAAAGGCGCGGTGATCTGGAATCACGGCGTCAATTTCCTCTACGGCACCGAGGCTTCTGAAGCGCCGCTGCCGGCGTTCCTGATCCTCTTCCGCGACGCCGGCTGGGACGTCTTCCGCCTGTTGCGCCCGCGCATGAGCGAGGAACCGCGCAGCTCCTCGGACGAGGTCGCCGCCGTGGCGCATCAGTTGAAGCAGCAGGGCTATGCCCGGATCGTGCTTGCCGGGCAATCCGGCGGCGCCTGGCTCTCGCTGATGGCCGCCGGCAAGAGCCAGGACATCGACGCCGTCATCGCCAACGCGCCGGCCTGGTACGGCACGGATCGTCCCATTTATTTCAACAATAGCGTCTTCCTGCTCGATTATGTCGAGGACATCCGCCGTGGCCGGATCATGATCAGCTATTTCAACGACGATCCCTATGACCCCGGTGGCCGCGCCGCAAAATCGGATGCGCTGCTCGCGGCGCAGGGCGTGCCGCATCTCGTGCTCGATCGGCCGGACGGCTTCTCCGGGCATTTCAGCGGCAATACCGTGCTGTTCGCGCGCCGGTTCGGCGCCTGCCTTTTGGCGGTCGCCGGCGATGGGCCGATGCCGACACCAGCGAGCTGCGACAGCCATTGGGGCGAGACGCCAAGCGCCGCGCTGCCGGTGCCGCGGCATCTCGCCCTGGCGGAGCCGAGCGGCGGGCCAGTCGATGCCTTTCTCGGCAAATGGTATGGCTATTACGGGAACGGTCGCGAGGTGATGCTCGCGGTGCTCGGCGCCGATGCGGCCTCGGTCGACGCGGACTACATCGTCGGGCCGGGCTTCGCGCCGCAGGCCCAAGGTGCCGTCACCCGCCGCAGCGGGCGCATCGACGATGGCGCGCTGGTCTTTGCCGGGGAGGGCAGGAGCACGCTGCGCTGCACCCGGCGCGCCGATGGCAGCCTCGAGGCGGCTTGGAAAGCGGCGGATGGCGACGCCGAGCTCGAGACCGTGCTGCATCGCGTGCCCTGAGCGCCGTGCCGTCCGCGCCGCATCCGCTCCCGACGGCCGTGGATCTGCTGGTGATCGGCGGCGGCGTCAACGGCGCCGGCATCGCGCGCGATGCGGCCGGGCGGGGGCTCAAGGTGCTGCTGCTGGAGCAGGGCGACCTCGCCGGCGCCACCTCCTCGGCCTCGAGCAAGCTGGTGCATGGCGGCTTGCGCTATCTCGAATATGGCGAGATCCGCCTGGTGCGCGAAGCGCTGGGCGAGCGCGAGGTGCTGCTCAGGAACGCGCGCCACATCGTACGGCCGATGCGCTTCGTGCTGCCGCATGATGCGCGGCTCCGGCCGCGCTGGATGATCCGCGCAGGACTCTTTCTCTACGATCACATCGGCGGCCGGCGCGAGCTGCCCGGCACCGAGACGATCGACTGCGCCAGCCATCCCTATGGCGCGCCATTGCGCGCCGGACTGCACACCGCTTTCGTCTATTCCGATTGCTGGGTCGATGATGCGCGGCTCGTCGTGCTGAACGCGCGCGATGCGGCGCAACGCGGCGCCGTCGTGCTGCCGCGCACCGCGCTGCTCGAGGCGCGGCGCGAGGCGGGGCTCTGGCGGGCGCGTTTTCGCCTGGCCGAGGGCGGTGAGCGCGAGGTTGCCGCCGCCATCCTGGTCAACGCCGCCGGTCCCTGGGTCGGCGAGGTGCTGCATCGCTGCGGCATTGGCGCGGCGCATGCCGAGCTGCGGCTGGTCAAGGGCAGCCACATCGTCGTGCCCCGGCTCTATCCCGGCGATCAGGCCTATCTGCTGCAGAATGACGACCGCCGCGTCGTCTTCGTGCTGCCCTTTGCCGAGCGTTTCACGCTCATCGGCACCACCGACGTCGCCTTCGCCGGCAATCCCGGTCCGGTCGCCATCGATGCGGCGGAGACGCGCTATCTCTGCGACGCCGTCTCCTCCTGGCTCGCCCGGCCGGTGACCCCCGACGCGGTCGTCTGGAGCTATGCCGGCCTCCGGCCGCTCCATGACGATCGCGCGCGGAACGCGGCGGCGGTGACGCGCGACTATCTCCTCGACCTCGATACGGCGGGGCCGCCGGCGCTGTCCGTGTTCGGCGGCAAGATCACCACCTATCGCCGCCTCGCCGAGCACGCGCTCGAAAAGCTGCAGCGCTTCCTGCCGGGGGCGCGCGGCCCGTGGACGGCAGCCGCGCCGCTGCCCGGCGGCGATCTGCCGGAAGGCGGCGCCGTTGCGCTCGCCGCGGCGCTGCTGGCGGAGCGGCCCTGGCTCGGCGAAGCGCGCGCCGCACGGCTGGCGCGGAGCTATGGCAGCGAGGCGCTGCGGCTTCTCGGCGCAGCGCGCCGGGCGGAGGATCTCGGCCGGGATTTCGGCGCCGGGCTCAGCCAGAGCGAAGTCGATTGGCTCGTCGCCGAGGAATGGGCGGTGACGGCAGAGGACATTCTGTGGCGACGCAGCAAGCTCGGCCTGGTTCTGCCGCCGCCGGCGCAAGCGGCGCTCGCAGAATATCTCGCGCGTTGACGATCGCGCCGCCGCGTCCTATTGGGCAGCGAAGCCGTCATCCGCAGGAGGGGAGCTCATGGCACAGTCGCGCGTGGTGAAGACGCTCGGAATCTCCGGCAGTCTGCGTAAGGGCTCGTTCAATACCGCGGCGCTGCGTGCGGCGGTCGAGGTCGTGCCCGACGGCATGACTCTGGAGATCGCCGACATCGCCGAGATCCCGCTCTACAACGACGATGTGCGCGCGGCGGGATATCCGCCCGCGGTGCAGCATTTGCGCGACCGGGTCGCAGCGGCCGACGCGCTGCTCTTCGCCACGCCGGAATACAACTATTCCATATCGGGGGTGCTCAAGAACGTCATCGACTGGCTTTCGCGCCCGCCGCATCCGCCGGTGATCGGCAAGCCGGTGGCGATCATGGGGGCGTCGCCGGGGCTCTTGGGCACGGGCCGAGCGCAGTATCACCTGCGCCAATGCTTCGTCTTCCTCGACATGTTCCCGGTGAACAAGCCGGAAGTGATGATCGGCCAGGCCGGAAACCGCTTCGACGCTCAGGGCACGCTGACCGACCAGCCGACGCGCGATCTCATCGCGCAGCTGCTCAATTCCCTGCGCGAATGGACGCTTCGCCTCAATCCGGGTTGAGGGTCCGCCTAAGGCACCAGCACCGCGGCGCCTTCGATCGCGCCGGTCCGCAGCCGGCGCAGCGCCTCATTGGCCTCAGCGAGCGGGAAGGCCTGCGTCGTGGTGCGTACCGGCACTTGGGGCGCGAGCGCCAGAAACGCCTCGCCATCGGCCCGCGTCAAATTCGCGACCGAGCGGATGACGCGCTCCTGCCACAGCAGGTGATAGGGGAAGCTCGGGATATCGCTCATATGGATGCCGGCGCAGACCACGGTCCCGCCCTTTGCCGTCGCCGCCAGCGCCGCCGGGACGAGCGCGCCCACCGGCGCGAAGATCAGCGCGGCATCGAGCGGTTCGGGCGGTCGCTGGTCCGAGCCGCCCGCCCAAACCGCGCCGAGGCCGCGCGCGAAATCCTGGCCGGCGGTATCGCCCGGCTTGGTGAAGGCGTAAACCTTCTGGCCGCGATGGCGCGCTACTTGGATGGCGATATGCGCGGCGGCGCCGAAGCCGTAGAGGCCGAGGCGCTCGGCGTCGCCGGCCAGCCGCCACGCGCGATAGCCGATCAGCCCGGCACAGAGCAGCGGCGCTGCCGCGACATCGTCATATCCCGCGGGGATCGGGAAGCAGAAGCGTGCATCGGCGACCGCACGCTCGGCATAGCCGCCATCGATCTGATATCCGGTGAAGCGCGCCGTCTCACAGAGATTCTCGCGGCCCGACCGGCAATAAGCGCAATGCCCGCAGGTCCAGCCGAGCCAGGGCACGCCGACACGATCGCCGGGCTTGAGGCGGCTGACCCCGGCGCCGAGCTGGTCGACCGTGCCGACGATCTCATGCCCGGGGATCAGCGGCAGCTTCGGCCGATCGAGCTCGCCATCGACGATGTGAAGATCGGTGCGGCAGACGCCGCAGGCGCCAATCCGGATCGCCACCTGGCCCGGTCCCGGCGTCGGCGTTTCCGCCTCGCCCTCGGGGCGGAGCGGCTTGCCGGTGCCTTCGAACAGCATCGCACGCATGCGCTATCTTGCGCCGGGGTGCTCGCGACCTGCCCTGATGCCAACGCAAGGCTGGATTGCAGAAATGGCGAGAGAGCGACAAACTGTCATGACTACAAGGGCGAGAAGTCTTGCGGTTTAATCAAATGAAATCAATTTATTAGGTTCTGGGCGGGCGATCCTTGAGTCGATCCCTCACAGGCTGATAAACTGTTTGCGATCATCCCGGCTTCCGGTAGGATGCAATTAGGGGTGGTTTCCAGCCGAGCCTCGTCATGAGGGCTGGCCCAAACCGCCATTCCAGGGGCGGCCGCCGAGCGCTTTCCCGCGTTTTTCTGGCAGCCCGTGCAACAGGAGCACGCAAGCGGGTTCTTCAAGACGGGTCGATCCCCGACGTAGCGGGGGGATCGAGAGGGGGACCGCAGCTACGCCCACGAAACCGCAGGTTGCAAAAACAGCCCATGATGTCACAAAAAGACAACGCACCGCATCCGATCGACATCTATGTCGGGGGGCGCATGCGGCTGCGCCGCATCCAGCTCGGCCTGAGCCAGGGGGCGCTTGCCAGCAAAATCGGCGTCTCCTTCCAGGCCGTCCAGAAATACGAGTCCGGCGATATCCGCATCTCGGCGAGCCGGCTCTACGACGTGGCGCAGGTGCTGCAGGTTTCGCCGGCGTTCTTCTTCGAGGGCTACCCCGACGGTCTGGTGGCCAAGAACCTGGCGCAAGAAGCCGCGCCCGAGGTGAGCGAGACCTTTGACCGGCGCGAGATCATGTCGCTGATCCGCGGCTATTACGGCATCAAGGATCCGCAGCTGCAGGCCGACATCCTGCGGCTCATCGCCAAACTCGGCAACCGCGAAGCCGAGTTGCGCTAAGCGCGGATGGGGCCGCCGCCATAGGGGTGGCGCGTTCCATCCTCCGCATCCCCGATCGCTCAACTCGGCCCGCCGCGCATCGACGCGGGATGGCCGGGCAGCTTCATCGTGCCGACCTTGACCAGGCGGTTGCCTTCAAGCTTGAGGATCGTCATGTCGGCATCCATGAAGTTTCCGGCATAGACGTACTGCCCGTCGGGGCTGAAGACGATGCCCTCGGCCAAGCCGCCGACAGGGGTCTCCGACACCTTGCGCACCTTCTTGCCGTCGATCTTGAGCAGCGAGATGTAGGAGTGCGGGTGATAGTAGAACTTGTCATGCGAGAGATTGGCGCCGTTCAAGATCTGCTCGACGGCAAAACCGCCGGTCGGGCTGATGGCGAGACCTTCGGGCCCGTCGCCGACCACCACCTGGTCGACGACCCGCGGCGGGTCGAGCTGCATGTTGATGATCGCCGCCGTGTCGATTTGCCCATCCGATGAGCCGGCGCCGCCATTATTGCCGACGATGGCGAGGGCGCCGTTCGGGGTGATGGCCACGTTGTAGGGCCAGAGGCCGGTGGCCATGTCGTATTTGGTATAGGTCACCTTCTGCCCGTCGATGGTGAGCAGCGCCACTTTGTTGCCGGCGAATTTGGTGACGAGCGCGCGCTTGCCGTCGGGGGTGAAGGCGACCGACGAGGGCTGCTCTTTCGTCGGACCGCCGCTGCTTACCGAGACGTTGTCGACGAGCTTCACCTCTTTGCCGTCGATGCTGAGCACGCTCACCGTGTCATCGGCGCGGTTGGCGACGAGCGCCAGCGTGCCGGCGCGGTTGATCGCCATGCCCGAGGGCTGCTTGCCGATCTCGAGGGTGGCGATCTGCTTCGGCGGCGACGCGGTGAGATCGATGACATAGAGCTTGTTATCGGGCGCGCCTTTCCAGCTGTCGCCGTCCTTGACCCAATCGAGCGAATTGGCCACCAGCGCCAGCTTCTGGTCCGGGGTGATGGCGAGATTGACCGGTGGTCCCACCACCGTGTTCATCAGCGGCAGGCTGGCGACGATCTTCGGCTTGGTGCGGTTGCTGATATCGACGATCAGGACCGCGTCTTTGCCCGGCGGATGCATCACCGGCTTGCCGTTCTCGAAGCCCTGCTTCTCGTCATCGCCGATGATGATGAGCTGCGCCTGGGCGCGGGCGGCAAAACTCAGGACGGGCGCTGCCACGGCGGCGGCGAGCGCCAGGCGCCAGAATGCCTTCATGCGTTCCTCCGGCTTTTATCGACTTATCGCCGGCAGTGTGCCATGCCGCGGCGCGCAGCGCTACCGCGGCGCGAGACGCCGCGCCCGGATTGGTCCCGCGGCCGCGCGCGGCGGCCTGGACCCGGTCAGGCTTTCTCCTCTGCCGCGCGCTTTCGGGCGGCTTCTTGAGGGTCGGTGATGATGTCCACCCATTTCGGGTCGGGCGCGGCCGCGGCGTTGTAGGTGTCGTGCCAGTTCCACCATTTATAGGGTGGGGTCTGGGGGTAACCCTCCGGCGAATCCTCCCAAGTCTCCTGACGGCCGAGCGGCGTGATGTCGAGGTAGCTCCAGACGGTCCCCATCGCCTCGTCGCCGCGGCTGTTGATGAAGTAGGTGCGGAACACGCGCTCGCCGTCGCGGAAGAACACATTGTGGCCGTGCCATTGGTCGACGCCGAAATCGGCGTCGAAGCTATCGGTGATCGTGTACCACGGCATCTCCCAGCCCATCCGCGCCTTCACGCGCGCGATCTCTGCCTGCGGCGCGCGCGAGGCATAGGCGAGGGTGGTGTCGCGGGCGTTCAGATGCGCGAGGTGGCCGACCTGATCGGCGCCGAGCGAGCAGCCGCGGCAGGCATGCTCGGGCCAGCCGAACACGCCGGGCTCGAAGAAGGCGCGATAAAGGATCAGCTGCCGGCGGCCCTCGAACAGGTCGAGCAGGCTCACCTTGCCGTTCGGCCCCGCGAATTCGTACTTCTTCTCCACCGCCATCCACGGCATCCGTCGACGCTCGGCGGCAAGCGCATCACGCGCGCGCGTCAAGGCTTTCTCTTTCACCAGGAGCCGCTCGCGCGCGGCCTCCCACTCCTGCGTCGCCACGATCGGAGGTGCGTTCATGTCGTTCCTGCCCATGTGGTTCTCCTGTTCCGTCCGCCGGTTGCTCTGAAGCGTCCGCTCAGGGCTCTTTGGTCACGGGACGGCGGATTTCTCCGGTGACCTCTTTGAGGTGATGCTTGGCCCAGCGGCAGAGGCCCTCGAGCGGGGCGACGAGGGTCCGTCCCAGCCGCGTCAAGGTGTACTCGACCGCGATCACGTTCGATGGCTTCACCCGCCTGGCGATCAATCCGCTGGATTCGAGATGGCGCAAAGTTCGCGTGAGCATGCGCTGCGAGATGCCGCCGATCTGGCGGCGCAACTGGCCGTGCCGATGCGGACGCTGCTTGAGCGCAAACAGAATCTTCGGCGTCCATCGGCCGATATGGATCGGATTTGGCCGTTTCGCTGCTTGTGCCGTCTTCACGATGACGACGCCTCCCGCGCGGTTCCGTGAGACAACGGCACTGGCTGCTCACGCATTTGCTTGACCCGGCGCTGCCGGACGCTAACAACCGCCCCGCGCCATGCGCAATTAGGAACAGCCGTGTTCCTCGCGCGGGCTGCGCCGGGCCCAAGCACTGTCACCACGGCTCCAGCCATGACATCGTCCTTCTCTCATTCAGACGCACGCGTCTGCGGCCCTGAGATAAGGCCGAACATCAGCGGTGCGAGAGTTACAAGTGTGGCGGGATTCCGCTGGACGCGCCGGTCGCAGCCGCGACGCCCGCGCTCGCGATGGGCTAGGCGCTGACCCTAGGCGCCGATGAAATGCCCGATCGGCGCCAGCGGCCCGACGCGGTCGCAGACGATCTTGACCACCGCCAGCATGGGGACGGCGAGGAGGGCGCCGGGAATGCCCCACATCCAATCCCAGAAGATCAGCGAGCCGATCACCAGCACGGGATTCAAGGTGAAGCGGCGCGCCACCAGCATCGGCGTCACCCATTCGCCCTCGATGAGATGAATCGCGAGATAGGCCGCCGGCGGCAGCAGCGCCTGCCACAACGTGTCGAAGGTGAGCAGACCGACGAGGAAGAACAGGCAGATGCCGCTGAGCGGCCCGAGGATCAGCACATAGTTGAGCACGAAGGCGAGCGCGCCCCACAGCAGCGGATCGGGAAGGCCGATCGCCCACATCGACAGCGTCACCGCGGTGCCGACCAGGAGATTCATGATGGTGATGGTGACGAGATAGCCCGAGATGTTGCTCTCGACCTCGTGCGAGATCGCCACCGCCTGCTTCTTGTCGCGGAAGCTCGGCAGGATCTCGACCAGCCGGCGCATGAAAAGATCGCCCGACGCGAGCAGGAAGAACAGCAGCAGCACGGTGATGCCCATGCCGCTGAGCAGCCGGCGCGTGCCGGAAAAGAGATAATCGGCGAGGCTCGGCCCTTGCAGCGTCACCGCCGGCGGTGCGCCCGGCGCTTGCGCGAGCTGCTCCACCTGCTGCATCGACTGCCGCAGCCGGTCGATCGGCTGCTTCAACAGGCTCAAGCGCTGCTCGAGCCGCGGCAGGCTCTGCGGCGCCTTGTGCGCCCAGCTCGCCGCCGGCCCCGCCAGCATATAGCCGCCCGCGCCGACGAGACCGAAGAGCAGCGCGATCAGCAGCAGCGCCGACAGCGCCTGCGGCAGGCGCAGCTTGGCGAGCAGCCGCATCCCGGGCTGCAGCAGCAAATTCAGCAGCAGGGCGAAGATCAGCGGGATGGCGATCTCGGCGGTGACGTAGAGCGCGTAGAGCACCAGCAGCACGAAGATGCCGGTGAGCATGATCGACCGCATGCCGGGAAGCGGCGGCACGAGCCGGTCCTCTGCCGCATCCTCGGCCGCAGAAGCGGCGCCGTCCGGCCTCATGTCATCGTTCATCCCGGGGTTCCGCGCGCAGGCGTTCATCTCGCTAACAGCGGCGGCAAGGCCGAAGTTCGCCGCGGTTTGACGCCGCCGGCTCGCGCGCGCTTAGATGGGGCAATGGCGCCGAAGAAGAACCCGCTGAACCTCAACCCGCTGCAGCTCAGGACCTTGACCCTGCTGCAGGAGCTGGCCCGGCTTCCCGGCCATGGCCGCCCGGCCGATGATGAGCCGGGGGCGATCCTGGTTGCCAACCTGCCGCAGCCGCATGGCGATCACTTCCATGTCGGCGATGCCGTGGTGATGACGCGCGATGCGACCGGGCTCGCCAACGAGGCGGCCTGGATCGCGCTCCAGCGCAAGGGCCTGATCAAATCGCTGTTCCCGCGCGCGGCGGTGCTGACGCCGGCTGGGCTCGCCTACGACACCGGTCTCGGCGGGAGCCTGCTCCATCGCGGCGATCACTGAGCGCCGCTACCAGCGGAAATGGGCGATGACCGCGTCGGGCTTGTGTCCGCTGGTGGCGACGGCCTCGACCAGCCGGTCGAGGTCCGGTTGGCCGCCGGCGAGGCCGAATTCCTCGGCGTGGATGCCGCCGGTCACCAGCACGCTGTCGATGCCGGCGGCGTTGGCGCCGGCGATGTCGGTGCGCAGGCTGTCGCCGACGGCGATGATGCGCCGCCGGTCGCTGATGCCGAGCGCGGCAAAACAGGTCTCGTAGACCGGGCGAAACGGCTTGCCGTGCCAGCGCACGCGGCCGCCCAGCGCTTCATAGCGCTGCGCCACCGCGCCGGCGCAGATCGCGCGGCGGCCCTGATGAACGACGACGAGATCGGGATTGGCGCAGACCATCGGCAGGTTGCGTGCCCGCGCCGCGCGCAGCAGCGGCTCGTGCTGTGCCACGGTCTCGTCCCAATCCGACGGTCCGGTGTTGAGGATGAAGTCCGCGTCGTCGAAGTCGGCGACGCGCTCGAGGCCGATTCCCTGCAGCATGTTGTCGTCGCGCGCGGGACCCATGTGATAGCAGCGCTGCCCGAGGGCGGCGTAGAACGGGTCGTCGCGCCTGAGCAGATGCTGCCAGGTCTCCTCGCCCGAGGAATGGACGTGGTCGTAGAGCCCGCGCTTGAGGCCGATCTCGTTCATCCGCGCCTCGACCAGCGCGGCGCGGCGCGGCGCATTCGACAATACGGCGAGCTGCTTGCCGGCCGCCTTCAAGCGGCCGAGCGCGTCGACCACGCCGGGAAAGGGCGCGGTGCCGTCATGCAGCACGCCCCAGAGATCGAGGATGAAGCCGTCATACCCCCCGGCGATCTCGCCGAGGCCTTGCAGCAGGCTGAGGCTCATTGCCCGGCGCGGCGCCTATCGGCCATGCGCCGGGGCGCGCGGCGAATGCGCGGCGCTGCCCACGGCTTCGGCGAGCCGGGCAAAGCCGTCGCGCGCCAGCAGCGTCTCGAGCTCGCGCTTGATGCGCAGCACCAGCCCCGGCCCGTGATAGACCAGCGCGGTGTAGAGCTGCACCAGGCTGGCGCCGGCGCGGATCTTCTCGTAAGCGTCCGCGCCCGAGGCGATGCCGCCGACGCCGATGATCGGCAATCTTCCCTGGGTCAGGCGATACATCTCGCCGAGCAGCGCCGTCGCCGACGCGCGCAGCGGCGGGCCGCTGAGCCCGCCGGGCTCGTGCGCCTCGGGGCTGCAGAGGCTTGCCGGACGCGCCACCGTCGTGTTGGCGATGACGAGACCATCGACATGCGAGGCGAGCGCCGCCTGGGCGAGGTCGACGCGGTCCTCCGGCGCAAGATCGGGCGCGATCTTGAGCAGCAGCGGCGGCGGGTTCTCCGGCACCACGGCGGCGCGCGCCGCCATCAGCCGCTCGATCAGCGCCGTCACCGCGCTTTTGCGCTGCAGCTCGCGCAGCCCCGGCGTGTTGGGCGAGGAGACGTTGACGACGAGATAATCGGCGAGCGGCGCCAGCACCGTGACGCCTTGCACATAATCGGCGATATCGTCGGCCGTATCGCGGTTCTTGCCGATATTGGCGCCGACGATGCCGTCCGGCCGGCGGCGCGCCGCGAGCCGGACAGCGCCGGCGGCGATGCCGTCATTGTTGAAGCCGAGCCGGTTGATCAGCGCCTCATCCTCTTCGAGGCGGAAGAGCCGCGGTCGGGGATTGCCGGCTTGCGGGCGCGGCGTCATCGTGCCGCATTCGACGAAACCGAAGCCGAAGCGCAGCATCTGCTCCGGCACCTCGGCGTTCTTGTCGAACCCTGCCGCGAGCCCGACCGGGTTGGGAAAGTG
The DNA here is from genome assembly GCA_035509275.1 of Allostellaceae bacterium. Taxonomy (GTDB): domain Bacteria; phylum Pseudomonadota; class Alphaproteobacteria; order ATCC43930; family CGMCC-115725; genus DAHUYF01. The sequence continues at coordinate 59,789 of DATJLU010000020.1, read as the reverse complement.
CCGGCCCCACAGGGTGATGGCGAGACTCGGCGGATCGGACCGTGTGCGGCGTGGCGCGAAGCCGCTGCGCAGCGCTCGAATCGTCAGCCGGTGCGCCGTCTCCGCTGGCAGCCGGCGCAGCATCGGTAAAGCGAGATCGAGGAGCATGGCCGCATTCTACTCCAACGCCGGGAAGAGGTGGCGGCCGGAATCGCCGAGCGGCAGCTCCCGCGCCCAGCGCACGCTGACGAGCGGCAGGGCGCCGTAAAGATGCGGGAAGAGCACGCCGCCGCGCGCTGCTTCCCATTTGAGCGCGTCGCCCAGCGTTGCCGCCTCGACGGCGATCAGCACGAGATCACCCTCGCCGGCGCGATGCTTGGCGGCCGAGGCTTTGATCTCCGCTGCGGTGGAAAAATGGATGAAGCCGTCGGCCGCGTCCTGCGACGAGCCGCGATAAACGCCGTCCCGCTCCGCCGCCTGCCATTCCGCGCGCCGGCACATGTGATAGATCAGCTCCGCCATCCCCGAACGCTAGCGCAGCCGCGGTTGCCGCGACAAGAGCGGCACGAATGCAGCCGCCGGGAGAGTGCTAGGGACGGGGGAGAGCGAAGAGAAGGGGATAAGGGGATTGGTGGGGATGATGGGGATTTTTAAGAATTATGGCGCCGAAGGCGCCCTTTCGTTTCAATCCCCCGATCCCCCCTCATCCCCTTATCCCCCTTTTCTTAAGGCGCGGGGGCGTCTTGCAAATTTGTAACTTGCGGGCCGGGGCGTCCCGGCCGTCAATCGCCACGCCATGGGACGGAAACTGTTGCTCGCCGCTATCCTTGCCGCGCTCCCGCCGGGCGCCTGGGCGGCACCTGTGATGCCGTCGGTGCCTTCCGCCACGACCGCGGCAGCGGCCAACGACGTGAAGCTCGAGATTTGCCGGCTGCCGGGATCGCTCTCCGAATATTCCGGCAAGGCGATCGTCGTGGCCGCCGGCGCGGTCTTCACCAGCGATGCTTTCGATGACGATATCGGCGCCACCTCCGATTTGCTCCAGGATGCGCCGCTGAAGGTGGTCACCACCGCGCCGGTGTCGATCTCGGCCGACAAATTCTGCATCGATGCGCCGATCAAGCCGCTGGGCGGCGTCAGTGACAGCGCGCTGCACGGCGCTCTTGGCCGCATGTTCGTCGCTAGCAGCGCCGGCGTGCAACAGGTCGACGCCAGCGCCCTCGACCGCATCTACGGATTGCTGCAGCAGACCGGGCAATAGCGTTGCCGAGCTGCCGCCGCGCGTGACCTCCGCCGGCCGGCGGTCTATACCGGGGCGTGCCCTCTTCCCCGCTGACGCCCCATCCCGTTTCGACCGTTGCGCTGCCGCCGGCGCCGGCGCTGGTTGCCGGCGTCAAGCAAGCGGCCTGGCTGTCGCCGGAGGGCGAGATCGAGTTCCTCGGCTTCGCCGAAGCGGCGCGGCGCGCGCGGACAGCGCCGCCCTTGCTGTGCCATGCCCGCGCCACGGCGCGGCGCATGGGGGTTCTGCCCTTTCCGGCGCTTGACCTGCTCGAGCTTTATGCCTTCGTCAGGCCCGCGCGCTTCTGCCTGCCGACGCCGCGCGGCCTTGCCGCGGCGCTGGGGCTGCCGCTGCCGCGCCACGGCGCCGGCGATGAGGCGCTGTCGCTGCTGCGCTCGGCCGCGGCATTGCTGAGCGAGCTGGCTTCCGGCGCCGCCGATGCCGAGGCTCGCGCCGTGGCGCTGGCCATGGAGAGCGGTGGCTGGTCCTGGGGCGGTGCGGTCCTGGCGGCGCTTGGCGACTCGGCGGGCGGGGCGACGCCGGCCGGGCTTGCGGTCTGGCGCAAGCTGCCGGAATGGGCGGAGCAGGCGCCGCCGCCGCCGCCCGGCAACGTCCCGGTGGAAGAGAGCGAGGCACGCCAGCGGCTCGCCGCGGTGCTGGGCGCGGGCGCCGAGGCGCGGCCGCAACAGGCCGATTACGCCGCCGCGGTGAGCGCCGCCTTCCGCCCGCGCGCGGTCGCCGACGAGCCGCAGCTGGTGCTCGCCGAAGCCGGCACCGGTGTCGGCAAGACCCTGGGCTACGTCGCGCCGGCGAGCCTTTGGGCGGAGAAGAATCAGGGCGCGGTATGGCTGTCGACCTATACCCGCAACCTCCAGCACCAGATCACCGGCGAGCTCGATCGCCTCTATCCCGACACCGCGGAGAAGAATCGCCGCGTCGTCCTGCGCAAGGGGCGTGAGAACTATCTCTGCCTGCTCAATTTCGAGGAGAGCGTCGCGGCGTTGCCGATGCGGCCCTATGACGCCGCGGCGCTTGGGCTGATGGCGCGCTGGATCGCGGCGACGCGCGACGGCGATATGGTCGGCGGCGATTTCCCGGGCTGGCTGCCCGATGTCATCGGCCGCGCGCGCAGCCTCGGCCTTGCCGATCGCCGCGGCGAATGCATCCACAGCGCCTGCCTGCATTGCCATCGCTGCTTCATCGAGAAGAGCGTCCGCCGCGCCCGGCGCGCGCGGATCGTCGTCGCCAACCACGCCTTGGTCATGGTGCAGGCGGCGCTGGGCGGGCTCGACGACGGCGCCTTGCCGACGCGCTACGTCTTCGACGAGGGGCATCACGTCTTCGACGCCGCCGACAGCACTTTCTCGCTGGCGCTCACCGGCCAGGAAGCGGCTGAGCTGAGGCGCTGGATCCTCGGTGTCGAGGAAGGCGCGCGCGGCCGGGCGCGCGGGTTGCGCCGCCGGCTCGAGGATCTCGTCGCCGGCGATGACGCCGCCGAGCGCGCGCTGGCCGCGGTTCTCGTCGGCGCGCGCGCTCTCCCCGGCGAAGGCTGGGCGCAGCGCCTCGCCGAAGCACGGCCGCACCAGGCAAGCGAAGCCTTTCTCGCTCTGGTGCGCCAGCAGGTGCATGCGCGCGCGCCGCAGCGCGATCAGGGCTACAGCATCGAGACCGAGTTGCGGCCGGCGATCGACGGGCTCGCTGCGGCGGGCGAGGCGCTGGCACTGGCATTGGAGAAGATCTCGATTCCGATGCGCCTCCTCGCCGAGCGCCTCAACGGCCGGCTCGAGGAAGAGGCGGCCGAGCTCGACCAGGGCACGCGCTTTCGTATCGAAGCGGCGGTGCTCGGCCTCGAACGGCGCGCCATCGTCGAGCTCGGCGGCTGGCAGCGGGCGCTGCGCGAGATCGCCGCCGAGCAGCCGGAGGACTTCGTTGACTGGCTCTCGATCGAGCGCGGCGACGGGCATGAGCTCGATGTCGGGCTGCATCGCCACTGGATCGATCCGACGCGGCCCTTCGTCGAGTTCGTCGGCAAGCCGGCGCACGGGCTGCTCGTCACCTCGGCGACGCTCACCGATGGCAGCGGCGATGCGCTGCGCGATTGGGAGGCCGCCGAGGCGCGCACCGGCGCCCGGCATCTGGCGAACCCGGCGCTGCGCGTGCGCGTGCCGTCGCCTTTCGACTATGCCGCGCAGACGCGGGTCTTCGTCGTCACCGATGTGCGCCGCGACGAGCCGGCGCAGGTCGCGGCGGCCTATCGCGAGCTGTTCCTGGCATCGGGTGGCGGCGCGCTCGGGCTCTTCACCGCCATCGCGCGGCTGCGCGCGGTGCATCAGCGCATCGCCGCGCCGCTCGAGGAGGCCGGCATCCCCTTGCTGGCGCAGCATGTCGACGGCATGGACACCTCGACGCTCGTCGACATCTTCCGCGCCGAGGAGGACGCCTCGCTCCTCGGCACCGATGCCGTCCGCGACGGCGTCGACGTGCCGGGGCGCTCGCTGCGCCTCATCGTCTTCGACCGCGTGCCCTGGCCGCGGCCGGACATCCTGCACAAGGCGCGCCGCGCCCATTTCGGCGGCGCGCGCTATGACGACATGATCACCCGGCTCCGCCTCAAGCAGGCCTTCGGCCGCCTCGTGCGCCGCGCCGATGATTGCGGCGTCTTCGTGCTGCTCGATGCGCAGATGCCGTCGCGGCTCGCCGGCGCCTTCCCCGAAGGCGTCGCGGTCGAGCGGCTCGGCCTCAAGGAGGCGATTGCCCGGACCGCGGAGTTCCTCGCGCGGCGCGCGCCTGCCGCGACGGCACATTGACCCGCCGCGCGGCGCCCTGCATGGTGGCCGCCGCACATCTCAGAGGTCGCCATGATGGATCCCCATTCCGCGCTCATCTACACCATGATGCTGGTCTCCGCCGCGGACACCGAAATGACCGACGCCGAGCTGCAGATCATCGGCGATATCGTCAATCACCTGCCGGCGTTCCGCGACTATGAGCGCAAGCGTTTCACCCAGGACCTCAAGGAATGCGCCCAGCTCCTCGCCAAGGATGACGGGCTCGAACAGGCGCTGAAGGGCATCAAGAGCGCCTTGCCGCAAAAGCTGCGCGAGACCGCCTATGCCGTCGCCTGCGATGTCGCCGCCGCCGATGGCGAGGCCAGCCAGGAGGAGCTGCGCGTGCTCGAACTGCTGCGCCATCGCCTCGGCATCGACCGGCTGATCGCCGCCGCGATCGAGCGCGCCGCGCGCGCCCGCTTTGCCGTCGCCTGACCTTCGCCGCGGCTTGGCAGCACTCCCCCTGCCATGCTGCTAACTATTTGACGCAATTAATTTTTTCTTGAGCGGTGCGGCCCTAGGATGGACATTTGTTGACGGTGTGATTGCCACTTTCGTGGGAGACACTGGCGATGAGTGACCTCCGACTGCGGCTGCAGGGCTACCGCCTGACGACGGCGGAGATCTTGTATCACATGCCCGACCATCCGCATGTGCTGCAGAGCTTCGTCTGGCAGCATCTGGATGTGGCGCCGGAGTACCCGGTGCTGCGCCGGTTCCTCGACTTCTGGACGCACAACATCGAGGGCAGGCTGCATTCGGTAAAAGTGGCGCGCGCTTCGATCATCGCCCCCGGCGAGCTGCGTTACGCCGGCGTCTCGCTGCAGCTGCATTGAGCGCGGCACCCCGCCTCTTGCCAAGGGGCGGGTCGATGCGCAGGTTCTAGCCGGTTTCAACCCGGCGGACAGATCAGCCTTTGTCGACTCTTGCTCTCAGTGACGCCGCACCGCGCACCGCGCGCGGCGAGCGCGAGATTGGCCTCTGGCTTCTCGCCTGCTGCGCCATGATCTTCCTCATGGTGCTGATCGGCGGCGTGACGCGGCTTACCGAATCCGGCCTCTCGATCACCGAATGGCAGCCGGTGACGGGCGTGGTGCCGCCGCTCGACACGGCGCAATGGCAGGACGAGTTCGATCGCTACAAGGCCATCCCGCAATACCGCGCCATTCATGCGGATATGACGCTGGCGCAGTTCAAGCAGATCTTTTTCTGGGAATATCTGCACCGCCTGTGGGGCCGGCTCATCGGCGTCGTCTTCGCCGTGCCGTTCGTTTATTTCCTGCTGCGCGGCCGTATTCCGCGCCGGCTCGCGCCGCGCCTCGCCGGGCTGTTCGTGCTCGGCGGGCTGCAAGGCGCGCTCGGCTGGTACATGGTCGAAAGCGGCCTCAGCCAGCGCATCGAGGTGAGCCAATACCGGCTTGCCGCGCATCTCCTCGCCGCCATCGTCATCTACATCGCCATGCTGTGGGTGGCGCTCGACCTGCTCGCGCCCGGCGCGCGAGCGCCGGCGGGTCGGCGCGCGGCGCGGCTGCGCCGCGGCCTTAGCGCGCTGATTCTCCTTCTCCTCGTGACCTTGGCCGCGGGCGCTTTCGTCGCCGGGCTGCGCGCCGGCTACATCTACAACACCTTCCCGCTGATGGCGGGCGGCGTCGCGCCGCCGGAGTATTGGAGCCTCGCGCCCTGGTGGCGCAACTGGTTCGAGAATGCGGCGGCGGTGCAGTTCGACCATCGCCTCCTCGCCGAAACCACGTGGTTCGTCATCGCCGGCCTGTGGCTCTACGGCCTCAGCCTGGAGCTGCCGCCGCGCACGCGCCTCGCGCTGCATGCGCTCTTCGCCGCCGCCTGCCTGCAACTCGTCCTCGGCATCACCACGCTGCTCCTGGTCGTGCCGCTGCCGGTCGCGGTGGCGCATCAGGCGGGGGCGCTGCTGCTGGTGACCGCGGCGGTAACGGCGCGGCACGCGCTGCGGCGGCGTCCGCCGCCGCGGTTGGACGGCCCGGCGGCGGCGGCGTTATAGTCGGCGCGGAGGCGCGCGATGGCGGAATTCCCTGAGAAAACCTTGGCCGAGTGGCGGGCGCTGGCCGAAAAGGAGCTCGGCGGCGGGCTCGATCGGCTCACCTGGCAGACGCCCGAGGGCATCGCGGTGAAGCCGCTCTACACCGCCGAGGACCTGGAAAAGCTCGAGACGCTCGGCAGTTTGCCGGGGTTCCCGCCCTATCTGCGCGGGCCGCGCGCGACGATGTATGCGAACCGCCCCTGGACCATCCGGCAATATGCCGGCTTCTCCACCGCCGAGGAATCGAACAAATTCTACCGCGAGAATTTGAAGGCGGGGCAGATGGGCCTCTCCGTCGCCTTCGATCTCGCCACCCATCGCGGCTATGACAGCGACCATCCCCGCGTCGTCGGCGATGTCGGCAAGGCCGGTGTCGCCATCGACAGCGTCGAGGACATGAAGATTCTGTTCGACGGTATTCCGCTCGACCGGATGAGCGTGTCGATGACCATGAACGGCGCGGTGCTGCCGGTGCTCGCCGGCTACATCGTCGCCGCCGAGGAGAAGGGCGTGCCGGCCGAGAAGCTCAGCGGCACGATCCAGAACGACATCCTCAAAGAGTTCATGGTCCGCAACACCTACATCTATCCGCCGGCGCCGTCGATGCGCATCGTCGCCGACATCATCGAGTACACGGCGCAGCACATGCCGAAATTCAACTCGATCTCGATCTCCGGCTATCACATGCAGGAGGCGGGGGCGACCGCGGTGCAGGAGCTCGCTTTCACCCTCGCCGACGGGCTCGACTATGTGCGCGCGGCGTTGTCCAAGGGATTGAAGATCGACGATTTCGCGCCGCGGCTCTCCTTCTTCTTTTGCATCGGCATGAACTTCTTCATGGAGATCGCGAAGCTGCGCGCCGCGCGGCTGCTGTGGGCGCGCCTCATGCAGCGCTTCGATCCCGAGAATCCCGCGAGCCTCGCGCTGCGCACGCATTGCCAGACCTCGGGGGTGAGCCTCACCGAGCAGGACCCCTACAACAACATCATGCGCACGACGATCGAGGCGCTGGCGGCGGTGCTCGGCGGCACACAGTCGCTGCACACCAATTCCTTCGACGAGGCGCTGGCGCTGCCGACGCCGTTTTCGGCCAAGATCGCGCGCAACACGCAGCTCGTCATCGCCGAGGAGAGCGGCGTTAACCATGTCGTCGATCCCCTGGGCGGCAGTTATTACGTCGAGAGCCTAACCCAGGCGGTGGCCGAAGCCGCCTGGACGCTCATCGAGGAAGTCGAGGCGTTGGGCGGCATGACCAAAGCCGTCGAAAGCGGCATGCCCAAGCTGCGCATCGAAGAATCGGCGGCGCGGCGCCAGGCGCGCATCGACCGCGGTGAAGAGGTCATCGTCGGCGTCAACAAATACCGCGCCGAAACCCCCGACAAGGTGGAGCTGCTCGACATCGACAACACCAAGGTGCGCGAGCAGCAAGTGGCGCGCCTGCAGCGCATCCGCGCGAGCCGCGATGCAAAACGCGTCGAGGCGGCGCTCGGAGCGCTCGGCGAGGCGGCGCGGAGCGGCAAAGGCAATCTGCTGGCGCTTGCCGTCGAAGCGACGCGGGCGCGTGCCACGGTGGGCGAGATCTCGGCTGCGCTCGAACAGGTGTTCACGCGCCATCGCGCGACGATCCGCTCGGTCTCCGGCGTTTATGGCGCGCTCTATGAGGGCGATGAGGGCTATCGCCGTATTCAGCGCGAGGTCGAAGCCTTCGCCCGCGCCGAAGGCCGCCGGCCGCGCATGCTGGTGGTGAAGCTCGGCCAGGATGGGCATGACCGCGGCGCGAAGGTGATTGCCACCGCTTTCGCCGATATCGGCTTCGACGTCGATGTCGGACCGCTCTTCCAGACGCCGGAGGAAGCGGCGCGGCAGGCGATCGAGAACGATGTCCATGTCGTCGGCGTCTCGAGCCAGGCGGCCGGCCACCGCACCCTGGTGCCGCAGCTCGTGGCGGCGCTGCGGCAACAGGGCGCCGACGAGATCCTGGTCGTCTGCGGCGGCGTCATCCCGCCGCAGGATTACGATTTCCTCAAAGCGGCCGGCGTCGCCGCGATCTACGGCCCCGGCACCAACATCCCGCTCGCAGCGAGCGAGATCCTGCGGCTCATCGAGAAGAAGCGGATCGCGGCTTAAGATCCGCCGTCGCCAAGCTGCAAATCCGCCCTGCGTCCTTCGACCGGCTCAGGATGAGGACGTTTCTTTGTGGCCCCTTGGAAGATGCCATTCTCATACCTTCCTCATCCTGAGCCTGTCGAAGGACGCACCACCATCTTGCAGCCGACGCCCAAACAAAAAGAGCCGCCCCCGCGGGCGGCTCTTCGCTTCTAAGCGTCGCCGGCTTTCAGCCGCCCGAATTCGTCGTGGAAGGCGGGGTGCTTGTCGCCGTGGTGCTGTCGGAACTCGAAGCCTGATGGTCGGCGCCGCATTCGGCGAAAGCGGGCATCGCCAAGCCGAACAGCAGAATCGTCAGGATCAAGAGGCGCATCGATCTCTCCCCTGGGCCACGTTCACTCTGATTATCCTGATCCCCACCGGCTTGGGCGTCAACAGGCGTTGCGGTCGATCGTGCCGCCCCTCTGTTCGCGCGCATCGAAGCTCGCTATCTATTGGGCGCGATGGGTATCCTTTTTCTGATCGTCTTCATCGACCTTGTCGGCTTTGGCGTCGTCATTCCGCTGTTGCCGTTTTATGGCATCCACTTCGGCGCGAGCGCAGCCGAGATCACTTGGATGATGGCGTGCTACTCGCTGGCGCAGTTCTTCTGCTCGCCGCTGCTCGGCCGGCTGAGCGACCGGCTCGGCCGGCGTCCGGTGCTGTTGCTGAGCCTTTGCGCCTCGATCGCTTCCTATCTCTGGCTCGGCTTTGCCGATACGCTCTGGATGCTGTTCGCGGCGCGGCTGCTGGCCGGCGCCGGCGCCGGCAACATCGCCGCGGCGCAAGCTTATATCAGCGACGTCACCACGCCGGAGACGCGCGCCAAGGGTATGGGCATGATCGGCGCCGCCTTCGGCCTCGGCTTCACCATCGGCCCGGCGCTGGGCGGGCTCGTCGCCGGCAGCAACCCCTCGGCGGCGGCGCTGGCGCGTCCCGCTTTCCTCGCCGCGGGCCTTTCGACGCTCGCTCTCGTCATCGCGCTGATCCGGCTCAAAGAGAGCCTGCCGCAAAGCGCGCGCAATGCCGCGGCGCGGCCGAGCCGCTGGCAGGTGGCGCGCGATGTGCTGACGCGTCCGCTGCTCGGCCGTCTCATCCTGCTGCTCTTCATCACCGTCACCGCCTTTGCCGGCATGGAGACGACCTTCGCGCTGTGGGCGAACCACGCGCTCGACTGGGGCCCGCGCGCCGTCGGCTACAATTTCCTTTATGTCGGCCTCGTGCTGGTGGCGGTGCAGGGCGGCTTGATCGGCCGGCTGTCGCGGCGCTTCGGCGAGGCGCGGCTCATTCTCGGCGGCGCCGGGCTCATTGCGCTCGGCCTGTTGGGGCTGCCTTTCGCGCTGCACCTCTGGCGGCTCCTCGTCGTCGATACTTTCCTCGCCCTTGGCATGGGGCTGCTCAGCCCGTCCATCAACAGCCTGGTCTCGCAGCAGGCCGGCATCGATGAGCGCGGCGGTATCCTCGGCGTCTCTCAATCCGCCAGCAGCCTGTCGCGCATTCTCGGCCCGGCGGTGGCCGGCCCGTTGTTCCAGGGCTTCGGCCGCGACGCGCCCTATTACACCGGCGCCGCGGTGATGGCGCTGGTGGTGGCGCTCGCCTCCCGTTTGCCCTTCGCCCGGCTCGCGGCCGCGCCCGGCGTCTCGCGGCTGTCATGAGAGGCGAGCGCGTTGCCGCGCCGAAGCTCGGCAAGGGCAGCGAGGTCGGGCTGCGCCAGGAGCTGAAGGCGGTGCGCCGCCTCGCGCCCTATCTGTGGCCGCGGGATTGGGGGTTGCGCGGGCGCGTCCTGCTGTCGCTCGTCTTCCTCATCGGCGCCAAGGTCATCAATGTCTATGTGCCGCTGCTCTACAAGGGCGCGGTCGACGCGTTGTCGCCACGACACGCGGCCATCATCGCGGTGCCGGTGGCGCTCGTCATCGGCTATGGCATCGCCCGCGTCGGCGCGCAGATCTTCGCCGAGCTGCGCGACGCCGTCTTTGCCAAGGTCGGGCAGCGCGCGGTGCGGCGCCTGGCGCTGGCGACCTTCCGGCATCTCCACGCGCTGTCGCTGCGCTTCCATCTCGAGCGTCAGACCGGCGGTCTCTCGCGCGCCATCGAGCGCGGCATCCGCGGCACCGAGTTCCTGCTCTCCTACATGCTGTTCAGCGTGGTGCCGACCCTGTTCGAGATCCTGCTGGTCTGCGCCATCCTGTGGGGCTTCTACCGCGCCAGCTTCGCGCTCGCCACGCTGGCGACGATCATCGCCTATATCGTCTTCACCTTTTCCGTCACCGATTGGCGCATCAAGTTCCGCCGCGAGATGAACGAGCGCGACAGCGAGGCGAACACCCGAGCGATCGACAGCCTGCTGAATTTCGAAACGGTGAAGTATTTCGCCAATGAAGAGCACGAGGCTCGCCGCTTCGACCAGGCGCTGCGCGCCTATGAGCACGCCGCGGTGCGCAGTCAGACGACGCTCTCGGCGCTCAATATCGGGCAAGGCATCATCATCGCCAGCGGCCTCGTGACCGTGATGCTGCTCGCCGGCTTCGGCGTTGCGGCGGGGCGCATGACGGTCGGCGATTTCGTGCTCGTCAACTCCTACCTCGTGCAGCTCTATTCGCCGCTCAACGTGCTCGGCATGGTCTATCGCAACATCAAGCAGTCGCTGACCGATCTCGAATCGATGTTCCGCCTGCTGTCGGTGAAGGCCGAGATCGAGGACCGGCCGGGCGCGCCGGCGCTGGCGGTGCCGCAGGGCGAGGTCGTCTTCGATCGCGTCTCGTTCCATTACGACCCGCGCCGGCCGATCCTCGAAGAGGTTTCCTTCCGCGTGCCGCCGGGCGGGACGGTCGCCATTGTCGGCCCGAGCGGCGCCGGCAAATCGACCATCGCGCGCCTGCTCTTCCGCTTCTACGACGTCAACGCGGGCGCCATCCGCATCGACGGGCAGGATCTGCGCGAGGTCACGCAGGACAGCCTCCGCCGCGCGATCGGCGTCGTGCCGCAGGACACGGTGCTGTTCAACGACAGCGTGCGCTACAACATCGCCTATGGCCGGCCGGGCGCCGGCGACGCCGACATCGAAGAGGCGGCGCGGCATGCGCGCATCCACGATTTCATCGCCTCGCTGCCCGACGGCTATCAGAGCCAGGTCGGCGAGCGCGGCTTGAAGCTCTCCGGCGGCGAGAAGCAGCGCGTCGCCATCGCCCGCGTCATCCTCAAATCGCCGCGCATCCTCATCTTCGATGAAGCGACCTCGGCGCTCGATACCAAGACCGAGCACGAGATCCAGGCCAACCTGGACGAGGTCTCGGCCGGGCGGACCACCCTCGTCATCGCCCATCGCCTGTCGACCGTGGTCAATGCCGACGAGATCCTGGTGCTCGACCAGGGCCGCATCGTCGAGCGCGGCGATCATGCGGCACTGCTGGCCGAGGGCGGAGTCTATGCCGCCATGTGGGCGCGCCAGCAACAAGAGGCGGATGAGCGCGATGCGCTGGCCGAGGTGGTGGCGGAGTAGGGCGGCCGCGCCGGCGGTTGGGCGGATGGACGCTCCACATCGGGCGGGGGTAGTCTCGGCGAGATAGCATCAGCCAGACAGGCATTGTCATGACGGCACCCGCCCATAACCGGCACGAGGAGACGGCGCAGACCGGCCGCCGCGTCATCAACCTCGCGCTGCAAGGCGGCGGCGCGCATGGCGCCTTTACCTGGGGCGTGCTCGATCGCCTCCTCGAAGACGACAAGATCGGCATCGAGGCGATCAGCGGCACCAGCGCCGGCGCGATCAATGCCGCGGTGCTGGCGCAGGGGCATTTGAAAGGCGGCGCCGCCGGCGCGCGCGCCGAGCTCGACCGCTTCTGGCACCGCATCAGCGAGATCGGCCTCATCAGCCCGATCCATCGCGGCTGGCTCGAGCGCGCCGTCGGCAGCTGGAACATCGACGAATCGCCGAGCGCGATCTGGGTCAATCAGCTGACCCAGCTGGTGTCGCCCTATCAGCTCAACCCGCTGAACCTGTCGCCGTTGCGCGATCTGCTGGCCTCGATGCTCGACTGGACGTCGCTCACCGGCGAGGATGCCATCCAGCTCTTCATCGCCGCCACCAATGTGCGCACGGGCAAGGCGCGCATCTTCGACCGGCATGAGCTGAGCCTCGACGCGCTGCTCGCTTCGGCCTGCCTGCCGCAGATGTTCCAGGCGGTCGTGATCGAAGGCGAGGCCTATTGGGACGGCGGCTATATGGGCAACCCGTCGCTGTGGCCGCTGATCTATCATTCCGCGTCGCGCGACATCGTGCTCGTTCAGATCAATCCGCTGACGCGCGACGGCGTGCCGCATACCGCGGCCGAGATCACCAACCGCCTCAACGAGATCACCTTCAACGCCTCGCTCATGAGCGAGATGCGCGCCATGGCCTTTGTCGCGCGGCTGATCGCCGCCGACGGCAAGCATCCCGAGGTGGCGCGGTTGAAGCACATGCTGATCCACATGATCGAAGCCGAAGCGGCGATGGAGGCGCTCGGCGTCGCCAGCAAGATGAACACCGACCTCGATTTCCTGCTCTATCTGAAGGAGCTCGGCCGGCGCACGGCGGGCCGCTGGCTCGAGCAGAATTTCGCCGCGCTCAACCACTATTCGAGCATCGATGTCCGCAAGGTGTTTCTGTAGGGCTGACATCGTGAAAAGCACTGAGATCCCAATCACCCACCGCCTTTCCCGCGAAAGCGGGAAACCAGCGCCGCGGCGCCGCAGCTGGGTGGCGCTTTGAGATCGTATGGATTCCCGCTTTCGCGGGAATGACGGAATAATTTGATTTTGCTTTAGAATTCGTCGCCCCCGCGAAAGCGTCGCGAAAGCGGGGGTCCATTTCTGAGCCGCACGATGTCAGCGAAGGCACCTTTGCGCGATTCCTTCACACGCGCTTTCGCGGGCAAGGCAATGGTTGAGATATCGGCGGGCGCGAGATGTGCAAATCGTGGGATACCGCCCTCCGCCCGTTCCATGCTATTGACGCCGCATGGGGGCCGTTCCCGTCGACGTGAAGAAGCTCGCCGCGGCGCTGCGCGCCGGCGACCGCCGCGCTTTGGCGCGGGCGATCACGCTGGTCGAATCAACCCGCGCCGACCACCGCGAAGCGGCTGAGCGGCTACTGGCGGCGGTTCTCCCCGCCACCGGCAATTCGGCGCGACTCGGCATCTCCGGCGCGCCCGGTGTCGGCAAATCCACCTTCATCGAGGCCTTCGGCCTTGCCCTGATCGCGGCCGGGCATCGCGTTGCCGTGCTTGCCGTCGATCCCTCCTCGAAGCGCGGCGGCGGCTCGATCCTTGGCGACAAGACGCGCATGGCGGAGCTTGCGCGGCAGGAGGCGGCCTTCATCCGCCCGTCGCCGGCCGGCAAGACCTTGGGCGGCGTCGCCCGGCGCACACGCGAGGCGATCCTGGTCGCCGAGGCGGCGGGGTTCGACGTCGTCCTGGTCGAGACCGTCGGCGTCGGCCAGTCGGAGACGGCGGTCGCCGATATGGTCGATCTCTTCCTGCTGCTGCTGGCGCCCGGGGGCGGCGATGATCTGCAAGGCATCAAGAAGGGCATCGTCGAGCTCGCCGATCTTCTCGTCGTCAACAAAGCCGATGGCGATCTGAAGCCGGCAGCGTTGCGCGCCGTCGCCGATTACCGCCATGCCGTGCGGCTGCTGCACCCGGCCGTCGGCGAAGCGCCCGAGGTGGTCGCGGTCTCGGCGCTCGCCGGCGAGGGCATCGCGGGGTTGTGGCAGACGGTCGAGCGCCGCCTCGCCGCGCTGCGAGCGAGCGGCGCGATCGCCCGGCGCCGTGCCGAGCAGGCGCACGCCCATCTCTGGAGCGAAATCGGCGAGGGGTTGATGGAGCTCTTCCGCGCCGATGCCAAGGTCGCGGCAAAGCTCTCGCGGCTCGAGGCGCAAGTGGCCGCGGGCGACATCACCCCTACCGCAGCCGCCCAGGCGGCGCTCAAGGCGTTCCGCGCGCGTCGCGCGTAGGTCGCCGCGCGCTAGCTAGCCGCTTTGGGATTGGCGGACAGCAACGAGATTGATCAAGGTTTCCTCGCGCAAGGCCGGCGGCGCGAGGCCGAGCAGCCTTTCCTTGAGGCCAAGATCGGCGCGGCTCCACCACAGATAAGGAAGCGAGATCGCCTCCGGATCGACGGTGAAGCCGGTGCCACGGATCAAGGCGAGATATTGGTGCGCCGTTTTCTGGACCTCCATCGGATGTCGGAACAGCAATCGGATGATCCAGGATTCGATATAAGCCCGCGTCGATTCCGCGAAGAGCAGCAAGCCCGCCGGCCGCAGGATGCGGTGAAACTCGGCGATGGCGCGCTCCTGATCGACGATATGGTGGAAGGTCTGATGGCAGAAGACGATATCGACAGAGGCGCTGGCGAGCGGCAGGCTCGCGCTGGTCGCATTGACGAACTCGACCGCGAGCCCTTGCCGCGCGGTGGCGGCGGCCGACGCCGCGAGCATCTCGCGATCGATATCGATGCCGATGAGCCGCCGCGGGTGGAAATACCGGTCGAGCAAAGCAAAGGAACGGCCCCAGCCGCATCCGACATCGACGATGGCGGGATTGGCGGGACGCCGGTCGCCCATCAGCCGCACCAGATCGTTGATCGCCCGCTCGAGGACATGGATCGCCCAGGTCTCGGTGCCGAGAAACCACGTGCCAATGCGGCTTTCCTCGACATAAAGCGCGCGCCGGCGATGCTCTCGGCGCGGCCTTGGCCGACCGCCGAAAGTCCGGCCTAGGACGCCATCATTGGTCACAGACCGTCCCTCCTCGCGATCCCGGGCGCCGGACGCTGCGCCGCTCCGCCGGCGCTACCATTGCCGGAAGATCAGCGACGTGTTGATGCCGCCAAAGGCGAAATTGTTCGACATGAGGTAGCCGATATCGAGCCGCCGCGGCTCGCCCATGACGTAATCGAGCGGTGCGCAACGCTCGTCGACGGCGGCGAGATTGGCGGTCGGCACGAACCAGCGCTCCTTCATCATCTCGATGCCGAGCCAGGCCTCGATACTGCCGCATGCGCCCAGCGAATGGCCGAAATAGCTCTTGAGCGAGTGGATCGGCATACCGGCGCCGAGGACCGCCGCCGTCGCCTTGCTTTCCGCCACATCGCCCCATTCCGTCGCCGTGCCGTGCCCGTTGACGAAACCGATCGCGTCGGCGGTCAGCCCGGCATCGGCAAGCGCCAGGCGCAACGCCTGCTCCATGGTCGCAACGGTGGGCTGCGTGATGTGCTGGCCGTCCGAGTTGGTGCCGTAGCCGACGAGTTCGGCGTGAATTGGGGCGCCGCGCGCCGTCGCATGTTCGAGGTCCTCGAGCACCAGCGTCGCGGCGCCCTCGCCGATGACCAGCCCGTCGCGCTCGCGGTCGAATGGCCGCGGCGTCGATTGCGGCGCGTCGTTGCGGTTGCTGGTGGCGTAGAGCGTGTCGAATACGGCGGCGTCCGAGACCGAAAGCTCGTCGGCGCCGCCGGCGATCATGACATCCTGCAGCCCGAAGCGGATCATCTCCGCGGCATAGCCGATGCCCTGGCTGCCGGAGGTGCAGGCGCTCGAGGTCGGCACCACCCGGCCGGTAAGTCCGAAGAAGAGGCCGATATTGACCGCTGCCGTATGGCTCATCATCTGCACATAGCTGGTGCCGGTCAATTTGGTCGACGCGCCGGCACTCATGAGCTCGGCGAAACCGATGACGGATTGATGGCTGCCGAAGGACGAGCCATAGGCGACGCCGACGCGCCCGCCGGCGAGGCGGGGATCGCCGGAGAGACCGGCATCGCGCAGCGCCAGCTCCGAGGCATAGACCGCCATCTGCGCGACCGGGCCCATGGTCCGCAGCTTCTTGCGCTCGTAGCGGTCGTCGACGCTGAAGCCGTCGACCGGCGCCCCGAGCCGCGTGTTGAGGCTGTGGAAGCGCTCCCATTCCGGCATCTGCCGGACGCCGGTCTCGCCGGCGGCCATGCGCGCGCGAATGCTCGGCCAGTTGTCGCCGAGCGACGTGATGCCGCCCATCCCGGTGACCACCACCCGGCGCCTCACAGCATGCCTCCGTTGACGGCGATCACCTGGCGCGTCACGTAGCTCGCCTCGTCCGAGCAGAGGAAACTCACCACGGCCGCCACCTCGTCCGGCCTGCCGACGCGCTGCATCGGGATCATCTTGACGATGTCCTCGCGCGGCGCTTCCGCGATCATCTGCGTCTCGATCAGCCCGGGTGCAACGCAGTTGACCGTGATCTTCCGCCGCGCCAGCTCTACGGCGAGCGCCTTGGTGGCGCCGATGATGCCTGCCTTGGCCGCGCTGTAGTTTACCTGGCCGCGATTGCCGACCATCCCCGAAAGCGAGGAGAGCGTGACGATACGGCCGGGTTGACGCGCCGATACCATCGGCATCACCAGCGGGCGCAGCACGTTGTAAAAACCGTCGAGATTGGCGGCGAGCACGTCGTCCCAATCCGCATCGGAAAGCGCCGGAAAGGCGTTGTCGCGGGCGATGCCGGCATTGAGCACGACGCCGTAATAGACGCCGTTCACGGCGATGTCGGCCTCGAGCCGCTCGCGACACTCGGCCCGATTGGCGATGTCGAAGGCCAAGAGCCTTCCCGCCCCGCCGGCCTGCTCGAGCCGCGCCAGCGTCGCCTCGGCGCCGGGACGGTCGCTGCCGTAATGCACCACGACGGCAAAGCCGTCGCGACCGAGACGCTCGGCGATCGCTCGCCCGATCCCTTTGCTGGCGCCGGTGACGAGAATCGTCCTGGCCATGTCAGCAAGCCTCTTCCTGCGCCGCTGACAGGGGCCGCTCCGGTTGATAGACGGTGAGCTGCGCTTCGGCCGCGCACGCGCCGGCAATCTCGATGCGGCAGTCGAAGGCGCCGATCTCGGCATCGCGGTAGACCGCTGTCACGGCGATGACGAGCCGTTCGCCGAGACGGAAATACGGCACATGCGCGCGGTATTGGCGCGTGCCGAGCAGCAGCCCGAGCTTGACCTCCGCGCCCCGCTCCAGCGCCAGCGCGCCGGCATGAGCGCCGCAGGCCTGCGCCATGTATTCAAGACCGATATGAGCGGGAACGCCTTCCGCCTCGCGGAAGATGCTGGCCGGGCGAATCGTCGTTGCCGCCACGGCCGCGCTCTCGTCATAGCGAAGCAGCTCGTCGAGCAGGATCATCGGCGGAGCGTGCGGCAGCAGCGCCGCGATCGGATGTTGGCAGGTCCGCATCTACCACCCCCGGCCGAGCACGACGGCGACATTGCTGCCGCCGAAGGCGAAAGAGTTGCTCAACATGGCGCTGCGCTCGCCGATCCGTGCGCGCGTCCCGGCATCAGTGAAGTTGAGCGCCGGAATCTCCGGATCGGCGGCGCCGTCCCAGACATGCGGCGGCAGGGCGCCGGCGGAAAAGCCGGGGTCGAGCGACAGCCACAGGAAAGCCGCCTCGGCGGCGCCGGCCGCGCCGAGCATATGGCCGGTCAGCGCCTTGGTCGCGCTGCACGGGGTCCTCTCGCCGAAGAGAGCGGCCACCGCCTTTCCTTCCATCGCATCGTTGAGCGGCGTCGCCGTGCCATGGAGGTTGACATAATCGATCGCCTCGGGCGGCAGCTCCGCCGCTGCGAGGGCGAATTGCATCGCGCGCAGCGCGCCGGCGCCGGAAGGATCGGGGGCACTGACATGATAGGCATCCGAGCTCTCGCCGACGCCGAGCAGCGCCACCGCAGCGGGCTCGCGCGACATCAGAAAGATCGCGGCGCCCTCGCCGACATTGATCCCGTCGCGATTGCGGCTGAAGGGGTTGCAATAATCCGCGGCGATCGCTTCCAGCGCGTGAAAGCCGTTCAGGGTCAGCCCGCACAGCGCATCGGCGCCGCCGACCAGCGCGGCATCGCAAAGCCCGAGCTGCAGCAGGCGCTGCGCCGACGCAAACACCTTCGCGCTCGACGAGCACGCGGTCGAGACGGTGTAGGCGGGTCCGAAAATCCCGAGATAGTCGGCAACGCAGGCGCCGAGATTGCCGAGCTCCTGCTGGCTGTATCGGTAGCTTGCCGGCCAGGCGCCGTCGCGGCGCCACGCCGCCAGCGCCGCTTCGCCTTCGGCGAGGCCGGAGGTGCTGGTGCCCATGACGA
Source organism: Allostellaceae bacterium (assembly GCA_035509275.1). GTDB lineage: Bacteria > Pseudomonadota > Alphaproteobacteria > ATCC43930 > CGMCC-115725 > DAHUYF01. The sequence continues at coordinate 41,365 of DATJLU010000020.1, read as the reverse complement.
CCGCGACGCGCCCCGCCCCATAGCGGCGCAGCGCATCGGCGATCGCCGGGCGAATCTCCTCGATGGCGGCGAGGGCGAGGCGGTTGTTGCGGCAATCGAAATGCGCAAGCCGCGGCGGCATCTCGGGCAGCGCTCCGCTGACGGCGCCGACGCGGACCTCGCACGCGGGCACGAAGCCGTGACGCCGGATAAGGCCGGCACGCGAGCCGGCGAAGAGATTGCGCGCCACCTCCTCCTTGCCGATGCCGAGCGGCGAAACGATCCCCAGCGCGGTCAGATAAGCGATCATGGCGGGGTCACCGTCGAGCGCAGATCGAGCGCATAGCCAAAGGCTTCGTTTCGATAATGCGCGATGCGCGGCCAGCCGCGCGCGGGCGGCGTGTCGTAGTCGACGCGGATCACCTCGTGCCCGTCCACCAGGATGGTCCGGTGATCGTCGCGGCTCCGCAGCTCGGCGGAGGAGGGCAGACCCCGTTCCACCGCCGCGTCCGGCCAATAGACGATGGCGACATCGGCGAGAATGTTGCCGGGTTCGAGGCCTTTCGGGAGTCCCGGTGCCGCGTCGAAGCTCGTGCTACCGTTGCCCGAGGTCAAGGTGAAGGCGCGGCGGCCAAAGGGATCGAAGCCGATCAGGACCAGGCGCTGCGGCGACACGGAAAGGTGCGCTTCAAAGGTCTGGACGTCGCCGCGATAGTGCGCGGTCACCAGCTGCTCGGCGCTGATGCTGTAGCCGAGCTCGCCGGGGCTCGGGATGCGGAATCGGAGATCGGGGGCGATCTGCGCCTCGCGCTCCGGCGGCGGCGCGGAGGAACACCCGAAAAGTGCAAACCATGTCATGGCGACTAGCGTCAGAAGAATATTCGAAGGCCGCGCTTCCCGGCCGATCCGACCGCGCCAAGGTGCGAAAACCATCGTCGAATTCACTAACCCCCTTTGGACAATCTACTCCGATTCGTGGTCGAGGTGCCAGCCACAGGGGCGGCGACAAAAGCGAGCAAGGTGCCGACCAGCAGCGTGATGCCAAAGGCATGCACGGCGAAAACCCGGCTGGCGCCGAGCAGGCCGAACGACAGCAAGGTCGTCGCCATGGCAAGCCAGACGCCGAGCATGGTCGCCGGACGATGGGCGGCATCGGTCTCGCGGCAGAACACGGCGTAGTCGAACCCGACGGAGAGAACGAGGACCAGCGCCATCGCATTGAAGAAGGTGAAGGGTACGCCGGCCAGCGCTACCAGGGGCGGCGTCGCCAGCACGGCGATGGCAGGCGGCAGCGCGACCCGCATTCCACCGCGCAGCCCGTAGCGCCAACCGACCACGGGCAGCATCAACAGCGCCGAGAGCGCGAGCACCAGCACGGCGCGCCGCCGGTACTGGCCGAGGAGCTGCGTGAGATCGCCGACGGGATCGACCAGCCGCACGCCCGGCACCGCTTCGGCGAGCTGCCGCAGCGCGCCCAGCCGGGCGACGCCATAGAGCAGCACGACATGCATCGTGCCGCCGCTTCCTGTGCCGAGGTCGAGATCGCGCAGCAAAGCGAGCGGCGAGCCCGCCGGAATCGCCGCGAGCGTCAGCGGCCCGGGATCGCCGAAATCGGGCGCTGCGCTGGCGGAAAGGCCAAGCCGCTTGTCATAGGACGTGAGAAACGGCGCTATGAGCCGATCACGAACGAGCGCGCGGTTGTCGCGCTGCCGCGCGGCGGAAGGAATGACCTGCGCGATCGCCTGAAAGCCGGAAAGGACGCCTTCCGCCTTCCCCCGCTGCAGCCGATCGAGCAGGCTTTCCTCGGTCTTGAGCGCGCTCTCCTCATCGGCGGCGCGCACCAGCAGAAACTCCGTGCCGCCATTGATTCCGGTGAGCCGCCGCAGCTCCGCCTCTTGTTGCTTCAGCGGCGGTGACAACGCCTCGTAGCGGCGGATGTCGTCCTCGGCCCGCAGCCGCCACGCGCCGAGCAGCGCCGCGACCGCCAGCATCGCGCACAGCACCTGGCGCGGCCAGCGATAGCGACGGCGCGGCTCTTCCCAGAGCTCCCAGAGCCAGCCGGCGGCGCGCAGCAGCCCCTCGCCATGGGCCAAGGGCGCGGCTTGATCGAGCGCCGGCAGCCACAGCAGCACCGTGGCGAAGGACGCGACGAGGCCGACGGCGGAAAACACCGCGACCTGACGCAGTCCGGGAAACGGCGCCAGCAGCAGCGTGAGATAGCCGATGAGGGTGGTGGTGATGCCGAGAACAATGCCCGGCAGCACGCGGCGCAGCCGCTGCGCAGGTGTGCCGTCCTCCGAATTAAAGCGCGCCGTGAGGTATTGCAGGCAGTAATCGAGGGCGATGCCGATGAGGCTGACGCCGAAGAGCAGCGCCGCCACATGCAACGTGCCGAAGAGCCACAAGCTGACCGCAAACGCGCAAATCACCCCGGTGCCGATCGCAAGCAGCGTCAGCCCGAGCGGACGCAAGGCGCGGAACACGGCGAGCACCAAGAGAACCGTGCCCAGCAGCGAGACGATGCTGATGGCGGAGGTCTCCCGGGTCGCTGCCGCGGCGCCGGCCTCGGCATAGAAGACGGCGCCGAGGCGCAGCACCCGGAGATCGGGCGTGGCGGCGCGCAGCCGCTGCTCCGCTTGATCGAAGCGCGCGACGAACCGCTCGGCGAGGGCAAGAGCGAAGGGATCGCCGGCGACTTCGGCGGTGATGAGCACGTAATGCTCTTGCCCGTCCTGGGTCGACAGAATGCCGTCGTCGAGCGTGAGCCGTGGCAGCGGCCGCGGCAGATCGGACAGATAGGTCGGCAGCAGCAGGAACGGATCACGCCGCAGCAGATTGGCGTCGGCGATGCCGATCGGACCGTAGACGCTCGCCAGCGCCCGCGCGACGATCTCCTCTCCTCGGCCCTGCTGCAACAGAGCGCGATCGCCGGCGGTCAGCAAGCCAAAGCGATAGGGAAAGAAGATCTCGCCCAGCTTGCGCAACCCGTCACCGTTCGTCGTGTAGGTGACCGACGCCGCGAGCCCGGAGTGGCGCAACGCCTCCGCCAGCGCGGCGCCGGCGGCACGCGCCGTGGCGCGCTCTCTATCCCCGATCAGCACGACGATGCGACGGTTCAAGATCTGCGCCACGTGGTCCTTTGCCTGCTGCACGCCGGGATCGCGCTCCTCCTGGGGCAGCAGCGCGGTGAAATCTGTCTGAAACTGCACGCCGCCCAGAAGCCGGATCAGCAGGTAGGCGGAAGCCGCGAGCACCAATACCAGCCACAGCAAGGCCGCGCGCTTCACGGCGCATCCGTCTCCAGAAGCCGTGCATCGGCACCGGCCAGCGGCGCCGAGGACCGGACCTCGTCGGAAAAGCGGAGATGGTCCCAATCGCCGTTTGGGCGGCGGATCTCCACCGAATCGACGAAGGCGCGGCCGGTGACGGCGATCGACTGGAGCGGTGCGGCGGCGGGATCATCGCCGGCGAGCGGCTTCAACAAGATCGTCCAGCCGGCTTCGCCCGAACGGCGCTCGACCGAGAAATCTTGCGCCATGGCGCTCCAGTCGCCGCCGAGCGCGCCGCCGAGCATGGTGTAGAGCCGCGCCAGGAAAGGCGCGCGCGCCGCCGGCAGGCGCTGCACTTCGCGGCCGTCCACCAGCTGCAACAAACCGGCGGGGGTGATGACGATCGTCGTGTCGAAGGGCTTCTCAGTATGCCACACCAACCCCTTGCCGGCGGCGAGGAGAAAGCGCCCTTGGCTGACGAGCGGCGCCGACAGCCCGGCGAGGTGTCGCTCCTGAACGAAGCGCCCGGACAGCGATTCGCCCGGGTGCAGCGGCGGCTGTTCGAGCGGGCGGCCGAAAGCGAGCGGGGCCGCGGCCATCACCAGGAGCAGCGCAAACCGGAGAGGGCGCATCATCGCAGCCGCTGCACCTTCTCGCGCAGCACCGCCGGAGATTCAAAGCAAAGCTCGTTGGTGGCGACCTCGACCGCGACCTGGATGGTGTGCGCCTTGGTCAGGGTCTCGCCGCTCGTCAGGTCGATCAGCCGATAGCCGATCTTGAGGCGGTTCTCGTATTCGAGCATGGTGGCGATGACTTTGACCTCCTGACCAAAGCGAAGCGGCCGCACATACTTGATGCGCATGTCGACGACGGGCCAGATGTAGCCCGTCCGCGACATCTCTTCGTAATTGAAGGCGATCTTGTCGAGGAGCGCGCAGCGCGCCTGCTCGAGGAAGCGCACGTAATTGCCGTGCCAGACCACCTGCATCGGGTCGAGATCGTAGAATTGCGGTTTGACCGTCACTTCCGCGGAAATCATCGCGAGCCTGCTTTGTCCGGCGCCGGCGCCCAGAAATCGAAGAAGTTATACCATTGGAAGGGATCCCTGAGGCAGTAGGCCTCGAGCCGCCCCGCATAGCGCGCCGCCCATTCCTGCAATGCTCGCTCGCGGCCGCGGCGCGGCAATTCGATGCGCTCGGCGAAGCGCTCGAAGTAGAGCCGGTAGCGTCCCCCCTCGTTCAGGCAGAACAGGAGATAGACCGGGCAATCGAGAAGATGCGCAAGCAGGTAGGGGCCTTGCGGGAAGCTTGCGGCTTCGCCCAGGAACCGGGCGCTGCTGGTCCGGCGATCGCCCTCGACCGGCGTGCGGTCGCCCGCAATGGCGATCCAGCCGCCGCGCTCGACCCTCTCCTGCAAAGCGATGATCGTCGCCGGATCCACTTCAGTCACCTGAAGCGTATTGAACGCCGCCGCCGGCCGGAAGCGCTGCAGCAGCCGCGCATAGTTCTCGGCATGCCGCGTATGCACGAGAATCGTGAGACGCGCGCGGCGCGCGTCGTCGAGCGTCGTGCGGCTGAGCTCGGCATTGCCGAGATGCGACACGATGAGCACGAGTCCGCGCTCGCCTTCCGACGCCCGATCCATCTCCCTCGGATCCACGATCTCGACCGGCGCCCGGTCATCGGACCCGATCCAGGCGGCGAAGGTCTCGAGCGTCTTGCGGGCGAAGCCGACGGAGTGCCGGACCGTATCGAGCGGACCAGGCTCGCGCGGCTCGCCTTGCGCGGCAAAGGCGCGGCGCAGGAAGTCGCGCGACGCGCGGCGCTGCTCGGTGCCGGTCAGGTGAAAATAGAGCGCGACCGGAAACAGCAACACCATGCAGCCATGCCAGCCGAGCAGGCGATAGGCCGCCGCGAGAAGCCGCAATCCCCACTCGGCGCCGCGCTCATTGAGCCTCGCCCAGTGCGCCGGCGCTCCGATCGTCGCGCGGCGCCGGCGCAGGATCGACGGCAACCGCGTCAGCATGGTCAGCACGAGGCGGGTATGCATCCGAGTGATGGCCCAGTTGTCGCGCAGCATGCGGAAATTCGAGGTGTTGCCCTCGGGATATCTGACCCGCACGGGAACCAACACCGGCGGCACGCCGCGCCAGAGCAGGCGAACCAGGATTTCCGGATCGAAATCCATCCGCCGACCGACGCGCTCTTGCCGCAGCACCGCGAGCGTCGGCGCCAGCGGATAGAGGCGAAAGCCGCACATACTGTCGAGGGGGCGCGGCCTCAGCGTCTCGACGCACACCCAGAAATGGGTGATCCAGCGGCCGATGCGGCGGCCCAGCGGCATGCTGCGATCATAGATCGGAGCGCCGAGGATGATCGCCTCGGGATGAGCGCCGCCGGCCGCCAGCAGCGCCGGCAGCGCCGCGAGGTCGTGCTGGCCATCAGCGTCGATTTGCACGGCGTGCGTCCAACCCGCGGCGATGGCGAGCTCGAAGCCGGCGATGACGGCAACGCCCTTGCCCTGATTAACCTCCAGCCGATGCACGCTGACACCGCGCTCGGCCTGGGCGAGCGCGGCCAGCGCGCTGCGCGTCGGCTCGTCGCTGCCGTCGTCGATGATGATGACCGCCAATCCCAGCTGGTGCAGACGGGCGACGATGCCGGGAAGCGCGGCGTGATGATTGCGGCTCGGAATGATGGCGCCGGGCTGGAAGGACACGCGGTTCAAAATCCGATCTGCCCGGATGAATAGATCCCTTGCGCGTCGCGATATTCGAAGGCAAGGCGGCGCCCGTCATGGGCGAGCGACAGCGCCAGGGTCAGCTCGGCATTGGGGTGGATCGGCTTGCGAAACTTGACCTGAACGGTGCGCGCCGGTGATGCGTCGAGCGCCAGGTGGCGCCGGCCGAGCCGGATCGCCCAATCCACCTGCACCACCCCCGGCAGAATCGGAAAGCGCGGGAAATGCCCGTCGAAGTAAAGCAGCGAGTCCGGCGCCCGCAAGATGAGCTCGGTGACAGATCCCGACCGCCGCACCGCGCGGATCATGGGGTCGGTTCCCGCCTCTGTCGTCGAGGCGTTGGTCATGCCGACACTTCCAGCAAGGCCAGGACATCGGCGCTCCGGCACTTGCCCATGCCGTCGATCGGCAATCGCGCGACGAAGCGCCAGCGCCGCGGCAGGGCGGCTGCTTCCTGCGTCGCCGCGAGCGCGCGGCGCAGGGCTCGCTCGAACCGGAACTTGCCAAGCTGCGCCAGCTCCGCCTCGCCCGACGGCGAAAGCGCGACAACGGCGCCGAGAATGGGGCGATCGGCGGCGAGCGGCATGACCGCAGCGCCATCGACCCAAGGCAGCGCAAGCAGATCCTGCTCGAGCCGTTGCAGGCTCACGCGCTTGCCTTCGACCTTCACGATCCGGTCCGCCCGCCCCTCGAAGCGGAAGCCGCCATCCGTCGTGGGCGCGATCCGGTCGGCCAGCTCGCACCAGACCGCGCCGGCAACGCCCGGCGAGCGAACCCGCAGCAATCCCGCGTCGCTGCACGACACGTCGACACCCGGCAGCGGCCGCCACGGCGATGGCTCGGACCCGCTGCGCCAGGCAAAGGCGCCGGTCTCGGTGCTGCCGAAGATCTCGATGGGCGGCCGGCCGAAGATGGCCGCGCACTCCACCGCTGCCGCTGCGGGAAGCGGCGCACCGGCGGTGAAGACGAGGCGCGGGCGCAGTGCTTCGGTCAGCGGTGACAAGCCGCCGAGACGCGTGAGATGGGCCGGGCTCGAGACGATCCCGGCGCCGCCGGAGAGCGCTGCCAGCAAGGTCTCCCAGGCGAAATAGACAGTGCCGTCGAAGCGCCGCCCGGCCAGCAACGGCCAGATGACGCGAAAGGCGAGACCGAAGATGTGCTGGTGCGACACGGTGCCGAAGATGACGGCGTCGCCGAGCCGCTCGCCCCAGGCGCACTCCAACATCGCCGCCTCGCGCTCCAGCAGCGCCGCGCTCTTCTCGATCCGCTTCACGGCGCCGGTAGAGCCGGAGGTGAAGAAATCGATGCGGCTGCGCGAGGGGTCGAGGCTCAGTGGACGCGCGCTCGGCTCAGCCGGCTCGATCGCGAGCGCGCGCGCCCCGCCATCGGCCGGATCCCGGTCGGTTACGAGCGCGTCGAAACGGTCGGCAAGCGCCGCAATGGTGCCGCTCTGGAGGTTCGGCGGCAATACGATGTCGGCGCCGATCCGCAGCAGCGATAGAAATCCGACGATGAAACTGTAGCCGTCTTCGCAGAGCAGGAGGGCGCGGCGAAGGCCCAGCGCGCCCAGGCGCTGGGCATTGTGTGCGGTCTCGCCGCGCAGCCGCGCCAAGCTGATCGCCGCGCCGTCGCGCAGGGCGACGATGTGCGCTCCGGGCCGCGCGTCACCCAGGATTTCCGACAGCGGCAGCAGGCTCATGCTTCGGTCCGGCCGTGGCGCCGGTAATACCGGATGACCAGCTCGCCGGCGAACAGCGCGCCCATGATCACGTAGGAAATGAAGCCGTTGTAGAGGGTCCACAGCGCCAGGTCGCCGTCGACCGCAGTCGCGATGGAGATCGCGGCATTCGCGACGAAGAAGATCAGCCAGGCCACGGTCACGTTGCGCAGGTAGGCAATGGCCGAAGCCGGCAGCGCCGGGTCGCGCAGCCGTGCGATGCGCTCAATGATGGTCGGCGGCCGCAGCAGCGAATAACCGAACACCGCGGCGAAGCCGAGGCTGACCAGGACCGGGTAGAATTTGAGCGCCGCCGCTGGCGACGCCGCCACCGCGAGCAGAACCAGAAGCGCGCCACTTGCCAGCCCGAGGAGCGGCGCCATCGTCGCTCCGCGCCGATCGGCCGCGCGGGCGAAGACGAGCCGCAGCGCCAGCAAGGCCAGCAATCCAAGGACCAGCGTCGCCGGCGGAACGTGGCCCAGCGCAAAATAGACGACGAAGGGATAGCCCACGCCCAGCACAAGCACGGGCAAGCGAAACTTATGTCCGTTGCGCCAGCTGTGCATAGAGCTTCTCGACCACATCGCCAACCGTACGCACCGATTTGAACTCGGCAGGCGCGATCTTCCTGCCGGTGTATTCCTGCAGCTTCACGACAAGCTCGACCGCATCGATGCTGTCGAGATCGAGATCCTCCTGCAAATGCGCGGCGGGCGTGATCTTCTCCGCCGGCAGCTCGAATAAATCCTGGAGATAGCCGCTGAGCGTCGCCAGGATCTCGCTCTTCGAAACCACTACGCCCCCCTCTGACTGGCGATAAATGCCGCAATGCTCTTCACGTTGAAGAAAATCTCGCGCACCTCTTCCTTCTTCGCCTCGATCTTGATGCCATAGGCCTTTCTGATGGCCATGCCGAGCTCGAGACCGTCGATGGAATCCAGACCGAGACCGTCGCCGAACAGCGGCTCGTCGCTGTTGATCTCCTCAGGCTTGATCTCCTCGAGGCTTAAGGCGCTGACGATGAGCTGCTTCAACTCCAGTTCCAGGCTACCCATTGCTTCAGCTTCCGACGTAATAGGACTCGAGATAGGAAACCAGCTTGCGCGCGCCGCGGGCGCGCGTCGGCATATCGAGGAACGTCTTCGTCCGCAGCCGCTCGCCGATCTCGATGCGGAACGTCGGCGGCTTGGCGGGAATCGCGTACCAAGCCTGCCCCTTGACCAGCGTGATGGGATCGCAGGTGATCGTCACCAGTTGCAGATCGGCGCCGGTCAGCGTGGCGATGTGCGCGAAGCCGCGGTGAAAGCGCGGGCGGCAACCCGGCACGGAACGGGTTCCTTCCGGGAAGATGACGAGATTGCTTCCCGCATCGAGCGCGGCGCGGCAATTCTCGATGAAGGCTTGCGGCTCCTGGTCGTTTCGCAGATAGCCCGCCACCCGCACCAAGGGGCCCAGGAAAGGATGGCGCCAGAGCTGGTGCTTTACGACGCAGCGCGCATCCGGCAGCAGCGCGACGATCAGCACCACATCGAGCAAGGTGGGATGGTTGGCGATCACCAGATTGCCGCGGCAGGAGGCGAGCCGCTCCGCGCCCCTGACCTCGAGCCTGAGCACGCCAAGCCATTGCAGGACGGCGACATAGAAGCGGAAGCTGGCGCGAATGATGCCCTGGGCGCGCCGCTCGCGGGCGCGGCGGTCGCTCGTGAATGTGGTGGCGAGCGGTATGACGGTCAGCGCGAGCACGAAGCCGCCGAGCCCCAGCGTGGCAAAAGCGAATCCCGTCGCCGCCAAGCGCCAGAGATGGTCGATGCGGCTAACCGTCGGCACGGCGCCAACGCCATTGTCCGCGGCTGCCGCGCGACTCGGCGCCGATTTCGCCGGAGGCGAGGAAGCGCACGAAATCGGCGGCCTGGCCGGTCGCCGAGCGTCGCGGCCGATTCCGATCGGCAGGCTCGAGCGACAGCAGGACGTCTCCCGTCGACCCGCGGGCGGGTGTGAGCAGGAAGGCCGCGGCGAACGCGTCCTCTTCCTCGCAGAACTTGGCGTAGTCCTCGGGCAGCGGCTCGTCGAAATAGACCAGCAGAACCTGCTTGTCGCTGCCGGCGGCCAGGCACGTGGCCGCTTCGATCAGACCGAATGCGAGACTGTCGCTGCCGGCCGCGACGGCGGTGTGGCCCGCGCTATTCGCCCGAACGATCGACAACAGCCCGGCCAGGGCATGATGGACGGAAAGGCTGAAATCCGCGGGTGAGGCTGGCTCGCGCGCCGCCAATGCCTGCAGCAGGCTCAGCGTGCGCCGGTATTCGCCATGGCGGGAGCAGACGATGAACCGGTCGTCCGCACCCGGTGACAGGCGCAAAGCGGCCGCGAAAGCCTTCTGGCCGATGCCGCTGACGCGGCGGCGGAGCATTGCGGGCGGTGCGGATGCGGCGCCGGCCGCTGCCGGCGCTGCGGTGAACCACTCGATCTGGTCCGGACCGGCGACATGGCATGCCGCCCAATCCGCCACGCGAAACGCCACCGCGGTTATCGGCGGCGCTTCCCGTTGCGGCAAAGCCAGTACGGCGCCGCCTTCGCTCATTTGAGCGCAACCGCCGCGGCGTCAAGTCGCTCTTCGATGGCTCTCTCGAGATTGTGGATCCACTCGTTGTACTTGCGGTGAATCTCGCCATCATGCTGCTTCAGATCCTCGGAGCTGACGAGGTTTATGCTGTAAGCACTCTTGGAGTAGCTGATGGCGATGACGGCTTCATGGCTCCCGCGCTCGTAAGTTGCCCGAAGCTGGCCGGGACCGGAGCGCACGACGCTCCAGTGATAATCCGCTGCAGCCGTGGCGATGACATGGCCGATCTCTTGCAACGGCAGCCTCTGCGCCGCCGAAGACACGGGATGATTGACAACGTTGTAGATCGGCTCGACGCGCGAGGCGCAAGCACTTGCGCCGAGCAAGAGCAAGCAACAGCAAAGCACAATCGAAAGGAGCGGTACCCCCCGAAAAGTCCGAGCCAGCACAGTCCTGCCTTTTGGTTTAGTCTATTCTGCGGACGAACGTGAACGTACCATATATTATATAAAATCTATACTATTGGTTAACGGCGACGATCGCCGCCAACGCGGAGCGACGGATGAGGATGCCGGAGCGCTTCCGGCCGGCAGTGCGGCTTGCCTGGTGGTGCCGATCGGGCGGGAAGAGCGCGGCAAAAGGGGGCGCTCGGCTTGACGCGCCGCGGGCTTTGGCCTAGAAACTCGGCCTTTCGCGCGGCCCCTTGACCCTCAAGGGGCCGTCATTGCTGTTCGAGGCGGTCATGGCGAGACGTTGCATCATCACCGGCAAAGGCGTTCAGGTCGGCCACAATGTGAGCCACGCCAACAACAAGACCAAGCGGCGCTTCCTGCCCAATCTGCAACGCACCTCGCTGCTGTCCGACGCGCTCGGCGGCCCGGTGCGCGTGCGCCTCTCGACCCGCGGCATCCGCACGGTCGAGCATAATGGCGGCATCGACGCCTATCTCCTCGGCACGTCCGACAGCAAGCTCACCGCCGAGGCGCGCCGCTTGAAGCGTCGCATTGCCGCGGCGGCCGCGCGCAAGGCCGAAACCGCCTCAGCCTGAGGGCCTCGTCTACCGGCTCGCTTCCGCCGGCGGATCCGACTTCACCTGCTCGGCGCTCGGCAGGTCGCTCGCGCGCCAGCCGCCGCCGAGCGCTTCGATCAAGCTCACGCTGGCGGTGAGCCGGCTCTGCAGGACCGAGAGCGCAGTCTCCTGGTTGGTGAGCCGCGTGGTCTGCGCGGTGACGACGGCAGTATAGGGTTGCGTGCCCTGCAGATACTGGTTGAGGGTGAGCTGCTCGGCCTGGAACGCCAGCTTTACCGTGTTGTCCTGAACCACCTGCTGCTGCGCCAGAATGCGCAGCGCGGCAAGCTCGTCCTCGACCTGCTGGAAGCCGGTGAGCACGGTCTCGCGGTAATTGGCGACGCTCTGGGCATAGCTCGCCTTCGCCGCTGCGACCTGCGCCGCGGTCAGCCCGCCGTTGAACACCGTCTCGGTGGCTGTCGCTCCGACGGACCACAGACTGTTCGCGGCGCGCAGCAGATTGGCTAAGCCGGTGCTTTCAAAGCCATAAGAGCCCGACAGCGTCAGGTCGGGGTAATAGCCGGCGACGGCGATGCCGATCTGCGCGTTGGCCGCCGCCATCAGCCGCTCGGCGGCGGCGATATCGGGGCGGCGCTCGAGCAACGCCGAGGGCAGCTCGGCGGGCGGGACGGGCACCGCGCTGGGCATCGCTGCCGGCGCAATCGAAAGCTCCGCCGGCGGTTTGCCGATCAGCGCCGCGATGGCATGCTCGTCCTGGGCGCGCTGCACGCCGACGGCGATGGCCTGCGCGCGCGTCTGTTCGACCTGGGTTTGGGCGGTAACGACGTCGGTTTGCGCCGCAACGCCGGCCGCATACTGGTTGCGCGTGATGTCCAGCGAGCGCGTGAAGGCGACGACGGCTTCGTCGAGCAGCCGACGCTGCTGGTCGGCGGAGCGCAGCTCGAAATAGAGCGTGGCGAGCTGAGCCTGCGCCGAGAGACGCGCATTGGCGAGATCGGCGGCGTTCGCCTGCGCGTTGGCGACGTCGCTTTCGACGGTGCGGCGGATGCGGCCCCACAGGTCGATATCCCAGCTGGCGTCGCCGGTGAGCTGGACGGTGCTGTTGCTGCTGCTGCTGCGACTCGAGGAGAACGACAAGTTGCTGCCCTGCCCGGAGCGCGTGCCCGCGCCGGTGAGGGTGAAGGTCGGGAAGAAGCCGGATTGGCCTTCGGCGACCACGGCGCGCGCCTGTTCATAGGCGGCCGCGGCGGCTTTCAGGTTCTGGTTGGAGATGTCGACCTGCTTCTCCAGCCCGTCGAGGACGGGATCCTGGTAGATCGACCACCAGTCGCCGCGCCGCGCCGTGTCCTGCGGCTCGGCGGGCTTCCAGCCATCCTCCTTGTAGGCAGCCGGAACCGGCGCGGGTGGACGCTTGTAGTCGGGGCCGACGGTACAGGCGGCCAGCAGCACCAGCGCCGACAGCGCCGGCGCCGAAAACGCCAAGGTTCGCTTCATTCGCCGGGCTCCGCTATGGCTCCGCCGGAGAGGTCGGGATGGCTTTTCCGCCACAAGCCGCCGGTCCACAGGCGGAAGCGGTCGAGATAGAGATAGATCACGGGCGTCGTGTAGAGCGTCAGCAGCTGGCTGACGATGAGCCCGCCGACGATGGAGATGCCAAGCGGCTGGCGCAGCTCGGCGCCATCGCCGCTGCCGACGGCGAGCGGCATCGCCCCGAACATCGCCGCCAAGGTCGTCATCATGATCGGACGGAAGCGGCGCAGGCAGGCCTGATAGATCGCGTCTTGCGGCGAAAGGTGCTGGCGGCGCTCCACGTCGAGCGCGTAGTCGATCATCATGATGGCGTTCTTCTTGACGATGCCGATCAGCAGGATGACACCGATCAGCGCGATGATGCTGAACTCGGTATTGAGCGCCATCAGCGCCAGCACGGCGCCGAGGCCCGCCGAAGGCAAGGTCGAGAGGATCGTGATGGGGTGGATGTAGCTTTCATAGAGGACGCCGAGCACGATATAGACGGCGACGAGTGCCGCCGTCACCAGGATCGGCTCGCTGTTGAGGGATTGCTGAAACACCTGGGCCGTGCCGGCGAAGCTGCCATGGATCGAAACCGGCACGTTGAGCTCGTTCATCACCCGGTCGACCGCCTGGGTCGCGTCGCTCAGCGACTTGCCGGGGGCAAGGTTGAAGGAAATCGTCGTCGCAACGAACGGCCCTTGATGGTTGATGGCGAGCGGTGTCTTGCCGGGGCCATAGTGGGTGAAGGCCGCCAGCGGCACCATGTTCTCGCCGTTGGTGGAAACGGCGGCACCGGTGGAGGCGTTCGAGCTGCTGTGGCCGGTCGAGCCGATCTGGTTGGCGAGCAGGTTGCGCGCCGCGTTGGTGGTGATCTCGGCCGCGCTGGCGCTCCCGCCGGTTTTCGAGCTGACCGTGCCGATGACGGCGTTGGTGGACGCCGTGCCGCTGACCGAGCCGGCGGCGGTGCTGACGTAAAGCTCTTTCAGCGTCTCCGGACTCTGCCAGTATTGCGGCGCGACTTCCATGATCACGTGGTACTGGTTGAGCGGCGCGTAGATCGTCGACACCTGGCGCTGGCCGAAAGCGTCATAGAGCGTGTTGTCGATCTGGCTCGCGGTGATGCCGAGGCGCGACGCGGTATCGCGATCGATGACGAGATCGGTCTCGAGCCCGTTCTGCTGCTGATCGGAGTTGACGTCGGTGAGCGCGGGCTCGTGTTGCAGCGCTTCGGCGATCTTCGGCGCCCACTGGTAGAGCTCGTCGAGGCTGTCGCCCTGCAGCGTGTACTGGTATTCCGCATTGGCGGCGCGGCCGCCGGCGCGGATGTCCTGTGCAGCCTGCAGGAACAGCGTCGCGCCCGCGACCGGCGCGAGCTTGCGTCTGAGCCTGCCGATCACTTGGTCGGCGGAGAGCTGGCGCTGTGCGAGCGGCTTCAGCGTGATGAAGACGAAGCCCCCGTTGGTCTGCCGTCCGCCGGTAAAGCCGGTGACGGTGGCGACGTCGGGATCGCTCTTGATGATCGAGATGAACTGAATGAGCTTCTTGCGCATGAGCTGAAACGAGATGCTCTGGTCGGCCTGGATGCCGCCGATGAGCAGTCCCGTGTCCTGCTGCGGGAAGAAGCCCTTGGGCACGATCGCGAAGAGATAGAGGTTCAGCAACAGCACGCCGATCAGGATCAGCATGGTCACCCGCGCATGCCGCAACGCCCACTGCAGCGAGCGGTCATAGAGCGCCAGCGTCTCATCGAAGGCCCGCTCGCTCCAGCGATAGAGCCGGCCATGCCCTTCCGCATCCCCATGCCGGACGAGATAGGCGCACATCATCGGCGTCGTCGTCAGCGAAACGACCATGGATACCGCGATCGCGATCGACAGCGTCATGGCGAATTCGCGGAAATACCGTCCGACGATGCCGCCCATGAGCAGGATCGGAAGGAACACCGCCACCAGCGAGGTGCTCATCGACAGCACGGTGAATCCCACCTCGCGGGCGCCGAGCAGCGCCGCTTGGAAGCGCGGCATGCCGGCCTCGATATGCCGGGTTATGTTCTCGAGCACGACGATAGCGTCGTCGACGACGAAGCCGGTCGCCACGGTGAGCGCCATCAGCGAGAGGTTGTCGAGGCTGTAGCCGAGCAGGTACATGACGCCCATGGTGCCGAGCAGCGAGACCGGCACGGCGACGCTGGGCACCAGCGCCGAGCGCGCATTGCGCAGGAAGGCGAAGACGACGCCAACCACGAGCAGGATGGAGATCATCAGCGTGCGCTCGACGTCGCGCAGCGAGCCGCGAATGGTGGTGGTGCGGTCGAGGACCGGCGTGATGTCGATATCGGCGGGAATGGAGGCCTTCAGCTGCGGCAGGACCGCACGAACGCCATCCACGGTGTCGATGATGTTCGCGCCGGGCTGGCGATAGAGGATCAGCAGCACCGCCGGCTGGCCGCCGGAAATTCCCTGGTTGCGCACGTTCTCGACGGAATCGGTGACGTCGCCGACATCCGACAGCCTGACCGGGTTGCCGTGGCGATAGGCAACGATGAGCGAGCGATATTGGGTCGCCTGGGTCGCCTGGTCGTTGGTGTAGATCTGCCAGCGCCGCTGACCGTCCTCGATCATGCCTTTGGGGCTGTGCGCGTTGGCGGCGTTGAGCGCGGCGCGCACATCCTCGAGGCCGATGCCGTAGTGGAAGAGGGCGCGGGGATTGAGCTCGACGCGCACCGCCGGCAGCGAGCTGCCGCCGATCGTGACCTGGCCGATCCCCTCGAGCTGCGACAGCTTCTGCTGCAGCACAGTGGCGGCGCTGTCGTAGAGCTGTCCCGGGTTCAACGTGTTCGAGGTCAGCGCCAGGATCATCACCGGCGAGTCGGCCGGGTTCACCTTCTTGTAGGTCGGGTTGGTCCTGAGCGCCGCCGGCAGATCGACGCGTGCGGCATTGATCGCCGCCTGCACGTCGCGTGCCGCGCCGTTGATGTCGCGGTCGAGCCCGAACTGCAAGGTGATCTGGGTCTGCCCGACCGAGCTCGACGACGTCATCTCGGTGACGTCGGCGATGGTTCCGAGATGGCGCTCGAGCGGCGTTGCGACGCTGGTGGCGACGGTTTCGGGGCTGGCGCCGGGAAGCGTTGCCTGGACCTGGATGGTCGGGAAGTCGACCTGCGGCAGCGGCGCGACCGGCAGCAGGAAGAAGGCGATGGCGCCGCCGAGCGCGATCCCGATCGTCAGCAAGGTCGTGGCGACCGGCCGGCGAATGAATATCTCGGAGAAGGTCATTCGGCCGGACTCTCGACCGGTTGCGGCCCGCGGAAGCGCCGCGCGAGGCGGTCGAAGGCAAGATAGATCACCGGCGTGGTGAAGAGCGTCAGCATCTGGCTCACGATGAGGCCGCCGACGATGGTGACGCCGAGGGGATGGCGCAGCTCGGAACCGGTCCCGGTGCCGAGCATCAGCGGCAGCGCGCCGAAGAGCGCGGCGAGCGTCGTCATCAGGATCGGCCGGAAGCGCAGCAGCGACGCCTGGTAGATCGCCTCGCGCGGCGATTTGCCGTGCTCGCGCTCGGCCTCGAGCGCGAAATCGATCATCATGATGGCGTTCTTCTTGACGATGCCGATCAGCAGCACGATGCCGATAATGCCGATGACGCCGAGATCGCTGCCGTCGATGAGCAGCGCCAGCAGCGCGCCGATGCCGGCGGACGGCAAGGTCGAGAGGATGGTGATCGGGTGGATGTAGCTCTCATAGAGCACGCCGAGCACGATGTAGACGGCAATGATCGCCGCCAGGATCAGCAGCAGCTCGTTTTTGAGCGAGGCCTGGAAGGCAAGCGCCGCACCCTCGAAGGTGGAGAAGAGGCTCTGCGGCAGGCCCATCGCTTTCTCGGTCGCCTTGATGGCGTCGACGGCTTCGCCCAAAGACGCGTTGGGCGCCAGGTTGAACGAGATCGTCGCCGAAGGGAATTGGCCGAGATGGTCGATCTCGAGCGGCGCGTCCCGCAGCTCGAGATGCGCGATGGCAGAGAGCCGGACCTGTCCGGTCGGGGAGAGGGAGGAGGGCAGGTAGATCGCGTTGAAGGTGTCGAGCGTGCGCTGCTCCGCGGCGCTCGCTTCGAGGATCACGCGATATTGGTTCGACTGGGTGAAGATCGTGGAGACGATGCGCTGCGCGAAGGCGTCATAGAGCGCGTTGTCGACGGTGGCAGGCGTGATGCCGAAGCGCGCGGCGGTGTCGCGATCGATGACGATGTCGGCGGCAAGCCCGTGCGCCTCGACGTTGTTCGCGACCTCTTCGAGCTCGGGAAGCTGCTGCAGCTTGTCCGTCAGCTTCGGGACCCAGGTGGCAAGCTCGGTCGGGTTCGCGTCCTCGAGCACGAACTGGTATTGCGTGCGGCTCACCGTGGTGTCGATGGTGAGGTCCTGGACCGGCTGCATGTAAAGCGCGATGCCGGCGATCTCCGCCGTCTCCTGCTTCAGCCGGCGGATGATGTCGCTGGCGCTCGCCTTGCGCTGCCCGAGCGGCTTCAGGTTGATAAGGAAGCGGCCGCTGTTGAGCGTGGCATTCGTGCCGTCGACGCCGATGATCGAGGAGAGGCTCTGGACGTCCGGGTCCTTGAGGATGGCTGCGGCAAGCGCCTGCTGGCGCTCCGCCATGGCGTCATAGGATACGGACTGATCGGCTTCGGTGATGCCGGCGATGAGCCCCGTATCCTGTACCGGGAAGAAGCCCTTCGGTACCACGACATAGAGGAAGATGGTGAGCGCCAGGGTACCGATGGCGACGAGCAGCACCAGCGGCTGGTGGTCGAGCACCCAGGTCAGCATGCGGCCGTAGCGTTCGATGGTGGCGTCGAACCATTCCTGCGAGCGGCGGAAGAAGACGCTTTCCTGCGACGGATGGCGCAAGAGCTTGGCGCACAGCATCGGCACCAGGGTCAGCGACACCACCGCCGAGATCAGGATCGTTACGGCGAGCGTCACCGCGAATTCGCGGAACAGCCGGCCGACGACGTCGCCCATGAAGAGCAGAGGGATGAGAACCGCGATCAGCGACACGGTGAGCGAGATGATGGTGAAGCCGATCTGCTCGGCGCCGAGCAGCGCCGCTTCGAGCCGCGAATGGCCCTCTTCGACGTAGCGCGAGATGTTCTCGATCATGACGATCGCGTCGTCGACGACGAAGCCGGTGGCGATGGTGAGCGCCATCAACGACAAGTTGTTGAGGCTGAAGCCCAGCATGTACATCGCGGCGAAGGTGCCGACGATCGACAAGGGCACCGAGAGGCTCGGGACGATCGTCGCCGGGACATTGCGCAGGAAAAGGAAGATCACCAGGACGACGAGCACGACGGCGAGCCCCAGCTCGAACTCGACGTCCTGTACCGAGGCGCGGATCGTGACCGTCCGGTCCGTCAGCACCGTCACGTCGCTTGCCGTCGGCAGCGAATCCTTGAGCTCGGGCAGCAACGCCTGGATACGGTCCACGACCTGGATGACGTTGGCGCCGGGCTGGCGCTGCACATTGACGATGATCGCCGGCTCGAGGTTCATCCACGAGCCGATCTTGGTGTTCTCGGGGCCGCTCACCACCCGCGCCACATCCGAAAGCATTACCGGCGCGCCGTTGCGATAGGCGATGACGAGGTTCTTGTACTGGTCGGCGCTCTGGATCTGGTCGTTGGCGTTGATCGTATAAGAGCGCATCGGCCCGTCGAAATTGCCCTTGGGCGTATTGACGTTGGCGTTACCGAGCGTGGTGCGAAGGTCGTCGATGTTGAGGCCGTAGGCGGCGAGCTTGCGCGTGTCGGCCTGGATGCGCACGGCGGGCCGCTGCCCGGCATTGACGCTGACGAGGCCGACGCCGGGAAGCTGCGAGATTTTCTGCCCAAGGCGCGTGTCGGCGAGGTCCTGAAGCTCCGGCAGCGGAATGGTCTTCGAGGTCACCGCCAGGGTCAGGATTGGCGCATCGGCGGGGTTGACCTTGGCATAGATCGGCGGCGCCGGCAGGTCCGAGGGCAGCAGGTTTCCGGCGGCGTTGATCGCTGCCTGCACCTCCTGCTCGGCGACGTCGAGGCTGAGATCGAGGCTGAACTGCAGCGTGATCACCGAGGCGCCGGCCGAGCTCTGTGAATACATCTGGTTGAGCCCCGGCATCTGCCCGAGCTGCACCTCGAGCGGCGCCGTCACCGAGGAGGTCATGACGTCGGGGCTGGCGCCGGGGTAGAAGGTCTGGACCTGGATGGTGGGATAATCGACCTCGGGCAGCGCCGAGAGCGGCAGAAAATGGTAGCCGACGATGCCGACCAGCATGATCGCCGCCATCAGCAGCGAGGTAGCGACCGGACGCAGGATGAAGGGACGCGACGGGCTCATGCTCTGCTAGTACCCGGACGGGATCACGGCTTCCGCCGGTGGGCTCACTGCTCGCTCCGGTGGTGGTGCTTCTGTTTGGCCGCCGCCTCGTTCTGCGGGTTCTGTTGGCCCTGCGGCGGATCGGTCGCCGGCGATGACGGGGACTGCCCTGGTGCCGCGGCCGGCGCCGTACCGGACGGTGCTGTCGCCTTCACGGTCCTCACCTTGGCGCCTTCGCGCAGCTTATCGGCGCCGTCGACCACCACTTCCGCTCCGGGCGCCAGCCCTGCCGTGACGGCGACGTCCTGACCGTCGCCGGGCCCCAGCGTGACTTTCTGCACGGTGACGGTCTCGTCCGGCTTCACCACGTAGACGTAGGTTCCGGGCGCTCCGCGCTGGATCGCGGCGGTCGGGATCACGGTTGCGCCGGTCATGGTATCGAGCAGCAGTTGCACGTTCACGAACTGGTTCGGGTACAGCATCTCGTCAGTGTTGTCGAAAATGGCGCGGTATCTGAGCATGCCCGTGGTCGGGTCGATCTGGTTGTCGAGGGTTTCCAGCACACCGGTGGCGAGCTTGGTCTGGCCGCTGCGGTCGAAGGCCGTCACCTGCAGCTTGGCGTCGGCGCCGACGCGCTTCAGTACCGCCGGCAGGTTGTCCTCCGGCAGCGAGAAGATCACGGACATCGGCTTCATCTGCGTGATCACCGCGATGCCGGTGGCGGTGCCGATGCTGCTGGCGGTCGCGCTCGCGGTGGCATTTCCGACCTGAACGTAGTTGCCGGGATCGACCAGGCGCAGGCCGACGCGGCCGGTCAACGGCGAGGTGATGCGGGTGTAGCCGAGATTGACCTTGGCGGTGTCGACCGCCGCCTTGTCGAGGTTCACCGTGCCCTCGCCCTGTTGCACGACGTAGACTTGGTCCTCGGCCTGCTGGCGGGCGATCGAGTTCTGCTGTGCGAGCTTCTGATAGCGCGCGAGATCCATCTTCGCCTCGGCCAGGATGCCCTCGTCGCGCTGCAGCGTTCCCTGGGCCTGATCCAGCGCCGCCTGATAGAGGCGCGGATCGATCTGGGCGAGGAGGTCGCCCTTGTTGACCTCCTGGCCCTCCTTGAAGGCGACTTGCACGAGCTGGCCGGCGACCTGCGTCTGCACCGTCACGGTCGCCAGCGGCGTCACCGTACCGAGTGCGTTGAGCGTTACCGGCATGTCACCCTTTTTGGCGGTCGCCGTAACCACCGGCATGGCACCGGACAGCGCGAAGCGGCCGGTGCGTGTGGGCTGCGGATGGGGCCGCAGCACGACCCAGGCGAGCGCCGCCAGCACCAGCACCCCGACCAGCGGCCAGAGCGCGCGTCGCCACAGCGCGCGCCGCGCCGCCGGCGGCGCGGTCCGCGGTTGCGGCGCTCTCAGAGTACTCGGCCGATCATCCATGGCGATTTACTTGCAACACGACTGCTCCGTTTCCCTCCGCCGCACCGGTCTCATCGGAATGCACCGATCGCCGCGCGGTCGGGCGCGCCCGTCATGCCACCCATTGTCCTTGGCACGCCGCTCGCCGCGGCGCAACGGCTGGCATCGCTCTCGGGCATCGCGCGCCCGATCGCAAAGGGTGCAGCGCATGGCCGAGAGTGCCACGGTGTCTCTATTTAGGCCACAAGCGCCGCCATCATCCCCTGCGGCGGTTCTACGCGCCGCGATTGTTCACTGAATGTTCCGAAAAAGCGCAGCCAGCGCGGCTTAGGCCGCGGTTCCCGGTTGCGTGTTGAACGGCTCCGCGGCGCGCGAGTCGCGGTAGACGAGGCCACCCATCAGCATGGTGACGGTGAGGCCGTTCTCGCCGAGCGGCAGCCAGACCGCCTCATAGCCATAGAGGCGCGTGCCGAGCGGGCGCTTGTCGGCAATCCGCATTGGCTGGCGTGTCTCAACCAGCGCGCGGCAGCGCTCGATCAGCGTCGCGCGGTTGGTCGAATTGGGCAGCTCTTCGACCATCTTGCCGGTCATGTCGTAACCGGCGCGCCGGACGAGGTCGGTGCCATGCAGACGAAAGCGAAAGCGCAGCGGATCGTAGACCACGTCGATGAGGGCGATGTGGCCCAGCGCCGAGCGGAAATCGAGCGGATCGAGGTCGCGCCGCGCCGGGAAGCTGCGCTCGCCGCGCCGCTGCTCCCAGTAGACGTAGAGCTGGCGCAGACAGGGCGTCTCGATGCAATCGGCGAGCGCCGCTTTCACGTTATGCGAAGACTGGCTCATGCGCCGGCATGCTCGGCCGAAGTGGTGAAGAGGTTGTGAAAATTCGCCGGGTGAATGATCGGTCTTTTCGTCGAATGCCAGGCATCGTCGCGCCCTGACCGCCCGCGCCGAAGTTTGAGGCAGATCAACGCCGTGCCCGGCCGGCAGCAGTAGCGTTGCCACATCCGGCGCTTGCCGTCGGAGAGACGATCGCGCGTTCGAGGGGAAGCCTCATCGTGGACAAGGTCGGGACAGAGCTTGGCGCAGCGGCCTTATCAGGACGGGTTGTCGCCGTCCACGGCTCGGTCGTCGACGTCCGCTTCCCTGCGGGCTTGCTTCCAGCGATCGACGAGGCGCTCGTCATCGAGATGGATCGGGGGCGCCGCCTCGTCGCCGAGGTCGAACTGCACCTCGGGCCCAGCCTGGCGCGCGCGGTCGCGCTTGGCACCACGACGGGGCTGAGGCGCGGCGCGCCGGTTTCCGCGACAGGCGCGCCGCTCCGCGCCCCGGTCGGCGAGGCGGTTCTCGGGCGTCTGCTCAACGCGCTCGGCGAGCCCGCCGATCGCGGCCCCGACTTGCCCGCCGACATCGAGCGCCGGCCGATCCACGCGCTCGCGCCCAGAATCGCCGGCCAAGCCGGCACGATCGAGATGTTCCGCACCGGCATCAAGGTGATCGACCTGCTGGCGCCCCTCGTCAAAGGCGGCAAAGCGGCGATGTTCGGCGGCGCCGGTGTCGGCAAGACCGTGCTGATCATGGAATTGATCCGCACCACGGTCGAGCGCCATGCCGGGATCTCGGTCTTCGCCGGCATCGGCGAGCGCTCGCGCGAAGGCCATGAGCTGCTGCTCGAGTTGAAGCGTTCCGGCGTGATGCAGCGGACCGCGCTGATCTTCGGCCAGATGAACGAGCCGCCCGGCGCGCGCTGGCGGGCGGGGCTGACGGCGCTCGCCATCGCCGAGCATTTCCGCGACTCGCTCCATGAGAATGTTCTGCTGCTGATCGACAATGTCTATCGCCTGGTGCAAGCGGGCGGCGAGGTGTCGGGCCTGCTCGGCCGGTTGCCCTCGCGCGTCGGCTACCAGCCGACATTGGCCAGCGAGATCGCCGAGCTCGAGGAGCGCATCGCTTCGGTCGCGGGCGCGGCGATCACCTCGATCCAGGCGGTCTACGTCCCCGCCGACGATTTTACCGATCCGGCCGTGGCCGAGATCTTCAGCCATCTCGATTCCTCGATCGTGCTGTCGCGCGACATGGCGAGCGAGGGCATGTACCCGGCGGTCGATCCGCTCGGCTCGACCTCGAACCTGCTCGATCCGCGGCTGGTCGGCGAGGCGCATTACCGCACGGCGCAGGATGTCCGCAAGACCATCGCGCACTATCGCGAGCTGCAGGAGATCATCGCGCTTCTCGGCATCGAGGAGCTGAGCACGGGCGATCGCACCGCGGTGAAGCGGGCGCGGCGCCTCATGCGCTTCCTCACTCAGCCTTTCCTGGTCACTGAAGCGTTCACCGGCAAGTCCGGGCGTTCGGTCGAGCTTGCGGCGACGCTCGCCGGGTGCCGCGCCATCCTCGATGGCGAGAGCGACGACTGGGCCGAAAGCTCGCTCTACATGGTGGGGGATTTCGCCGAGGCGCGCGCCAAGGAAGCCGCGGCGGCGAAGGCCGCGTCATGAGGCTCACGGTCGCCACGCCGCTCGCGATCGTCGTCGAAACCGACGATGTCGCACATCTGCGCGCCGAGGACGAAACCGGGGCGTTCGGCATCCTGCCGGGACATGCCGATTTTCTCACCGCGCTCGCCGTCTCGGTGGTGAGCTGGCGCAACGCCGAAGGCGCGCAACATCATATCGCCGTGCGCGGCGGCATGCTCGAAATGACCGGCGGCAATACGATCGCAATCGCGACCCGCGAAGCGATTGCCGGTGACGATCTGCATCGCCTCGAAACCGATGTGCTCGCTGCCTTCCGCCACGGCCGCGAGGAAGAGCGAACCGCCCGCGTCGACGCCCAACGGCTTTATCTCGCGGCGATCCGCCGCATCTGCCGCATTCTGCGCTCGGAACGCGATGGCGGCTTCGGCGAAGGCGATGCCGGCGGGCGCTCCGAGGAGTTCCAGCCGTGACGCGCGGACCCGACCGTCCCGAGCGGCTCGACGAAGCGGTAAGGACGCGCCGGGAGCGGTCGGCGCGCTGGCACCGCGAAGGCGAGCGCTCGCTGGGACGGAACCTGGCGATGATCGGCGCGCTCGGCTGGACGATCGTCGTGCCGACGCTTGCCGGCATCTTCTTCGGGCGCTGGCTCGATCGCCAATTCGACTCGGGAATCTTCTGGACGCTGGGCCTTCTCGTGCTCGGCCTGGCGGCCGGCTGCGCGCTTGCCTGGAAGAGGATTGGACGCGAATGACGCTCGATCCGGCCGCCTCCGCCGTCGCCGCCCTGCTCCTCGGGACCGGTCTCGGGTTCGGCTATTTCTGGTCCCTTGGCCGCACCGCAAGCCTTTACGCCGCCGGCGGCGGAATGTTGCTGCCGGCGCTGCTCACCGCTGGCCGTATGGCCGGCGCGGTGCTCGTGCTCGGCGCAGCGGCGAAGCTGGGCGCGATGCCGCTCCTCGCCATGGCGCTGGGATTTCTCGTGGTACGCGCTCTGGCGCTCCGCGCGGTGCGACGGGGCGAATGATGCAACCTTCGCCGCTCGCGAGCACCGTTCTCTTCCATCTCGGCCCGCTCGCGGTGACGCGGCCGGTCGTCACCACCTGGGGCCTCATGCTGGCGTTGACGCTTGCATGCTGGCTCGCGACGCGTCGCCTTAAAGCGCATCCCAACCGGCGTCAGGCGGCGGTCGAGCTGGTCGTGACCGGCCTCGCGCAGCAGATCGAAGACGTCATGCGCAAGGACGCGCGGCCGTTCCTGCCGCTCCTCGGCACGCTCTTCATCTTCCTGGTCGCGGCCAATCTCTCGGGGCTGCTCCCCGGCGTCGAGGCGCCGACGAGCAAGCTCGAAACGCCGGCGGCTCTGGCGCTCATCGTTTTCGTCTCGGTGCATTATTTCGGCCTGCGCGCCCAGGGGCCGCTCGGCTACCTCAAGAGCTTCGCCGAGCCCAAGCTGATCATGCTGCCGCTCAATCTCGTCTCCGAGGTGACGCGCACCTTCTCGCTCATGGTCCGTCTCTTCGGCAACGTGATGAGCGGCGAGTTCGTCATCGCGCTTGTGATCGGGCTCGCCGGTCTGTTCGTGCCGATTCCGCTCATGGCGCTCGAGATCCTGGTCGGACTGGTGCAGGCCTACATTTTCACCGTGCTGGCGACCGTCTTCATTGCCGCCGCGCTTGGCGGCGAGCACGGCTAAAGGAGGGGTGATGGACGCGAAGCTCATCAGCATCATCGGCGCAGCGCTCGCCGTCTCGATCGGCTCGATCGGTCCGGCGCTGGCCGAAGGCCGCTCGATTGCTGCCGCCATGGACGCCATTGCGCGCCAGCCGGAGGCCGCGGGCACGCTGTCGCGCACGCTCTTCGTCGGCCTCGCGATGATCGAGACGATGGCGATCTATTGCCTCGTCGTTGCGCTGCTGTTGCTGTTCGCCAACCCTTACGCCGCCTGACGATGCAATTCGATTGGTGGACACTGGGACTGCAGACGGTCAATTTCGCCGTCCTCGTCTGGCTGCTGAACCGGTTCCTGTACAAGCCGGTGCTGCGCACGGTCGATGCGCGGCGCGCCGAGATCGACGCCCGTTATGCCGCCCTCACCAAAGCCGATGGCGAGACAAGCGCCCGCCGCGCCGCGATCGAGGGCGAGCGCGCCCGGATTGCGGCCGAACGCGAGGCGCTGCTCAAAGCCGCGGCGAGCGAAGCGGAGGCGGCGGCTTCTTCCTGCCGCGCCGACGCGGAGCGCAAAGCGGCGGCGCTCATCGAGGATGCACGCAAGACGCTCGCGGTCGAACGCGAGACCGCGCGCGGCGAAGCGCGGCGAGTGGCGCTCGATCTCGGTGCGGAGATGGCGCGGCGGCTGCTCGCCGAGCTCCCCGCGAAGCAGCGCGCCGAGGCCTGGCTCGAACGGGTCGATCAGGGGCTGACCGAGCTGCCGGAGTCGGAGAGAGACGCGCTCCGCGCCTCGCTGGCCGAGGGGGGCGCGGTGGTCACGGTGGTCACGGCATCACCCTTGCCGGATGGTGTGGCGGTGATTTGGCGCGCAAGGCTCGGCCAGCGGCTCGGCGACGGGATCACCGTCGCCTTCGAGACCGATCCCGTGCTGGTCGCCGGCGCGGAGCTGCATTTTCCCACCGCTGTCCTCCGTGCTTCCTGGCGCACCGCGATCGCCGCGCTGCGCACCGAGGTCGAGGCCCATGACGACGCTCGCTGAGGACCTCCGCGCCTGGGCAGATCGCAGCCGAGAGCGCATCCGTACCGCCGCGCTCGAGCCCAGCTTCGAGCATGTAGGGCGCGTCGTCCGCGTCGGCGATGGCGTTGCCACGGTGGCGGGTCTGCCGGAGACGCGGCTCGACGAGTTGCTGGTCTTCGCGGGCGGCGTGCGCGGCCTGGTGGTCGATCTCGGTGAGACGACGATCGGCTGCGTCCTGCTCGGCGATTCCCGCGGCATTGCCGCCGGCGGCAGCGTCCACGGCACCGGTGAAGTGGCACGGGTGCCGGTGGGTGAAGCGCTCTTGGGTCGGGTCGTCGATGCGCTGGGCGTGCCGCTCGACGGCGGCGCTCCGCTCGCTGCCGATGCGCTGCTGCCGGTGGAGCAGCCGGCGCCGGCCATCGTCGATCGCGCGCTGGTGACGCGGCCGCTGGCCACTGGGCTGCTCGTCGTCGATGCGATGATTCCACTCGGCCGCGGGCAGCGCGAGCTGATTATCGGCGATCGCGGCACCGGAAAGACCGCAATCGCCGTCGATGCCATCATCAACCAACGTACGAGCGACGTGATTTGCGTCTACGCGGCGATCGGCCAGAAGGCGTCCTCGGTGGCGCAGGTGATCGACGCGGTGCGCCGCTACGGCGCGGCGGAGCGCTGCGTCTTCGTCGTCGGCGAGTCGGATGCGGCGCCCGGCCTGCAATGGCTCACGCCTTACGCCGCCTGCACCATGGCCGAGCATTTCATGATAGAGGGGCGCGACGTGCTGCTGGTGATCGACGATTTGACCAAGCATGCCGCGGTCTATCGCCAGGTCTCGCTGCTGCTGCGCCGGCCGCCGGGGCGGGAAGCTTATCCGGGCGACATCTTCTACATCCATTCGCGTCTCCTCGAACGCGCGGCGAAGCTCGCGCCCGAGCGCGGCGGCGGTTCGCTGACGGCGCTGCCGATCGCCGAGACCCAGGCCGGCAATATCAGCGCCTACATCCCGACCAATCTGATCTCCATCACCGATGGGCAGGTCTATCTCGATCCGCAGCTCTTCTACGACGACCAGAAGCCCGCCATCGATGTCGGCAAGAGCGTGTCGCGCGTCGGCGGCCAGGCGCAGGCGCCGGTGCTGAAGGCGCTCTCCGAGAGCCTCAGGCTCGAATACGCCCAATTCCTCGAGCTCGAAGTCTTCACGCGTTTCGGCACCATGGTCGACGAGCGCACGCGCAAGGTCATCGAGCATGGTCGCCGCATCCGCGCGGTGCTGGGTCAGCGTCAATACGCGCCGCTCTCTCTCGGCCAGCAGGTGGCGCTGCTGTCGGCGGTGGCCGAAGGCGTGCTCGATGCGGTGCCGCTCGACGGGGTCGATGCGTTCCGTGCGGCGCTCGGCGCCTGGATCGTCGAGCGGTGCCCCGAGGTGGCGGCACTCGACGACCGTTCGGGGCCGCTGTCGGCCGAGGTGCGGGCTCGTCTCATCGCGGCGCTGCAAGCGCTCGCGCGCAGCCTCGCCAAGACGGTCGCGGCGCCATGACCCGCCTCGCACAGATCCAGTCGCGAATCGCCGGCATGGACGAGCTGCTCGACATCGTCGGCGCGATGCGCTCGCTCGCCGGCATGCGAATCCAGGAGGCGCAGCGATCGCTGCCGGCGATCCACCGCTATGCCGAGGCGATGGCGGCCGCAATCGGCGCCACGCTGCGGCTGATGCCGGAACCGCCGCCCGAGGCGCGCGCGGCAGGCGCCCGGCGGGCGCTGGTCCTGTGCACGGCGGAACATGGCTTCGTCGGCGGCTTCAACGAGCGCCTCGCCGAGGCCGCGGGCCCGCTGTCGCCTGCGGACTCGCTGTTCGTGCTCGGCAGCCGCGGTGCCGTCCTCTTCTTCGAGCGCGGGCCGACGCCGGCATGGTCGGCGCCGATGGCGAGCCGTCCTGCCGGCGCTCTCGACACCGTCCGCCGGCTCGCGGCCGAGCTCTATCGCCGCATTGCCGCAGGCCGGATCGCGCGCGTCGAAATCCTCTATGCCCGCTATCACCAAGGCGAGGCGCCGCGGATCGAGCGGCGTCTGCTGCTGCCGCCCGATCTCCACGCGCTCGCGGCCGATGCAGCGGGCAGCGTGCCGCTGCACAATCTGGAGCCGGGCGCTCTGCTCGAGAAGCTGATTGCCGAATATGTCTTCGCGCTCTTGACCGAAGCGGCGGTCGAATCGATCGCCAGCGAGAACGCGGCGCGCTTCGCCGCAATGGAATCCGCGCACGAGAATGTCGGGAAGAAGCTCGACGTGCTGCGGCACGCCGCGCGCCAGGCGCGGCAAGCCGAGATCACCGAGGAGCTCATCGATCTCGTGACCGGCGCGGAGGCGTTGGCGCGCGCCTGAGCAAGCTCGCTAAACGTCGACACATCACAGTGCTTCAGCCCCGCACTAGCCGCAGCCGAAGGCATGGCGCAGATAGGCGAGGACGTTGCGGATGTCCGCATCGGTCAGCGCCGCATTGTTGCCCTTGGGCGGCATGGCGAGCGGCCGGCCCGGCACCTGAAAGCCGTTTTTGATATGCCGCAACAGCGACGAGGTGGAATAGGCCATCACGCCGGTGGTGAAGTCCGGCACGCCGGCACGGACGCCGTGGCCATCCTCACCGTGGCAGGCAACGCAGGTCTGGTGATAGATCGCGCTGCCGGCGTGCCAATCGCCGTCGTTCTCGCCGCAATCTTCCGCCGCATTCGCGATCGACGCCGAGATCAGCGCCGCCGCAACGAGAGCGCCGAGCGCGGCGCGGCACGAGCCAAGCATTCTCGGTCGAAGCTCCTAAACCGGGCTCGTCTTGGGAAAGGCGGGTGCGCGCTTCTCGCGCAGCGACGCCAGGCCTTCCTGCACTTCGGGCCCGGTGAAACCGATGAATTCCAGCGCGAGCGAGGTATCGAAGCTCGGCCCGGCGAGCCGCAGCCAGTTGTTGAGCGCATATTTGGTCCAGCGCACCGCCGATGGCGCGCCCGCGGCGAGCCGCTCGGCGATGGCAAGCGCCGTTTCATAAGCCTTGCCGTCCTCGGCGACGCGCGCGATGAGGCCGATGCGCTCCGCCTCCTCGCCGGACAACGGCTCGCACAGCAGCAGATAGTATTTCGCTTTGGCGAGGCCGCAGAGCAGCGGCCAGACGATGGCGGCGTGATCGCCGGCGGCGACCCCGAGGCGGGTGTGGCCGTCGATGATGCGGGCGCTCTTCGCCGCGACCGAGACATCGGCGAGCAGCCCGGCCACCAGCCCGGCGCCCACCGCCGGGCCTTCCATGGCCGAGACGATCGGCTTGTTGCAGTTGATGATGTTGTAGACGAGGTCGCGCGCCTCCTTCCACACGCGGGCGCGCACGGCGAAGTCGCGCGTCACGGTCTCCACCATGGCGAGGTCGCCGCCGGCCGAGAACGCCGTGCCGGCGCCGCGCAGCAGCGCGACGTTGATATCGGGATCGGCATCGACGTCGCGCCAGATCTCGGCGAGCTCGGCATGCATCACCGCGTCGGTGGCGTTCAGCTTGCCGGGATTGTCCAGGATGATCTCGAGCACGCGCTCGGCCGGGCGCGCAAATTTGAGGCGCTGATAACGCGCGTATCGGTCGCTCATGGCAGCCATCGCCCTCTCCTCCGATCGCGGCTCTCGCCGCGCGTCGGCCCAGTCTCCGGCGCGCCGCGACGAGGGTCAAGCCATGGTCAAGGAAACGTTAAAGCTTCCGTCAAATTGCAGCCTTTGTTCACCTCGACTTAACCCGCGCCCTGTATCACTCGCCCTGTAACGTGGCATGGGGCGTGTGATGGACGAGGACTCCGTCGGCCTGTTCGGCGTACTTTTGATCGTCACGGCGCTGGTGATGAGCCAGACCGCGCTGAGCAAGAGCCATGTCGCTGCGACGCTGCCCGATCTTTCCTGGAAGCACGTCGCCAGCGTCTTCACCTGCGGCTATCAACCGGGCGAGGCCTGCACGCTCGCGATGGGCCAATAGGTCTGGCCGCGCGGCGGCGGTGCCATCGCATCCGCCGCTACTCCGCAGCGAGCTTCCCGGGCGCCCGCTCTTCGATCTCGACCAGCGTTCGATCGAGCCTTTCGCCTTCGGGATCGGCGAGCGCCGCAATCCGCGCCGCCGCTACGGCGTCGATCGCGGTTGTCACGGCGTAGCGTCCGGCCAGCGCCGGGCGTATCAGCCGGGTTTCGATCTTGTGGAAATTGGCGCGGCCGCGCGCATGCGTCTCGCCATAGCCCTTGATCAGCCGCGCGCATTCCGCGATCTCGAGCGCGAGCCCGGCGGAGCGCCGTGCCGCTTCGGCGATGAGCGCGAGCCAGGCTTCGATCTGCGCCTGCTCCTCGCGATAGCGATGGCTCTGCGGCCGCCAGGGGCGAAGGCTCGCGAGCAGCTTCAGCCGCAGGAAGCCCAGGATTGAGTTGCTCTTGACGGTCATTCCCCAATAGACCTTGCCGAGCCAGCCGCGGCGCGCCGACCAGGCGAGGATCGGATGCGCCAGCAGCGGCGGCAGGATCGAGCACAGCTCTTCGATGCCGGGCTTGTAGAAATCGACGATCGAGAGCGGCGCGTCGGCCTCGAGCCGCAGCTCCCGGCGGATGCGCTCGAAGCGGGCCGGATCGATCTTCGCCTGAGCCACGCGAATGACGTCCTCGAAGGACATGCGGAGCGCGAGATGACGCGCCGTCTCGCGCAGCACTGCGCCGCCGGCGCCGGCGGCCGTATCCGCCTCGCGGATCGCCGCAAGCCGGTCGAAATAGAGTCGCGCATAGCGCCGATCCTGATAGGCCGCGAGCCGGCGCAGCCCTTCGCGGATCACCTCCAGCGCCGCTTCGGGCATGGTCTCTGCCGCCGCTTGCTCGAGCTCGGCAAGGCTCGGCGTTGCCGGGCGCCGGCGCTTCTCGGCGGTGGGCGGCGCGGCGGTGCCCGGCTGCAGCGCCGCCAGCCCGGCGGCGAAGCCGCGCAGATTGGCCTCGACCGCTTTGCCTTCGGCGCGGATCGCCGCGGCGAACGTCTCGGCGGCGATCGGCAGCCGGCCGGAGCCGGCGATCGCGCCCAGCATCACCGCGTTGATCACGCTCTGCGCCCCGCGCGCGCTCGCCTCCATGTCAAAGAGGATATGGCTCTTCGCCTGCTCTTCGACCGCCTTCATCAGCCGGCCGATGTCGAAGCGGCCATCGCCCATCGCCATGCGCTCGGCAATGGCGTAGATGCGGTGCGTCGAGGCGATGACCGTCGTGCGCTCGGGCGTGACGAAACCTTGAGCGATCACCCGCCCGGCTTCGAGCAGCTCGCTCGCCACCACCATGTCGACATCGCCGACACCCGGCACCAGCGACAACACCGGGCGCTTGCCGCCGAGCGCTGACGCCGGCTCGGGCCAGATCTCGATGTAATAGGTGGTGGCGCCGGTGCGCTGCGCGACGCCAGGGATCGACGTGCTCTGCACCGGCAGGCCGGTCGCCGCGGCGGCCTCGACGATCCAGTTGGTGAGGACGCCGCCGCCCTCGCCGCCGAGCGCGGCGATGAGCAGGGTCAGCGGGCGCGCGGCGCTCATGCCGCCTCCGCCGCGCCGCCGAGCCAGGCGATGGCGCGGCGCCGCATCCGATGCAGCGCCCGGTCCCAGCGGCTTGGATTGCGAATGGTCTCGGCGCGGTAGAAGGAGGGGCAGAGCACGGCGGCATGCGCGACCTCGCCGCACAACCCGCAGCCGACGCAGCTCTCGATCACGCTCGCCACGGGATCGCTGCGCAGCGGATCAGGGCTGGGCTTGACGGTGAGCGAAGGACAGCCCGAGAGGCGAATGCAGGAATGGTCGCCGGTGCAGATCTCGTCATCGATGCCGTAGCGCGCCTTGACCAGGCGCTCGCCGCGCGCGAGCTTCGCCGCTTCCTCGCCGCGGAGCCGGCGCTGCCGCGCGAGCTGGCATTCGCCGTCGGCGATGATCACCTTCAAGCCGCGCTCGGCGGTCTTCATCGCTTCTTTCAGCGTCCTCAGCATGGTGGCGACGTTGTAGGTGCGGACCTTGCGCAGCCAGCGGACGCCGAGCGAACGCAAGGTCGCCTCGATGTTCATCCCCGGCGCGGCGCCGCTGCGGCTTGCGGCGCTGGATGGCATGTATTGCAGCCCCGTCGCCGAGGTGTAGCCGTTCTGCATCACCACGAGCACGCCGTCGCCCTTGTTGAAGAGGTTGCTGGCGACGCCGGTGAGGATGCCGTTATGCCAGAACCCGCCATCGCCCATCACCGCGATCGCCCGCCGGTCGAGATTGGGCGTCACCGCGGCGGCGCTGGCGAGGCTCATGCCATAGCCGAGGATCGAGTTGCCCATGCTGAACGGCGCGAAGGTGGCGAAGGCGTGGCAGCCGATATCGGCGCTGATATGCGTCGGCCCGATCGCGCGCTGCATCAGCTTCAAGGCGCTGAACACCGGTCGCTCCGGGCAGCCGGTGCAGAAGGTCGGCGGCCGCTGCGGCAGCTCGCCCACGAACGCCGCAGCGTCGCGCTTCACGCCGAGCAGCCGATCCGCCTCGGCGCCCGTGGCGTCGGCATCGAGGCCGGCCGGCCGCGTCGCGCGCAAGAACGCGCCAAGTCCGCTCAGCATCGCCTCGGCATTGTATTCGCCGGCCTTGGGGAGGCAGCCCTTTCCGAAGACGCGCGTCGTGATGTCGGCGCGGCGCAGGATGACGTTCACCTGCTGCTCGATATAGTCGGGGAAGCCCTCTTCGACGACGAGCACGGCGCGTTTGCCCGCGGCGAACGCCGTCACCTCCTCGGGCACCAGGGGATAGACGACGTTCAGCGCGTAGATCGGCACGCGCGTTGCGCCGAAGGCGTCGGCGAGGCCGAGCCGCGCCAGCGCCCGCAGCAGCGAATTGTAGAGCCCGCCCTGGACGATGAGGCCGATCTCGCCGATCTCGCCGGGAAAGTTTTCGTTGAGCCCCTCGGTGCGGATGAAGGCTTGCGCCGCGGGCAGCCGCTCCTCGACCTTGAGCCGCTCCTGCACGAAGGTGGCGGGCGGATGGGCCAGGCGGCCATACTCGAAGCGCGGCGGGCCGGCGATCGGCTTGAGCTTGGAATGCGCCGGCGCGACATTGTCCTTCGCGGCAAACTCGCCGCTGACATGGCAGGCACGGATGCGCAGCTCCATCATCACCGGCGCATGGCTCGCTTCGGACAGCTCGAAGCCCTTCTCCACCAGGCGCACGATCACCGGCAGGTCGGGGCGGGGATCGAGCAGCCAGATCGACGATTTCATGGCGAAGGCGTGGCTGCGCTCCTGGATGACGCTGGCGCCTTCGCCGTAATCCTCGCCGATGATGATGAGAGCGCCGCCTTTGACGCCGGGCGAGGCGAGGTTGGAGAGCGCGTCGGACGCGACATTGGTGCCGACGATCGACTTCCAGGTGACGGCGCCGCGCAGCGGGTAATTGATCGAGGCGCCGAGCATGGCGGCGGCCGAGGCCTCGTTGGTGCAGGTCTCGAGATGGACGCCGAGCTCGCCGATGATGTCCTCGGCCTCGATCAGCACGTCGAGGAGGTGCGAGACCGGCGCGCCCTGATACCCCCCGACATAGCTGACGCCCGATTGCAGCAGCGCCTTGGTGACGGCGAGGATGCCTTCGCCGCGGAAGGTCTCGCCTTCGCCCAGCTTCAGCGCTTCGATTTCTTTCTTGAACGACCGTTCCATGAGGTACCTCGCCGCTACATGTGCGACGGTAGAAATGTCGCGATGATGGGGAAGGCGATGAGGATGATGAGCCGCAGTATATCCGTCACGATGAACGGCAGCACGCCGCCGAAGATGGTGAGGAAACTCACCTCCGGCACCACCGTCTTGATGACGAAGACGTTCATGCCCACCGGGGGATGGATGAGGCCGAGCTCGACGGTCATGACGATGATGACGCCGAACCAGATCGGATCGAAGCCGAGCGTCGATACCACCGGAAAGATGATCGGCACGGTGAGGATGATCATCGCCAGCGCGTCCATCAGGCAGCCCAGCACCAGATACATCAGCATGATGAGGGTGAGCACGCCGTAGCGGCCGAGGCCGAGGCCGGTGAGCAGCTCCGTCACCTTCTGCGGCGTCTGCGTGACGGTGAGGAAATAGCCGAAGAGCAGCGCGCCGATAAGCACGGTGAACACCGCGGCGGCGGTGCGCGTCGCGTGCAGCAGCGATTGCAGCAGCTGCGCCGGCGTCAGCTTGCGGCGGAGCACGCTGATGAGAAAGGCGCCGCCCGCGCCCATGCCGCCGGCTTCGGTCGGCGTGAACAACCCGCCATAGAGCCCGCCGATGACGAAGACGAAGAGCAGCAGCGGCGCCCAGACCTGCTTCAACGCGGCGAGCCGCTCCGCCCCGGTGGCGTGCCGGCCGACGGGCAGGTAGTTCGGCCGCACCAAGCCGATGATCGCGATCGTCGCCATGTACATGGAGACGGCGAGGCAGCCCGGCAGGATGCCGGCCATGAACAGTTTGCCGATATCCTGTTCGGTGATGAGGCCGTAGACCGCCAGTACCGTCGACGGCGGGAACATGGCGCCGAGCGTGCCGCCGGCGGCGATGACGCCGGTGGAGAAGGCCGGGGGATAGCGGTATTGCCGCATCTCCGGATAGGCCACCGTGGCGAAGGTCGCGGCGGTCGCGACCGACGAGCCCGAGATTGCCGCAAAGCCGGCACAGGCGCCGATGGTGGCGACGCCGAGCCCGCCGCGCAGATGGCCGACCAGGGCGTTGGCGGCGCGGAACAGCTCGCGGCTGATGCCCGAGGCGGAGACGATCGCGCCCATCAGCAAGAACATCGGGATGATGCCGAAATTGTAGTTGGCGACCGTGCGCATCGAGGTCTGGCCGACCATCTTCAGCGCCGGCAGGGCGCCGACGATGTAACCGAAGCCGGTGACGCCGACGAGTCCCATCGCCATGCCGACGGGGACGCGCAGCAGCATCAGCGCGAAGAGCGCAACGAAGCCGATGATGGCGACCGCGTCGGTGCCGAGATGCATGTCACTCGACCGGTTCGAGCGACCGGAGCGGGCCCAGCGCCGCCGGCCGGAAGATGAGCCGCCAGGTCCTGATCGCGATCAGCAGCACCGCCGAGACGTCGCCGAGCCAGGCGACAGCGAAGAACGGCCAGGTCGGCAGGTGCAGATCGTAGGTCAGGACGTTCTCTTCATAAGTGACGCGCACCTTGTCGAAGAGCGTCGCCGTGTGCACGGTGACGACCAGCAGCAGCACCGAGGTGGCGAAGACGTCGATGATCCGCTTGACGCGCGGGCTCGCCAGCGACCAGACGAGGTCGACGGTGATGTGCGTGCCGCGATAGCTCGTCGCCGCAATCCCCCAGAAGATGAGAATGCCAAGGAGCAGCCGGCCGAAATCGTAGCTGTCGGGAATGGTATAGCTGAAAAAATAGCGCAGCATCACCGAGATGAAGATATCGGCTGCGACCAGCCCGACGAAGAGCGCGGCGAGCAGCTCGATGCCGTCGATGAAGCGGTCCATGCGGCTCCGCCGCTGGCGGTTGCCGGGTTGCTCGGGTGCAGCTTGCTGCATTGTGCTTACGGCGCCGGCTGAGCTCCCTCTCCGCACGATGCGAGCGGAGAGGGAGCGCTGGGCTCGAGGCGATCCGCGCGAGCGCCGCTCAATAGGCCGCCTTGTACTTCACCAGCTCGGCCTTGAGCGACGCCAGCGCCTTGTCGGGATCGACGCCCGCCTTGCGCGCGCCGGCCGCCCATTCCGCGGTCAGCGGCTCGACCGCCTTCTTCCAGGCGGCGAGGTCATCGGCCGAAATCTTGTAGACGACATGGCCGGGCTCCTGGGCCAGCTTGGGACGGCCCGCCGCCTCGAAGGCGGCCCAGGGCGCGGCCACTTTGAGCGCCCATTCGGTCGTGCAGTGATCGTCGATCACCTTCTTCTGCGCCGCCGACATGCCGTCATAGGTCTGCTGGTTCATCGCCCAGACGAAGGTGGTGACGTAGAGCGGGACGTCCATGTGGTACTTCACCACCTTGTCGATGCCGAAGAGGATGATCGAGCCCCACGGGAAGGTGACGGCGTCGGCGACGTGGCGTTCCAGCACGTCGCGCACTTCGGGCGCCGCGGCCTGGACGTTGGTGCCGCCGAGCAAGGTCACCATGTTGCCGATGGTGGCGTCGGCCGGCCGGATCTTCATGCCCTTGATGTCCGAGGGCAGCATGATCTTCTTGTTGCTGTGGAACGTGCCGGGATCATGGACGAAGGCGAAGCAGAAATGCACATCGTGCATCTCTTTGGCGGCGTATTGCCGGTACCACGCGTCGAGTGCCTCGGTGCCGCCATCGGCATTGGCCATGAGGAAAGGCAGCTCGCCCGCGGCGATGATGGGAAAGCGCCCCGGCTGATAGCCGGGATTGACGTAAGCGAGGTCGGCGATGCCGTCGCGCGCCATGTCGTAATGGTCGACCGCCTTGCCGAGCTGCTCCGACGTGAACAGCGTCGCGGTGATGGAGCCGTGCGACTCCTTCTCGATATCCTTGGCCCAGGCCTCGAAGGCGGGGTTGAGCGGATGCGCCGGCGGGACCCAGGACGACATCTTGAGATGGACGGGCTTGTCTTGCGCGAGCGCGCCTCCTGCCGCGAGCAGCGCGACCGCAAGCGCGCCCAAAAGTGCCAGCTTCCTCATCGCTCTCCTCCCCAGCATCGTTGATTGTTGGTACTCAAACTATCCTAGCCCAGGATCGTCAGGGCTCGCAACCATCCTTCACACCAGGCTCATGGTGAGGCGCCGCAGCGTGCGGATGAACTCGGCCTTGTGCTTGAGACCGACGATTTCATCCAGCAGCCGGTCATGCGCGCGCGCGTGCAAGGTCAGCTCGTCCAGCAGCCCTTCGCCTTTGGCGGTGAGCGACAGCGCGTAGCTCCGCCGGTCGCTGGCGACGCGGCGGCGCTTCACCAGCGAGCGGCGCACGAGGTCGTTGAGCGCGGGCGTCAGGGTCGATTTGTCGCGGCCGGCGGCGCGGCCGAGCGCGGTCTGCGAGATGCCGGGATTCTCGCCGATCAGCGCCAGCAGGGCGAAGCGGCCCGGGCGCATCTTGTAGTCGCGCACGCGGCGCGCGAAGGCCTGGAACGAGGCCTCCTGCGCGAGCCGCAAATGGAAGCCGATGAAATCGGCGAGCGGGCCGAGGTGCGGCGCCACTTCCTCGGCGGCATCGCTCTCGCGCGGCCGTCCCCTTCGGTTGACGGCTTTCGCCATGCCGGAGACCTCCTTCGCCGGAGTTTTAGCACGTTTCCCGCTGCGCGGGACGGGTGTAGCTTGGACACCGGAGGAAACGCTGATGACCGAGGATCTCGCCTATCTCTCGGCCGTGGAGCTTGGCGCGCGTTACCGTGCCGGCGGCCTGACGCCGGTCGAGGTGGTCGAGTCCGCGCTGACGCGGCTGGCGCGGCTCGAGCCGCTGCTCAACGCGTTTCAGCGCGTCGATGCCGAAGGCGCGCGTCAGGCGGCGCGGCAATCGGCCGAGCGCTGGCGGCAAGGCGCGTCGCTCTCGCCGCTCGACGGCGTGCCGGTTACCGTGAAGGACACGCTGCTCGCCAAGGGTTGGCCGACCTTGCAGGGCTCGCGTACCGTCGAAGTCGCGCAGAGCTGGCGCGAGGATGCGCCGGAGGTGGCGCGGCTGCGCGCGGCGGGCGCGGTCCTGCTCGGCAAGACGACGACGCCCGAATTCGGCTGGAAAGCGCTGACCGACAGCCCGTTGAAGGGCGCAACGCGCAGCCCGTGGAATCCCGAGATCACGCCCGGCGGCTCGAGCGGCGGCGCTGCGGCCGCGCTCGCCGCCGGCATCGGAGCGCTGGCGCTCGGCACCGATGGCGGCGGCTCGATCCGCATCCCGTCGAGCCATTGCGGGCTCTTCGGCTTCAAGCCGAGCTGGGGGCGTGTGCCGCACTATCCGCATAAGAGCCCGTTCTCCACGGTGATCTCGGGCGGGCCGCTGGCGCGCTCGGTGCGCGATGCCGCCGTGATGCTGAACGAGCTCGCGAAGCCCGATCCGCGCGACGTCACCGCGCTTCCTTACGAGAAGCGCGACTGGTGCGATGGGCTCGAGGACGGCATCAAAGGGCTGCGCATCGCTTTTGCGCCGGGGCTCGGCGGCGCCGAGCCGCGCGATGCGGTGCTGCAGCCGGTGCGCGAGGCGGTCCGTCTGCTGGGCGAGCTCGGCGCCGCGGTGGCCGAAGCCGGCGGCATCATCGACCCGCTGCAGCCGCTCTTCGAGCCCTATTGGCTCGCCGGCTTCGCCCACACGCTGCGGCAGATTCCGCGCGATCGGCACGAGCTGCTCGATCCGCGCTTTCGTCTCCTCGCCGAGCAGGGCCTTGCCGTCGGGCTCGAGGCCTATTGCGCCGGCGCCATGGCGCGGCTTCACCTCGCCGAGCGTCTCCAGGCCTTCCATGCCGATTACGATCTGCTGGTGACGCCGGTCCTGCCGACCCCGCCGCCGCCGGTGACGACGCCTTATCATTCCGCCGGCTATGACCGCTGGCGCGATGCGGTGCCCTATGCGCTGCCCTTCAACCTCGCCGGCAATCCGGCGGCGAGCCTCCCCTGCGGCGTCACCGAGGATGGCCTGCCCGTCGGCGTCCAGATTGCCGGCCCGCGCTTTGCCGATGCACTGGTGCTGCGCGCGAGCCGCGCTCTGGAGCAGGCGCTGCGCTGGCCGATGCCGCATCCGCTGCTCGAGGCGCGCTTGGCGCGGCTCGTGGCTTAGAGTCTGTACTCAAAAGCAGGTTGCATCCGGACCTGTCTGGAACTGCGCTCAAGCTTTACACCATAAGTCCCCTTAGCACGGTGTCACAAAGCCGCTCGGCCCATGTCGGGTCGAGTGGCTCGAGCCACGCCAACAGGCGGCCGTAGAAGGGGCCATAGAGAGCGTCGAGCGCCGCCTCGATATCGATGTCCGGCCGGAACTCGCCATTGTCGATGCCGCGCTGCAGCACCCCGCGGCCCTCCTCACGGCGCGGCTTCACCAGCCGCTCGCGGTAACGCTCGAGGGTCGTGACATCGCTTTGTCCCGCCGCAATGATGCCGGCGATGAGGCGACCGTATTGGCCGCCCCAGATTTTTGCCATGAGCCGTAGGTTGGCTTTCAAATCCTCGCTGGCCGAATGGGTCCGCGGGAAGGGCACTTCCCTTTTGTAGAGATCGAGAAAGCTGTCGATGGCGAGGGCTCCCTTGGACGGCCACCAGCGATAGATCGTCGTCTTCGCGGCACCTGAGCGCGCCGCTACGGCCTCGATCGTGAAGCCGCCATACCCCTCGGCCTCGAGCGTCTCATAGGCGGCGCGCAGGATCGCGTGCCGGGTCGCCTCGTCGCGCTTGCGGCCTGGACCGCGGCGAGCGGCGGCTGTCGCCGTCGCGGCGCTCGCTTCCGCCTCGACTGTTTCGGTTCTGCCCGTCATGGCTGCCTCATTCAAAAACGGTACGGCTCGTATTCAATTTTTGCAAGGGCGATCCGAGCCGCTTGTGTCTTATATAGATACGAGACGTATCGTTTTTAGATCGGATGGGCCGAACGTTCAAGGCCTCCCAGCAGCAGAAAGGCCATATCATGCCCGACGACATCAGATTTCTGGCCCGCTCCGACGCCGCCGACGCGCCTACGACGCGACGCGACGCATCCCAAGATCGAGCGGGCGGGTTAGATTTTCCCGAAAAGGTGTCCAAAATGCCGCGCCGCTGGCGTTCGCTGAAGCGATGGCTCGCCGCGGCAACCGCGCTGGCGGGCGTCTCGGCAGCCGCCTATTACGGCCATTACGACTGGACCACCGGTCGCTTCCTGGTGTCGACCGACGACGCCTATGTCGCGGCGCATTCGGTCCTGATCAGCCCCAAGGTGTCGGGCTATATCTCCGCAACGCCGGTTGACGACAACCAGGCGGTCCACGCCGGCGAGGTCGTCGCGCGTATCGACCCGCGCGACTATCAAACCGCGCTCGACCAGGCGCGCGCCAACGTGGCCGCGGCGCAGGCGAGCATCGACACGCTCAACCAGCAGATCAGCCAGCAGCAGTTGGCGATCGAAGAGGCCAACCAGCTGGTGGCTTCGGACCAGGCTGCTCTGGTCTTTTCGCAGCAGGATCTTGAGCGTTACACCATGCTGGCCAAGGCTGGCGCCGGCTCCGTGCAGAGAGCCCAGCAGGCACAGGCCGACATCCGCGAGAAGCAGGCGACTCTGCAGCACGACACCGCCGGTATCGGCGTTGCCGCGAAGCAGATCGGCGTCTTCGAGGCCCAACTCGCCCAAGCCAAGGCGGCGCTCGGCCAGCAGGAGGCGACGGAGCATCAGGCGGAGCTCAACCTCAGCTACACGACGATCACCAGCCCGGTCGACGGCACCGTCGGGGACCGCACCTTGCGCGTCGGCCAATACGTCCAGGCCGGGACCCAGCTGATGGCGGTCGTGCCGCTGCAGGCCGTCTACATCACCGCGAATTACAAGGAGACGGACCTGACCGATGTGCGACCCGGTCAGCCCGTCACAATCGAGGTCGACACCTTCCCCGGCGTCACGGTGCACGGTCACGTCGACAGCCTCGGCCCGGCGAGCGGCGAGGAATTTGCGCTGCTGCCGCCCGACAACGCCACCGGCAACTTCACCAAGATCGTGCAGCGCATCCCGGTCAAGATCGATGTCAACGCCGGAGATCCGCTGGCGGGCGAGCTGCGCCCGGGGATGTCGGTCGAGCCGACGATCAGCACCAAGCCGAGCGCGAGCGCGCCTTCGCCTTCATCCAGGAGGGGATCATGACCGGCATCGGCAGCGAGCGGGGTGGAGAGCCGGCGATCCCGCTGAAGACCTGGATCGCCGTCGGCGGCGCGTTGCTCGGCGCCTTCCTGGCGGTGCTCAACATCCAGATCACCAATACCGCCTTGCCCTATATCGAGGGCGGCATCAGCACCGGTGGCGTTTATGGCACCTGGATCTCGACCGCTTATCTCATCGGCGAGATCATCGTCGTCCCGCTGAGCGACTTCCTGTCGCGGGTGTTTTCCTTGCGCCGGTACCTGCTCGCCAACACCGCGCTTTTCCTGGTGTTCTCGGTGCTCTGCGGCCATGCGCACAGCCTCGGCGAGATGATCGTCTTCCGCGCGCTGCAGGGGTTCACCGGCGGCGTTCTCATTCCCCTCGCCTTTACCATCATCCTGTCCATGCTGCCGCCGTCGAAGCACGCGATCGGACTTGCCGGCTTTGCCATTACCGCCACCTTCGCCCCTGCGATCGGCCCGACGATCGGCGGCTATCTCAACGACACTTACGGCTGGCCCTGGGTGTTCTACGTCAATCTTGCGCCGGGCGTGCTGATGCTGGGCGCGCTCTGGTACGCCTTGCCAAAGGCGTCGATGGACCTGCGCCTTCTGCGTCGGGGCGACTGGCGCGGCATCGCGCTGATGGCGGTCGGTCTCGCCGCGCTGCAGACCGTGCTGGACGACGGCAACGTTTACGACTGGTTCGGCTCGCCCTACATCGTCAAGCTGAGCTTGGTCGCGGCGATCACCCTCGGCGCCTTCGTCGTGCTCGAGTTCTTTACCGCCGAACCGGTCGTCAATTTCCGGTTGCTCGGACGGCGCAATTTCGGCTTGGGCACGCT
>DATJLU010000019.1:0-35129 GCA_035509275.1 Allostellaceae bacterium | reverse complement strand
ACAGCGTGCTCTGATCGAACTCCGCGGCGCGTTCCAGGTCGCGGCAGATCTCCGGCCAGCTCGCCTGCAGCAGCTTGAGCCGCACCCGCGGACTGCGCGGCATGCCGGACGCGACCCAGGCGAGGCCGCGCCAGCGTCCCTCCAGCCGGCGTAGCCGCGGGTGGTGCAGCAGCGCGTCGAGCTGGGCCGCGATCAGCGCGTCGATCGCGGCGATGTCGCGATCGAGCGCGCCGCGCAG
Source organism: Allostellaceae bacterium (assembly GCA_035509275.1). Classification (GTDB taxonomy): domain Bacteria; phylum Pseudomonadota; class Alphaproteobacteria; order ATCC43930; family CGMCC-115725; genus DAHUYF01. The sequence continues at coordinate 34,891 of DATJLU010000019.1, read as the reverse complement.
CGCGTCCGGATCGGCGGCGATGCGCAAGGCGGCCGTGGCGCCGAACCAGGCGCACAGCGCCGCGGCGGGATCCTGTTGCGGGAACGCTGCTACCGCCGCGGCCGAAGCCGCGTGGCCGGTGCCGAAGAAGGCACCGGCCAGCACCGCCTCGCGCAGCGGTGCGGCTTCTGCCGCCGCGGCCGGCGGACCGTCCTGCGGACCGGCCACCGTCGCGCGCATCTCCGACATCGTCACGACACGATCGTCCGTGCGGCCGGCTTCAGGCCTTCTGCGGAATGCGGGCCACCAGGCGCAGGCTGGTGGTCAACTCCTCCATCTGCAGCCAGGGACGCAGATAGGCGACGGCGTTGTACGAGCCGGGCTTGCCCGGGATCTCCTTCACCTCGACCCGCGCCTCGCGCAGCGGGAAGCGCGCCTTCATCTCCTGACCCGCCTGCTCGTTGGCGTTGACGTAGTTGCCGATCCAGCGGTTCAGCCACTGCTCGACATTGCTCGCTTCCATGAAGCTGCCGATCTTGTCGCGCGCCATCACCTTGAGGTAATGCGCGAAGCGGCTGCTCGCCATGAGGTACGGCAGGCGGGCCGAGATCGCGGCATTCGCGGTCGCCTCCGGCCGGTCGTATTTCTTCGGCTTCTGCACGCTCTGGGCGCCGAAGAACACCGCGTAATCCGTGTTCTTGTAGTGACAGAGCGGCAGGAAGCCGAGATTGGAGAGCTCGAACTCGCGCCGGTCGGTGATGCCGATCTCGGTCGGGCACTTGGCATCGAGATCGCCGTCATCGGAGGTGAAGATGTGGGTCGGCAGGTTCTCCACCTTGCCGCCGCCCTCGGCGCCGCGGATCGTCACACAGAAGCCGCTGCGGGCGAACGCGTCGGTCAGCCGCGCGCCCATCACGTAGGCGGCGTTCATCCAGCAATACTCGCCGTGCACCATCGACCGGGCGGTGCCGTCCGGATCGGCCGGCGTCTCCTCGTAGGCGAATTCGTCGATCGGCTTCGTCGCCGCGCCATAGGGCAGGCGCGCGATCACCCGCGGCATGACCAGCGAGACGAAGCGCGCGTCCTCGCTGTCGCGGAAGCTGCGCCACTTGGTGTACTCGACCGTGTCGAAGATCTTGGCCAGGTCGCGCGGCTTGGACAGCTCGGTCCAGTCCTCGAAGCCGAACATCGCGGCAGAAGTGCCGGAGATGAACGGCGCGAAGGCACCGGCCGCGACGTTGGAGACGAGACGCAGCGTCTCGACGTCGTCCGGGTGGTTGCTCCACTCGTAGTCGCCGATCAGCGCGCCGTACGGCTCGCCGCCCGGGGTGCCGAACTCGTTCTCGTAGATCTTTTTGAACAGCTGGCTCTGGTCGAACTCCACCGCCCGCGTCAGGTCGCGGTGCAGGTCGCGCTTGGAGGCGTTCAGCACCCTGAGTTTCAGGCTGGTGCCGGTCTCGCTGTTCATTACCAGATGGTGCAGGCCGCGCCAGCTGCCCTCGAGCTGCAGGAAGCGGTCATGGTGCATGATCGCATTGAGCTGGGCGGAGAGCTTGCGGTCGATCGCCTCGATCGCGCGGTTGAACGTGCGCGTCAGGTTGCGGTCGAAGGTGACGGTGCCGGCGAGCGCCTGCTCCACCATCGTCCGCACCAGGTCCTGCGCCCGGTCGGGCTCGGTCTGACGTGTCGCCGCCACGACCTGGTCGAGCAGGCCGGCCGGGGTTTCGGTCGCCGCCGCGGGACGCGGCGCGGTCTGGGTCTCCGACATGGCTCAGCCCTCCTTGCCGATGCCGAGCTCGCCGGACAGCGCCTGCAGCTCGTCCTGGTGCTTCAGCACCTGCTCCAGCAGCACCTCCAGCTCGGCCGAGCGGTCGGCCTTGCTCATCAGGTCACGCAGCTTGTTGCGCGTCTCGAGCAGCGCCGCGAGGGCCGGCACCTGGGCCGCGACGCGCGCCGGCTCGAAATCCTCGATCGCGTTGAAGGCGAGGTTGACCGAGATCTGGCTGCCGTCATCGGCGAGCTTGTTGTCGACCTTGAGGTTGAGGCCCGGCGTCATCCGCGCCATCACCTCGTTGAAATTGTCGCGGTCGATCTGGATGAACTTGCGCTCCGTGAGCGGGCGCAGCTTCTGGGTCGGATCGCCGGAGAAATCACCGAGCACGCCGACCACGAAGGGCAGCTCGCGCTGGATCTCGGCGCCTTCGGTTTCCACGTCGTAGGTGATGTGCACGCGCGGTTTGCGCACGCGGTTGAGCTTGTCATGCACGCTCGCACTCATCGCGATCTCTCCTCCTGACTTCGCGCGCCCTGCCGCACGGATCGGAGTGCGTGCGGAGGATCGGCCCGATGGCGGGGAAGCTATCGCGCGATGGGTGGAGGGTCTGTGAGAGCACTCACGCAGTCGGCGGCGGGCGAATCCCAAGCGTGGTGAGGATGGCGGCGCGCGCGTCCTGATCCGGCACGATCTCCGCCAGCAGTTCCGGCCAGGTCAGGCGTGCGCGCCGCACCGCTTCGGTCAGCGTATAGGCCAGCGGCGAATGCGGCTCGGTGCGGCGGAAGAACACCGCGACCTCGTCGAGCCGTGCCAACGCCTCCTCGCGCGTCGCAATGGTGCCTGGTGTGAACGGTGTCACGGTGCCGCCCGGCACGGGCAACGGCATCTCCGTCACAGCGTCCGGTTCCGTGGCGGCGGATGGCGCGTAGCGGGAAGCGGCCTCGGCGATCTGCGTCAGCAAATCACGCACGCGACGCATGGGTGGCGCGTCGGTGCCGGCCCGCGCATCGAGGGCCGCGGCCAGCCCATCCCAGGCGGTGGCGGCACGCAGCGTGGCATCGCGAAGTCGGGCGAGCGCCGCGCCGGCTGCCTGCGCCTCGGTCTCGACGGTGTCGAAGGGCAACACGCCGGCGGCGAGCCGCTGCTCGCGTCGCTGCGCATCGCCGAGCGCACTGACCTCCGCCGCCTGTTCGTACTGCCAGAAGGCGAGCGGCGCGCCGTCGGGACGATGGAACAGGGTCAGCTTGCGCAGCGGCTGGATCAGCGTGCCCTCCGCACCCTCGCCGTTCAGCCCGCCGACGGGCGCCACCCGTGTGGTGATCCCGTCCTCGTCCGGCAGCGGGTGCAGTTCGTCCCAGTAGCGCTCGACCAGGCCGCCCATCAGCGCGAAGCCGGCGGCAAGCCCCGCCATGCCGTCGCTGCGCAGCAAGGCTTCGCTGTACCAGGCGGCAATCTCGAGATCCTTGCTCTGCCCCAGCGCGGTCTGCGCCAGCGACGCGACGTCGCGCCATGGTGCCGGCGGCGCGGCGGTGCCGTCGTCTTCCGCATCCGCCGCGCGTTCCGCCGCCCGCGCCTCGGCGCGCGCGTCGCGCAGCCGGTAGTACAGCGACTGCGGCGAGGTGTCGCCGCGCAGGTCGGGGCCGGCGCCGCCATCGGGCGCGGGGGCAAGCAGCGCATCGAACGCGTCGGACGTGATCTCGGACATTGGTGCGGCCGTGCTCCCCGTGACCTGATGCCGCCCGCGCCTTCGGGCGCAATCGTCGTAACACGGCGGCGCCGCGGGCCGGAACGCCCGACCCGGTGCCGCCCGATCCGGGCGTGAGGGAGAGCACATGGCCGCCGTCAACCTGAAGGCATTGCTGGGACGCTTCAACGATCCCTGCCGGCGTGCGCTGGAAGCGGCGGCCGGGCTGACGCTGTCGCGCAGCCATTTCAATGTCGAGATCGAGCACTGGCTGCTCAAGCTCGCCGAACCGACCGACGGCGACATCGCCGCCATCCTGCGGCACCACGATATCGATCCCGGCCGCCTGGCCGCCGAGCTGAACCGCGCGCTAGAGCGCCTCAAGACCGGCAATGCCCGCGCGCCCGGCCTGTCGCCCGACATCGTCGCCTGGGCGAAGCAGGCCTGGCTGTTTGCCTCGATCGAGCACGGGCTGGCGCGGCTCCGGTCGGGTCACCTGCTCTGGGCGCTGCTCGCCGACGAGAGCCTTGCCTTGCGGGCGCGCGAGGCCGCGCCGTCACTCGCGCGCATCGCGCCTGAGGCGCTGCGCCGCGATTTCGCCGCGATCACCGCCGGCAGCGCGGAATCCGGTGTGACGGGTGACACGGCGGACGTCGCGGCCGCACCCGCATCGCCCGCCGGATCGGGCGCGCTCGAGCAGTTCACCATCGACCTCACCGCGGAAGCGCGCGCCGGCCGCATCGACCGCATCATCGGCCGCGACGGTGAAATCCGCCAGGTGATCGACATCCTGACGCGCCGGCGGCAGAACAACCCGATCCTCACCGGCGAGGCCGGCGTCGGCAAGACCGCGATCGTCGAAGGCTTCGCGCAGCGCATTCTCGCCGGCGACGTGCCGCCGCCGCTCCGCGCGGTGCAGGTGCGCATCCTCGATCTCGGGCTGCTGCAGGCCGGCGCCGGCATCAAGGGCGAGTTCGAGAACCGGCTGAAGCAGGTGATCGAAGAGGTGCGGGCATCGCCGCGGCCGATCGTGCTGTTCATCGACGAGGCGCATACCATGATCGGCGCCGGCGGCGCAGCCGGGCAGGGCGATGCCGCCAATTTGCTGAAGCCTGCGCTGGCGCGCGGCGAGCTGCGGACGATCGCCGCCACCACCTGGGCCGAATACAAGAAATACTTCGAGAAGGATCCGGCGCTGGCGCGGCGCTTTCAGGTGATCAAGGTCGAAGAGCCCGATGAGGCCGCGGCGATCGCCATGCTGCGCGGGCTGGTGCCGAAGCTCGAGCGGCATCACGGCGTGCGCATCCTCGAGGAAGCCGTCGGCGAGGCGGTGCGCCTCTCGCATCGCTACATCGCCGGCCGCCAACTTCCGGACAAGGCGGTGAGCCTGCTCGACACCGCCGCCGCGCGCGTCGCCATCGCCCAGGCGAGTCAGCCGCCGGCGCTGCAGGACGCGATCCGGCGCTGCGAGGCGCTGGCGGCGGAGATCGAGCTGCTGTCGCGCGAGAAGGTCGCCGGGCGCGATCATGCCGAGCGCATCGACCGGCTGCTCGAAGACCAGGCGCACAGCGAAGAGACGCGCCATCGTCTTGCCGCGCGTTGGGAGCAGGAGCGCGCCACGGTGCGCCGCATGACCGAGCTCGAGCGCGACATCGAGAACGCGGCACCGAACAAGGACATTGCCGGGCTGCTGGCGAGCCTCGGCGGTGTCCGGCTCGAGCTCGAGGCGATCCAGGAAGGCGAGGCGATGGTGCCGGCGCATGTCGACACGCGCACCATCGCCGAGGTCGTCGCCGGCTGGACCGGCATTCCCGTCGGCAAGATGCTGAGTGATCGCATCGAGACGGTGCGCCTGCTGAAGCCGCGCATGGCGGAGCGGGTCGTCGGGCAGGACGCGGCGCTCGACGTCATCTGCCGGCGGATGCAGACCTATCACGCCGATCTCGGCGAGCCGGGCAAGCCGACCGGCGTCTTCCTGCTGGTCGGGCCGAGCGGCGTCGGCAAGACCGAGACGGCGATCACGCTCGCGGACCTGCTCTATGGCGGCGAGCGCACGATGATCACCGTGAACATGTCGGAGTATCAGGAGGCGCATTCGGTCTCGGGCCTCAAAGGCGCGCCGCCGGGCTATGTCGGCTATGGCAAGGGCGGCGTGCTGACCGAAGCGGTGCGGCGCAACCCCTATACCGTGGTGCTGCTCGACGAGGTCGAGAAGGCGCATCCCGACGTGCTGGAGCTGTTCTATCAGGTCTTCGACAAGGGGGTGCTGGAGGACAGCGAAGGCCAGGTCGTCAATTTCAAGAACGCGACCATCCTGCTCACCTGCAACACCGGCGCCGACACGATCATCGATCTCGTCCGCGCACGCCGCGGCGCGATTGCCGTCGCCGAGATTGTCGACGCGATCCGGCCGGAGCTGGTGCAGCATTTCAAGCCGGCCTTCCTCGGCCGCCTCGTCATCGTGCCCTACCTGCCGCTCGGCGATGCCGAGGTCGAGGAGATCGTCCGCCTCAAGCTGAAGCGCGTGCAGGAACGGTTCTGGGACACCTATCGCGCCGAGCTCATCTGCGGCAACGATGTGGTGAGCGCGATCGCGGCGCGTTGCAGCGAGATCGACACCGGCGCGCGCGCCATCGACAATCTCCTGACCAACACGCTGTTGCCGGAGCTTTCCGGCGAGATCCTGGCACGCGTAACCGAGGGCGGGAGTTTCGAGCTGGTGCATATCGAGCTCGACGGCAAGGGCGGGCTGCGCTTCGTCTTCGACGACGACGTGGCGCCGGCGCGGTGAGATGAGCGTTCTCGGCTATACCCAGACCGGCTACACCTTCACCATCACGACGCCGCTCGGCGACGACATGCTGCTGCTCCAGGCCTTCGAGGGCGAGGAGCTGATCTCGGGCCTCTTCGCGTTCCGCGTCGACATGGAGTCCGAGCATGGCGATCTCGATTTCGCCAGCGTCGTCGGCCAGAGCGTCACCATCACCGGCGCCGACAAGGACGGCAACAAGCGCAATTTCAACGGCATCGTCGCGCGCATGGTGCAGAGCGGGCTCAGCTATCATTTCGAGGTGCGGCCGAAGCTATGGGAGCTGACGCTCGCTTCGGACAACCGCATCTTCCAGGCGAAATCCGTGCCCGACATCGTGAAGCAGGTGCTGCAGGAGCAAGGCGTCAGCGACGTCAAGGATGCGCTCACCGGCTCCTACGATGCGCGCGATTACTGCGTGCAGTACCGCGAGACCTGCTTCGACTTCATCTCGCGGCTGATGGAAGAGGAGGGGATCTTCTACTTCTTTGAGCACGAGGCGGGCAAGCACACGCTGGTGCTCGCCGACGATGCCAGCGCCTTCTCGGCGTGCCCGAACCTGCCTTCGGTCGCGTTCAAGCCGGAAAGCGCCAAGGCCTGGGAGGAGCAGGATCTGGTGGTCGCGCTCAGCCTCGAGCAGAGCGTCGTCACCGGCAAATATCAGGCCGACGACTTCAATTTCGAGACGCCGACGACGCAGCTGCTGTCGACCACGACGGGCAACGGCAGCAGCTTGCAGATTTACGAATATCCCGGTCTCTACCAGACCAAGGACACGGGCGATGCCTATGGCAAGAAGCGTCTCGACGGCATGGAAGTGCCGGCCCGCCTGGTTTCCGGCGAAAGCACCTGCCGTGCCTTCGCCGCGGGCTATACGTTCACCCTGAGCGGCCACCCGCGCAGCGACGCCAACGATACCTATGTGCTGCGCCGGATCACCCATGCCGGCGGCCGGCGCCATTACCGCAACAGCTTCGTGGCTTTCCCGTCGAGCGCGACCTTCCGGCCGCCGCGGGTGACGCCGAAACCGCGCATCCCCGGCACGCAGACCGCGCTCGTCGTCGGCAAATCGGGCGAAGAGATCTGGACCGACAAATACGGCCGCATCAAGGTGCAGTTCCATTGGGATCAGCTCGGCCAGAACGACGAGAACAGCTCGTGCTGGATCCGCGTGGCGCAGGGATGGGCGGGCAAGAATTGGGGCGCGATCTTCCTGCCGCGTATGGGCCAGGAGGTCGTGGTGAGCTTTCTCGAAGGCGACCCGGACCGGCCGCTCGTCACCGGCTCGGTCTATAACGGCCAGCAGCCGGTGCCCTATACGCTGCCCGACGAGCAGACCAAGAGCACGGTGAAAAGCAGCTCGTCGAAGGGCGGCAACGGCTTCAACGAGATCCGCTTCGAGGACAAGGCCGATAGCGAGGAGATCTACATCCATGCGCAAAAGGACATGACGATCGACGTCCTCGACGATCAGACCACCACCATCACCAACAACCGCACGGTCACGATCCAGGAAAAGGACGACAGCCTGACGGTGGCGAAAGGCAATCGCGCGGTGACGGTGAGCCAGGGCAATGAAAGCCTCACCGTCAGCCAGGGCGATCGCAGCATTGCCGTGAGCCAGGGCAAGGAGACGCACAGCGTCCAAAGCACGCGCGCGGTCACCGTCACCGGCAACGAGACGCATACCAACAATGCCGACTTCACCCAGACGGTCAGCGGCAACTACACGCTCAAGGTGACCGGGAGCCTCACCATAGAGGCGACCGGCGATCTGACGCTGAAGACCGACGGCGCGCTCACCGTGCAGTCCGGGACCTCGATCTCGGTCAAATCGGGGACCGATCTCAGCGCGAGCTCCGGCACCGGCCTCAGCCTCAGCGGCGGCACGACGATGGAGATCAAGGGCAGCGCGTCCGGGACCGTCGATGGCGGCGGCATGCTGACGGTGAAGGGCGGTATGGTGCAGATCAATTGACGAGGCGCAGCATGGCGGGAGCGGGGCCGTGAGCGGCGAGAGGGTGGCGGTTCGCCGCGACGCGGCCGGCGCGGTGGTGTCCGAGGCCGCGATGACGGACGGCGTGCTGGCGGGACCGGCGGTGAGCTATCACCCCAATGGCCAGACCGCGCATGCCGCCCGGTTCAAATCCGGCAAGCTCGATGGCGAGATGGTGCAATACGATCCGGCCGGGCAGGTGACCGCCCGGATGAGCTTTCGCGACGGCGTGCTCGAGGGACCGATGACGGTTTATGCCGACGGCCAGAAGCTCGCCGAAATTCCCTATGTCCGCGGCGCGATCGAGGGCGAGATGAAGACCTATGACGCCGCCGGCCGGCTGCAGAGCGTCGTCCCGCATCAGGCGGGAAAACGCCACGGCGTGATGACGGCGTTCCATCCCGGCGGCGCCAAGCTGCGCGAGGCGCCTTACATGGCCGGGCGGCTCGAGGGCGAGGTCATCGACTACTGGGAAAGCGGCGCGATCCGCCAGCGCGCATCCTGGCGCGCCGGCCTGCTCGACGGTCCCTTCACCAGCTATCACGAATCCGGCGCGATCAACGAAGAAGCCGTTTTCGAGCAGGGCAAGCCGGCGGCGCGGCAGCAAGCGGCGGCGCGCCCGGCGCCGAAGAAATCTTGGATCGACAAGACCTTCGGGGGCTGAGGAGGGCGCGCCATGGGCATGCAAGTGGTGGCCGGAGCCGTGCTGCAATGCAGCTTTGGGGCAGCGCCGAGCGCGCTCAGCGTGCTGCCCGCCAATCGAACCAATGCCGGCGGGCCGCCCGCGGCGAACATCATGGACTACGCGCCCATGGTCAACATCGCGCCCTTCGGCCTGTGCAGCAGCCTCGCCAATCCGACGGTGGCATCGGCAACCGCGGCGGCGCTGGGCGTGCTGACGCCGATGCCCTGCATTCCCAACACCGTCGCGCCGTGGAGTCCGGGCGCGCCGACGGTGATGATCGCCAACATGCCGGCGCTCGATGACAGCTCGGTCTGCATGTGCGCCTGGGCCGGGGTGATCAAGATCACCATGGCGGGTCAGGTCACCGTGCAAATCCCGTGAGCAAAAGGGGGCGAGCGCGCTTGAAGCGGGCAAGGCAAAATTATAGAAGTGAGCGCAGGCTTGGCCGGCATTATGCCGACTGCGCCGCGAGGCATCGTTGAGCAAGCAATTTGCGCTATCGCCGCATCGAGCCGCGGCTTCTCCGGCCCAGTCGGGTCGCTCGGCGCCGCCGGGCGACGAGCTCGTCGCCCTCGGCCGCGACCGCTTCGGCGCCAAGGATGCCGCGCGCGGCCTCATCACCCAACCCGACGGCACTTATAATTTCGTGCGCACCCAAGGCGTGCGCCACAGGGATCAGCGGCTGCTGATTTCGGCCAAGGCCGGCCATGTGCAATTGGCGCAGGGCGCGCCCGTCGTGTACGCCGGCACGGTGCGCTTCAGCGGCGGCACCCTCGATTGGTGGAGCAATTATTCCGGCCACTATCAGCCGATCGCCGCTTTCCGCGCCCAGGCGCAATTGCCGGAGGACAAGTTCGTGCCCTGGCAGCACTTGCAGCTCGGCGGCACGGCGATGCAGCGCGGCATGTTCCGCGACCGCCGCGCCAGCCGAGCGCCGGCAGCGACTCCGGCGTCGAAGGATGGCGATAGCAGTTCGTCGTTGCAGCCGGGAGCCGCGGCGCGGACGCGAACGGCCACGCCGAAGCAGCAAAGCTGAGACGCGGCATGTTTCCGCCGATGGCTGTGGCGCGAGCGAGGAGGGGAGGGCGAGAGCCATGGCGATGACACCGCGGCAAGCGGCGGCGGTCTTCTTCGGCACCTCGCTGTTCGGGCTGCTGGCCTTCAGCTCCGGGCTGATGATCGGGGTCGGCATTGGTGGCGATGCGAACCGTCCGGCAATGGGTAAGCCCGACGGTGCACCGCTGGTCGGCAAATCGCCCGCAGCCCCGGTCGCGGCCCAGGCCATGGCCGCGCCGACGACCGTGCCCGCCAGCGCGGTCCTTGTGCCCATGCCACAATCGGCGCCGCCGGCTGCCACGCCGCTCAGCGCAGCACCGCAGGCCGTCGCCCAGGCCCCGGCGGCGGCAACCAACGGATCGACGCAAGCCGCCGCGGCCATCGAACCGATCGCCGTTAAGGATTTCCGCGTCGGCCTGCCGCTCGATGTCGCGCCGGCATCGCCGCTGCGCGGCCGGCTGGTCGAAGTCGCGCATGCCGCGCCGCGCGACTTGATCATCGCGTCATCTGCCGCAGCGGCGCCGCCAGCCTCCGGCGGTCCGGCGGGTGCGGCACCGTTAACGACTCCCACGGCGCTGCCGGAAGCCGCCACGATGCCCGCGGCACCGCCTTTCGTTTTCTCCGTCCAGGTCGGCAGCTTCCTGGTCAAGGCCAACGCCGCGAGGCTGGCCGCCGAGCTCAACAAGCGCGGCTATGCGGCGCAGGTTCTGGTGGCGCAAAGCCCAGGCGAGCCCGCCTGGTATCCCGTGGTCCTGCCGCCGGTCAGCGATTTGGCCACGGTCGCGCGCCAGGCCCAGGAATTCGCCGACAGCGAAGGCCGCAACGCCGAAGTCGTCTCCTGGGCGGCGAAGTGAGCGTTGGTGCCACACCGCACTTTATATCCTGCACCATATCCTGCACCGCGCGGCTCCCGCGGTTGCTCCGCAACCGCTGACGCCGCCCACGACGAGCGCTTCGCGCTCGCGTATGATTTCCCATAATATACATTATGCGACTTAGCCATGGCCGCCGACACCTCCGGCGGTTGTAATTCCCTCTCGCTCATCCCCTTGGAAAACAAAGCATTTTAGGGATTTAGACGGGCTTCTCGCTAATCGCTGCTTTACTTTTGGATGGTCTGCTAACCCTTCCGAGACCTTGGGGATAACGTCGCGGTGGCTGGCGAACGGATAAAGATCGACCAGTCGGGCCTGGCGCGCCTTGCCGACGGCAACGCCCGCTTCCGACGCGGCCTGCGCGGCGCGCTGCGGCCCCAGCTTGCCTATCACGATTTGAGCGGTCTCGACCTCAGCGGCATGGATTTGTCCGGGGTCGACTTCACCGGCGCCTCGCTGCACCGGGTCGCCGGCCGGAACGTCGATCTGAGCGGCAGCAATTTGTTCGGCGCCGATCTGCGGATGGCGCAGCTGCAGGGCGCGAACCTGACCCGTGCCGATGTCCGCGGCGCGTGCCTGCGCGGCGCCGATCTGAGCGGCGCCGCGATGTTCGAGGCGGATCTGCGCGAAGGCACCCTCCTCCGCCAGGACAAGAAAGGCGGTTTGGCCCCGGTCGATCTGGAGGTCCTGCCGGTCGAGCTCGTCATCGCCAATCTGACCCGCGCCAATCTCACCCGGGCGCGGCTCGCCGGCGGCTTTGCCGTGCGCGCCGACCTCACCAACGCCGTGCTGCGCGGCGCCAATCTCGCCCGCATCGATCTGCGCAACGCCAATCTTACCGGCGCGGTGCTCGAGAATGCGGATTTGTCGCAAGCCAACTTGTCCGGCTGCTCGCTGCGCGGCAGCGTGCTCACCGGGGTTCGCTGGCTCGGCGTGGTCATGGATGGCGCCGACATGCTGGGCGCCGTGCTCGACGAGTCGGCGCGCGCCGCCAGCCTCGGCGCGCTCAACGTGCCCAGGGGCAAGCAGACCCTCCCCGCGCCGCTCGATGAGCTGGTCGCGGCGCATGAGGTCTGGGTGCGCTCGGTCGGCACCGAAGGCAAGCGGCTCGAGCTCTCCGGCATCGAGCTCGGCGCCGTCGATCTGCAGAACCGCGATCTCTCCGGCGCCGTGCTGCTCAATTGCGTGCTGACCGGCGCGCGCTTCAACGGCGCGCGGCTGATGGTGATCGATCTCACCTTGGCGACGCTCGATCGCGCTGATTTCCGCGGCGCGGACATGCGGGCCGCGGTGCTGCGGCAGGCTTTCCTGTCGCATGCCAATCTCTGCGACGTTAATCTCGATGCCATCGTGCTCTCGGGCGATGCGAAGCGCTCGCGCCCCAGCAATCTCGATCAGAGCCGGATGTGGAACGCGCAGCTCCGCAACGCATCGCTGCGCCATGCATCCTTGCTCAATGTCGATTTTCAGCGCGCCGATCTCTCCGGCGCGGATTTCAGCGATGCGCGCCTCGCCGGCGCCAGCTTCACCGACGCCACGACGCGCGATACCAAATTCGACGGCGCCGATCTGCGCCACGTCCATGGGCTGAGACCGCCGGTGGCCGAAGCCGGCTGACGCGGCTCTAACCCGTGCTGGCCGAGACCGCGTCCGCGTGCTAGCACTGCGCCATGCCTTCCGCTCCCGACGTTGCGGCGGCGCCGGCAAGCCCGGTCGGCCTCAGGACTTGGACCGGGTTCATCGCCATGAGCATCGGCATGCTGCTGGCGATCCTCGACATTCAGATCGTCGCCAGCTCGCTGCCGGAGATCCAGGTCGGGCTCCATCTGCCGCTGGCGCGGCTCACCTGGATACAGACCGCCTATCTCATCGCCGAGATCGTCGCCATCCCGCTTACCGGCTGGCTGACCCGAGTGCTGTCGACCCGCGGCGCCTTCGTCTTCGGCATTTCGGGTTTCACCGTCGCCAGCGTCGCTTGCGCGCTCTCGACCGGCTTCTGGTCGCTGGTGCCGGCGCGAGTGGTGCAGGGTTTCTGCGGCGGTCTGCTGATCCCTCTCGTCTTCTCCGCCATCTTCCTGATGTTCCCGCTGGCGCAGCGGCCGCGCGCCACCGCGATCGCCGGCGCGATGGCGATGCTCGCACCGACGCTCGGGCCGACGGTGGGCGGCTTCATCACCGACCGCTATTCCTGGCATTGGCTCTTCCTCATCAATGTCGCTCCCGGCATCCTCGTCGCCCTGCTCGCGGCGGCGCTCGTCGATATCGACCGTCCCGAGCGGCGCAGCTTCGGCTCGGTCGACCTCTGGGCGTTGCCGCTGCTGGCGCTCTTCCTGGCCAGCCTCCAGATCGTTCTGGTGGAGGCGCCGCATCGCGGCTGGAGCGACCCGCCGATGCTGGGGCTCATCGCCGTCTGCCTCGTGTGCGGGATCTGGACCATCCGGCGCTGCCTCGCCCAGCCGCGGCCGCTGATCGATCTCGGCTGCTTCCGCGACCTCAATTTCGCCATCGGCTGCGGCTTCAGCTTCCTGCTCGGCATGGGGCTTTACGGCGCAACCTATCTCCTGCCCGTCTTTCTCGGCGTGGTGCGCTACTACGAAGCTTTCGATATCGGCCTCATCATGATCGTCACCGGCGCAACCCAGCTCGTCGTGGCGCCCGTCGCCGCCTATCTCGAGCCGCGCGTCGATGCGCGCCTCCTGCTCCTGGTCGGCTACGCGCTTCTCGGAGCCGGTCTCATCGGCAATGGCTTCATGACTTATGCGACCGATTTCTGGGGGCTGTTCTGGCAGCAGATGGCGCGCGGCGCCGCCGTCATGTTGTGCCTGCTGCCGAGCACGGCGCTGGCGCTCGACGCGCTGCCGGCAGTGCGCGTCCCCAATGCCAGCGGCTGCTTCAACCTGATGCGCAATCTCGGCGGCGCCATCGGCCTCGGCCTCATCGACACGATTATCGAGCGGCGCGCGCCGGAGCATGTAGCCGCGCTCGTGGCGCAGCTTCAGGCGGGAGACGCCGCCGCGGCGCGCTTCGTCGGCCTGCCGACCGACCGCTTCAAGGGCGTGCCGATCGGCCCGATCGATCAGGCGACGCGCGACGTCGTGGAGCCCCTGGTCCGCCGCGCCGGGCTGGTCGCCGCTCTCAACGATGCCTGGCTCTTCATCGGCGCGCTGGTGCTGATCTCGCTGCTGCTGCTGCCGCTGATGCGGCGAAGGGCGCGAGCTGTGCCTCAGCAGGCGCCGTAGCGCCCGTCCGGCCGCGTCCAGGTCTGCGTCTCGCCGAAGAGCGGAATGCCGACATAGCCCCTGAGCTTCAGCACGCCGGCGCTTTCGAGAACGAGCGTCGCATGATAGGTGTCGCCGCTGTCGGGGTCATAGATCCAGCCATCGCTCCAGCGTTGCGGCTCGGTGTGGCGGAAACCCCAGAGCATGGTGAGGCCGCAGAGCGGCCGCTGCCGCAGCGCCTGGTCCGGATTCTTGTCATCGGCTGCGGGCGCGCCGCGGCGTATCGGGTTGATGAGCCAGACCAGCTTGCCGCAAAGCGCCTCGCCGCAGGCATAGATCTCGACCACGCCGCGCTTGCTCTCGGTGAGCCAGCGGCCGAGCACCTGCTGCGGCGCGGGCGCTTGCGCCGCAGCACCGGTGGTGAGGCCGAGCAGCAGCACCCCGATCACACCGCCGATGCGACGCATCTTCCGCCCCCTGCTCTCCTCGATCGGCTCTATGCGGCGCAAACTCACTGTCAAGCCGCCTTGCGGGCTATGGCGCGCCCCGGTATCTCTAAGCTCCCGCCCATGAACCTTCTCGTCACCTACCTCGTCATTGCTCTCGGCAGCGCATTGGGCGGCGTCGCGCGGTATGGCTGCGGCCTGTTGGCGGTGGCGCTGTGGGGCGTCACCTTTCCCTGGGGCACGCTCATCATCAACATCGTCGGCTCTTTCGTCATCGGCGGCTTTGCCACGCTGACCGCTCCCGACGGGCGCGTCTATGTCGGCACGCTCGGCCGGCAATTCGTCATGGTCGGGCTCTGTGGCGGCTACACCACCTTCTCCTCGTTCAGCCTCGAAACCTTCGGCCTGCTGCAGCGGCAGCCGCTCGCGGGCGCCGCCTACATTGCGTTGTCGCTGGTGCTATGCTTGCTCGCTGTCTGGGTCGGCCACGCGCTCGCTCGGAAAGTTAACGAATGAACGGAACAATCACCTGTAATGATTTGGTTTTAAGAGATTACTTCCTGACCGAAGGCGGCCGATGATGGGCGTCGCCTGGGTTGCGGTGGGAAGCGCGCTCGGCGGCATGGCGCGCTATAGCCTGTCGGGCTTCGTCGCCAACCGGATCGGCGAAACCTTTCCCTGGGGCACCTTCGTCGTCAATGTCAGTGGCGCCTTCGTCATCGGCCTGTTCGCAGCGCTCGTCGCACCGGGCGGCGTGCTCCCGGGCGATGCGACTGTGCGGCAATTCGCCATCGTCGGATTATGCGGCGGCTATACCACGTTCTCGTCCTTCAGCCTGCAGACGCTGAACCTGGCGCGTGACGGCGAATGGGGACGCGTCTTCGGCAACATCGCCGCTTCGGTGGCCTGCTGTATCTGCGCTGTCTGGGCGGGCATCGCCCTCGGCGCATTCATGTTCGGAGGATGATCCGATGCAAGTTCCCCGCGACGCCGTATTGCTCCGCATCTTCATCGGCGAAGACGACCGGCACCAGCATCTGCCGTTGTACGAGGCGATCGTGCTCAAGGCGCGCGAGCATCAGCTGGCGGGAGCCACCGTGCTGCGCGGACCGATGGGCTTCGGCCATTCGAGCCGGCTGCACACGGCGAAGGTCTTGCGGCTCAGCGAGGATTTGCCGATGGTGGTCGAGATCGTCGACAGCAAGGAGAAGATCAACGCCTTCCTGACGCTGCTCGACGGCATGATGGGAAGCGGCCTCGTCACCCTCGAGAAGGTCAAGGTGCTGCAATACGGCCAGGACAAGCCGAGCTCGCAATCGCATGGATAGCGACGCGAGACGCCCGGTGAGCGGCGCGCCCGACCTGTTGCGCCTGCTCGACATCATGGCTCGGCTGCGCGATCCCGCTCAGGGCTGTCCCTGGGACCGCGCCCAGACCTTTGCCACGATCGCCCCTTACACCATCGAAGAAGCCTATGAGGTGGCGGAAGCCTGCGAGCGCGGCGATCCGGCCGCGCTCAAGGACGAGCTCGGCGATCTCCTCTTCCAGGTGGTGTTTCATGCGCGCATGGCGGAAGAGGACGGCCTCTTCGCTTTCAACGACGTGGCCACGGCAATCGCCGAGAAGATGTTGCGGCGCCATCCGCATGTCTTCGGCGACGCGGCGATCGCCGATGCCGCGGCGCAGACGACGGCCTGGGAAGAGCACAAGGCCGCCGAGCGGCGCGCCAAAGCGGCGGACGCAGGGTTGAGCGCCAGCGCACTCGACGGCGTCGGCACCGCCCTTCCCGCGCTCACCCGCGCCGAGAAGCTGCAGCGCCGCGCCGCGCGCGTCGGCTTCGACTGGCCGGAAGCCGCTCCGGTTTTCGACAAGATCGAGGAGGAAATCGAAGAGCTGCGTGAAGCCGCGGCCGAGGGCGATCCCGCGCGCATCGCCGACGAGATCGGCGATCTGCTCTTCGCCGTCGTCAATCTCGCCCGCCATGTCGCGGCCGATCCCGAGCAGGCCTTGCGCGCCGCCTGCCGCAAATTCGAGCGCCGCTTCCGCCGCGTCGAGACGCTGCTCGCCGCTGCCGGCCGCTCCGTCGAAAGGGCGAGCCTCGACGAGATGGAGGCAGAATGGCGGAAGGCGAAGGCGGAAGAGGCGGAACAAGGTAAGTAATGCGTCAAGTCTTCGCCATACTCGCCTAAAATCCAATGTGAAACTGCTGTCTTGGCCCGCCCGCTGCGGAGATAATCCCAGGCATTGGACGACGGGCAATGTCGCCGTCGGAGCGCTCTATGCGCTCGCGTGACTTGACAGAGAGCAGCGATGTTCAGCAGCGACAAGCGGGCGAGCCTCACCTCCGGCCTGCTCGCGGCAAAGGAGCAGGCGCTGTCGGGCGAAGACGGCGCGTCGGACGTGTCGCCTGCGGCGTCTCTCGTTACGCTGCCGCGCGGCGGCGCGCGACAGCGCCTCATCTCCGCCGTACGGCGCAAGGAGGATGCGGCCAGCGTGGAGGATGCGGCCCCGGCCGCAGACGACGCGACGAGCGCGGCGGCTCCGGCGGAGCCGGTCGCAGTGGCCCCGCCTCCGCCTCCCCCTCCGCCTGCGCCCACCCCCGCGCCGGCGCAGCCGCCGAATTCGGTTCTCTATAGCAAGGGCGATGCCTCCGCCTCGGGCTTCCGCCCGTGGTATTGGTCCTACGAGCGCGATGGTGCCCCGGCATCGACCGATGGCGCGGGCGCGGCGTCGAGCGATGACCCGGGCCCGGCATCGAGCGACAGCGCCAGCCCGGCATCGCGCGACAGCGCGGGCTCAGTGGCGCAATTCCCGACCAGCGCGCCGGCGCCGGTCAGCCTGCCTCACGCCGTCAGCCCCGGCCCCGTCAGCCCCGACCCCGCCGACCCCGACCCCGACGGCGCGCCGGTCAGGCGCGCCGCCCGGCTGCGTCGCGCGGCGCCGCCTCCCACGACGGAACCTCCCACAACGCCGCGTCGTGCGGCGAAGCTCGGGTTTGGTCTTCTCGCGGGCGCCGGTACGCTGGCCCTGGTCGGCGGCGCGACGCTCTTCCTGCTGTCGCGCGGCGAAACGCCGGCGCCGGGCGCCGCGCCCATGGCGGTCATCGCGCGCGCCTTGCCCATGGCATCGCCCGTACCGCCGCCGCCGCGCGCGACGCGGGTCGCCCCGCTGCCGAAACTGGCGGCGGTGCCGGTCGAGAGCCGGCATCCCGTCGCCGAAGCGACCTCGGACATTGCCGAGCTGATGACGCGCGGCGATGAGATGCTCGCGACCGGCGATGTCGCCGCGGCGCGCCTCTTCTATGAGCGCGCCGCCGAGAACGGCAACGCGGCGGCGGAGCGCCAGGCCGGCAAGACCTACGATCCGCTGTTCCTCGCCCAGACGCATGTGCGCGGCCTGCAAGGCGATCCGGTGGCGGCGGCGCGCTGGTACCGCAAGGCGAGCGACGGGGGCGATCGTGAAGCCGACACGCTGATGCAGCGCTTGATGGCGAGATACGCCCGCTGAGCGCATGGGAGCCCGCAGCATGACCTTTGACCTTCGCCGTCCCTTCTGCGGCGCCGCGGCGGCGCTGCTGCTGGCCTTTACCCCTGCCCTCGCCCATGCCGCCGACGCGCTCGTGGAGCGCGCCAATCGCGGCCTCGTCGAGATCGTCACCGGCAGCGTCAACGGCACCTCGGTGCGCATGGCCGAGGATCTGGCCGAGGTGCTCGATGACGGCGCGACGCGGCGCGTGCTGCCGGTGATCGGCGAGGGCGCCTTCCAGAACCTCGCCGATCTCGAGGTGTTGCGCGGCGTCGACCTCGCCATCGTGCAGACCGACGTGCTCGACTATGCCCGGGCGCAGCGGCTTTATCCCAATATCGACGGCTTCGTCAGCTACATCACCAAGCTCAACAATGACGAATTCCACCTGCTGACGCGGCGCGACATTCACAGCATCGCCGACCTGGCCGGCAAGAAGGTGAATTTCGGCACGCCCAATGACGGCACCGCCTTCACCGGTCCGCGGCTGTTCGATCTGCTCAAGATCAAGGTCGAGGCGACCGCCTATGGCCAGGCGCTGGCGTTGCAGAAGCTGAGGCACGGCGAGATCGCCGCCATGGCGATCGTCGTGGGCAAGCCGGCGCCGCTCTTCGACGCGGTGCGGGCAGAGGATGGCCTGCATTTCCTTCCCGTCCCGCTCAAGGGCGATATCGCCGCCAGCTACATCCCGGCGCGGCTGTCGCACGAGGATTATCCCGATCTCGTGCCCACCGGCGAGACGGTCGACACCGTGGCGGTCGGCACGGCGCTGATCGTCGCCGGGCTGCCACCGGATTCCGAGCGCTATCGCAACGTGGCGAATTTCGTCGACGCCTTCTTCACCCAGTTCCCGAAGCTGCTCGAGGCGCCGCACCATCCGAAATGGCAGGAGGTGAACCTCTCGGCCGAGCTGCCGCATTGGCGCCGCTTCGGCCCGGCCGATGACTGGATCAAGCGCAACGGCGCGGCGCCGGTTGCCATGAACGAAGATCAGCTACGCGAGATTTTCGCCAAATTCCTCGACGAGCGCAGCAAGGCCGGCGGCAAGGCGACGCTCACCGCCGAGCAGAAGGACGAGCTCTACGACCAGTTCCGGCGCTGGCAAACCGACCACCACGACTGAGCCTCGCCCCACGCCCTAAGCCCCGCGCTAGCGGCGTTCCGGCACCATCAGCACTTTCGAGGAGGCGTTCCCCGTGCCCAAGCGCTATCTCTTTCGCCGCAAGCGCGTCGCCGAGCTCTTGTGGCCGGGGCTGAAGCTCGCCGGCGTCGCCGCCACGCTCGCCGCGCTCACCGTCACCGCCGCGGCCGACCCGCAGCCGAAGCGCGGGGGGATACTCGATTTTGCCGTCGATGCCGAGCCCAGCAACTACGACTGCCACGCCAATATCTCCTTTGCCTTCCTCCATCCGGTGGCGCCGCACTACTCGACCTTGCTCAAATTCGACGGCGAGGATTATCCGCAGGTGACGGGCGATCTGGCCGAGAGCTGGAGCGTCTCGGCCGACCGGCTCACTTATACCTTCAAGCTGCGGCCCAATATCCTGTTCCACGACGGCACCCGCCTAACCTCGGCCGATATCAAGGCGAGCTATGAGCGCATCATCCACCCGCCGGAGGGCGTCGTCTCGGCGCGGCAAGTCTATTACGCCGCGATCAATGGCATCGATACGCCCGATGACCGGACCGTGGTTTTCCATCTGCGCTGGCCGGAAGCCGCGATGCTGGCGAATTTCGCCTCGCCCTGGAACTGCATCTACAGCGCGGCGAAGCTGAAGGAGGACCCGCTCTACCCGGTCACGCACATCCTCGGCACCGGCGCCTTCACCTTCGTCGAGCATGTCAAGGGCGATCACTGGACCGGCAAGCGCTTCGACAAGTACTTCCTCCCGGGGCGGCCCTACCTCGACGGCTATGTCGCGCATTTCATGAGCGGCGCCAAAGTGGTGGCGGGGCTCGAGAAAGGCACCATCGAAGCCGAATTCCGCAGCATGACGCCGGAGGAGCGCGACCAGCTCGTCGCGGCGATGGGCGACAAGGTCTATATCGGCGAGACGCCCTGGCTGGTCAATCTCATGGTGGTGTTCAACGCCAAGCAGCCGCCCTTCGACGATGTGCGAGTGCGGCGCGCCCTGTCGCTGGCCATCGACCGCTGGCATGCAGCCGAAACCCTGCAGAACACCACCTTCCTCAAATTCGTCGGCGGCATCATGCGGCCGGGCTTCGCCATGGCGACGCCGGAGGCCGAGCTCACCACCATTCCGGGCTTCTGGCATGACGCCGCCGCCTCCCGCGCCGAGGCGAAGCGGCTGCTCGCCGCGGCCGGACAGAGCCACCTCGCCTTCACCCTCACCAACCGCGACGTCCCCGTGCCTTATAAGCCCGCGGCCGACTATCTCATCGCCGCCTGGAAGGAGATCGGCGTCACCGTCACCCAGAAGAGGCTCGACACGAAGGGCTGGGAAGGCGCGCTCGAGAAGCATGACTTCCAGGTCGCAATCGATTTCGGCGGCGACTATTTCGACGATCCGACGCTGCAGCTGGCAAAATATGTCTCGGGCGATCTGTCGCCGAGCAATTATGCCGATTCCACCGACCGCTTTCTCGACAGCCTCTATGTCGGCCAAGCCGTCACCACCGACCCGCGCGAGCGCGCCCGCATCGTCCGCGAATTCGAGCAGCACGCCTTGACCGAAGCCTATGCCGTGCCCTTCCTCTGGTACAACCGCATCGTCGCGGCCTCGACGGCGATGAAAGGCTGGCATCTGACGCCGAGCCACTACATCCAGCAAGACCTCACCGAGGTCTGGCTCGACAAGTAAGCGCGGTCTCCGCCTCGCCCCCCAACCGTCGCTTTGCCCGCTTTCGCGCTTAGAGGACGTTCAAATTGCACGGCAAAGCCATGTCCCCTGTTTCGCCTTGCCCGCGAAAGCGGGCATCCAGAAGGTTAAGCCCCGATCAATGGAGCGCGTGGCTCTGGGTCCCCGCTTTCGCGGGGACGGCGGGAATCGCAGTGTTATGACCGGGGCACGTGCTCTCGGCCCCGGCTTTCGCGATTGGGTGAGTCGACATCTCAAAAAGCATTGTGATTCCATTGTATTTTCCGCGTCTTGCCGGGAGGCGCGGCACCATGCAGGTTTGCATTGGACGCCGCCAACCCCCATAGGGCTCGGCGGGGACGATCGGCTGTGGTGAGAGGCTGGATGGCTTGCGCCCCGCTCGAAGAGACAGTTCCGCAGCCTGACCCGCCGCCGGGCCAACGCCGGCTGCTGTTCATCGACAACATCCGCTGGACCATGATCCTGCTGGTCCTCAGCATGCATGCGGTCGACACCTACAGCCCGTTCGGCAACTGGTACTACCGCGACCGCGCCGCGGTCGGTTTCGGCACGGCGCTTCTCTTCGGCATCTATCAGAGCTTTCTGCAGGCGTTTTTCATGGCGCTGCTGTTCTTCATTGCCGGCTATTTCGCGGTGCCAAGCTACGACCGGAAAGGCTTCTCACGCTTCATTGCAGATCGGGCGGTGCGGCTGGGGGTGCCGACGCTCCTCTACATGATGGCGATCGGTCCCCTGACGCAATACTTTCTGTCGCGGAGCTGGGGCAGCGGCGGCTTCGGCCGGCAATGGCTGACGCATCTCGTCGACGGGGAGTGGCTTTCCGAGACCGGCCCGATGTGGTTTTGCGCGGCGCTGCTGATGTTTTGCGTGGCTTATGGCGCGCTGCGCCGGTCGGGATTGAAGGAAGCGCGCATCCCGCTCGCCGGCGATCGCCGCAGCAGCATGCTCGCGGCCGCGTTCATTGCGGCCATGGCGCTGGCGACCTTCATCGTGCGCATCGGCGAGCGGGAGGGCACCGCGGTCCTGAACCTGCAGCTCGGCGACTTTCCGCAATACTTCCTGATGTTCGCCGCCGGAGCCCTCGCCTATCGCGGCGATTGGCTCGCGCGGTTGCCGGCGCGGTTCTGTATCCGGTTCGGCACGACCGCGCTGCTGCTGGCGGTGCCGCTCTTTGTCGCCCTCGTCCTGCTGGGCGGTGCCGTCCAAGGTCACACCCAAGCCTATTCGGGCGGGCTCAACCTGGTGAGCGCCGGCAAGTGCCTCTGGGAGGCGCTGGTCTGCGTCGCCATGAGCCTCCTCATCCTCAGCCTCTACCGCAGCCTGTTCGACCGCCAGGGCGGCGTCGCGCGCTGGCTGTCGAGCAATGCGTTCGGCGTCTATCTCATTCACCCCCCGATCCTGGTCGGCGTCGCCCTTCTGCTCCACGGCATCGCCCTGCACCCGATCCCGAAAGCCGCGGCGCTGACCCTCCTGGCGGCAGCCGGCAGCTTCGCCGCCTCTGCGCTCGTGCTGCGGCGGACGCCGCTGCTGCGTCGGATCGTCTGATCCGGGCTAGCGGAGCGAGTTGATGATCTCGCGATAGGCGGCCTCGGGGAACGCCTTCAGCGTCTTGGTCCGGACATTGCCGAGCATGCCGAGAATGAGCGTGAAGCGCGCGGCGATGGCATCGTCGGGCGCCTCGTAGATCGCCACCAGATCGTAATCGCCCATCGTCATCAAGAAGGCTTTGATCTCGCCGCCCATCTCCTTCAACGCCTTCTTCGCGACATCGAGCCGCTTCGGCGACTCCTTCACCTGCCGCATGCCCTGCTCGGTCCAGTTGATCAGCATGACATAGGTGGTCATGGCATTCCTCCCGGTGATGAAAGCGCAACCGCGCCCCGGCAGAAGCCGAGCAAACCCGTGCCGCCGCCCACGCAAAGGCGCGGCGGCGCCGGAAAGATGCGGTCCGGAGAACGGAAGCTGCCTTAGTTTACCACGCTTGGCGCGGCTGGAGCGCCTACAACTCCTCCTCGATCGGCAGCAGCGACAGAAAATCCGCCTTGGTGCGGCGCCAGAGATCAGAGCCGGGCGCTTCAGAGAAACGCACCTCCCTGCCGTGCTCCTCCGCCACCCAGACGACGTCGCCGTCGACCAGCTCCAGATGGAAGGAATTGGCGAGCGACATGCCGTTCTCGATGAAATGCGCCACCTTGGCGGCGAGCGCCGGGCTGCTGACCAGGATGGCGATCTCGGTGTTGAGGCGCCGCGAGCGCGGGTCGAGGTTGAACGAGCCGATCATCACGCGATCATCGTCGAACACCACCGCCTTGGTGTGCAGCTCCGCCTCGGAGCGATGGCGCAGCCAGGTCCAGTCGCGCTGCACGAAAGCGGCATCGGGCCGCAGCTCGTGCAAGTCGACGCCGCAGCGCAACAACGCATCGCGGGCCCGCATATACCCGGCATAAGCCGCGATCTCGTCGGTGGAAGCGAGCGAGTTGGTGAGCACGCGAACGCGCACGCCGTGGGCGACGAGATCGCAGAGTTGCGCGGTGCCGTGCGCGGAGGGGATGAAATAGGCGATCTCCAACAGCACTTCGCGCTCGATCGTGCCGTGGACCTTCTCGTGCAGCTCGTCGGCAACGCGCGGCGTCGAGGTCTCGGGCTTGTCCGGCTCGTCATAAAGCACGCTCGCCTGGCCCCAGATGAGCCGGTGCGGCACGGTCGCGACGACATGCTCGAGATAGGGCTCGTCGAGCTGCGTCTTGAAGGGAAAGCCGCCATCGTCGTCGATCTCGGCGCTGAGCTTCGCCTCGGCGGCGTGCAGCTCCGCCGAGTTCGGTTGCGCCGCGGCGACGCTTCCCACCGAGACCGCCCACGGGCTGTTCCAGAATGCGTCGAACTCCCGCGAAATGTCGCGGACGACGCGGCCGGCGGCGAACAAGTCGAGATCCCGGAAATTCGAGGACTCGTTCGCCGAGAAATAGGCGTCGGCCATGTTGCGGCCGCCGACGATGGCGACGGTGTTGTCGACGATGAACGCCTTGTCGTGCATGCGGTGGTTGACGCGGTCGAAATCGGTCAAAAATCCCAATGCCTCATAGCCATGCGGCGTGATCGGATTGAACAGCCGTACCTCGAAATTGGGATGGGCGTTGAGGACCGCCAGATCGAGGCCTTCGCCTTCGAGATTGAGATCGTCGAGCAGCAAGCGCACGCGCACGCCGCGGTCGGCGGCCTCGAGCAGCGCCTCGAGCATGTTGCGGCCGACGGCGTCGCCGGCCCAGAGATAGTATTGAGCATCGATGGTGCGCTGGGCGAGGTGCGCGAAGGCGTAGCGCGCCTCGAAGGCGGTGCGGCCCGAGGTGATGAGATCGAAGCCGGAGAGCCCGGGATGCTGCGCGGCTTCGGCCTCGAACACCCGGCCGAGACGCGTCGTCCCGGGATCGGCCAGCGCATGGCTTTCGATGCGATGCGGCGGACCCGGCGGCGCCACCGTCCCGGCGCAGGCGGCAAGCAGCAGAAGGATCGTTGCCGGAGCGAAATTAGCGAGGAATTTCAGTCTCATGCGGCTCTCTCCGGCCGGCCGCGACGGCCTGCACAGGGAGAAACACCGGGCGCGGCCGGCCGTCGCCGAAATTCCCCGCCGGCCCGGCGAGCCGGGCCGGCGATGGACAAGGGCGGGTGCCAGGCGCACAATTCGGCGCATAAAGGTCACGAGCCTTAAGGAGTGATCGCCTATGTTGACGCTGTTCTACTGTCCCGGCGCCTGCTCGATGGCGTCCCATATCGGGCTCGAGGAGTGCGGCGCGGAATTCGCGCTGAAGCCGGTCGCGCTCGCCAAAGGCGAGCAGCATTCACCGGAATACCTCAAGATCAATCCGCGCGGCAAAGTGCCGGCCCTGCGGCTCGAGGATGGCAGCGTCCTCACCGAGAACACCGCGATCTTGAGCTATCTCGGCCTCCGCTTCCCGGAGAAGGGCCTGCTGCCGAAGGATGTCGCGGCCCAGGCGCGCTGCATCTCGATGCTGGCCTGGCTCTCGAACTCGGTGCATCCGGCCTTCACCCATATCATGCGCCCTGAGCGCTACTGCGAGGATCCCGCCGGCCACGCCAGCGTCAAACAGACCGGCAAGAAGAACTTCTGGGCGGCGCTGCAGGAGATCGACGGCCTCGTCGCCGGCAAGTCCTGGATGCAGGGCGACCAGTTCAGCGCCTGTGATCCCTATGCGCTGGTGTTCTATGGCTGGGGCAAGCGCATCGACCTGCCGGTCAAGGATTTGGCGAACTACACCGCCTGGAAGCACCGCATGATCGAGCGCCCGGCGGTACGTAAAGTGCTGGAGAAAGAACAGAACATCCTGACGAAGGCGGCATAGCGCCGTCGTCAGTTATCAGTAGTCAGTTTTCAGTTGGTCGAGAACTGACAACTGAGAACTGACAACTGAGAACTCATCTCTTCGCCGTCTTCCGCCCGTTCTCGCGCTCGACGCGGCGGATGATCTGCTGCGCCACGCGCGCGCTGACGAAGGGCGTCACATCGCCGCCGAGCTGGGCGATCTCCTTGACGAAGCGCGAGGCGATGAACTGATACTTGTCATTGGCCATGAGGAACACCGTCTCGACATTGGGGTTGAGGCGGTTGTTCATGCCGGCCATCTGGAACTCATATTCGAAATCGGAGACGGCGCGGAGCCCGCGCACGATTACGCTCGCCGCTTCCTGCACCGCGAAATGCATGGTGAGGATGTCGTAGGCCTTCACCTCGACGCGCCGCCGCGTCGCCTCGTCGGCGAGGTGCGCGATCTCCTCCTGCACCATCTCGACACGCTCGTCGGTGGAGAAGAGCGGGCCCTTGCCGATATTGCGCGCGACGCCGACCACGAGCCGATCGACGATCTTGGTCGCGCGCAAGATGATGTCGGTATGGCCGTTGGTGATGGGATCGAACGTGCCGGGATAGACTCCGATGCGCTCTGTGCTCATGTCGTGCTCCCCTCCGTCTCGTCGCCCGACCCGTTCTCGCCGTTTTCTCCGGCTTCGGCGAGATGCGCCACCGAGACGACGCGCTCGCCTTCCTCCACCTTGAACACGACCACGCCCTGGCTGCGCCGGCGCTTCATCGGAATATCCTCGATCGGCACGCGGATCACCATGCCGGTATTGGTCACCAGCATGATCTGGTCGCGCGGCCCGACCGGGAAGACCGCGACGATGGCGTCCTGCCGCCGGGCGAGGCTCATATTCTCGATGCCCTGGCCGCCGCGTCCGGTGATGCGGTAGTCATAGGCCGAGCTGCGCACGCCGAAGCCCTTCTCGGTGACCGAGAGCAGCCTCTCCTCGCGTCCTGCCAACGCCGCGAACTGCTCCTCGCTGACCTCGGCGACGCCGCCATTCTCGCCCTCGTTCTCCTCCGGCTCCGCCGTCTCGGTACCCTCGCCTTCCTCGCCGGCGGCGCGGCGGCGCTGCGTCGAGAGCCGCAGGAACGCGGCGCGGGTCGGCGAGTCAACGTCCTCATGGCGCAGGATCGAGAGCGAGATCACGGCGTCGCCCTCGGCGAGCTTGATGCCGCGTACGCCGACCGAGGCGCGGCCGGTGAAGACGCGGACGTCGCGCGCCGGAAAGCGGATGGCGCGGCCGTTGCGGGTGGCAAGCAGGATGTCGTCCTCGGCGCCCGAGACCGCGACCGCGATGAGCCGGTCGTCGGCGTCCTCGCCCTCGAACTTCATCGCGATCTTGCCGGTGGCGAAGACATTGGCGAAATCGCTGAGCGCGTTGCGCCGGACATTGCCTTTGCGCGTCGCGAACACAGCGGTGAAGCTGCCCCAGGAAGCCTCGTCCTCGGGCAGCGGCATCACCGTCGAGATGCCCTCGCCCGGCGCCAGATTGGGCAGCAGGTTGACGAAGGCCTTGCCGCGCGCTTGCGGCGTGCCAAGCGGCAGCTTGTAGACTTTGAGCTTGTAGACCCGGCCGGTCGAGGTGAAGAACAGCACCGGCGCATGCGTCGAGGCGACGAAGACCTGGCTGACGAAGTCTTCCTCGCGCACCGCCATGCCGGTACGGCCGCGGCCGCCGCGGCGCTGCGCGCGATAGGTCGAGA
Organism: Allostellaceae bacterium; assembly: GCA_035509275.1. Taxonomy (GTDB): domain Bacteria; phylum Pseudomonadota; class Alphaproteobacteria; order ATCC43930; family CGMCC-115725; genus DAHUYF01. The sequence continues at coordinate 7,925 of DATJLU010000019.1, read as the reverse complement.
GCGGCACGCGCTTGATGTAGCCGGCATGGCTCACGGTGACGACCATGTCCTCGCGCTGGATCAGCTCTTCGATGTCGGCCTCGAACTCGACATCCTCGATCACCGTCTTGCGCGGCGTCGCGAACTGCTCCTTGATCTCGCGGAATTCCTGCCGCAGCACCTCGAGAAGCCGCGTGCGCGAGCCCAGGATCTCGAGATAGCCCTTGATCTCGGTGACGATCTCGTCGAGCTCCTGCGCGATCTTGTCGCGCTCGAGCGCGGTCAGGCGCTGCAGCCGCAGCTCGAGGATCGCCTTCGCCTGCTCGTCGGAAAGGCGGTAGCTGCCATCGGGCTGGGTCCCGCCATGGCCGCTTTCCTCGATGAGGGCGATGAGCGGTGCGACGCTCTCGGCCGGCCAGGTGCGGCCCGTCATCGCAGCGCGTGCGGCTGCCGGGTCCGGCGCGCGGCGGATGAGCTCGATCATCGCGTCGATATTGGCGACGGCGACGGCAAGACCGATGAGCAGATGCGCCCGCTCGCGCGCCTTGCCGAGGAGGAAGATGGTGCGCCGGGTGACGACCTCTTCGCGGAAGCCGACAAAGGCGGCGATGATGTCGCGCAGCGGCAGCAGCTCGGGCCGGCCGGCATTCAAGGCCAGCATGTTGACGCCGAAGCTGGTCTGCAGCGGCGTGTGGCGATAGAGCTGGTTCAGCACGATGTCTGCCGCGGCATCGCGCTTCAGCTCGATGACCACGCGCACGCCGTCCCGGTCGCTCTCGTCGCGCAGATCGGCGATGCCCTCGATCAGCTTCTCGCGCACGCATTCGGCGATGCGCTCGACCATGCGCGCCTTGTTGACCTGATAGGGCACCTCGGTGATGACGATCGCCTCGCGCTCCTTGCGGATCTCCTCGATATGGCTCTTGCCGCGCACCATGATCGAGCCGCGGCCGAGCTTGTAGGCGGACTGGATGCCGTTGCGGCCGACGATGATGCCGCCGGTCGGGAAATCCGGCCCCGGCACCAGCTCGATCAGCTCGTCGCTGGTGACGTTGGGGTTGTCGATGAAGGCGATGCAGGCGTCGAGCACCTCGCCGAGATTGTGCGTCGGAATGTTGGTCGCCATGCCGACGGCGATGCCGCTGCCGCCATTGACGAGGATGTTGGGAAAGCGCGCCGGCAGCACTTTCGGCTCCTGCCGCGTGCCGTCATAGTTCGGTTGGAACTCGACCGTGTCCTTGTCGATGTCGTTGAGCAGCGGGTCGGAGGCGCGGGCGAGCCGCGCTTCGGTGTAGCGCATCGCCGCGGGCGGATCGCCATCCATCGAGCCGTAATTGCCCTGCCCGTCGATCAGCGGCACGCGCATGGCGAAATCTTGGGCCATGCGCACCATCGCGTCGTAGATCGCACTGTCGCCATGCGGGTGGTATTGCCCCATGACGTCGCCCACCACGGCCGCGGATTTGCGGAACGCCCGGTTCCAGTCGTAGCCGTTTTCCTTCATCACATAGAGGATGCGGCGATGAACCGGCTTCAGCCCATCGCGGACATCGGGCAGCGCCCGCGCCACGATGACGCTCATGGCGTAGTCGAGATAGGAGCGCCGCATCTCCTCTTCGATGGAAATGGGCGTGATGTCGGAGGGCGGCGGCGAGGTCGGGGATGGGGTCAAAACGAGGTCCGATATGGCAGGCGCACAAAGCGAACGCTGGCGCTGAGCGCCAGCGTTCAAGGCGCGGAGAAGTTTAGCTTATTTCGCGCGGCCGAACAACGCCGGGAGGTTTCAATCCGACCTCCGGGGCGGTTTCGCTGCACCCGAAAAAAGCCTCAGGAAATCTGCGATATATATGGGTTTCTTGGAGTTACCTTGCAACCCGTCGGGGCGCGCGAAAACGGCGGCCGGCGCGCCGTTCGCGCTGCGCCGCCGCAAAGCGCCGCGGCCGGGCTTTCGGGGCGGCCGCGGGCGCGGGCCAAACCCGCTGCAGAGCGGCCGGCAATCCTCGGCCCTCGCGGGCTCTCTCCCCGCTTCGCTGCGTTCGAACCGCATCTCTGATCTCGGGGCGGCTCAACTTGTCGTGAAGGTAGCGCCGTCTCGACCCTGACCATGGCGTTGCTGTGGTAGAGGAGGCTGGGCGCAGGGACGCCCTGGAGGGAGGAGAGATCCATGCGAGGTCATCACCACTTGAGCTTCGTGCTTGCCGCCGCCGGCCTGCTCGCCGGCTGCGCCAGCGATAGCAACACTGTCGGAATGATGAAGACCTATCACGCCACGCTCAGCGGCGCGCAAGAGGTGCCGCCGACCAGCAGCAGTGGTCAAGGCAGCGCCGAGTTCACCGTCGATCCGGACAGCCGGAAAGTCTCATGGAATGTCAGCTATAGCGGCCTCACCGGGCCGGCGGCGGCGGCGCATATCCATGGTCCGGCGGCGCCCGGCAGCAATGCGGGGGTCGTCGTCAACATCGCCGCCGGCGGCACCGCCAGCCCGATCCAAGGCTCCGCCGTGCTGACGGATGCGCAGCTGGCCGACCTGATGGCGGGCAAGGACTACGTCAACATCCATACGGGGCAAAACAAGGGCGGCGAGATTCGCGGCCAGATCACGCCATGAGCGGCGGAGGGGAGCCGCTGCCGGCTCCCCTCGCGCGGGCGACGGCGCGACTTGGCCGCCGCGCCGTGCTGGCGGGCTTGCTGACATCCTTGGCCGCGCGCAGCCGAGCGGATTCGACCGCGCCGGCGACCATCGAGCTGGGCATGACCGAATACCGCTTCATCCCCGACCATCTCACCTTGCAACAGGGCGTGCGCTATCGCCTAGTGCTGGATAACCGCGGCGCCGAGGTGCACGAATTCACGGCGCCTCAGTTGATTGCCGCGAGCACGGTCGAAAATCCCGATATCCTCGACGCCAGCGGCAAGGCGGTCGTGGTGAAACCGGGGGAGCGCCGGGAGTTGCGCTTCATCGCGCCCGCCGCCGGACTCTATCCCTTCATTTGCGCCGACCATGATTGGGCGGGCATGACGGGCGAGATCACGGTGCGCTGAGCGTCGCGCACGAGCGTGTCATTTCGCGGGCGGCACGAACCGCGGCGTGGCGGCACCGCCTCGCCCCTTGGCAGGCCCGTCAGGGTTGCGCGACAATCGTCGTGAAAAATGGTGACGCGCAATCGAGGCCGCAGGACCCGTCCGCCGGGCCGTCGCCGGGCGGGGCTCAAAGCCTCTGCCCGGAGCGGTTATGCCGGACGCGTCGCGCAGGCGCTGGAAAATATCGCCGACGCGTTTTGCGTCGTCGACGAGGATTGGCGCATTCTGCGCCTCAACCGGCGCGCCGCGGCGCTGTGGCAGGCTGCGCCCGAGCGGCTTCTCGGCCGCGAGCTATGGCGCGCTCTGCCCTGGCTCGCCGGCAGCGCGGCGGAGCGAAGGCTGCGGCACGGCGTGGCCGCGACCGGCGAATGCGATCTGCTGTGGCCGGCGACGCGGCGCTGGTTGCGGATGCGCGTCTCGCCACTCCCCGACGGGACCATCGGCGTTTCCTGGCGCGACATTCATGACGAGAAAGCCGCCATCGAGGCGCTGCGGCGCAGCACCGTTCAATTGCGCCTCGCCATGGACGCCGCCGGCTTCGGCATCTGGGACTACGACATGGTGACCGGCGAGCGCAGCTGGACCGATCAGGCACGGGCGCTGATGGGCGTTCCGCCCGAAGCGCAACCGAGCTACGAGGCGCTGCTCGATTCCGTCTATCCCGATGATCGCGAGCGGGTCGACACGGCGCATCGGCGCGCGCGCGATCCCGCGATCGGCGGCGATTATCGCGTCGACTACCGGGTCGCCGCGGCGCCCGAGCGCTGGGTCGGCGCGCGCGGCCGCATGCTCCTCGACGACGGCGGCAAACCCGTGCGGATGATCGGCGTCAGCCTCGACATCACCGAGGACAAGCGGCGCGAAGCGGCGCTGCGCCACAGCGAGGAGCGCTTCCGCGCCATGCTCGAGGCGATGCCGCAGATCGCCTTCGTCATCGGCAATGACGGCATCGCCGAGTACTACAATCGTTACTTCATCGACTACGTCGGTCATCCCATCGGCCTCGATCCCGCCGCGCGCACGGCGCTGCAGCATCCCGATGACCAGGCCAGGCTGGCGCGGGCGCGGCTCGAAGGCGCGCTCGACGCCCGCGAATACGTCGTCGAATGCCGCATCCGGCGCCATGACGGCGCCTATCGCTGGCACATCATCCGCAACGCGCCGCTGCGGCGCGACGGCAAGGTCGTCGCCTGGCTCGGCACGGCCGTGGACATCGACGACATGCGGCAGGCGCAAGAGACGCTGCGCCGCGTCAACGACGAGCTCGAGCAGCGTGTCGCCGCGCGCACGGGCGACCTCGCCGCAGCCAATCGGCGCCTCAGCGCCAGCGAAGAGAGCCAGCGCGCGCTCTTCCGCAAGGCTCCGGTGCCGATGCACTCGCTCGACGCTGAGCGCCGCATCGTCGACGCCAACGAGCACTGGCTCGACCTTTATGGCTACACCCGCGAAGAGGTGATCGGCCGGAAGATGGCGGAGTTTCATGCCGGCGCCGGCGACGCCGGGCTGCACGATGCGCGCTGGCAGGAGATGCTGGACCGCGGCGCGCTGCGCGACATCGAGCGGCAATTCGTCAAGAAGTCCGGCGAGGTGTTCGACGCGCTGGTCTCGACCTATCTCGAGCACGATGCCGCGGGCAACTTCCTGCGCACCATCACCATCACCATCGACATCACCCTGCGCAAGCGTGCCGAGGAAGCGGCCCGGCACGAGCGTCAGCTCTCCGAGCTGCTGATCGAGAGCGGACCCGAAGCCATCGTCGGCTTCGACAAGCAGATGCGCTACATCGCCTGGAACCCGGCGATGGAGGCGATGTCGGGGATCTCGCGCCAGCGCCTGCTCGGACGCAGCTTCTACGAAACCTCGCCCGAGCTTGTCGGCAGCAAGATCGAGGCGGCCTGGCGCGCCACGCTGGAGGGCCGCCGCACGACCTTGCGCGACCAGCCCTACAAATACCCCGAGCCCGGCCGGAGCGGTTACTACGACGCCGATTTCGCGCCGCTCTACGCCCCCGACCGCAGCATCATCGGCGGCTTCGCCTTTCTGCGCGACACGACCGAGCGGCGCCGCATCGAAGAGCAGCTGCGGCAAGCGCAGAAGATGGAAGCCGTGGGCCAGCTCACCGGCGGCGTCGCCCATGACTTCAACAACCTGCTCACCGTGATCATGGGCAATCTCGACAATCTGAAGCCGCATCTGCCGGAGGATGCCGAGGCGCAGCGCATGGCCGCGGCGATCATGCGCGCCGCCAGCCGGGCGGCGACGCTGACCCACCGCCTGCTCGCCTTCGCCCGGCGCCAGCCGCTCGAGCCGAGACCCCTGGAAATCAATCGTCTCGTCGCCGGCATGTCGGAGCTGCTGCGCCGCTCGCTCGGCGAAGGCATTCTCATCGAGACGGTGCTGGCCGGCGGGCTCTGGCGCACGCTCGCCGACCCCAATCAGCTCGAGAACGCCCTCCTCAACCTCGCGGTCAATGCGCGCGACGCCATGGCGCGCGGCGGCAAGCTCACCATCGAGACGGCGAACGCCTTTCTCGACGAGGGCTACGCCGAGGCGCATGAGGATGTGCAGCCCGGGCAATACGTGCTGATCGCGGTCTCCGACACCGGCAGCGGCATGTCGCCGGAGATCGCCGAAAAGGCCTTCGAGCCCTTCTTCACCACCAAGGAGATTGGCCAGGGCACCGGTCTCGGTCTGCCGCAGGTCTATGGCTTCGTCAAGCAATCGGGCGGACATGTGAAGATCTACAGCGAGCCCGGTGAGGGAACGACGATCAAGCTCTATTTGCCGCGGCTCGCCGCCGCCGAGGCCGCCGGCGAAGCCGAGGCGGAGACGGGCCCCCTGCCCTTGCCGGCGTCGGGCGATATCATTCTCGTCGTCGAGGACGACGCCGATGTGCGCAGCTACAGCGCTGATATCCTGCGCAAGCTGGGGTATCGCGTCGTCGAGGCACCGGAAGGCCCGGCGGCGCTGCGGCTGCTCGAGGCCGAGCCGGACATCCGCCTGCTCTTCACCGATGTCGGCCTGCCGGGCGGGCTCAATGGCCGGCAGCTGGCCGATGAGGCGCGGCGCCGGCGGCCCGACCTCAAGGTGCTCTTCACCACCGGCTATGCGCGAAACGCCATCGTCCATCAAGGCCGGCTCGACCCCGGCGTCGAGCTCATCGTCAAGCCCTTCACCGCCGCGGCTCTCGGCGCCAAGGTGAGGCACGTGCTGACGGCTGGGTGAGCGGTGGCAGGGGTCCTCCAGCCCTGGGTGCCCGTTTTCGAGCGTGTGAAGGAAACGCACGCAAAGGTGGTTTCGCTGACATCGTGCGGCTCAGAGATGGACCCCCGCTTTCGCGGGGGCGACGAATTCTAAAGCAAAATCAAATTATTCCGTCATTCCCGCGAAAGCGGGAATCCATACGATGTCTAAAGCGTAACCTTCGTCCACTTCGACTTCTTCACACGCTCGGCAAGGCAAGATTTGAAACATGACCTCGGCCGCGCGTTTGGTGCCGCCCCGCCCCGCCCCGCCCCCGCGCTGCAAAACCGCAACGGGCATGCTAAGAGCACCTCCGACCTGAGGAGGAGCAGCGGCAGCCTCATGAACGGACTGGACGAAGGGACGCGCGGTGAGATCGACGCGGTGATCGCCGGCCTGGCCGGGGCCGGCTATATCGCCAGCCGCCAGATCGCCACCGCCGTCTTCCTGGCGCGGCATCTGCAGAAGCCGATCCTGGTGGAAGGCCCGGCCGGCGTCGGCAAGACCGAGCTCGCCAAGGCCACGGCCGCCTTTCTCAGGCTGCCGCTCATCCGCATGCAATGCTATGAGGGGCTCGACGAGGCCAAGGCGCTCTATGAGTGGAAATACGCCAAGCAGCTGCTGTACACCCAGATCCTCAAAGACAAGCTCGGCGAGGAGCTGAACGGCGTCCGCAGCCTCAGCGCCGCCATGAAGCGGCTCCAGGGCGCCGGCGACATCTTCTTTTCCGAGCAGTTTCTGGAGCCGCGGCCGCTGCTGCGCGCGCTGCAGCAGCCCGACGGCGCCGTGCTGCTGGTCGATGAGGTCGACAAATCAGACCAGGAGTTCGAAGCCTTCCTGCTCGAGATCCTCTCCGACTATCAGGTGACGGTGCCGGAGATCGGCACCATTCGCGCGCCGGTGCCGCCCTTCGTCGTGCTCACCAGCAACAATGCGCGCGATCTTGGCGATGCGCTGAAGCGGCGCTGCCTGCACCTGCATATCGGCTTTCCCGAGCCGGCGCTCGAAGAGCGCATCATCGCGGTCAAAGTGCCGGGCGTGTCTGAGACGCTGCGCCGCGAGATCGTGGCGCTGATCCAGCGGCTGCGCGCCCAGGATCTGCGCAAGCTGCCCTCGGTGAGCGAAACCATCGACTGGGCGCGGGTGCTGCTGCTGCTCCATGCCGAGCATCTCGACGGCGACACGGTGCGCGAGACCTTGAACGTGTTGCTCAAATTCGAATCCGACGTGCAAGCGGTCGACACCAAGATCCCCGCCCTCACCTACGAGGCGCGCCGCGCTGCCGGGGCGGCGGAGTGAGCGGCTGAGATGCAAGCGCCGCAGAGCCTCGCCGGCATCGAAGCGCCTCTCCTCCGCTTCATCGAGGCGCTGCGCAGCGCCGGGCTGCAGCTCTCGGTGGCGGAAAGCATCGATGCTTTCGACGCCGTCGCGGTCACCGGCTTTGCCGATCGTCACGTGCTCAAGGACGCGCTGGCGCTGGTTCTGGCGAAAAGCGAGAGCGAGAAGGCGATCTTCGCCGATTGCTTCGACCGTTTCTTCGCCCGGGAGACGCTTGATCTCGGCACGGCGGACACGGCACTGCCACCGGCTCCGGAAGGTATCGAAGCCGGCTCATCCCTGGG
>DATJLU010000018.1:0-4093 GCA_035509275.1 Allostellaceae bacterium | reverse complement strand
AGCAACGGCGCTTCCGCCGCTTCCTCGCGCGCCTCGGGCGCCTCGGGCGCATTCGCCGACTTACTCGCCATCTCTACATCCCGCCCGTCAATGACGTGATCCCCCAAACGCCAACACGGCGCCGCCGGGCAAAGTGCCCGCACGCGCCGATCCGTCGGTAATTCCTCCGTGGTGCCGGCTCTCGGCCGTTTGGCCGTTGCTCAACGGATGCCCCCTCCCGTTGCGCCGTCATCGTCCTTCTTAGTTTCCAGCACCGTCTGCTGCAAGCGTCCCCATGTCTCATCGCTGACATCGCGGACGAAATCCTCGGCGGCCTCGGCCACCTGCTGTCGCAAGTGCCGGTGTTGTAGCCGGTCTCGCGTATCGATCCAACCCATGCGGACCGCTTCGGCGTCCGCCTCGGGCCGCGCGAAGGCGGCGTGCTTCAAGACCTGTTGCGACAACACCCCCTGCACAACCCCGCCATATCCGCTCTGAGTGAGGTGGAGCTTGAGCGTCGCAGCGTCAAGATCCGGACTAAGGGCGTGAAGTCTTAAGATTTCGCGGCAGAGCTTGTCAAGGCGGGGGTCCCGGAGATGCAGCGCCGCCAGCTCCTCCGCCACTTCATGCAGCAGGAACGGATGGTTGAGCAGCGCCGCGAGCAGCACCTCCTGCTGACGCCGGCGCAGCAGTGCCGGATCCGCTGTCGGCGCCGGCTCCGGCAGGAGCGGCCGGTCGCGGCGCGACGGCGCGGCGTTGCGGCGCAGCGGCTTGCGGCCCTCGGCGTAGCGCCGGCGGCCGAGCGCGAACAGCCGCTCGCGGCAGAAGCTGCGGTAGTGCTCCTGCACCGTGCGGTCGGCAATGACCCGGATGCGCGCATCGAGGCGCTGCTCGAGCGCGGCGCGGCGCTCCGGCGTATCGACGGGGTGCGCCGTCTCGATCGCCCACAGCACCTCCGCCAGCGGCTTGGCACGGTTGAGCACCTCGCCCATGGCCTCGTTGCCGTGATTGAGGATCAGCGTGTCGGGATCCTCGCCGGCCGGCAGCGTCGCAAAACGCAGGCTATGGCCGGGCTTGAGCAGCGGCAGCGCGCGGTCGAGCGCGCGCAGCTGGGCGCGCGATCCCGCGGCATCGCCGTCGAAGCACAGCACGGGTTCCGGCGAGAGGCGCCACAGCTCCTCGATCTGCAGCTCCGTCAGCGCCGTGCCGAGCGGTGCCACCGCGGTGGCGAAGCCCGCGCGGTGCAGCGCGATCACATCCATATAACCTTCGGTGACGACCACCTCGCGCAGGCTGCCGGCCGCGGCAAGCCCGGCGCGCGCCTCGGCCCAGCCATAGAGCACGCGCCCCTTCTGGAAGAGCGGCGTGTCGGGCGAGTTCAGGTATTTCGGCTGGCCATCACCGAGCACGCGGCCGCCGAAGGCGATGATGCGCCCGCGACGGTCGCCGATCGGGAACATCACGCGATGGCGGAAGTAGTCGAAGCTCGCGCCGCTCTCGGGCTGACGCAGCAATCCCGCCTCGACGAGCAGCGGCTCGGGAAAGCCGGCGCCCAGCGCGCGCTTCAGCCCGTCCCGCAGCTCCGGCGCATAGCCGAGGCGGAAGCGGCGGATGGTGGCGAGATCGAGACCGCGGCGCTCGAGATAAAGTCGCGCCTCGCGGCCGGCGGGGCTTTGCAGCGTTGCTTCGAAAAAGGCGCATGCGGCTTCAACCGTGCCTTGAAGCGTCGCTTGCCGCTCTACCGTCTCGCGCTCCTCGCGACTCTGGCGCGGCACCTCGAGGCCGGCTTGGCGCGCCAGCTGCTCGACCGCTTCCGGGAAGCTGAGATTCGCCGTCTGCATGGTGAAGCCGATGACATCGCCATGCGCGCCGCAGCCGAAGCAGTGATAAAAGCGCTTGTCCTCGACGACGTTAAAGGACGGCGTCTTCTCTTTGTGGAAGGGGCAGAGGCCGACATACTCGCGTCCGCGCTTGATCAGGCGTACGCGCCGGCTAACGATATCGGCGAGCGACAACCGCTCACGCAACTCGTCGAGAAAGCGAGGCGGAAACGCCATCAGCTTGGTGCCCTTGCCGTGAGCCCCGCCGCGAGGCCCTGCGGTCCGCCATCAGCCCTGGCGATGCTGACGACGCTGGCGGCAGTGTAGCGCACCGCGCCCGGCCGACAAAAGGCGCCTACCGGACGGACGGCGGCGATCGGCGACTCTATCTTCCCGCGAACGTCCATGCGCCCCCGTGCCGCGCGCGGCTTCGGTCGAAGATGAGGCGCGAGTCGCGCGCGACGGCCGGCGGGCTGAATACAGTAGCGGCGGATGGTTAACGCTTCGTCAACCCTATCGCTGATCGGCGGCGAAGGCCGCGATGCGGACGCGTGCCGTCCCGTCCTGGCGCATGCCCAGCGCGGCAGCGGCGGCAGCGGAAAGATCGAGGATGCGCCCGTCGCGGTAAGGGCCGCGATCATTGACCCGCACCCTCACCCTCCGGCCATTCTCGAGATTGGTGACTCGCAGAATCGTATTGAAGGGCAAGCTGCGATGCGCGCAGGTGAACGCTCGTCGATCGAAGCGCTCGCCATCCGCGGTGCGCTGTCCTTGATGGCTCCGCCCATACCAGGACGCGGTTCCTTCCTCGGTGAAGAAGGGCCCCGTCGACGTGGCGCAAGCCGCGAGCAGCAGCAACACGACGACGAGCGAGAAGCGGCGCAGCGATCGACCCTCGGATCAAGCCTCGCCTGCGACAGCAGGCGAGCCCGCCCCTAATTCAACCGCGCGGCCGCAAATGTCATCCCCCTCCTTCGGGCGATCAGCCGAGGAGACGCTTGGCCACCTGGCTGGCCTTGCCGGCATCGATCTGGCCGGCGTGACGCTCGCGCAGCGCCGCCATCACCCGGCCCATATCCTTCATGCCCTGCGCGCCAAGCTCGGCGATCACCGCTTTGACCGCGGCTTCGAGCTCGGCGTCGCCGAGCTGCTGCGGCAGAAAGCGCTCGATGATGGCGATCTCGCCCTGCTCCTTGGCGACCAGCTCGGGGCGCTTGCCTTGCTCATAGAGGATAATCGAGTCGCGGCGCTGCTTGATCATGCCTTGCAGCATCTGCTGGATCTCGGCATCGCCGATGCCTTCGGCTTTGCCGCGGCCGCGCGCCTCGATGTCGTGCTCCTTGAGACGCGCGATGATGAGCCGCACCGTCGAGACGGTGAGCTCCTCCTTGGCCTTCATCGCCTCTTTCAGCGCATCGGTGAATCGCTGCCGCAGCATCGCTGGCTCCGTTCTCTCGCCCCCGAGTCGATCGGACGTTACTCAAGGGGGCCCTCGATGGCAATTCTTTGTCGGAAACTAAGGGGTTGAATTCGCGAGACTTTCGCGGCGGGCTTGGCGGCTTGACGCGGTTCGTGTCAGAAGCTATCTCACGTTGGTTGTCCGCTCGCCGCCGCTGGCGCGAGCGGTCCACCAGCCGAGAGATCGAGGTTTTCGCGACCGCATGACCGACGCGCCGATGTCGCACGCCTCCCCGCGCCCGCCCGGCGCCACCGCTGCATTGGTCCTGGGCGATGGCAGCGTGTTTTGGGGGCATGGCGTCGGCGCACCGGGCATTGCCGTCGGCGAGGTCTGCTTCAACACCAGCATGACCGGTTATCAGGAGATCATGACCGATCCCTCCTATGCCGGTCAGATCATCACTTTCACCTTTCCGCATATCGGCAATGTCGGCGCCAATGCCGAGGATATCGAGACGCTGACGCCGGCGGCACGCGGGCTGGTGCTGCGCGCCGATATCACGCTGCCGTCCAACTACCGCGCGGCGCAGCATTTCGATGCCTGGCTCAAATCGCATGGCCTTCCCGGCATCGCCGGCGTCGATACGCGGCGGCTGACCCGGCGCATCCGCGATCTCGGCGCGCCCAATGGCACGCTCTGCCACGCCCCCGACGGCAAGATCGATGTCGCCGGCTTGACGGCAACCGCGCGGCAATGGCCCGGACTCGAAGGCATGGATCTCGCCAAAGAGGTCACCTGCCGGCAGACCTACAGCTGGGACGAGACGCGCTGGGTTCCGGGGCAGGGCTATGGCCGCCTCACCCAGCCGCGCTTCCATGTCGTCGCCGTCGATTAC
>DATJLU010000017.1:0-45218 GCA_035509275.1 Allostellaceae bacterium | reverse complement strand
GCGATGAAACTCTCGAAGCTCGGCGTATGGGCGGCGATGGACGCGTTCACCGCGGTGGAAGCGGCCGCGTTTGCTCAGCGGGTAGAGGCTTGGGGCTATGGCGCGCTCTGGTTTCCGGAAGCGATGGGGCGCAACAGCTTCGTCCATGCCGCTTGGCTGCTCGCCAACACCACGCGGCTCGTCATTGCGACCGGCATCGCGAACATCTATGCGCGCGACTGGGTCGCTACCGCCAGCGCGCAGAAGGCGCTGAACGAGCAATCGGGCGGACGCTTCCTTCTCGGGCTTGGGGTTTCCCACAGCCCGATCGTCGAGGGGTTTCGCGGTCAGCATTACGGCAAGCCGGTCGAGACGATGCGCGCCTATCTCGAGGGCATGAAGAAGGCGCACTACAGCGCGCCACCGCCGCCGGAGCCGCCGAAGACCGTCATCGCCGCGCTCGGTCCGAAGATGCTGGCGCTCGCGGCCGAACAGGCGGACGGCGCGCATCCCTACAACGTCACGCCCGCTCATACGGCAGAGGCGCGCAAGATCCTGGGACCGGGCAAACTGCTCTGCCCCGAACAGATGGTCCTGGCTGAAACGGATCCTGCCAAAGCACGCGCCACCGCACGGTCGACGCTGGCGATTTACCTGTCGCTGCCGAACTACGCCAACAATTGGACGCGTCTCGGCTTTGGAAACGCGGATTTTGCCAATGGGGGTTCCGACCGCCTCGTCGATGCGGTCGTGGCCTGGGGCGATGACGCGGCGATCCGCGCCCGTCTCCAGGCTCATTGGGATGCGGGCGCGGATCATGTCTGCATCCAGGCCCTGGGCGGAACCGGCAAGCCCATTCCCAAGCCCGACGAAGACCTGCTGAAGCGCCTTGCGCCGCGCTGAGAGCCTTGGCCGGTGAGGGGACGGCCTGTTGCTGTAGGCCTGCTCCCTCTCAGTGCGCCGATTGCTGTCCGGCGCTGTAGCCCTGCTGGTATGAGGATTGCTGCGATTTCTTGTACTGATCGTAGAGATATCCGCCGAGCAGGCCTACGCCTGCACCCACGCCGGCGCCGAGAGCGGCATTGCCACCGATCGCGCCGAGGATGGCGCCCGCCGTCGCGCCGCCAGCGCCGCCCGTCAAAGTGCGCTGCTCCGTCGAGTTCAAGTCGGAGCAGCCGGCGAGGGTGATCGACGCGACCAAGCACAGCGGAATCGCGTATCTCATCGCAGCCTCCTTCGCACGATCGATCTGCGGGCCGCGCCTTTGGCGAACCGCCCGCCAGCTATTTTCGGCACGGCCATGTCGCCGCGGCGAACCGGATCACCGAATTGACCGGCAGATCGCTCATGTATTGCGGATTCTTCTGCGCCCAGTCGACGAACATCTGAATGGCCACGTCGCGCGTCGGCGGCGGGTTTGGCATGCAGAACAGATTGGGTGCGCTCGAGCTCGCCGCGCTCGAGCCTGAACCTCGCTCGGCGAGGTAGTAATGGTCCGCGCCGACGAAATAACCCTGGCAGAAGTGAATTGCGGCGATGTGCATATCGTCGGTGCCGCTGGCGGTGCACAGCGCCACCAGGTCCGAGGTTGTGCGAACCAGGAAGTTGTCCTGCGTCACCGCATGTGACGGAGGCGCAGGCAGGGCGAGAAGCAACGCCACAGCGAGCGGCCTCCACGACATGGCCGCTTTGCGCGGAAAGATTGAGAATGTGATCATCGAATCCTCCCGCGATTTAGAAGCGCTACGCCTTATGAGATCATGTCGCGCTGCAGAAGAAAAGGGGCGCCCGGCCCCGAGGAAGCGGCGCTATCTCATGGCGTCCCAGAATTGCCGTTCGCTGTTGCGGGTGTATTCCAATATTGCTGGAATTGCTGGACTGCCATCGGCGTGTTGCCGAAGCGGAGTGCGGAGACCAATGCACATGCACACACTGCAGGAGCGCGCAATTTGGCACGTTATACGGTACTAGGGTTCGCTGGCAGGTGTGAGCGCGATAAGACATGGAGTTCCAGCCCGGCCGAGAAAAAGCAGCACAAAGAAACGCCCCGCCGGTGAGGGCGGGGCGTCGTTGGCTGCTTTCGACGGATGATCTTACTCAACGCGCTTCGAGCAACGTGTCCTGCACGCGTGCTAGTCCGCGGCCTGACCCATCATGCTGCCGTTCATCATGGAGCCCGTCGCCTCCGGCCCGTTGGCGCCGGGCGGGTAGTTCTCCGTGCCTGAACCATCGGGACTGACGGCCCCTCCCGACGAGCCTTGCTTGAGATCGGGGTTGACCGTGAAATCGGGATTCGACAGGACCGTCGGATTACTCGTCGCCAAGGCGCGGGCCATGGCCGAGGTCGCCGTTTCATCGGGAATGTCGCCAGCTGCTCGCGCCGGGTGGCTGGTCAGCGGGAGCGCCAGCGCGGCAACGAGTGACATGGGTACAACGAAATTCATAAGCGAACGGAACATACCAAATCTCCTGGGTCACGAACTCGACTCCGACAAGGCTGCACGGCGGATCGCGCGCAGGAACCGCTAATTGCGAATGCCACGTTGGCGCAACACGACGGGGATGAAGCGTGCGAGCCATCCGTAAGACGCGCACCGCAACGCCCGGCGCGCTATTCCAGAAGCAAAATCCAAGCTAGCTGCGGTCACGTCATTCTCACGGCCGCGTGATCTCTCTGCACAGCAGCGCAATGCTGGTCTGTGCGCATAGGTGTAAAGCGCGCCGTGCAGTCATGGCTCGTCCGAATCGCGGTGGCAAAACGACCGGCTTAGGCCCGCGCGTGTCCGTCCTGGCACGCCGCCGCCCGCGTTGGCAATGATCAGGCGGCGCCGCGCCTCAGTCACAGAAAAGCCCCGCCGAAGCGGGGCCAGTCGTTGCTTGAGGTACTTCGCCAACGGCGGCTCGGCGCGTCTCGCCTCTGCCCGCGGTCGGCCGCCCAAGAGCGCAGGCGACGAACGGCAGCTGAATCTACTCTGACCACAATTTCCGGTGTGGCCTTCCGCTTCGCCTTCTTGGGCCGGCGTTTCGTCGCCTTCGCCGCCTTCCGCGCGCCGCGTGCAGCTTGATCCACTCTGACCCCAATTTCTTTACGGCGGGAACGGCGTCATGGGCGCAGAAAGGATTTTGCGTCGGGGCCGTGCCCGCCCGACTTAGGCTTCAGCTTACCGAGCGGGTGGTTCTATGCTGATCTGCCGCGCCGAACTCACCACAGGGCAGAGCGCGCGGTGCCGGGAGGAAGCCATGACCGAGGGTTTTACCATCGCCAATTTCCGCCATGTCGCGAAGGGTCTGCAGGAAGGGCAGTTCGCCGTCGGCGAGCGCAAGCGCGCCTCGGGGCTGGGCGACCTCGATCCCATCTACAAGCAGCTCCTCGACCAGCCCGTTACCATGACCTTGGGGCTGATCGGCCCCGACGGTCGCGTCAATCTGACGCCGATGTGGTTCGACTACGAGGGCGACAAGGTGCTCGTGAATACCGCCTCGCACCGCAGGAAATGCGAGTGGATCCGCCGAAATCCGCGCCTGACGATCCTGCTCGTGAACCCGAAGAACCCCTATCACTGGGTGCAGATCAAGTGCACCGTGGAAAAGGAGATGCGCGAGTGGGAGGCGGGCGGCGAGTACGTGACCCGGCAACTCGATCGGATCTGGACGAAATACACCGGCCAGCCCGGGCCTTATGCCTTGCGCGATCCGGCGATCGACGAGAAGCGCGTGCTCTTCATCTGCCACATCGACCGCATCGCCACCTTCGGCGTGCCGTAGAGCAGGTTTCGAGCGATTGGAATAATGCTCCCTCTCCCCGCGACAGCGCTAGGGTACGTACAAATCGCACAGCGAAGCCACGTCCCCAGTTTCGCCTTGCCCGCGAAAAGCGTGTGAAGAAATCGGAATAGACGAGGGCGGCGCTTTGAGATCGTATGGATTCCCGCTTTCGCGGGAATGACGAAATAATTTGATTTTGCTTTAAAAATTCGTCGCCCCCGCGAAAGCGGAGGTCCATTGCTAAGCCGCGCGATGTCAGCGAACGCACCTTCGCTCGCTATTCCTTCACACGCTCGAAAGCGGGCATCCAGGAGCCTCATCCCGATGAGCGGAGCCCATGGCTCTGGGTCCCAGCTTTCGCGGGGACGGCGGGAAAGATACTGGAGTCGCAGTGTTTTTTGAGATGTGTACGTTCCCTAGCGCGAAAGCGGGGAGAGGGCGATAGCTCAATTGTCGTTGTCGGCGATGCCGGACGTCGGCGCATCGAGGGCGATGGTGCGGATGCTCTCCAACAGCAGCAGCACCGCGTTCTCGGTCATTCTCTTGGATGCCACGGCAGAGCGCATGGCGCGCGCCAGCGCCAAGGACAGCACGTGGCCGGTGTCGGCGGCTGAAAGTTCAAGGTCGTCGATGAGCAAGTCGATCACCGCAGTGATGGCGGCGTTGAGCGCCCGAGGCGTCATCATTCCTGTTTAGTTCCTCGACGCCGCCCGCAGCGCATCTAGTTCCGCGACGCATGTCAGGTTCAGCTGCGCCCAGCGCGCCGGATCGATGTTGTTCGCTGTACACGCGCTGTTGACGTTCGCGTCGTCGAGTTGGCCGGCCATGGTGATGGCCGGGCGCCGCGCCGCGCCGAACTCGGCAGTCTTGTGCTGCTTCTTGTTGCGTGGAGCCGGCCCCACCGGGCAAGCGAAACACGGCCGGCATATGCCCAGGAATTACTTGCGGATGCAAGTTAAGTCTGTGTTAGCCGCATTTCCTGGCGCGTCATCAGCGCGGCCTACTGTCCGACTCCCGCTGATCCAAAAGCAGTTCGATATCATCCAATACGTCTTCCCCCGCCGCCAAACGCTCAGTCAACGACAGCAGCGTTCGTTCACGCTCCGCATCTCGAGGACACCGCTCAGAGCAGCGAATGCAGTAGGACATAGATCCCGTAGAGTAACGCCCACGCGGCGACCGCCAATGCAAGCGCCAGAGCGATTGCGCCCCGGCGATTCGTCCAGAACTTACCCAATTCAGGCCACCGGCTCAGGGCTGCATCGAGCAGCGGCCACTCCACGAAAATCCGACAACCGCGCACCCTGACTGGAATGCGCCTCCCTTACTTGAGGAAACTGTAACAGTAAGCGGTTTTCATGACAATCAACCCACGGCTCAACCGGGCGCTAGCGTCCGATGTTCGGCATTGAGCGTAGGAATGCGGCGCTGATCGGCGCCAAACAATGCGCCGATGAGAAGCGCCAAAAGCAACATCCAGATTGCGCGCTCGCGGGGGGACATCGCGCTCATCGCGAAAGGGCCCCGCTCAGCATCAGCCATATAGAGCCAAGCGGGGCAGTTCTTCATGCCGTCGGGAGACTCCAACGACACCCTACGAGACCATACCGAAATTGGTTAGTCAATGATAACAAAAAGCCCCGCCGAACGGGACGGGGCTTGAAGTCGCTGGGGTAAAGGGTAACGAGGGAAAGATTAGTTGAACTCGGCCAACTAAGCGAGTCGCGACAGAAAAAGCCCCGCCGCGAGGGTGAGGAAGAGGCGGGGCCAGTTGCGTCAAGGGGAAACTCTATTGAGTCCAACAGCGGCTCGACTTGCCGCGTTCCGGCAAAAGCCCCGCGCGGAGGCGCGCAGGCAACCTGGAGCCGAATGGCCCCGGCTTATCCGGTGCAGACCGGATACCCGACCTTTGCAGGACGTGGGAGCCTCGCGAAAACCAATTCGCGACAGGGAGGTTGGAATGAAGCTCGCCTTGCTGTTTGCAGCGCCCATCCTCATCGCGCTGGCGTCCTCCGCGATGGGCCAATCCGCGGAGAGCGCGAAGAAAGAAGTCATGGAGCTTGGGTCCAAATGGGAGGCGGCGGTCAACAATCGAACGAGCGCCGACGCCGCAGCGAAAACCATCGCCGCTTTCTTCACCGACGATGCCGTCCTCAATCTCTCAACGTCGCCGACTGTCGGCAAGACGGAGATTGAGAAACTCTACAGCACGCTCATCGAGAAGAACGACCCCTCAGAGGTCGCCATCAAGGTCACCGACGTGCAAGCGGCTGGAAATTTGGCTTGGGCCTACGGCACGACGAGCGAAAAGCTCCACGGAAAGCCCATCAACATTTTCTGGGGCGCGGTTTATGAGAGTTCAGATGGCGGCCCCTACAAGATCAAGATGCTGACGGGTGGAACGCAGTCGCTGGTGCCCCCACAAGAGAGTTCGTCAAAATAAGTTGGGGTGTGCGGCACACGATTTCTGGCGCGGCATCGGACGACGGGCAGCCCACCATTGCGGCGCGGCGTTCTATCAGGGGTTAATCACCCCTGCGCCTCGGTGGATCGCTGTATTGTTCGCGTCCGATCTGCTCAATAGCGTTGGGCAACAATACAAGGGAGGCAACGATGCGCAGCATGGTTGCGGCAGCGGGACTCGTCTGTCTGATGGGACCAGCTTTCGCCGCCGAGAGCAGCGACGCCGACCAGGCTTTCCTGAAATGGCTGCAGAGCCCGGCCAACGGATTCGGTGCGGCGCTAAACGCGCATGACACGGCAAAGCTTGTTTCATTCTACACCGACGACGCCATCCGCGTGACCCCGTTCGGAATCGTGTCGGGTCGCGCCGAGATCGAGAAGGGCTTTGCTGCGGCTATGAAGAACAATCCACGCGACTTCAAAGTGACGTTCGCCCAGGCGCACGTCATTGACGGCGACACGGCGTGGGCCGCCGGATCATGGTCTGTAACCGTCTCCGTCCCCGGAAACGATGAATTGCACAACAAGGGTTATTGGTCAGATGTGTACCATCGTGACGGCGACGTATGGAAACTTCGTGTGGACGGTTTCAGCCTCACGCCGCCGCCGCCTCCGCCAACAAAATAGTAGGACACGGTGACAGTTTACGATATTTGCGGAGCGGGACAGACCGGTGGCGCCGGGGTGCTCGGCC
Source organism: Allostellaceae bacterium (assembly GCA_035509275.1). Lineage (GTDB taxonomy): Bacteria > Pseudomonadota > Alphaproteobacteria > ATCC43930 > CGMCC-115725 > DAHUYF01. Next base: position 38,317 of record DATJLU010000017.1, on the reverse strand, counting down.
GCCGGCGATAGCGGCGCCTGCGCACCAATAAGGCGTATCTCTCCCGTTGCAATCTAACTATCTATCGCGCTGCTTGCCGTATAGTTTAGCAGTGTCACAACCGTGTCCTTCGAACGGTTCCGCCCGTAACGCCCTCTCGCCCGTTGTCGCCGCCACACCTCGGCTGTGCAGCCGCATTCGCTCGCCAGCGCTGCGCAAACCAGATTGGGGGACTCTCGGAAATGCGATTCATCGCAAGCACTTTCGCGCCCACGGACGATAGGACGGCACGCTACATCGAGGGTCGCATAGCGGATGCGACGATTATCGGAAGGCCGTACCCCTACATCTACGTGCGCGAGATTTTTCCGGCCGCTCTCTACCAGGCCATGACGCGCGATTTGCCCGAGCCCGAGGCCTGGGAGAACTCTGGCGTCGCTGAGCCCCATTTCGATATCATCGGCGGCAACACCTCTGACGGCCTCGAGACGGCGGCCCAGATGTGGCGGGAGCGATACAGCGGATACATCGATCTTCTCAACCGCCTGCTCGCAGCGAAGTTCTCATCGCAAATCGATGCCGTCTTCGGCCGCTATGGCAAATTGGGTCTCATCAACGGCACGCCGGAAATCTTTACCGGACAGTCGCTGTTCTGCCAGCGCCCGTCCGGTTGGCAGATAACGCCCCATGCCCACAACATCGCCGAGGTCTTGCAGAGCCTCATCTACTTTCCTCTGACGGGTTCGGACACGGGATTGGGCACCCGGCTGTTTGAGACATCGCTCCGCGCCGAGCTCTCTCGCATCGACATCCAGCACAAAGACGGCTCCTTCGCTCGGGAGCGGGTCTGGTTCTTCGAGTCGGTGCCCTACGAGCCGAACGCGCTCTTTACCTTCCTCAATTCACCAATCGCCGTGCATTCCGCAGAAGACACGGCGCATGAACCGCCGCGGCGCTACATTTTCACCAAGGCGATGTTCAGCCTGGGCGCCTTGGCAGAGGGCGAACGAGAGCGATTTGTCGCGGCGGATTTCTTCCCTCGCCACAAGGCAATATCCCGGCTGATCCAAAAAGTTTTCAGCTGACTGCAACGCCGCTCAGGCGCCCGCTCCGGTATAGGGTCCAGGCGAGTACGGTTCGGCGCCCGGATGGAAGCCTGCGGCCGCGCAGCCGGCGACGCCGAGCGCGATGCCGATGCAGATGATGATTGTCGCTGCGATTCTCATGTTGGTTTTACCCAGTTCTTTGCGCGGCGCCGCTTGCCGATCAGCTGCGCGTCAACGTTCCGACTGCTGGCCGGCGCTGTAGCCCTGCTGGTAAGAGGATTCCTGCGATTTCTTGTACTGATCGTAGAGGTAGCCGCCGAGCAGGCCGGCGCCCGCGCCCGCGGCGGCGCCGAGACCAGCGTTGCCGCCAATGGCACCAAGCACGGCACCGACCCCGGCGCCGCCGACACCGCCCGTCAAGGTGCGCTGCTCCGTCGCGTTCAAGTCGGAGCAGCCGGCGAGGCTGATCGATGCGGCGAAGCACAGCGCAAGCACGTATCTCATCGGAGCTCTCCTTCACACCATCGGTCTGCGACCGCGCCGGGGCGCGAACCGCGTATCGCTGGTGCTGGAGTTGGCGTCGCGCTGCGAAACGCGATGTGACTTGGGTCACCGCCTTCGCCAGCCATTCGATGGCGTCGGCGATGCCGCATCCGGCGCTCGGCGAGAGGGCCGCCGCGCACGGCCCTCGGAGCACACGCCGACACCGCCGCTTTGGCGCCGTGCCGCAGAGAGCCGCGACCCCGGCTTGCAGAGAGTTCGTGCGGCACCATATGCCGTGTTATGGCGCAGTCCTATGAAAGCACGCGTGCCGCTCTCGATGAGATCATCCGGCGCTATCGTGGTGCTGCCGCCGGCGATCGAAGAGCTGGACCGGCGCTGAGCCGCGAGCAGGCGATCGAGATGATCAAAGCGCTCGGCTTCACGCGCGGCGACGCGGTGCGCTGGCTTGACTCAAAATCATGGCGCCCATGACGGCGCAAACCGGCGCTTCTCGCTCCGGCATCCTCTGTGACACGAAGGCGGCATCGCGCGGGTAACATAATCGTAACGTGACTCCGCGCACGCCGAGAAATAGAAGTCGCCAAACTCTGGCAGAGCGAGACGTGGCGACGTCACCGATCAGCATTCTCGTCGTCGAAGACGATCCCGATGTCGGCATTCTGCTCGAACATGTCCTGGCCTCGGCCGGCTACCGCGTCGATCGCGCGAGCACTGCCGCGGAGAGCCGAGGACTGATCGCGTCGAACCGGTACGATCTCGTCTTGGCGGATGGGGTGCTTCCCGACGGCACGGGCGTCGAGCTCGCGGATCAGGCGAAAGCGCGCGGCATGAAGGCGCTGATCATCACCGGGTATGCGCTGCAGCTGTCACAGCTCGGCGTGCTGGATCGCCACGATTACGTCTTGAAGCCCATCCGGCCGGAAGCGTTGATCGGCATCGTCGCCGGCTTTGTCGGCTGGCCGCAACGCGAGCAGCGTCGGAATTGAGCGTCGCGCGACGCTAAGCCTCACCGCTGCGCATGTTCGACGCGCCGCACTCGCGGTTTGCGATTGCCGGGAACAGGAAGCGGGGTAGCGGTGTTGCCAGGGCACGCTTCCTCCGCGAATGAGGAGGGGCGCCGCGCAAGGTCCGCGTCGAGGAGGGGGCGCCATGGAAGACGGCGACCTGGTTCTGGCGATTATCGCTGCGCTTGGATTCATCGCTGCGGCCGCCATCATCGTGGTGGACGATTGGCGAAACCGATCCAAGCCGAGGGATACGCGGAAGGTCACGACCGGCCCCCGTACCTGACGCCTCGGCCATCGGCCGGCGCGCTCCCGTCTCGTCCAAGTGATGGCGCGCCGCCTGAGGCGGCGCTGACGGTCTTTTCTGCGGGACGGCCCCGCTCCCACCGGACCAAGGAAAGAGCGGGGCCTACCGGCTGCCCGCATCGGGGAATAGCGGGCAGGCGCACGATAAGGCGCAAGGTCCTAAGCGATGGTTATTGATAGAGTGGTACGGCACTTTCCGTCGCTTGCATCTGTAGCAGCTTCAGATTGTAGGATGTGTGGATCGATGCCGCGCCCGAAGAACATTGAGCACCCGGTGCGAAAAATGGTGAGCGTGTCTGCGGAGACCGCACAGGCGATTGATGACTTTCGGGTCGAGTACAGTCTGGCGACGGAGTCCAAAGCCATCCGCCGCCTGATCGAAGCCGGCCTGGAGCGTCTCGCAGCGAAGCCGGAGAAACCGGGACGGGGACGTCCGCCGTTGGGAATGACCATGTCCGACGTGGACGATGACTCGCAAGGCAGGGCCGACCCATAGAAGGTGGCCCGCATACGGGGGGAGCTATGGAAGACGCAGACACGCCGCGCGAGCGGACGCGGCGCCGATCGAAGGACGAGCTGCACCGCGACCTGCAACGGTATTGCTGCTTGCTCTCCCGCATCACCGACGAAGCGGCCATCAGGTTTCTGATCGAAATGATGGGCGAGGCGGCGCTGCGGCTGAAGGAAATCGAATCGCTCGAGAAGATTTCCGAAGAGTGACACCGACCTTCTGTCCGGCTGGGCGGGACGATAGTCCAGCTGGCATAGGTACACGGTCAGCGTAATACTGCGCCCGTGGCACGAAAAGATTTACCACGGGGCACGGAGATCACGGAGAAGCGAAGAACGCGCCCCAAGCGTGCAATCTCCGTGTCCTCCGTGCCTCCGTGGTGAATCCAATTGCCCTAACCGCCCAGGAGGGCGGGGATTGGATTGGCGGCGTCGGCGGGGTGGGCGGGTATCGCGCGGGCCTCGAGTTCCGGCACCACGAAGGGCGGGATGGTCATGGTCCTTGCGGCGGCTTTGCAGCAGTCGCGGATCGCGAGCAGGAATCCGCGAATGTTATGTTGTGCAAAGGGCGGTGTATCCAGGAGCGCGAGGAACCCGGCCCATTCGCTTTCGTCGCCGCCGCAGCGATCCGTCAGCTCGATGCCCGCAAGGTACTCGGCGAGTGGATCCAGCAAGAAGCGGACGGCATCGGGTTCTACGGCTCCGACCAGATTCAGCCGATTCTCGTAATATTCCAGGTGATCTCGAGCGTCGTCGCCAAGCGCGGCAACGACATCCCGGCGAGCGACCGCTTGCGGCACGCCGGTTGAGCCGACGCACATCCAGGCAATGGTTTTGGCATCCTCGCGCACGCGCTCGTCGCCGAGACGCCCTTCGCTCACTGCGCGATTGATGCGATTGAGGTAGGTGAGCATCAAATCCGGAATGTTTCCCGGCAGATCGACCGCGGCGACATCCTGTCTGACGAGAATTTGCTGCTCCGCGTACAGCTTGGCGAGCAAAGCGGTGATCTTCCGGTCGCCGACCATCATCGCCAGCGATTTGCAGAGATCGAAGAACGCCGTGTCGTCGAACAGATCGCGCGCCTCCCGCTGCTTCAGATAGGCGTCCATGAAGACGGACAATCGATTGCCTTCAATGCGCATCGGCTCCAATGTCGTTTTCGTGACGCCGCCCAATGGTTCCTTTACGCGTGACGTGACCACCAGCGCATTCACCGGAAAGGAGGGCGCTTCCGGCTGAATATTGCGGCGCGTTGCCGTGCCCATCTCCGAGAAATGATCGACCAGGACCATCACCCGTCTCTCGCGCAGCAAGGCTTCAACGAGGGGCCGCTCCGGTGGAGAGGGGGCATCGATCAGGTCTTGCAGCTGGCGGCGGATCGCTTCGAACAAAAGCGTGTTGCCTCCCTTGCCCTTGTCTTTGCCTCCCTTGTCTTTACCGCCCTTGTCTTTGTCGGCTTCGTCGTCACTCCCTTCGCCATCGCCGGGATTGGAGAACGCGAGCTCCTGCTCGATGAGCACGGGCAAGATCAGGTGGCCGGCCAGCCGCTGATCGCCGGGCTCAGCCATGCCCCATCGCGCGATCTGGCAGGCGAGGCTGGTCTTGCCGGCGCCGCCGTCGCCGACGATCAGCAGGCACGCGAGGTTCCGGCCAAACGTTGGCCGCAGATTGGCGGCGCTTAGGTCGAGAACGCTGTCACCGTCGATCAGCACGGGAAGCCCGACATGCACCTCGCGCTCTTTGACGGTGGTCTTCAGCGCGAAGCGCTCGCGCGCGGTGACGACGACGCTCGCCACCCAGGCATCGAGGGCGGGACGGAGATACCCGAGGAAGCCAATGAAGAGAGCAAACCGCATGGGCACCGTTCCGCCGCCCGCCCAGCTCGGAAGCTTGTAGTCCAGACCAGCCAGCCGCTCATTGAGGCGCAGCGCGCGAAGCGGCCAGATCCAAAACAGGCCCAGGCAGAAGATCGTCCAGCCGAGGTAGAGCAGAATGGCAATACTCGAGATCAGATGCTCGGAGATGAACTTTTCAATCCGTTCCGCCAAGCTGGGCGATGGCCGCAGCAACCCCACCAACGGCGCCATCTCCGCTCCGAGCCGTTGCAGCTGCTCATCATCCGCTTTCTTCAAGACGTCGACCGCGCGCCCGAAGCTCCCATAGGTGCCGCTCGCGTGCTGAACCACCGCGTTGCGGACGGCGTTTGACAGCGCATAGGCGAAGGCCAGACGAGCTTCCTGCGGCGCATCTTGAAGTGCGCCGACAAGCGCGGAAATCACGGCCGGGTTCTCGGGCGCGATATTCGCCAGAGCGGTCCCCACCTGCGCGCGCAGGCTAGGATCCTTGCTGTGCAGGAGCTCCAGCAACGCGTTGACCGCCGGTTTCGCCGGCGGACCGATGTTTCCCAGGGTATCGACTGCCGCAAGCTGCATCGTCCCATCACCGGCTTGCTTCACGACCGTAAGCAAAATCGGAACCGCGGATTTTGCCTCGGGTCCAATGGCGCCCAGCCCGCGTACGGCGCCCAGGCGGGCGTTCATGTCGGTGCTGTCCATCAAGGTGGTCAGAGTCGAAACCGCCTTATCGACGTTCGCCCCGATGCGTCCAAGGGCCATCGCCGCGTCGATCCTGACGATGACTTCAGGATCGTTGAGAGCGTCGATCAGATCGGGAGCTGCGGTGTTGGCGCTATGTCCCATTTCCGACAGTGCCGCCGCAGCGCCAAGACGCACGGACGGAAGCGGATCATGGAGCGCGCGGATGAGCGCGGGTATGGCGGCATGCGCGACGTCGTGGTCTCGCAGCGTCTCCAACGCCGTGGCAACCCGCATCCGCGTCTCGTCATCGCCGCTGCCGAGCAACTGGGTCAACACCGGCATCGCCTGCAGCGCCTCAGGCCCGTTGGCGAGCGCCAGAGCCGCGTCTCTTCGAACGTTCGGGTCTGGATCTTTCAACGCCTCGGCAAGCGCGGAGGCCACCAGCGGGCTTGTTGTTGGAGCATTCCGCAAGAGGTTGGCGGCGGCGCTACGGACCGATCCATTCCGGTCCTTCAATAGTTTGAGTAATGCTTCCATCACCTCCGGCTCGAGTTCGCCGCCGAGCGGCACGAGCATGACCGCGACCTGGCGAACCGACGGATCGGGATCGTTGAGCGCCGACCGGAACGCTGATCGCCTCAGCTCCTCCGGCGGGCTGACGGCTCCTAACGCCTCCAGCGCCGTCCGACGCACCAGCGGGTTCGGGTCGCTGGCGGCTCTCGCCAAGGCTGGCGCAGCCATGCGCGCCTCCATGCCGAAGTTCCCGAGTGCTCTCGCCGAGGCTTCGCGCGTTTCCGGTCTCTCGTCCGTGAGCGTGGTGAGGAGCTCCGGGAGAGCCGTTTTGGCATCCGGACCGAGGCGCGCAACGGCGATTGCGGCATACTGTCGGACCATCGGGTCTGCGTCTTTCAGCGCCCCCTCGAGGCCGGGAAGCGCTGCCCCCGCCAGATCCAAATCCTCAATATTGGCCAAAACCGAAGCCGCGTTTACGCGCAGGTCTGTGTCAGGGTCGCTGAGGGCGTGGGCGAGGGCGGGTATCGCACTTTGTGCATCGGCTCCGAAGTAGCCGAGGGCGTAGGCGGCGTTGCCACGTACGCCCGCGCTCGGATCTTGCAGGGCCTCGGTCAGGCCCGGGACCACGGTTTCCTTTCCCGATCGAATCTGGCCGAGCGCCTCCGCCGCGGAGGCGCGCACGCCCGCGTCGGGACCCTTCAGTAGTGTCAGCAGAGCCGGCACGGCTGACTTGGCCGCCGGTCCGATATTTCCGAGCGATGCGGCGGCAAAGTCACGCATGCGCGCATGCCGGTCGCTCAGGGCCTTGGTCAGCGCCGAAACCGCCGGCGCGCCATCCGGCCCCATCCCGCCCAGTGCTTCCGCCGCGCCCTCGCGCACACTTTCCTGTTCATGGGGGTCGTCGAGGGACTGCAGCAGAGCAGGGACGGCGATCTTCGGATCCGGCTGGATGCGCGACAGAGCTTCGGCCGCCGACCAGCGTACGTCACTGTCGGGGTCCCGGAGCGCCCGGACAAGGGCCGGCGCCGCGGCGGCGGCGACCGAACCGGCGCTGCCGAGCGCATATGCCGCGGCGTCCCGGAGGTCGCTGTTTTTACTGGCAAGCGCTGCCTCGACGGCGCGCCGTTCTGCCGCCGCGCCGGGGTCGGAGAGGCGTTTTACGAGATAGTACGTCGCCTCATCATCGATGCGCGCCGAATTTCCCCGCTTTATCGCATCCAAGAGCTGTTCGATCGTCGCCGTGGAGAAGTCTCGATCGAGATCGGCCGCCGCTGCTGCTGAAGCGCACAAGGTGATCCAGAGCACGGCCAAGACTGGCCCGCTTGTGCAGCGCAGCGCCGTCGACGCAAGCCGCCCTCTCACCGCAAATGCCTTTCAGTGTAGCGGCCGACTATATGCTACCGATGCTAGCCTCGCAATTGAGCAATGCGACTGCACGACATCAGAGAACGCTTCAGGATACGTCTACAGCGAATTGATAGCGTTTAGAAAACATCCTTATAGGCGACGCCTTGCCCGAGCGGCGGCCTGCCGCGAACGGGCGAGTGCGCTCGCATCCACTTGACGCGGGCGTGCGCCGGGCTTTGGATTCGCCGATGGGAGGAAAGGGCTGGCCGCTTTCGGTCGTCGGTATCGGCGCGCTTGCATTGCTCGCCGCTAGCGCCGCTCGGGCGCAAACCACGAACTACGGCAATTGGAGCCCTTATCAATATAACGACAATATCTGGCAGCCCATGGATGCTTGCCGGGCACAAGCGCAACAGCAATACCCGAACTGGACGGGCATGGATGCCGAGGGACGCGCTCGGGCAACGGCGCTGTGCCTGCGCTCGGGGATCCTGCCACCCATGACACCGCTGGGGCCATCGACGTGGCCGCCGGAGATCGACGGCGGATCGCTGAACACCGGCGGTGGCTCGTCGAGCCGCTGAACCCTCCCGCTCAAGCGGTGGGGCTATCGCATTTGTCGCCGCGCCCGCAGCAGGAAGGGATTCACCACCGAGGCGGTGAGGCAATGAGGAAAGAGAAGTACTGGCGCGCTTCGCGCGCCAATTCCCTTGGTTTTCTCACCGCCTCACTGCCTCTGTGGTCCAGCTTTAATGGAGGCAAGGGGCTGGGTGGGAAGGGAGGGGGCGTCTTAGAAGGGAAAGCCGAGCTTGATCCGCCCGCCACCGCCGCTGTCCGTCGCGCCACCCTGAGCCGATCCGCTTGTCCCGCAAGCGGCGAGAGCGCCGAGGATCAGCGCCAGCAGTGCCAGCCTCATGAAACGCATCGTGCCGTCCCTAATCGAGGTGATCGAGCGGCCGGCACTATCGCATAAATTGCCGCAACGGGTCAGTGCGGTTGTGGTGGCTGCGCCTGGGCGACAGGCTGCCAGCCGCGATCGACCATGCACGCATCTTTCAACCGGGCGATCCGGGCGCGGGCGCTGTCGTAGCTCTCGTTCAAGGCCCAGAAGGAGAACGGCGGCGGCCCGGTTCCTTCGCGCAGGCAATCGGTGAGATCGCCGCGCAGATCGGCGCTGGTGGCGCCCGGCTTCATCCACTCATCGGCGTCAGGCGGTTGGCAGGCGACGAGCGCCAGCGGAAGCAGCAGAAGCGTCGCGATGCGGACGGCTGGGGTCACCGATTAGAGGTAGAGCTTGGACGCCTCGCGTCAAAGCGGTTTTCACGAGCCGGCGCGGCGCTGGCGCATCGACGCGGTCCCACAGGCGACACAACGCCCCGACCGCATCCGGCGACGGGGGCGCGTGCGCGTGACCGAAGCCGTGGATGCTATTTATTCCGCTCGGCGCTGTTGGTGATCGCGTGTCCGGCGCTCGACAAATCCTCGCCGGCGCCGGCCGTCGTGTTGCACGCGCTCAAAACGGCGCTTGCGCCGGTCAGCAGGAATAGCACCAGGAACAGCTTGGCCAACGATGTCCGCATAATCGACCTCCGGGGATCGCCTCTCTCTCTTCTCAGCCGAACACCGGGATTTCTGCCGTCGTTCCAATCGCGCCTGTGGTGTGCCGCACCACGCCGTAAAGCGCGTCGGTTGTGCATCCTGTTTTCAGCGTCGTGACGCGGCTTCGAACGATGTCCGCGCGATTGCGGCATCGTTGCGGTGACGAAATCTCTGTTCGCTATCGCACGCCGCGCGCGCCGCTCACAAAGCGGGTGTGACCCGCCCAGCGGGCATGGCAGCGTGGCGCCACGCATCGCCTTTCTTGAGAATTCGGTAAGGATTGCAGCCAATTCTCCCCGCGGGACGCTGTCGAAGTCGCCGTGCGATCGCGTTCGATGCGATCGCACAAGCCGGAACCGAGGTGCGCGGGATGAGCCTGCTGAACAATTTGAGGATCCAGTGGAAATTGTTGATCCTCATCAGCTTGTCGGCGATCGCGCTGATCGTCGCGATCTTCGTGGCCGCGCTGCTGCTGCACAGCCGAATGATGGACGAGCGCATCGCCAAGCTGCGCGCGATCGACGACATGGTCTATGGCGTGATGGCGGGGCTCGATGCCGCGGAGAAGCGCGGCGAGATCAGCCATGACGAAGCGCTCAACCGTTTGCGCGCCACGATCCACAGTATGCGCTTCGAGGGCGACAATTACGTCTTCGTGCATTACCTCACCGGCATCAATCTCGCGCATGGCGCCGATCCCAAAGAGGAAGGCAGCGATCGCTCGCAGCTGAAGGACGCCAACGGCAAGGCCTATGTCCAGGAGATGCTGCGGGTTGCGACGGAGCAAGGCGAGGGCGTCGTGCGCTACGCCTATCCGCGCGGCAGCGGTGGCGAGCCGCTGCCGAAAATCAGCTACATCAAGCGCTTCGCGCCGTGGAAGGCGCTCATCGGCGCCGGCGTCTATGTCGACGATGTCGATGCGGCGCTGTGGAGCACGCTGGCGACCTTGGGCGGCATCGGTCTTGCCGTGCTGGCGGTGCTCGCCGCCGCCGGCTGGTCGATCAGCCGCAGCATCGCGCATCCGCTGGCCGGGCTGCAGACCAGGATGGAGGCGCTGGCGACCGGCAATCTCGCCGTCGAGGTCGCGGCCACCGATCGGTGCGATGAAGTCGGCGGCATGAGCCGGGCGGTGCAGGTGTTCAAGGAGAACGCCTTGGCCATGGAGCGCATGCGCGGCGAGCAGGAAGAGATGAAGCGCACGGCCGAGGCGGAGAAGACCAAGGCGACGCGCGCGCTGGCGGACGGCTTCGACCGCGCGGTCAAAGGCATCGTCGATTCGCTCTCGGCCGCCGCCGGCGAGATGCAGTCGACGGCGGAATCGATGTCCGGCACGGCCGAGCGCACCAAAGAGGGCGTGATGGCGGTGTCGTCCGCCTGTCAGCAGACCTCGACCAACGTGCAGACCGTCGCCAGCGCTTCCGAGGAGCTGGCAACCTCGATCGGCGAGATCGGCAGCCAGGTCGCACAAGCCTCCCGCATCGTCGCGCGCGCGACCGAGGTGGGCCAACGCACCAACGCCACGGTCGCGGGTCTTGCCGATTCGGCGCAGAAGATCGGCGAGGTGGTGGCGCTGATCAACGACATCGCCAGCCAGACCAACCTGCTCGCCTTGAATGCGACGATCGAGGCGGCGCGCGCCGGCGAGGCGGGCAAGGGATTTGCCGTGGTGGCGACGGAGGTCAAGTCGCTCGCCACCCAGACGGCGAAGGCGACCGACGACATCCGCGCGCAGATCAGCGCCATCCAGGACGAGACGCGACAAGCGGTCGATGCCATCCGCGACATCTGCCAGACCATCGTCGAGGTCAACGAGATCTCGACCTCGATTGCGACGGCGGTGGAAGAGCAGGGGAGCGCCACCAAGGAGATCGCGCGCAACGTCCAGCAGGCAGCGATCGGCACCGACCAGGTCTCGCGCAGCATCACCGAGGTGAGCACCACCGCGCGCGACGCCGGCTCCGCCGCCGAGCAGGTGCTGGGTGCGGCGAGCAAGCTCGCCCGGCATTCGGCCTTGCTGCGCACCGAGGTCGACCGCTTCCTCGCCACGGTTCGCGCGGCGTAGGGCGGCGTTTGCTCGGGTCCCAGGGAAGCGCTGATGGATGCACGCATCCAACGACGCCTCAGCCACCAACCATCGCAGCGATGCCAGGTCTCAAGTTTCGCCTTGCCCGCGAAAGCGGGCATCCAGGAGCTTCAGCCCCGACGAGCGGAGCGCGTGCCTCTGGGTCCCCGCTTTCGCGGGGACGGCGGAAAAGAGGTTGGAGCCGCAGGGTTTTTCGAGACGTGCACGTACCGTAGCGCTTTCGCGGCGACGGCGGGATACGTATTGGAGCGCTTCCGCTGTGGCGGGGCATGCCCCTGGCGCGCGGAGCGCAGCAGCCATCCGCCAAAGGCGGTTGAAGGAGGCGCGTGAAAGACCATAACGTTCGGCGGGGCAAGAACCGGGGGAAGGGCGGCGATGACGAGCGGCGGGATGATCCTGGGCGCGGTTCTGGTCACGCTGTGCGTGGCGGCGGTGGCGCTGATCTCGGGCCGCAATGTCCGCTCGACCCGCGACTTTACCATCGCCGGCAGCCGGGCCGGTTGGCAGATCGTCGCCGGCATCATCGTCGGCGCGCTGGTCGGGGGCTCCTCGACCGTCGGCACCGCTCAGGCGGCTTTCGTTTATGGCCTCCCCGCCTGGTGGTTCACGCTTGGCGCCGGTCTCGGCTGCCTGGTGCTGGCCGGCTTCTTTGCCCGGCCGCTGCGCCTCTCGAACGTGGAAACGCTGCCGCAATTCCTGGTCACGAGCTTCGGCACGCCGATGCGGCCGCTTATCGCGATCTGCGACAGCATCGGCATCTTCATGACGATTCCGGGCCAGGTGGCCGCCGCGCTCGCGCTGCTGGCGGTGCTGTTGCCGTGGCCCGATATCGCCATCATCGGCGTGGCCGGGCTGCTGATCGTGCTTTACGTCTTCACCGGCGGCGCGATCAGCGCCGGCACCGCCGGCTTCGTCAAGCTGCTGATCGCGTTTACCGCGCTCATCGTCTTCGGCGCCGTGGCGCTGGCGCTGGGCGGCGGCGTCAGCGGCTTTGAGGCGGCACTGCCCGGCCGGTATTTCGATCTCTTCGGCAATGGCCTCTCGAAGGATCTCGGCAGCGGGATCGGCATCATCCTCGGCGTGCTCACCACCCAGGTCTATGTCCAGGCGGTGCTCGCCGGCCGCGACGTGCGGCAATCGCGCTTGGGCGCCGTCATCGCCGGCATCGGCACCACCCTCTTCGGTCTGGGCGGCGTCGCCGTCGGCATGTTCATGAAGGTGCACGAGCCGACAATCCGTCCCGCCGAAGCGCTGCCGCTGTTCGCCGCGCATTATGTTCCCGGCATCCTCGGCGGCATGCTGATCGGCGCCATCCTGATCACCGTGATCACCTGTGCCGGCGGGCTGGCGCTGGGCATCGCCACGATGGTGACGCGCGACCTCTATCAGCAGCTGCTGCGCCCCGGCATGCGCGATGGCGAGGGCGTCGCGGTGGCGCGGACGGTCATCGTCGCGGTGGTCATTCTCGGCCTCTTCGTCGGCGCCAGCAATGCGATGAAGCTGATCATCAATTACAGCTTCCTCGCTTTCGCCTTCCGTGCGGATGTGATCCTGGTGCCGCTCATCGTCGCGGTGTTTTTCGGGCGATCGCGCCTCTGCGGTACCGGCGCGGGCATCGGCGCGGTGCTTGGCGGCATGCTGGCCAATATCGGCTGGAGCCTCGCCGTGGGCCGCGGCGAGGCGGTCTTCGCCGGGCTCGTGGGCAGTGCCGCCGGGCTTGCCATCGGCTATGGTCTGGAGCAGCGCCTCGGCGCCCGTCCGGCCCCGGTCAGCGCCGTGCTCTCCGGCGAAGCATCGCGATCGCGCAGCAGATGACGAGGAGCATCGCATGGTCGAAGTGATCCCCTCCGGCGAGATCCTGGGCGCGCGCGTCGTCGGTCTCGACCTGTCGCAGCCGCTCAGCGACCGCGCGCTCGGCATCGTGCTGCGCGCGCTCGCCGATCATGCGGTCCTGTGCTTCCCCGGCCAGCGCCTCGATGCCGGCGCGCAAGTGGCGTTCAGCCGCCGCTTCGGCGCGCTCGAGGTGCATGTGTCCGGCGCCTTTCAGGACCCGGCTCATCCCGAGGTGATGACGCTCTCCAACATCACCGAGAACGGCCGTCCGATCGGCCTTGCCGATGCCGGCCAGGATTGGCACACCGACATGTCGTTCAGCCGGATGATCGCGTTCGTCAACGTCCTCTATGCGCTGAAGGTGCCGCGGCGCGACGGCAAGGCGCTGGGCAATACCGAGTTTGCCAGCATGACGGCGGCTTATGAGGCGCTGCCGTCGGCGATGAAGACGCGCCTCGAAGGGCTGACGGCAACGCATGACTTCGAGAAATTCTGGGAGATGATGCGCCGGCGCAAAGGCGCCGCGACCGGCCGGGCGCCGCTGACCGAGGAGCAGCGGCGGAAGAAGCCGCCGGTCTCGCACCCCATGGTGATGAAGCATCCGATCTCCGGCCGGCGGATCCTTTATGCCAATCCCGGCTATACCATGCGCGTCGACGGGTTGCCGCCGGACGAAAGCGACGCGCTGCTCGAGTATCTCTTCGAACATCAGGTCCGTCCCGAGTTCGTCTACGCCCATCGCTGGAACGAAGGCGATGTGCTGGTCTGGGACAATCTGCAGACGCTGCACAACGCGATCGACGATTACGGCCCGGACGAGCCGCGCCTCATCAAGCGCTGCCAGGCAATGGCCAACCTGGTGTTCGAGCCGCGCTTCGCCCGGCTGGCTGCCGGCGCGGCGGGGTGAGGGGGCAGTAAGCGCACACTATCAAAATCCCCCTCCCCCCTTGAGGGGGAGGGAAGGGTGGGGGGTAGCGGCGGCTCTTTTCAATTGACGCTCGCGTCTGCGACGCGAGCAACCCCCCTCCCTAACCCTCCCCCTCAAGGGGGGAAGGGAGTCAAGGCTATGCTGGCGAGAGCTTGGGCCAGAGCGTCTTGTCGGAAAAGCCAAATAGGGCCAGACTGAATTTCTGACGCCCGCTCGTCTGGATACGGAATCCTTCGCGCCGCCGACACGGCGACGAGGTCGATGCGCCGTGGTGCGCCGGCGAATTTTCACGCGGCCGGCGTCAGGTGAAGAAAAGGGAGGATGACCATGGCTTTGACCGGCGTATTGCGGCCCGGGCATGCGCAGCTGCGGGTGACCGATCTCGATCAGGCGGTCCAGTTCTATCGTGACGTCCTGGGGCTCGTGGAGACGGGGCGAGACGGTAGCGGCAGGGCTTATTTCAAAGCCTGGGACGAGCGCGACCACAACAGCATCGTCTTGCGCAAAGCCAAAACCGCCGGCATCGACCATTTCGCGTTCAAGGTGCGCGACCGGTCGACGCTTGAACGGCTGGACAGCGATCTGCGGGAATGCGGTGTTGCCGTCGAACGGGTGCCGGAGGGGGAGATGCTCGCGACTGGCAGGCGGGTTCGCTTCGAAATCCCGACCGGCCACCGGATCGAGCTCTATGCCGACAAAGAGCCGGCGCTTTATCCGGGCCAGCTGCGCAACCCGCGGCCGTGGACGGAGGCGGCCGAACATGGCATCGCGCCGATCCGCATGGATCACACGCTGCTCTACGGCCCCAACGTCAACCAGGCCCTGGGCCTCTTCACCGAGATTCTCGGTTTCTACCTGACCGAATATGTCACCCTGCCGGATGGCGAGACCAAAGGCGCGCTGTGGCTGAGCTGCTCGGTCAAGGCGCACGATATCGCCTTCGTCGAGCACCCCGAGCCCGGGAAGCTGCACCACGTCTCGTTCCTGCTCGACTCCTGGGAAAAGATCCTGCGCGCCGGCGACATCCTGTCGATGAACAAGGTGCCGGTCGAGATGGGGCCGACCCGGCACGGGATCACGCGCGGCATGACGATCTACGGCTTCGATCCCTCGGGAAACCGAATCGAGACCTTCACGGGCGGTCTGCAGAGCTATCCCGATCAAGCGCCGATCGCGTGGAGCTGGGAAGAGCTGCCCTCCGGCCTCGACTATCCCCAGCGCAAGCTGCATGAGACGTTCCTGAGCGTGGTGTCCTAAGGGTCTATGAATTCACCACGGAGGCACGGAGGATACGGAGAATAAGTGTTTGACGCGCGAAGCGCGCCATTCTCGGTTCTCTGTGATCTCCGTGCCTCCGTGGTGAATCTTTTCCTGCCGTGGGGCAGGGGAATGGGATTACGTCGGCCACACCTTCGGCAGGCGGCGGGCGAGCCAGGCGGTGAGGGCGGCGTTGACGGCGACCGGGCGCTCCTGCGCCATCCAGTGACCGGACTCGACGGTGTGCTCGGTGAGGTCGGTGCAGTCGCGGCGCATCGGCTCGGCAAGGCGCGATCCGACCGTGTCGCAGGTGTAGTCATAAGCGGCGTGCAGGAACAGCACCGGCAGGTCGAGCCTGCCGCCCTTGACCGAACGGGCCGCGTAGTCGGCGTTGCGCGCGTGGTTCTTGTACCAGGAGTCCGGGCCGAAGAAGCCGGTTCGCTGCAAAGCCGCGACGTAGCTGCAGAGGTCTTCGGGTGAGAGGACATTGGCGTCGCGCGGCAGGTCGGGCGCTTGCCCGGTGCCGCCGAACCAGCCGCCGTCGCGATGGACCAGCGCGGTTCGCGCCGGCTTGCCGCGCGCGGCGGGATTGCCGGCGCGAAACATCGCCTTGACGGTATTCTCGACATTCGCCTCGAAGGCCGACCGGGCGGCGTCGAAGCGGTCCTCGTAGAACCGCATATATTCCCATTGGCCCCAGGGGTACTCGCCCTCCGGGTAGAGCGTCCGGTCGATCAGCGGCAGCAGGTTCTCGATGGCGAAGCCCTTGGCGATATAGGGAACGCAGAGATTGGCGATCGCGTCGCAGCGCTCCGGATGATGGCTGGCGAGGCTCCAGACCACCGGACTGCCCCAGTCATGGCCGACCCACACCGCCCGCTCGTAACCGAGCGCATCGATGAGCTGCAGCATGTCCTCGACGCTGCGCTCGACCGCGTAGTCGGCGTGGTCGGGATGGATCGTCGAGCGGCCGTAACCGCGCATGTCCGGAGCGACGCAGCGGAACCCAAGCGCGGCAAAGCTGGGCAATTGGTGGCGCCAGCTATGCCCGAGCTCGGGCCAGCCATGCACGAAGACGATGAGTGGCGCCTGGGGTGCGCCGCAAGCGAGATAGAAGGTGGTGTGGCCGGGCGCGCGAGCGACGTGTTCGGTGATCGCAAACATCGCGTGGTCTCCTTTCCCTAGCGCGCCGAAAGCGAGGCGTAGGTGGCGCCTCGCGCGGCGGCGATCTCAGCCACCAATTTTTTGGTGATCGCCTCGCGGAAGGTGGTGAAATCCTGGACGACGAGCAGGAAGGCGCCGGGGCCGCCGATCACGTTCTCGCGGTAATACGCCGGCAACCCGCCGGGCGGCTGGACGTGGGCGAAATAACCCGGGTTGGGATGCGCGTTGATGATGGCGAGGCCGTTGATGGTGAACCCCGCCGACACCGCCTCGTCGCGCGCGTCAGGAAGGGGGCGGCCGGAATTGTTGTCGCCGTCGCCCGAGACATCGATGACGCGGCGGGTGGCCGCCGCCTTCAATTTCGTGAAATAGTCCCGGCTGAAATCGAGCGCGGCGCTGATCGAGGTGCGGCCGACGAAGGAGCGCGGCGCTTGGATAAGGGTTGCCGCGAAACCCGCGGCGCTTTCGCCGTCGCGCACCACCGTCCAGCCCGCCACCACCTGCTGCTCCTCTGGCCCTGACCATTCGACGAAGCAGATGGCGATGGCGCCATGCGGGCCGGCCGCGATCGCCTTCAGAACCCCCGGATCGGTGACCGCCGCGGCATAACCCTGCCGCTGGAGCTTGAACTCGTCGTCATCGACGCTGCGCGACACGTCGGCAGCAAAGACGACGGCGACATCGACCGTTTCGGCGCGGGCTCTCGCCGCGCCAAGGCACAAGACTACGGCAAGTAGCGTGATAGCGTATGCTGACCGCATGGGCGCCTCCCTCGCCTTGAAGATAAGGCGGTACGGCGCGGTAGGAAAGTTTCCCTGGCGCTCGTGCCCGATCAAATTGACCGAAGCGTGTCGGGACGATTAAATCGAAGCAGCGCGGATAGCGGTTCCTGCCGGCAGGGTGGTGCCGCGACATCACCGCCTTGTGATGAGCGACGCTCGATCAGGTCGCTACATGGATGACATTCGATCGCTCGGAGAACCCTCGTGAAACGTGCTGCAAGGTCAGGCAAGGGCGCCACCGGGACCGGGGCAGTGCTGCTCGCCGCCCTGGCGCTCTGCGCCTGTACCACCACCCCGCCATCTGGGCCAAGCCTCGCGGCGATCCCAGCCCAGGGCAAGAGCGTCGCGGCGTTGCGCCAGGACGATGCCGATTGCCGGCACGTTGCCGCGCAGCAGATCGCCGCTGGAGCGCAGCCGCAAGCGGCGGCGGGCACGCCGCAGCAGCGCTACGACGCGAGCTACGCGCAATGCATGTCCCAAAAAGGCGATACCGTCGCGCGCGTATACCGCTTCCCCTCGCTGGTCGCGACCGGGTTGCTGTCCTCGGTCGGCACGGGGCCTGCAGGCGTCGGGAGCGGGCACCATTGATGCCGCGCCGCACGGCGATCGCGCGGCGCGATCGCGTTACGCGCCGCAGCAGGGCAGCTGGAAATACGCCACATCCTCCTTGCCGCCCGCGGTCACCGTCGCTTTCAGCGTCCATGCCCCCATCATGTGGAAGTACATGCCCGAGACGCTGATGATGCCATTCTCGCTCGCGAGCTTGGGCGTTGAGTTCATGCCGTGCGCGAAGCCGGTCTTCATGCCGTGGCGCATGCCGGCCTCGATCACGATCGTGGCGTCCGAAATCTTGTTGTGCGGCGCCGCGCCGTCATAGACGCCGAAGCGGATCGAGAAGTATTTCTCATAGGGAATCGGCGCCGGCACCGAGAGCAGCCGGACCAGGAATTGATGATGCTCGGTATAGGCGCTGCGCGTCGGCTTGAAATGCGCCGGCGCGTCCGACATCGGCATGTTCATCGGCGTCTTGGTTTCGCCCTGATCGGCCGCGATGGCCGGGACGATGAGTACGGCGAGCATGGCCGCACTCGCCAGCAATCGTGTCGAGTGGATCATGGGTGGCCTCCCTTTCGTCGCGGCCGGACGATTGCGGCAGCGTTCCCGCCGTCAATCCGGTAAAGCGGCGCGCGGTTGACCGGATCAATGCAAGAACAGGGATCGCCGGTCAACTTCGGCGTTATACCGCCTTGGCGTTGCGCAGCGCGGCTTCGCCCGGCGCATTCGGGCCGGCGGTTGATCGACGCGCCTCACATCTTCATGCCCGGCATGCTGCCTGGCGCCGCCGCGCCTGCCTTTTGGACGATGACCATGGTCTTGACGGCGCCGGCTTTCTCGAAGGTCAGTGTCAGCGGGAAGTGCTCTCCCGCCTTGAGCGGGTGTTTCAGCCCCAGCAGCATGATGTGCATGCCGTCGGGTTTGAATTCCGCGCTGCCGCCGGCCTTGACGGGCACATCCGCCATCGGCCGCATCTTCATGACGCCATTATCGTTGAGCGTAATATGCAACTCCGCCTTCGCGGCAACTGTGGTCGACGCTCCGGTCAAGCGATCATCGGCAGTACCGTGGTTCATCACCTTCAAGTAAACCGCGCCGTTCGCCGCCGAAGCGGCAGTGGCGCGGGCCCAGGCATGGCTGACCTCGATGGGGGAACTGGCTTGCGCATAGGCGGACGATAAGACGGCCAGGCAGAGGGCTGAGGCTAAAGCGAGGATGCGCATAGGGATACTCCTTGAAGCGGGCGGCCACCGATGAGATTGCCCTTCATCGTCGCGCCGCCCGACCACGTGGAAAACGAACGCGACGGGGCTGCCCACGGACGCCCTCGCGGGAGGTGAACCGGGGGAGGGGGCTACCTGCCGCCGGGTCCATGGCTCAGCAGCGGGAGCACGGTCGTGTCGAGCTGCTGCTCCGTGACCCCCGTTTCATCGGGACTGAACCGCGCGCGCACCACGCCATTCGCATCGACGACATAGGTGACGGGAATGGAGCTGGGCCTGCCGAAGCCGTTCACGTCAGTATCGACGAGCATGGCGGCAGGATAGGAAAACGCCTTCATCACCTTGACCACGTCGCTGCGCTCACGCGGAAGATCGGCGCTGATGCCGATCATCTCGAGGCCTTGCCCGTGGTGTTGCTGGTAGAAGGCATTGAGCGCCGGCATCTCCTGGCGGCAGGGCGCACACCATGTCGCCCAGAAATTGACGATGACGACCTTTCCGTGAAGGGCGGCAAGGTCGAAAGTGCCGCCGCCCAATTCCTTTGCCGTCAGCGCCGGTGCCGGTTGTCCGACTTCGGTTTCCGCCAAGGCCAAGTGCGCGGCCAACCCAAAGGCCGCGACACTCGCCAGAGACGTAACAATCCTGAGACTTCTGCTCATGTGAGCCCCGCTGTCGTTAGAAATGGTAGGCGACGATGAACTTCATCAACCATGGTGCCGTCAGCTGGTCACCCCTGAAGCGCTGCCACACCGGAAATTCGAAATCGAGATAGGTCGAGAACTGATAGATGTCGGCCTCGACCCCCGGCGAGAGCAGCAGGCGCTGGTAGCCGGAGGCAACCGGTTGCGCCGAATTCGGGCCGCTGTCGCGGGTCCGCTCGGAAAAGATCGCCTGAGCCAACGGGGTCACCATGAGATTGCCGAACACAAAGCCGTTGTAGGTAATCCCACCGGCGGTATCGATTTCGGTCCCGGGGCGGTAGCCTTCTTGGGTGAAGACCGGCTGGTCGAGCAGCGTCTGGGCGTACCAGCTCCAGATGTTGTCGCTCGTCAGCGCGGCGCGATGGTAGCCGCCGAGCAGGAGATCGGTGCTGCCGCTGCCGATCTGGCTGTCGCGATCGACGATGTCCGGTTGGATCTGGTAACTGCCGGTCGGCAGTTTGACGCCGAAGGTCAAGCCCGTCGACAGGTCTTCCGAGAACCCGGTGTAGATGCCCTGGACCCGGATATCGCCGAGATCGGACCAATGGGCCGTCTGCAGATTCGGCGGGGAACTCCCAAAATTCGTGTCGGTCGTGAACCTGCGGTCCCAATAAGGGATTTCCAGCTGAACTCCCCAGCTCCGGTTGAACAGGTATTGCAGGCCGGCGGTGTAGAAATAGGTCTCGAGGTTCTTGTCGCCATTATCGGAGGCCGGCGCCCGGCCCGTGTTATGCCAATTGATGGTTTGATCCTGGTAGTCGAGCGACAGATATGCGGTGCCGCCCGCCGAGGTGGGCAGCATCGAGGCCGTGCCGACGGCGAAGACGTCGCAGCCGCAGGCGCAGGCCAGGCTCGGCTGCGGCGACATGCCGAGCAGAAAGGCCGCGGCCGAAAGCACGAAAGAAGTGATTCCGATGGGTAGCGTGACGGCAAGGCGCCGGATACTCGTTACGCCGCGTCGATCGAAAGAAAGAGACATGATTTCCTCGCGTGAACAGGAATGGACTCCACGTCGAAAAGATGCGCGCCGTCGGGACGATCAAGCGACCGGCCGAACGGCTTCACTCCAGGGATGGGCGGGGGCGCGCGCGCCTCGTAGAGGGCAACCCGCGGGTGTGAGACGGCGGTGACGCCGCTGGCGCGCAGGGCGATGCTGGTCCAGCTCGCCGGCACGGCGAGAAAAATCTCCGCCGCCGCGATGTAGGAGGCGCCGATAGCGGTACAGGCCGTACAGAGAGGACAGCAATGCCGGGAATGACGGTCCCCGGTGCCCGGTGCTCCGGCCGTTGAATCATGGCCGCCACCACACATGGCGAACGCCGCGGAAGCGGGGCCACCGGCGTCGGCGAGCCGGAGCTCGACCGCGATGAGCATCGGCAGCAAGGCCTGCACGTAGAGCGCCAGCAGCGCCAGCCAGGCGCCCAATGTCCGGGATTTCCGCGGGCCCGGGCTCATGGCTCGCTCAGCTTCCGTGCCACCTCGGCCCTGTCCCAATCGGGATCGGCCGACGGCATGCCGGCGGAGAGCTCGAGCGCGCGCTGCCAGTGGCCGCGCGCCTCGTCGCGCCGCCCGAGCGCGGCGACGATATCGCCCAGATGGTCTTCGCAGGGGGCGCATCGCGGCTCCAGCGTGACCGCCCGCTGCGCGTGAAACAGCGCGAGCTCGAGCTTCTTCTGTCGGAAGAGCACCCAGCCGAGCGTATCCTGGAAGCCCGGATTCTGCGGCTCGAGCGCCGCGGCGCGGGCGGCCCAGTTCAGCGCTTCGTCGAGATTGCCGCCGCCCATGGCGAGGCGCCAGGCGACGCCGTTCATGCCGTCCGCGTTCCCCTGGCGCGCGGCAAGGCGATAGAGACGCGTCGCCTCATCGTCGTTCCTGGCCACGCCTCGCCCCGTGGCGTACATGTCGGCGAGATCGACCTGCGCCACCGGGTTGCCCTTGTCCGCCGCGGCACGGAAGAGCCGAACCGCTTCCCGATCGTCTCGCGCGACGCCGCGGCCAGCCGCGTACATGGCGCCGAGGTAGGCGTTCGCTGCGACGTCGCCTTGACCCACGGCAAGACGGAAGAGGCGGAGGGCGGCGGCATAATCGACGGGAACATTGCGTCCCGCGACATAGAGGAGGCCGGTCGAAGCCTGCGCTTGCGCATTGCCGGCGTTGGCCCGCGCGCAGCCTTGGCGGGCGGCAGCATCGCTGAACGCGCGGCAATCGAGCGGCGGGTCGGGCCGCGATTGCGCGTTCGCCGCCCCTGCCGCGGCCGCTAGAGCGAGCAGCGCTACGATCGCCGCCCGTCCCCGCATCATCGCGCCCTTCGCTGTCAACGCGTCTGAGGCTGTGGAGCGGGAATGGCGCCTGCGTAACCCATCAAATTTTGCTACTCGCGCTGACATGCTCTCCAACTGTCATTTGATCGAGCCGATCTCCGAAAAGCCAAAGGCGCCGGACCGCCACAAGACGGTCCGGTCGAAGCGACTATTCCGTGGAGATCAGCCGAGAGGAGGAGCGCGCGAGCGATAAGCGGCGGTTGCGACGAGGCGCGGTATCTGGTGCGGCGCGACGGCCGCCGTCACGATCGCGTGAACGATCGGGACGGGCAGTGCCGCAACGGCCGGCGCGGTGAAGACCGGGCTCGCATGGAGCGCGAGGCAGATCGGGCAGAGCCCGCAGCCATCGTCGTCGCCCTGGGATTTACCGGACCCGCCGGGATGTTGGTCCGCCGCCCCATGGACATGGCCCATGGGGCAGAGCTCGAAGACGCTGTGCTCGCCGGCATTGGCCGCGAGCGAGATCTCGGCGGCGACGAGCAGCGGGATCAACGATTGGAGGAAGAACGCGAAAAGGCCCAGCCAAGCGGCGATCGCGCGGCTCTGCCTCCTCGAGATCATCGGCGCTCGCCCCCTCGCGAGACTGAAGCTTCGGTGACAGTAGAGTGAACCGCGCAAGGCGGCAAGGGCGGACGGAAACCGCGGCGATGGTTTCCCACCGGGAGAGCGGTTGTTAAACTCGCGGCAATAGGGGAGGGACGAATGGAATACCGCAATCTCGGCCGGAGCGGCCTCAAGGTCTCGGCGCTCTGCCTCGGCACGATGAATTTCGGCGGCGCTACCGATGCCGCGACGGCCGAGCGCATCGTCGACCGCGCACGCGAGGCCGGGGTCAATTTCATCGACACCGCGGACCAGTACAATCAAGGCCGCTCCGAGACCATCACCGGACGGGCGATCGCGCGCGACCGCGACCGCTGGGTGCTCGCCACCAAGGTCTACAACCCCATGGGCAGCGGCCCCAATGAGGGCGGGCTGTCGCGCAAATGGGTCCTGCAGGCGGCCGAAGCGAGCTTGAAGCGGCTCGGCAGCGACTACATCGACATCTACTATCTCCACAAGGAGGACCATGGAACGCCGCTCGAGGAGAGCCTGCGCGCCCTCGGCGACCTCATGGCGCAAGGCAAGATCCGCTATTTCGGCGTCTCCAACTACCGCTCCTGGCGCATCGCCGAGCTCTGCGCGCTCGCCGACCGCCTCGGCATCGCCCGGCCGGTGGTGAGCCAGCCCTATTACAACGCGATGAACCGCATGCCCGAGATCGAGCAGCTTCCCGCCGCCGGCTTCTACGGGCTCGGCGTCGTGCCCTACAGCCCGATGGCGCGCGGCGTGCTCAGCGGCAAATACCGCGCCGATGCGCCGCCGCCGGCGGAGAGCCGCGCCGGGCGCCAGGACAAGCGGATGTTGGAGACGGAATGGCGGCCGGAATCGCTCCGCCTCGCGCAGGAGATCAAGGCCTATGCGCAACAGCGCGGCATGACCGCCGGCCAGTTCGCCGTCGCCTGGGTGCTGAACAACCGCCTGGTCACGGCGGTGATCGGCGGCCCGCGCACCGAGGAGCATTGGCAGGATTATCTCGGTGCCCTCGACTGCCGCTTCACCGCCGAGGACGAGGCCTTGATCGACCGGCTGGTGACCCCCGGCCACCCCTCGACACCCGGCTACAACGATCCGCAATACCCGATCGAGGGCAGGCCGGTGCGCAGCACCGGGTGAGGGCGGCGCTCGCTGTCGCGCGGTGAAGACCAGAGCAAAAGAAGTGCTTCCCCCTGCTTGCCGTTCTGCCCTAGAACGGCGGGGGACGACCGGGGAGAGATCGATGCAGCACCGCTATGCCGTTGCGCTCTCGGCCGCTCTTTGGCTGGCCGCCGCGTCGCCCCTCCAGGCCGAGGACAAGGTCACCCTCGGCACCGACTGGAAGGCCGAGGCCGAGCATGGCGGCTACTACCAGGCGATCGCCACCGGCATCTATCAGAAGCATGGGCTCGACGTCGCCTTGCGCCAGGGCGGCCCGCAAGTGAACCAGGCGGCGCTGCTGGCGGCCGGGCGGCTGGATTTCGACGAGGTGCCCAACTCGTTCATCTCGCTCAACTTCGTCAACGAGAAGATCCCGATGGTCGCGGTCGCCGCGATGTTCCAGAAGGATCCCTCGGTGCTGATCGCGCATCGCGGCGTCGGCAATGACAGCCTCGCCGCGCTCAAGGGCAAGCCGATCATGATCGGCGCCGATACGCGCGTCGGCTGGTGGCTCTTCTTGAAGGCGAAGTTCGGTTATACCGACGACCAGATCCGGCCTTACACCTTCAACGTCGCGCCCTTCCTGGTGGACAAGCAGGCGATCCAGCAGGGCTATGTCACGAGCGAGCCGTTCCTGATCGAGCAGCAGGGCGAGAAGCCGCTCGTCTTCCTCCTCGCCGATGCCGGCTATACCAGCTACGGCTCGATCATCGAGACCTCGGAGAAGCTCGCCCGCGAGAAGCCCGATCTGGTGCAGCGCTTCGTCGATGCCAGCATCGAAGGCTGGTACAGCTATCTCTATGGCAATCCCGCGCCCGCGAACGCGCTCATCAAGAAAGACAACCCCGAGATGACGGATGCCGTGCTCGCCTATGCCGTGGCGCATATGAAGGAAGCCGGGATTGTCGACAGCGGCGATGCCAAGACGCACGGCATCGGCGCCATGACCGCGGCGCGCTGGCGCGACTTTTTCGACATCATGGCGCAACAGGGCCTCTACCCCAAGACGCTCGACGAGCGCCGCGCCTATACGCTCGCCTTCGTCAACAAGGGCGTGGGAATGAAGAAGTAGGGCGAGATGGCGAGGCCCGTGCCGATCGGAGCGGCAAGCCACATCGATTTTGACGGGAGCAATGTGGCTCGCGGTGCACGGGTTCCCGCTTTCGCGGGAATGACGAGAAAATTTGGTGTCGTCTTCTTCGTCACCCCCGCGAAAGCGGGGGTCCATGTCGAGTTCGCAAACCTTTGCACCGAGTGTGAATGAACGGGGATCGTTCACCCATCGTCGCGCTGGAGGGCGTGGCGAAGCGCTTTCGCACCGGCGTCGAAGCGCTTGCCGGGATCGACCTTGCCGTCGCGCCCGGCAGCTTTTTGAGCGTTCTCGGTCCCTCCGGCTGCGGCAAGAGCACGCTGCTGCGCATCATCGCGGGGCTGGTGACGCCTTCGGCGGGACGCGTCACCTATCGCGAGAGTGAAGTCGAGCGGCGGCTAGGCTTCGTCTTCCAGGAGCCGACGCTGATGCCTTGGGCTTCGGTGTGGGACAATGTCTATCTGCCGCTGCGGCTCGCCGGGCAGCGCCGCGACGCCGTCGCCGGCCGCATCGCCGAGACGCTCGGCGCGCTCGGTCTCGAAGGCTTCGAAAAGGCCTATCCGCGCGAGCTGTCGGGCGGCATGCGCATGCGCGTCTCGATCGCCCGGGCGCTGGTCACGGAGCCGCGCCTCCTCTTGCTCGACGAGCCCTTCGCCGCGCTCGACGAGCTCACCCGCTTTCGCCTCAACGAGGATCTGCTGCGGCTCTGGCAACGCCAGCATTGGACGGTGATCTTCGTCACCCACAGCGTCTTCGAATCGGTGTTCCTGTCGAGCCGCATCGTCGTCATGACGCCGCGGCCGGGACGCCTTCTCGCCGATCTGCCGATCGCGCTCGACTATCCCCGTGATGCCGCGCTGCGCACGTCGCCGCGCTATGTCGAGGAATGCCGGCGCGTCTCGCGCGTGCTGAGCGAGGCCGCGGCGTGAACGAGCGCCTCATCCGCATCGGCGCGCCGCTCGTTGTCGGCCTGTTGTTCCTGCTGGGCTGGGAGGCGCTGGTGCGCCTCGAGCAGCTGCCGCCCTATGTGCTGCCCGGACCGATCCGCGTTGCCGAGGCGCTGTGGCAGGACGGCCCGAGCCTCTTGGCCTCGCTGCTGGTGACCTTGCGCATCACGCTGGCGGCGCTCGCCGCGGCGGTGATCCTGGGCGGCGCGCTGGCGATCCTCTTCGCCCAATCGCGGCTGCTCGAGGTGAGCCTCTTTCCCTACGCGGTCATCCTGCAGGTGACGCCGATCGTGGCGATCGCGCCGCTCATCATCATCTGGCTCAAGGACCGGGTGTTCCTGTCGCTGCTGGTCTGCGCCTGGATCGTCGCCTTCTTCCCGGTGGTCGCCAATACGACGCTCGGCCTCAACAGCGCCGACCGCAACCTCGTCGAGCTCTTCCGCCTCTATGGCGCGTCGCGCTGGCAGACCTTGCGCTATCTGCGCATGCCCTCGGCGCTGCCCTATTTCCTGACCGGGGTGCGCATCAGCGGCGGGCTGGCGCTCATCGGCGCGGTGGTGGCCGAGTTCGTCGCCGGCACCGGCGGCACCGATACCGGGCTCGCCTCGCGCATTCTCGAAGCCGGCTATCGCCTGCAGATGCCGCGGCTGTTCGCGGCGCTGCTGCTGCTGGCGGCGACGGGCATCGGCATTTTTGCGCTGCTGAGCTGGCTGGCGCGCCGGCTCATCGGCCATTGGCACGAAAGCGCGCTGCCGGGCGAGGAGTGATCCGGCCGCGGTGTCTCAGGCGAAGATGTTGAGCAGGTAGCCTTGCATCTTCTGCGCGGTCTCGAGCACCTGCACATTGGCGTCGTAGGAGACGCTGGCGATATTGGTGTTGACGAGCTGCTGGGCGAGGTCGGTGTTGGGCGCCGCGACCTGGCCATTGGCGTCGGCAAAGGGCGAGCCGGGATCGTAGATGGCGTTGCTCGCCGGGACCACGGGCGCGTAGGTCGCCAAGGTGCCGCCGCCGGCGACATGCTTCTGGACCACGTCGACGGGCTGATAGGGCTGCGGGTCGCCGGGCTGCGGCGAGAGCGGCGCCGTGTCCTGGCTGTTGGCGATATTGCTCGCCGCCGCATCGAGCCTGAGGCTCGCTGCGGTCAAGCCAGACACCGCGATGGAGAGCGGATCACCCATGCCAGCAATCTGGGCCTCGCGGCCGCCGCTGGCGAGGATAATCGCCGCGGATTTGATCCGTGTTTTACGCGGATTTGAGCGGTATTTGAGATTGTGTTGGAGTCCGAGAGGACTTCAAAAGATGCACCACAGAGGTAGTGAGGCAGTGAGAAAACAAAAGCATTGGCGCGCAGAGCGCGCCGATATTTGGTTCCTCACTGCTTCATCGCCTCTGTGGTGGACCCTCTTCTTGCGCAGGGACGCCTGCACCTCACACTTAGGGCGTCTCGGGGATCACCACCGCGATCACCTCGGCGATGCAGGCCGGGCGCTCGGAGCCTTCGAGCGCCAGCGTCGCCTCCGAGGTGATGCGGACGCCCTTCGGCGTCTCCTCGACATCGGCGAGGCGGATCTGCGCGCGGATGCGCCCGCCGCTCGGCACCGGCTGAGTGAAGCGCACCTTGTTGCAGCCGTAATTGAGCCGCGCCGCGACCTTGCCGACATGATAGACCCGGTCGAGGAGCTGCGGGATCAGCGACAGGGTGAGGAAGCCATGGGCGATGGTCGTGCCGAAGGCCGATGCCTTGGCGCGCTCGCGATCGACATGGATCCATTGGAAATCGCCGGTCGCTTCGGCGAAGCGGTCGATCATCTCCTGGGTCACGGTGATCCACTCGCTTTCGCCGAGGACTTCGCCGATGGCGGTCTTGAGCTCCTCGACATCGGTAAACTGGCGCATCGGCAAGGTCCTTCGTCTGGCGGGCCGGCCCGGCATTCTTCCCCGCCGCCGGCGCCGCGTCCAGAGCAGGGTTGACACAACGGGGGGTGTGGGCAAGGCTCCCGCGAAAATCCGGAGGAGAGGTCCATGAGAGAAGCCGTCATCGTCTCGACCGCGCGCACGCCCATCGGCAAGGCGGTGCGCGGCGCCTTCAACAACACGCATGGCGCGACGCTCGCCGGCCATGTCATCGGCAAGGCGGTCGAGCGCGCCGCGGTCGAACCGGGCGCGGTCGAGGACGTCATCATCGGCTGCGCCAATCCCGAGGGCGCCACCGGCCACAACATCGCGCGCGACGCGGCGATCCGGGCCGGCCTGCCGGTGACGGTGCCGGGCGAGACGATCAACCGCTTCTGCAGCTCAGGCCTCATGGCGATCAGCATCGCCGCGCAGCGCATCATGGTGGACGGCGTCGATGTCGCGGTGGGCGGCGGCCTCGAATCCATCAGCCTCGTCCAATACAACATGAACAAGCATCGCTTCGCCGATGAATGGCTGGTCGAGCACAAGCCCGACATTTACATGACGATGATCGAGACCGCCGACACCGTCGCGCAGCGCTATCAGGTGACGCGCGAGCAGCAGGACGAGTTCGCGCTGCTGAGCCAGCAGCGCACCGCGGCGGGGCAGAAGGCGGGGCGCTTCGACGCCGAGATCACGCCGATGACATCGGTGAAGCTGATGGCCGACAAGGACAGCGGCAAGACCTGGACCGAGGAGGTGACCCTCACCAAGGATGAAGGCAACCGGCCGGATACCAACCGCGAGGGTCTGGCGACGCTGAAGCCGGTGCGCGAGGGCGGCTACATCACCGCCGGCAATGCAAGCCAGCTTTCCGATGGCGCCTCGGCCTGCGTCGTCATGGAGGCGAAGCTCGCGGAAAAGCGCGGCCTCGAGCCGCTCGGCATCTATCGCGGCCTGGCGGTCGCCGGCTGCGAGCCCGACGAGATGGGCATCGGCCCGGTCTTCGCCGTGCCGAAACTGTTGCAGCGGCACGGGCTCAAGATCGACGACATCGACATCTGGGAGCTCAACGAGGCCTTCGCCGTGCAGGCGCTCTATTGCCGCAACCGCCTCGGCATCGATCCCGCGAAGTTCAACGTCGATGGCGGCGCGATCTCGATCGGCCATCCCTACGGCATGAGCGGCGCCCGCCTCACCGGCCATGCCCTCATCGAAGGCAAGCGCCGCGGCGCCAAATACGCCGTCGTCACCATGTGCATCGGCGGCGGCATGGGCGCGGCGGGGTTGTTCGAGATAGCTTGAGGAGCTGTCAGCTGTCAGCCAGTTGTCAGTCGTCAGTTTTCAGTTGTCAGTCCGGTCGGTCGGTAGACTGATCACCGACGACTGAAAACTGAGAACTTTGGCTGAAAGCTGACGGCTGACAGCTTCCTACCCCCTTCCCGCGATCGTCACGCCGCCGTCGACGACCAAGGTCTGGCCGGTGATGAAGCGGCCGGCGGGGGAGGCGAGCAGGATGGCCGCGCCGGCGATGTCGACGGGCTCGCCGATCATGCCGAGCGGCGCCTGCTTCAGCGTCTGCTCCAGCACCTCTTTATTCTCCCAGAGCGCGCGTGCGAAATCCGTGCGCACCAGGCCGGGGGCGATGGCATTGACGCGGATGTTGTGCGCACCCCATTCGACGGCGAGGTTGCGCGCGAGCTGCATGTCCGCCGCCTTGGAGATGGCATAGGCGCCGAGCATGGTGCTGCCGCGCAAGCCGCCGATGCTGGAGACGATGATGACCGCGCCGTCCTTGCGCGCCGCCATGCCTGGCAGCACCATGTTGCAGAGCCAGAGATTGCTGCGGATGTTGCTGTCCATGATGCGGTCGAAGGCCTCGTCGCTGATGCCGGCGAGCGGGCCGTAATAGGGATTGACCGCCGCGTTGCAGACCAGGATGTCGATCCGGCCGAAGCTCTTGATGGTGCTGTCGACCAGGTTCTGCAACGCCGCCTTGTCGCCGATATGGGCGGGGATCGCCACCGCCTTGCCGCCGGCGCGCGTGATGCCGGCAACCACCTCTTCGCAAGCCGGCGCCTTGCGGCTCGATACCACGACATTGGCGCCGAACCGCGCCATCTGCTCGGCGATCGCCCGGCCAATGCCCTTGGAGGAGCCGGTGATGATGGCGGTCTTTCCGGTGAGATCGAAGATCGACATGGCTGCACCCCTTGCTTGCGCCGGGGCAACCTACAGGATGGGTGCGGGCCGTGCCACCGCGGCGCGTTGGACCATCTTCAACGGCGGGCGTTGTGGTATAATTGGGTCACGACCGCCACCGGACCCATGAGGCATTCCAGCCGTGGAATATAGAGGTTCTGACGCTCCCGACGGCGCCGCCACGGCGCCGGCCCGACCGCTCCGCCGGAAGGTGATGCCGCGGATCGCGCTCGGCCTGGCCGTCCTGCTGCTGGCGGCCTGCGGCAGCAGCAAGAGCGGCATCGATCCCGCGCAGGATCAGCGCGAGGCGGCGCAAATGCAGAAGAACTGCAGCGATCCCAAGTGGAAGGAGGCGCATCTCGGCATCTGGTACAGCGTCTGCCGGCCCAACGACGCGCTCCAATAGACGCGAAAGGCTTGACATAGGCGCCGCCGCGGAGTACCCGCTGTTGCATCCGTGGTGATTTGAGCCGACCGGCTTGCGGCCACGTAAAACCAACCGCTAAAAGGTCGGAGGTCCCTCTCGGAACCCTGGCCCGTCGCGGAGCCGGGGTTTTTCGTGTTCTGCCGGTCCTGTCCGAGGAGCGAGGACCATGCCCGACGCCTTCCGCGAGCTTCCCCCGAACCTTCACCCGCGCACCGTGATGGCGCGCGCCGGCCATCTGCGCAGCCAGTTCATGGAGACCTGCGAAGCGGTCTATATGAGCTCGGGCTATGTCTACCGCACCGCGGAGGAGGCCGAAGCCGCCTTCGCCAATGACGGCTCGCGCTTCGTCTATTCGCGCTACGCCAATCCCACCGTCGCGATGTTCGAGGAGCGGCTGCGCCTGCTCGAAGGCGCCGCCGCCTGTCGCGCCACCGCGAGCGGCATGGCCGCGGTCTTCGCCGCGCTCGCCGCGCAGGTGAAGGCCGGCGACCGCGTCGTCGCCTCGCGCGCGCTGTTCAATTCCTGCAACTACATCATCACCCAGATCCTGCCGCGTTATGGCGTGACCACCGAGCTCGTCGACGGCCGCGATCTTGCCGCGTGGAAGAAGGCGCTGGCGCCGGGGGTGAAGGCGGTGTTCTGCGAGAGCCCGTCCAACCCGACGCTCGAGCTCGTCGATCTCGCCGCGGTGGCGGAGCTCACCCACCGCGCCGGCGGCGTGCTGGTGGTCGACAATGTCTTCGCGACCCCCTTGCTGCAGCGGCCGCTGCAGCTCGGCGCCGACATCGTCGTCTATTCCGCCACCAAGCATATCGACGGCCAGGGCCGCAGCCTCGGCGGCGCCGTGCTGGGCAGCGAGGCGTTCGTGCGCGAGAGCCTGATGCCGTTCCTGCGCCATACCGGGCCGGCGCTCAGCCCGTTCAACGCCTGGCTGCTGCTCAAAGGCATCGAGACGCTGCCGCTGCGCGTCGAGGCGCAGAGCCGCACGGCGGCCGAGATCGCCGGCTTTCTCGCGCGCCACAAAAAGGTCGAGCGCGTGCTCTATCCCGGGCTCGAGAGCCATCCGCAGCACGCGCTCGCGCGCCGGCAGATGAGCGGCGGCGGCACGCTGCTGGCGCTCTCGGTCGGCGGCGGCAAGCCCGGCGCCTTCCGCTTCCAGAACGCGCTGAAGCTGGTCGAGATCTCGAACAATCTCGGCGACGGCAAGAGCCTCATCACCCACCCCGCGACCACGACCCATCACCGCTTGAAGCCCGAGGAGCGCGCCGCGCTCGGCATCGATGACGGGCTGGTGCGGCTCTCGGTCGGGCTCGAGGACGCCGCCGATCTGATCGCCGATCTCGACCAGGCGCTCGCGGCGGTTTGATGAAGCGGTGTCGATCGCGAAGGCGATCACCTCAGGGCACGGACGTCGGGTTCCGACTCCAGCGCCGCCGCCACGAGCCTGCGTCGGTCTATTTCAGCAGGTCAAGCATGGCGTGGACCGCCACTCTGTAACCGTTGGCGCCGAGCCCGGCGATGACCGCCGTCGCAACCTTGGAGACGTAGGAGTGGTGGTAATAGGGCTCGCGGCGATGGACGTTGGAGATGTGCAGCTCGATGATCGGCCCGGGAAACATCTTGAGGGCGTCGAGCACCGCGATCGAGGTGAAGGTGAACGCCGCGGGGTTGATGATGATGCCACTGCCCCTGTCGGTCGCCTCGTGGATCCAGTCGATCAGCTCATATTCCTTGTTGGTCTGCCGGAATTCGATGGCGTGGTCTCGCGCCGCTTCGCGACACATCTGCTCGACTTCGCGCAAGGTGGTGTGGCCGTAGATCTCCGGTTCCCGGACTCCCAGGCGGTTGAGGTTGGGACCGTTGAGGACGTAAATGGGATTGGCCATGGGTCGAACTCCCTGTGATTGCTGAATCGGCGCGATGACGTGACGGCGAGCGTCCGGAAACCCGCACTAGAGCGATCGCTTTACATATCTCACGATCGTGTCGATGAGAACCAACTGAATAGCTCATAACCGCCTCTAGAGCCCTATCCGCTCAAATCGAACCGCTCTCACTCGTCACCCTCGCTTTCGCGCGCGAAAGCGGGGGTCCATGCCCGTGGATTCCCGCTTTCGCGCTAGGGCATGCACACGTCTCGAGAAACGCTGTCATTGCATAGGTATTCCGCCGTCCCCGCGAAAGCGGGGACCCAGAGCGCGCGCCCCGGCGATCGCATTTGAGGCCCTGGATGCCCGCTTTCGCGGGCAATGCGATGGTTGGGGGCTGAAGGGTCGCGAGATGTGTGCATGCCCTAGCCCGGATTTCTCATACCGTCGCGTGCTGCGTTGCCCACTGTTGGCGCGATGTTAGGAGCCAGGGCGCAGGCGATGTGAGCATCGTCAAGCCCGCAGCGACGCGGCAGCGCGCCAACAGTGTGCAACCCGGAGGGACGGCGCTCTTTGGCGCCAGGAGGGCGTCGCCGGGCCGCTTACGATGCTCGCATCGCCGCGCGTCCCGGCTCCTACCCTGGCGCCAAAGATCGCCGTCGCAGCCCGTGACGGTGTGAGAAATCCGGGCTAGCGCTTTCGCGGGAATGACGGGACCAGGGAAGCAAGCGATTCGACTTGAACGGACCCCGCTCGAGAGCGCCTCGGCCCCGCATTCGCAGCTCGGACCCTCTACGGCCCTGGTGATATTTGCCTGGTCCGTGTGAGCCGGATCGGGTTATTGCTGACGGTGATCGACAGTGGCCGGATCCTGGCATCGAGGCGGCATGGTCGAGTTTGCGCACGGCATGGTTTCACCCGAGCAGCTTCGTCCCGTCTACGACTACGTCATCGTCGGTGCGGGCTCCGCCGGTTGCGTGCTGGCGCATCGTCTCGGCAAGGCAAGACGGCGGGTGCTCCTGATCGAGGCCGGTGGTCCGGCGACGCTCGCCGCCATCGCCGACCCGCCAGACTGGCCTCAGCTTCAGGGTAGCGCGGTGGATTGGCGCTACGCGACAACCCCGCAGCCTGGGCTGGGCGGGCGTATCGTTCCCTATCCGCGCGGCAAAGTGGTGGGCGGTTCGAGTGCCATCAACGCGCTCGCCTATCAGCGGGGTCACCCGGCGGCGTATGATCGCTGGCCTGAGGGGTGGAGATATTCCGACCTTCTACCCTATTTCATACGCGCGGAGACCTTTTCCGGTGGCGCCAGCGCTTGGCGCGGCGGCGACGGTCCGCTGCACGTGCTCTCACTCGCCGACGTGACGGATCGCAATCCTGTCGCCTCCGCGTTCATCGACGCGGCACAAGAGCTCGGCTTCGCGATGACGCCCGATCTGGGAGGCGCGATGACCACGGGCGTCGGCTGGAACCAGCTCAGCATCAAGGGGCGCGTTCGAGACGATGCCGCGACCGCTTATCTGGGAAGCCTGGAGGGCGCCGACGTCGATCTGCTCGTCGGCAGCGAAGTGCTCGGCCTCGAGATCGAGAGCGGACGATGCATCGGCGTGCGGCTCGCCGAACGTCTCGTGCGGCCCGACAGGGAAGTCCTGCTGTGCGCCGGCGCGATCGATTCACCCCGCTTGCTGATGGTGTCGGGGATCGGCCCTGCTGAGCAGCTTCGGTCTCTCGGCATCCCGGTTCACCGAGATCTGCCCGATGTCGGCCGGCATCTTGAAGATCATCTGCTGCTCGCCGGTGTCGCCTATGCGGCAAGACGCGAGGTGCCGCGGTCGCATTACAACCACGCCGATGCTGTCCTCTACGTGCCGCAGCGCGATCCGAAGGCGAGTCCCGACATTCTCGTGATGTGTCTTTCCTTGCCGTTCGTCTTGCCCAGCGTGGGCCCGCTGGCTTCGCCGGCTTACGTCCTCGTGCCCTGCTTGATGCGGCCGCGCAGTCGGGGCAGCGTGACGCTCGCTTCCGACGACCCGCGCGCCCCGGCTCGGATCGATCCGAGCTATCTGTCCGAGCCTGGCGATCTCGATGTGCTTATGAAAGCCGTGACCCTGGCCCGCGATCTCGGCGCCGCTGCCGCTTTTGCCGATTGGCGCGCGCGCGAGATCTACCCCGGCCGAAACTGGGCCAGCATCGCCGATCAGCGCGATTTCATCCGCCGCGCAGCCAACTCGTTCCACCATCCCGTCGGCACCTGCCGCATCGGGGCGGTTGTCGATGGGAGCTTGCGCGTCAATGGCATCGCGGGTTTGCGGGTTATTGACGCCTCGGTGCTGCCGGGAATTCCGCAGGCGATGATCAACGCTGCGACAATTGCGGTCGCCGAGAAGGCGAGCGATCTCGTGCTTGCAGGGTAGGGGCAAAGCCTAGGCGGAAGGGGCCGCGGACCGACGAGCCCTCGCTGAGGGCCGGACCTTGCCTTATACTGCGCTGTCATCGCCGCTGCGGGAGGCCGTCATGAACGTCGAGCTTCTGTATGGCAAAGCGACGATTGGGGTCTCGGTGCCGCCGGGCTGCCGCGAAACATTGATCCGCAAAGCGGCGCGCGCGCCGCTGCCCGACCCCCGGTCAGCCATCGCCGACGCCCTCGCCCGGCCGATCGGTGCGCCGTCGCTCGCGCAGCAGGCGAAGGGCAAGCGCAGCGCCTGCATACTGATCTGCGACATCACGCGCCCGGTACCCAACCATCTGTTCCTGCGCCCGATGATCGAGCAGCTCCTGGGCGCGGGCATTGCGGCCGACGCGATCACGGTGCTGGTCGCCACGGGGCTGCACCGGCCCAATGAAGGCGATGAGCTCGCGCGGGTTGTCGGCGATCCCTGGGTGCTCGACAAGTTCCGGGTCGTCAATCATTTCGCCCGGGACGACGCCGCGCATGTCGACCTCGGCCGCACCAAAGGCAGAGGCGTGCCGATCAAGCTCGACCGCCGTTTTGTCGAGGCCGATCTTCGCATTGCCACCGGCCTGGTCGAGCCGCACTTCATGGCGGGGTATTCCGGCGGGCGTAAGGTGGTCGCGCCCGGAGTGGCTCATGCCGACACGATCCGCACTTTCCACTCCGCGGCGTTCATGGAGAACCCCGCCTCGATGTCCTGCAACCTCGCCGGCAATCCCCTGCACGAGGAGCAGCTCGAGATCGTGCGCCTGCTCGGCGACGTCATGTCGCTCAACGTCGTCATCAACGAAGAGCGCGAGCTGATCTTCGTCTCGTATGGCGAGGTCATCGCCAGCCATGCGGCGGCGGTGCGCTTCGTCGAGAACTGGATTCAGGTGCCGGTGCCGCGCCGCTTCAAGACCATCGTCACCTCGGCCGCGGGCTTTCCGCTCGACCGGACCTATTACCAGACGATCAAAGGCATGGTGACGCCGATCGACATTCTGGAGCCCGGCGGCACGCTCATCGTTGCGTCCGATTGTTCCGAGGGGCTCGGGTCGAGGGAGTTCCGCGCGGCGCAACGCCGTCTCGTCGAGATGGGCACCGACGGGTTCCTGCGCAGCATCCTGCCCAAGGCGCTCGCCGACATCGACGAGTGGCAGACCGAAATGCAGCTGAAACCGATGCGGGTCGGGCGCGTGCAGCTCTATTCCGGCGGCCTGCCGCAGGAGGATCGCGCGCTCACCGGCGTTGAGATGGTGAGCGATCTCGATGCCGCTATCCGCGACGCGGTCGCCGCCGGGGGCGACGGAGCGGCGGCCTTCATCCCCGAGGGCCCGTACGTCATCCCCAAATACGTGGCGGCATGAATGAGCGCGGCTCCACTTCCGTCACTCCTTGTTCTCGATCCCCTGGGCGGCGTCAGCGGCGATATGTTCATCGCGGCAATGCTCGACGCTTATCCCGACCTTGCCGCGCCGGTGCTGCGCGCGATCGGCGACAGCGGCCTGCCGCGGGGCTGCACCGTCTCGCTGGTTCAGCGCCGCAGCGCCGGCCTTGCGGCGGCAGGCTTTGTCTTCGAGGGCAACGCGGCGGTGCCCAGCGGCGCCTACCCCGATCTGCGCCGAAGATTCGCGCAAGCACCGCTTTCGCCGTCGGTTCGCGACCACGCTCAAGCGATTCTGGCCCTGCTGGCGGAGGCCGAGGCGGCCGTGCATCGCGTGCCGATCGAAAGCGTGCATTTTCACGAGCTGGCGGATTGGGACACGCAGGCCGATATCATCGGCGCCGCTGCGATTATCGACCTCCTGGCGGCGGCGCGCTGGCAGTGCCGCCCGCTTCCGCTCGGCAGCGGCACGGTGCGTTCGGCCCACGGCCTCTTGCCGGTCCCGGCCCCTGCCGCCGCCTACCTGCTCGCCGGCTTCGCGTTCCGCGGCGATGACGGCCTGCCGGGCGAGCGCGTGACGCCCACGGGTGCGGCGATCCTGCGGCACCTCGCGCCGCGCGGCGTCGCCGACGGGCCGCCGGGAACATTGCAGGCAAGCGGCATAGGTGCCGGCAGCCGGGAGCTGCCGGGGGTTCCCAACGTGCTGCGCGTCCTCGGCTTCGCCAGCGCGGAACCGGTCGGCGACCGGGTCCTCGTCATCGAGTTCGACATCGATGATCAATCGCCCGAGGATCTGGCGACGGGATTGGAGCATCTGCGGGCCATGCCGGGCGTTCGCGACGTCGTCACCTTCGCCGGGATCGGCAAGAAGGGGCGGTGGCTGCAGGCAGTGCGCGTGATGGCCGACCCCGCCCATCGCGATAGGGTCGTCGGCGCCGTCTTCGAAGAGACCGCGACGCTGGGCCTCAGACTGCGGCACGAGGAGCGTGCCGTGTTGGCGCGCGAGACCGTCGTGGTCGAAGACGAGAACGGCCCGGTCCGCGTAAAGCTGGCCGATCGTCCAGGGCGGCGAACCGGCAAGGCCGAGGCCGATGACGTCGCATCACGCCCGGGCGGTGCCAGCGGTCGCGGGCGCGCGCGCCGCTTGGCCGTGGGCCGCGCCTTGCGCGCGACGGAGCGTGCGCCGTGACGTCGCCGCAGCACATCCTGGCGCAGCTGTTCGCGACGCTCGACCCAGTCGCGGTCGCGGTCAGCGGCGGCGTCGACAGCATGACCCTGGCGCATCTCGTCCACCGTCACCACGGGTCGCGGGCGCAGATGGTCCACGCGGTCTCGCCGGCCGTGCCGGCCGAGGCGACGGCCCGGGTACGCGCGCATGCGCAGCGTCATGGCTGGGCCTTGGCGCTCATCGACGCCGGCGAATTTGCCGATCCGCGCTACCGCGCCAATCCCGTCGATCGCTGCTATTTCTGCAAGAGCAATCTCTATCACCGGATTGCCGGCAGCTTCGCGGGAATCGTTCTGTCGGGAACCAACACCGATGATCTCGGCGACTATCGCCCCGGATTGAAGGCGGCGGCCGAGCACGGCGTGCGCCATCCCTTCGTTGAGGCGGGCATGGCCAAATCCGACATTCGTGTGCTCGCCCGCGCGCTGGGTCTCGATGATGTGGCGGAGCTGCCGGCGGCGCCCTGCCTGGCCAGCCGCATCGAGACCGGCATCGGCATCGATCCCGATGATTTGGCGCTTGCCGACGAGGTCGAGCGCTGCCTGCGCGCGGCGCTCGGGGCGGCCGATGTGCGCTGTCGCATTACGCCGCGGGGCGTGCGGCTCGAGCTCGGCGGCGACGGGCTGGAACGGCTCAACGCGCCGCCAGGCGCCGCCACGCGCGCGGCGGTCGAGGCGCTGATTACGGCATCGGGCCGCGCCTTCATCGGCTACGCCCCTTATCGCCGCGGCAGCGCCTTCCTGCGCGAGGCCTCGCGTGACTGAGCACGGGATTACACCGGACTGGCAGCGCCAATCCCGCATCGGCGTCGCCGAAGCGGTCTATTGCGCGGGCAAGACGGCGGCGCAGATCGGCCGGATCCTGGCGCTGGCCGAGGAGCGCCGCCAATCGCTGTTTTTCACCAAGCTC
>DATJLU010000016.1:0-9048 GCA_035509275.1 Allostellaceae bacterium | reverse complement strand
TGCTGATTCCGGCGCAAGTCGGCCATCCATTCCGAAATGAAGTCGGCCGCTGATTCCGATTTGAAGCCGGCCACCTGTTCCGATCGAAACCGGCCACCGATTCCGATTTGAAGTCGGCCACCCCCTGGGTGGCGCGCGCTCTCCTGCTGGTTGCCGCATAGGCTCCCGTCCCTCGTCACCGGAGGGGGAGCCGATGCCAGCCGAGAGAGTGCCGATGCGTTGTGTAAGAGAGATCCTTCGCCAGAAGCATGAGCGGGGCGCGAGTGACCGCGCGATCGCCCGCAGCACTGGCCTGGCGCGCAGCACGGTGAGCGACTATCTGGCGCGCGCCGCGGCGGCCGGGCTGAGCTGGCCGTTGCCAGCGGCGCTGACCGACGCAGTGCTGGAGGCGCTGCTCTTCGTCAAAGCAGGCGCTCCGACCGGCACGCGACGCAAGAGCGCGCCGGATTGGCCGACCCTGCATCGGGAACTGCGGCGGCCCGGCGTCACGCTCATGCTGCTCTGGCAGGAATACCGGCAAGGCGAGCCGCAGGGCTACGGCTACTCGCGTTTCTGCGAGCTCTACGGCCAGTGGGAGAGCCGGCTGTCGCCGACCATGCGGCAGGTGCATCCCGCCGGCGAGCGGCTCTTCGTCGACTATGCCGGCCAGACGGTCGAGGTGATCGACGGCACCACCGGCGAGGTGCGCGACGCGCAGATCTTTGTCGCCGTGCTCGGCGCCTCCAATTACACCTATGCCGAAGCGACCTGGACGCAGACCTTGCCGGACTGGATCGGCGCGCATGTCCGCGCGATCGCCTTCATCGGTGGCGTGCCGCGCCAGATCGTCCCCGACAACCCCAAGGTCGGCGTGCTCAAGGCCAACTGGTACGAGCCCGGGCTCAATCCGACGTATCAGGATCTAGCCACCCATTACAGCACGGCGATCCTGCCGGCCCGGCCGCGCAAGCCGCGCGACAAGGCCAAGGTCGAGGCCGGCGTCCTCGTGGTCGAGCGCTGGATTCTCGCCCGGCTGCGCCATCAGCGCTTCTTCTCGCTCGCCGA
Source organism: Allostellaceae bacterium (assembly GCA_035509275.1). Lineage (GTDB taxonomy): Bacteria > Pseudomonadota > Alphaproteobacteria > ATCC43930 > CGMCC-115725 > DAHUYF01. The sequence continues at coordinate 8,004 of DATJLU010000016.1, read as the reverse complement.
GCTCAACGCCGCCATCGTCACGCTGCTCGCCGATCTCAATGATCGGCCGATGCGGCGCCTTGGCGTCAGCCGCCGCCAGCTCTTCGAGGAGCTCGATCGCCCGGCGCTCGCCGCGCTGCCGAGCGAGCCCTACGTCTACGCCGAATGGCGCCTGCGCCGCGTCGGCCTCGATTATCACGTCGACATCGACGGCCATTACTACTCGGTGCCGCATCGCCTGCTGAAGGAGCAAATCGAGGCGCGCATCACCCAGCGCACGATTGAGCTCTTTCATAAGGGCGAGCGCGTCGCTTGCCATGTCCGCGGCGGCGCCCGCGGACGGCACACGACCTTGGCCGAGCACATGCCGAGCGCCCATCGGCGGCATGCCGGCTGGACCATCGATCGGATCAAACGCGACGCCGCCGTCATCGGTCCCGACACCGCCATGCTGACAATGCTGATCCTGGAGAGCCGGCCGCATCCCGAGCAAGGCTTCCGCGCTTGTCTCGGCATCCTCCGCCTGGCGCGTCATTACGGCGCCCAACGGCTCGAGGCGGCGTGCCGCCGCGGCCTCGACATCGGCGCACGTTCCTACGGCAGCATCGCCTCCATCCTGCAAAACGGCCTCGATCGCCGGCCGCCGCCGCGGGCGGCCGAAACGAGCGAGCTGCCGCTCGACCACGCCAACATCCGCGGTGCCCGCTACTACCATTGAGGAGATCACCGGTGCTGATCCATCCGACCCTCGACCAGCTCCACCAGCTCGGGCTTGCTGGCATGGCGCGCGCCTTCGCCGATCTGCAGGCCGATCCGCAATCGGCCGAGCTCAGCCATGCCGAATGGCTTGGCCTCCTGCTCGACCGCGAAACGACCGAGCGGCAGGATCGCCGCCTCAGGGCCAGGCTGCGCTACGCCCGCCTGCGCCATCACGCCACCATCGAGGATGTCGACTATCGCGCCCCGCGCGGCCTCGATCGCGCGTTCTTCCAGAAACTTGCCGCTGGCGACTGGATCGGCGTACCGCAGAACTTGATCATCGAAGGGCCGACAGGCGTTGGCAAAAGCTGGTTGGCTTGCGCTCTCGGCCACAAGGCGTGCCGCGACAATCGCTCCGTTCTCTACCAGCGCATCCCGCGGCTCTTCGCCGATCTCGCCTTGGCCCGCGGCGATGGCCGCTATCCGCGTCTCATGCGCGCCCTCGGCGGCGTCAAGCTTCTCATCCTCGATGATTGGGGTCTCGAGCCGCTCGGTCCCGAGCAACGCCGCGACCTCCTGGAAATCCTCGAGGAGCGCTACGGCCGCGGCGCTACCCTCATCACCAGCCAGATCCCCGTCGACCGCTGGCATGACGTCATTGGCGATCCCACTCTCGCCGATGCCATCCTCGACCGCGTCATCCACAACGCTCATCGCCTGAAGCTGCGCGGCGACTCCCTGCGCAAGAACGCCGCCGCCAACCCTTGACCAATCTACCAAAGGATGCGAAACGAGACTGACCAGCGGGCGCTCGCCACCCCGGCCGACTTCAATCGGAATGCCCGGCCGGCATCAATCGGAACAGGTGGCCGACATCAGCCCGGAATGCCCGGCCGAAATCGTCGGAATCCGCATAGTAGCCGAGCAACAGCGCCCCGAAATACGGTCGTGAACCTTCCGGCTCGCTGTAGCCGACGATGACGAACTCTTCCCGATTGAGGCATTTCGACTTTCGCCAGAGGCCACGATTGCCTGGCACATAGGGCGCATCGACGCGCTTCGAGATGATGCCTTCGGCTTTAGCGCCGCATACCACTTCGAGGAAGCGCTTGCCGTCGCCGATGTGGTGACCGCTGTACAGGATGGACTTCGGCGCATTCTTGAGCAGCGCTTGAAGCCGTTCCTTGCGTTCGAGCAGCGGGACCGCCATCAAATCTGCCCCGTTCAGGAAGAGCAGATCGAACACGAAGTAGACGAGGTGCTGCGTGCTGCGCAAGTCGGTCGCAGCCTGCAAGTCCGCAAAGGAAGTCGTGCCGTCAGGGCGCACAGCACACAATTCGCCATCTAGATAGGCTTCCTGCACCTTGATCTTTGAAAGCGCCTTCGCAGTTGTCTGGTAACGATCCGTCCAGTTGAGCCCAGTGCGCGTCAACAGCTTCATATCGCCGCGGGCGAGCCGCGCATGGATGCGGTAGCCGTCGTGCTTGATCTCGTGCGCCCAATCGGAGCCTTCGGGCGGCGCTTTGACAGGTTGGGAGAGCTGAGGCGGAATGAACGAGGGTAGGACGAGGCGCTTGGGCATGCTGCAATGAAAGCACAACAGACAGTACGCGGTCTCATCCTCGCCGTGCTACTCGCGGCCTTTCTCGCAGCCTGCAAAACGCAACCGTCGCCATGGTCGCCGCAGGTGGACAAGCTGTATCACCAGATGAATGGCCCGATCATTGATGGCGGCTGACAGCGCCAAGCTCCGCCATGATCGATAGATATCGCAGAATACATCCCGCACTCGCTTTCTTGGCCTTGGCGTTGCTTCTCGCCGCCTGTGCCCAGTCCGGCGGCAGCTCGTGGCCGCGCGGCTACGACCCGTACCACTATCGCGAGCCCTTCCAGGCGGGCGCGTAAGCGAGAGGTCGGCGTCGCGCGTTAACCCTACAGTTGATGCATCGCACGGGAACGAACTTATAGTTGCGCCCGTTCATTGCGCGTCGCGGTTGTGAGTGCGTCGCGTGGCAGGAGCGGACAAAGGACAGGCATCAGCGAAGGCGTTGCTCGGCTACGCCACGCGAGCCGTCGAGATCGGACTGAACGACGGCTTCCATCGTCACCGACCGCGCTCAAGCGACAGTACCATGCTCGCCCTCATGGAGGCGGGCGACCGCTGGCCCGGCATCTTTCAGCGCCGCGTGCGAGCCGTCTATCTGGCCGGCTTCCACCTCGCGAGGGCGATGCAGGCGCGGCCTGCGAACGAGTTCCAAGCTGCCCAGGATAACCGCAAGCCCGTCGTCAAAGCCGGGTAGGCGCGCGACCTCATGCGGCGCAAGACGGTCTACCTCAACGATACCCCGGTTGGTTCGGCTGCCACCTGGCACGAGGTGGCGGCGCTTCTGACCAAGCTGCTGGAGCGCCCGATCAGCTCACGCGAAGCGCAGAAGATGGGCAGCGAAGGCCCTGACGGCTTCTACGTGAGGACCAAAGGCTGAATTACTTGGCCTTGGCCCCGCGCAGCTTCTCGATTGCAGCGATTATGCGCCGCCACATGCTGGCGCCGTCGATGTTCCCCGACTCTTCGAGCTCGCTCACCATGTCGCGTGCGAGCGTGACGGCGTGCTCTCCGTGGGCTTTCATTCGCGCCAACGCGTGCGGGAGATCCGCTGCGATGAAGGCTGCTGCTCGGAAGCTCTCGAAAGAGGACGCGCTGCGCTTCATGTTTTCGGGGCGCGGGCAATTCGTCATGGCTCGCGCTCTTTCGCTCGCGATCGCCGGGCAGGATTGCCTCCCGCGGCACCGCCGGACGCCCTCGGACATGCGGGACGTCGCGACAAGGAGCGCGCGCCGCGTTCCGCCTTCGCCGAGGGCGTTCTTGCTCATCGAAGTGCGACGCCCGCGCCATGGCCCTGGCCATCGTCGGCGCCTTCGGTCAGTCGTCGTGCAACGTCGCCGTGACGCCGTTTCCGACCAGGAGTTTCTCGATCCGCCGGCAACCGAGAGCGGCCTGGTCGGAGGCGATGACGACGCGAGACTAAGTTCGCCTAAGGATCGCGTTGAGCGCTTGGTGGCTTATGCTGTTGTCCCAGGCAGAGACGGATTTCGCCGGCTAGGAGGAGCATCCCAGGGCCTCTCCTCGGGTTCGTGGCGATGCTTCGCTGGGTCGAAGCCCGCGAGCAGCTCGGCGAGATTCGGTTTCTTCGGGGAAGTTACAGTCACCAGTCCATCGCGGCTCCTAAACGTTAGCACGTCCCCTTCACGCACCCCAAGCTCGCGGCGGATCTCGACCGGAATGGTGACTTGGCCTTTGCTGGTGATTCGCACGACGCGTTCCAGTGCTTGCGCCATCTCAGTCTCCTTAAGTCCTTACCGCCGTGCCCAGCGCGATGCTGCCAATGCCGCATCCGCTCGAGATCGTTCAGCGCTTTTTGCGCGTAGTCCGAACTTGCGCGGCATGCGTGCCCGTCACAGCGCGGCAGTGGGGCCGCAATTTCCCCGCGCTTGTAGGCGCCGGTTCGGGGCACGCGCCAGCTTGGCATAGCCAATCTACCTGGGACAACAGCATAAGCCACAGCCCTTGGACCGCCTCTGGCTCGAACGCAGGAACCTGATCTTCGAGCTCTGGGCCGCGCGCCTACGGCAGCGCGGTCGAACATTGCGCCGTCGGTGTCAAGAAAAAGCAGTCTCACCGGCACCACCGCATCATTGATCGCCCAGCTTCACTGGCCGCCACCCCGGACCGAGGAGGTCATCCAAGACTTCACGGCAATCGTGCGTCAGTTCGGGCGCGCCAACGTGGCCGAGCTGGTAGATCGTGTTCAGGGTCTCGGCTTGGATCTGTTGGTGAGCGACCAAGCGGACGCAGACGAGATCCGACGTCACGATCCGGTGCCCATTTTCCAGCGTAGGGTGGCCGAAGACAAAGCCCACGAGGTGGCGGCTGCCGCCGGTCGTCCGGACCGCATGCCACAGCTGCAGGTGTGCCTTGGGCTTCGGGGCGTCGGTCATCGGAGGAGTCCCAGATCGATTGCGAGCTCGCGCGAGAGGCGCAGGTCGACCCAGCCGCGCCCATCCCCGCTGCCGGCACTGAACGAGACGTCCCTCAGCACCAGGTGAATGAAACCGGGTTCGCTGATGGCCTCGATGACGTCTTCGTAGAGCTCGTATTTGTCTCCGTGCCGGATCGTACCTTTGGTGCTCATGCCGATCTCCGCGTGCGCGCAATCACCCGAGATCCGCCCGGGAATTGGGCGGATCATGTCGATGGGCGGCTGCCCCGGCGCCACCTGTGGCCACAGACCGGTGTTGACCAGAACCTCGCGCGCCGCCTCCGACATGCCGGCGGCCGTCGCGACGCAACCGCGGAGCCTCAGCACCACCGCGGCAACCTCGCTGTCCCGCGCATCCCGCGGCGGTTCGAACCGGCAGCCCATCTGCATTGCGAGCCGCGTCGCCTCCTGGAGCAAATCGAGTCTGACGTGCCGCGGCCACTCCGGATCGACGAGGATCTCTAAGAGGCTCATGTCCGCGCCCCCGCAATGCAGATAGGCCGGCCCACCATCGACCATCGTCTCCTGGCAGCAGCCGCAAGTCCGACAATCATGCACGTGGCGGCTGATCAGCAGCTTGCCGCAGGCAAGGCATTTCACCGTCGCAAATCTTCTGTTCAAGATCAGATGCATGCGCGAGCTCACGTCGACGTCGATGCTGTCAAGCGGCTGCCGGATCTTCTTGGCCAAGGCGAAAATTGCGCCCGCGCGGCAGGGATCGCCGTAGCAGAGCTCTCTCGATCGCCACTTTCCTCTTTTCCGAAGCGCGCGAGAAAGCCTCGTTGATGGCGCGACGGTCGATATCACTCCGCTCGGACCGGCGCTCGACCCGCGAGCGCCGCGAACATCGCCTCAGGCGTCCGCCTCTCGCGGGCGCTGCCCATCATCGAGTCGCTGCCGGAGTCTCTCGGCCAAGTCGAAAATCTGGTCAAGCGGCGAGGGATCGCCGTAGCAGAGCGGCACCGAGGCGATCGCTTCCAAGAGGCTCTGATGAACCTGAAGGACGCCCGAGGAAGGCCTTTGCAGATAGGGCGCGGCCCGCCGGTCTCGCATAGCCTCCCGCCCGACCAGCAGAACTCTCTCGATGGCCGCCTGCTTCTTCTCCGGAGCGTGCGAGAAGCTCTCGTCGATGGCGCTGATGAATCGGATGACGGGAGCGTCCGCGAGCCGGTAGGCAGCGCCCTTGCTTTGATCCATGTCGATCGGCTCGGGATCGGCGAGCGGATCGCGCGGGCCATTGGCTTCAGCCGCGGCGGCGCCAGCGAGAAGCGCGGAACGCAGCTCCTCGAGGGTAAGCGGAGGGACTACTCGCTTCACACTGTCCTCCCTGCGAAGTTGACGACGAGCGCCAGTGCGCGCCGGGCGGCGAGGGGACGCCAGGTCTGCGCGAGCGGATCTGCCATGCGAAGCCTCCCGTGAAGTTGCCGAAGCGGCAGTCGCGTTGCATCGCGCTGCGTCGCCCCGGCGAAACTGCAGGACGGAGCATCGAAGCGGCCGACGATCGGCGAGCGGCAATCCGCGACCGACATTCGACAGTCTGCCCGCGCTCTCCAGCGATCGACACGGTCGGTGTTGAGAGCTTGGGCGGTTGACCCCTTGGCTTTGCACAGCTTGGGGCGTCTTGCCGTTCTTTGCCCCGTCCCCTCGACGGCCGCGACGCACCGCGCCAAAGCGCGTCGCGTCGGCCCTTGCCGCACGAGCAAGAGCTGCGGCCGCCGATCCCACTGGAGCGGCCGTCTCGACTGGCGCTCCGATTCCAGAATCTTGGTCAAATGACCTCCTCCTCGCGAAGGTAGGCAAGCGCGACATCGTCGATCTCGACCCGGACGCCGCTGTTGAGCTCTCTGAGCCGATCGCCGATCTCCTCGAGCCGCCGCCGGCAAGCGACGATCCTCTCGCGCAGCCGCTCGGCGTCGGCATCGTCGAGCAGCGGCGCGTCGATCGTCGTCTCGCTCCGCTGCGCTTGCTCGTATCGGGCGCGCATGGCGCTCACCTGCGCCTCGACCTCGCCGGCATGCCGGCGGAGGGAGGGCCGTTGCGCTCGCCCAAGCATCCCGTCGAGGTCCCCCGCAGACCCCGTCCCGGCCCGCTCCGGGACCAGCTTGCTCAGGAGGCTGAGCTCTTCAGCGAGCCCCGCTTTCTCGGCGAGGAGGTCGCCGATGCCGCACTCGGCGTTGGCCCTGCCCGTCGCGGCGCGCACCTGGGCCAGGATCTTGAGGAGGCGGGCGAGGACGTCGAGATCCTTCCGCAGCCTCGCCGCCTCGCGCTCGACCGCAGCCGCGGGCTCCGGGGCGAAAATGCCGATCACGGCGCAAGGCGCGAGGGGCAGCAGGCGGACGGCAGCCCGAATCCGCTCCTGGAGACGCGCTGCCTTTGCGAGGGTGTGGCCGGTCATGGCGAGTAAACCCCTGATCTTGCAAGCCCCAAAGGGACGCCGAAGGACGGTTTGAATGCTAAGGCGCCCGCTGCTGCGCCGGCTAGGCGCCCAGAAGAGGCGCCAACCGGCGCCTTAGAGGGAGGACCTCGCCGCTGAGTTGGGAACGCGACGCTTGAGGGCGCGTCTCGGGCTCCGCTCCCGCCCGGTGGAGCTCGGCATGCTCCGCGGCGGTGCCCGCTCGGGATCCGGCTGCCGAGCAGCAAGGCGCCGACGCGATCGCCTGCTTGCGAAGCGCTTCCCCTGCTTGCGGCCTCCCCAGCATTGAAGGGAATGGCGGCGCCCTGCTCGGCCCGGCAGACCGCGTCCTTGCCGCAGGCTTCGGATTCCGCCGTCTGGCCCTTGAATTCGCTGGGATTTCAGGCTGGTGGATCCCTAATCGATCACCGCTGCATCTCGGATCCGGCCGTAGAGGCCGCCGCCAGCCGCGAGTCCCTCGGCGGGGCGTCCGCGCCTTGCTGGGAGCGGCCCGTCGCCCGCCGGAGCGGGGGGTGCGCCGTGTGGCCCCGCGCCGGGCGCGGCGCGTCTTGACCGAGTCCCGGCGACGTGCCACCGTCGCTTCGGAGCGGGCGGAAGGCCGCCTCGTTCCGCGGATTTCCGCGGGCCCGCGCGCCGCGGCTGGGACTCCTGGCGCCCCAGCCAGCCTTCGCTTGCTGGGCAAGCCGGTCTCAGGTGTCTCCCAAAGCAAGTGAAGGCTATCCCGCCGGAGCTTTGGCGAAGGCGGACGGACCAACGGACCGTCTACATCTTGCACCTCGCCACCGCCGCGTTTGAGTCGCCATCCGCTCTGCGATACCGTCGGCGACAATGATGAGAAAGCCCTGATGTCGCGCCGACCCATCGAGATCCGGCTGG
>DATJLU010000015.1:0-3249 GCA_035509275.1 Allostellaceae bacterium | reverse complement strand
GGCAGCGTCAGGACTGGCGCGAACAGCGTCTCGAGCGCCGGCGTGAGCCGGTCGGCCAGCGTCGGATCGATCGCGCCGGTCACGGTGACGTGGAAGCGGAACTCTTCCATCACATAGGGATAGCCCCAGCGCGCGAGGTTTTGCGCCTGGGCGGGCGACAGGCCGGCGGCGTGGCGGCGCGCGAGCTCGGCCGCGTCGGGCGGCGCACGAAAAGCGTCGAGGGCCGCGACCGAGGCGGCGGCGAGCGCGTCGAGCGCTGGTGTGCGCGCGCCAGGCACGAGCGCGAGGAAGCGGCCGATCCGCTTCAGCCGGAGCGGCGGCGCGGTTACGCCGGGCTGGCGCCGGGCGAAATCGTCGAAGGCGGATTCGAGCGCTGTTGCGCTGCCGCCTTCCGCCAAGCGAAAGGGCGGCTTCAACGTGGCATGCAAGCCGTAGCGCCGCGGCTCGGCGGTCGCCGCTTCGAGCTCGCCTGCGCCGAAGCCGGGCAGACGCGGCCGCTCGAGCGCCGCGTCGCTTTGGGCGCTGCGGCCGAGCCAGGCCTCGCCGATCTCGGCCAGCGGCGCGCCGCGCGGCGGCGCCCAATAGATGGCGAATCGATAGCTCAGCGCGGCTTCTCCGGGAGAGTGTGTCTCGGACCTGTCATTCAAACATCACGTGACCGCAACGCCGCCAGCGTAGAACGCGCTGCAGCGCACACTGCGCGACGGCGGCCCGGGGGCCGCGATCTTAGCCGACAGCAGAGGAGTGGGAGAATGAGAAATCGGTCCCGAAGCGTGACCGTAGCCGGCGCGGCACTGGCCGCGCTGATCGCCGCAGCGTCCGGCGCCCAGGCGGCCGGCGCGGCCGATTGTCCCAATGGCGGCGTCGTGCGCTTCGGTGTCGAGCCCTATGACACGGCGCCGAAGCTGGTGCCGATCTACGAGCATATCGGCAAGCTGATCGCGCAGAAGCTCGGTTGCGAGGTGAAAATCTACGTCACCACCAACTACAACGCCGAGATCGAGGCGATGCGCAGCGGCAAGCTCGAGGCCGGCGAATTCGGACCGCTGGGCTATGTTCTCGCCCACCAGGTGGCGAAGGCCGAGGCGGTCGCGACCTTCGCCAACGCCGAGAACAAGCCCGATACCTACTGGGCGAGCCTCGTCACCTGGCCCGGCTCCGGCATCAAGACGGTCGCGGACATCCGCGGCCATTCCTTCGCCTTCTCCGACCCGGCGTCGACCTCGGGCCATCTCTTCCCGGCCTATGGCTTGCGCAAGGCCGGCATCGATCCCGACAAGGATATCCGCGCCATCTATGCCGGCAGCCACACCTCTTCCTTCGAGGCGCTTTACAACCACAAGGTCGATGCCGGCGAGCTCAACAGCTCGCAGCTGGAATCGGCAACGCAGCGCGGCCAGTACAAGGATGGCCTGTTCGTCTTCCTGTGGAAATCCGATCCCATTCCGATCGACCCGCTCACGGTGCGCAGCGATCTGCCGCCCGAGTTCAAGCAGCGGCTCATTGCCGCGCTGCAGAACCTCGATCTCTCGGAGCTGCCGGAGGCCGACCGCAAGATCATCGGCGTCAAGGGCATGCGCACCGTGCCGCAGACCGACGCGTCCTATAACGGCATCCGCGCTCTCGTGAAGACGCTCAACATCGATCTCAACAAGTTGAGCTGAGAGACCATCGACCGGGTCGGGAGCCGCGATCATGCTCGAGGTGCATAACCTGTCTTTGCGCTATCCCAGCGGCACGCAGGCGCTCGCCGGCTTCGACGCCGTCGTCCGCCCCGGCGAGCTGGTGATCGTGCTGGGCGGCAATGGCAGCGGCAAGACCACGCTGCTGCGCTGCATCTCGCGCACGCTCGCGCCCGATACGGGCGAGGTGCGGGTGAACGGGACCGATCTCACCCGGCTCACCGGCGAGAAGCTGCGCCGCGCCCGGCTCGACCTGGCCGTCATCTCGCAGCACGCGGCGCTGGTGCGGCGGCGCAGCGTGCTGGCCAATGTCGCGACCGGCGCGCTCGGCCGGCATCCGACCTTGTGGACGGCGCTGGGGGGATTGCCATCGGCCGAGCTGGCCGCGGCGGAGCACTATCTCGGCGAGGTCGGGCTCGCCCATCTCGCGCGGCAGCGGGCGGGGACGCTCTCCGGCGGGCAGGCGCAGCGCGTCGCCATCGCCCGCGCGTTGGCGCAGCGCCCGCGCGTGCTGCTCGCCGACGAGCCGGTGGCGAGCCTCGATCCGGAAGCGGCCGAGGACATCATGCGGCTGCTGCGCCGGCTCGCCGCGGAGGAGACTCTGGCCGTGCTCTGCGTTCTGCATCAGGTCGAGCTCGCCTATCGCTATGCCGACCGCGTCGTCGGCATTCGCGCGGGACGCGTCGCCTTCGATCTGCCGCGCGACGAGGTATCGCGCGACGCTGTGCGGCGGCTTTATCTCAGCGAGGCAGCGTGAGCAGCAGCGCCGTTCCTGAGGGCGGGAAAGCGCGGGAGGGCGGCTGGTCCGGCCTGCTGGCTTCCGCCGGGAAGCTGGCGGTGATGCTGGCGGTGCCGCTGATCATCGTCCAATCGCTCATCGTCGTCCAAGCGCGGCCGCAGGATCTCATCACCGGCATCCACGGCATGGCCGACATCATCCGCCGCGCCACGCCGCCCGATTTCTCGCAGATCGATACGATGTTCTGGCCGGCGCTGGAGACGATCGACATCGCCATCTTCGGCACGATTGCCGGCGTCATCATGGCGCTGCCGCTGGCGGTGCTCGCCGCCGCCAATGTGACGCCCTCGCGCCCGCTCTATTACGTCGCGCGCGGCGTCATCGGCTTCACCCGCGCGGTGCCGGATCTGGTCTGGGCGCTGTTCTTCGTCACCGCGGTCGGGCTCGGCCCCTTTCCCGGCGGGCTGGCGTTGGCCGTCCATTCGATCGGCATGCTCGGCCGGCTCTTCGCCGAAACCATCGAGCATATGGACATGGCGCCGATCGATGCGCTGGCGCTGACCGGCGCGCGCCGGCTGCAGATCTTCACCCATGGCGTGGTGCCGTCGGTGTTGCCTTCGCTGCTCGGCATCAGCCTCTATCGCCTCGACGAGAACATCCGCGCCTCGCTGGTGCTGGGGTTCGTCGGCGCCGGCGGCATCGGCTTCCAGCTGTTGACGGCGATGAACCTCTTCCAATATCGCACCGTCTCGCTGCTGCTGATCCTCACCTTCGTCATTGTGCTCTCGGCCGAGCGGCTCTCCGCCGCGCTCCGCGCCAAGCTGGCAT
>DATJLU010000014.1:0-14176 GCA_035509275.1 Allostellaceae bacterium | reverse complement strand
GTTCTCGCCGCGCTGAAATCGCTGCGCTCCTGAAGCGAGGCATCGCCGTCGCGACGGCCCTGGCTATCCCCCCGCGATCGCTGTCGTCGTGATCGGCGCCGGCGTGCCGCCCTACCCCGAACCTGCTGTGTGTTGACCCGTCCATCCCGAAGGAGATCCCGATGATACACTTCTATTTCCACCCCACGCCCAACCCGGCGAAGATTGCACTCTTTCTGGAAGAAGCCGGTCTCCCTTACGAGACGATCGCGGTCGACACCAGCAAGGGCGAGCAACACCTGCCCGCCTTCCGCGCGATCAACCCCAACGGCAAGGTGCCCGCGATCGTCGACACCCAGGGACCGGGCGGCACGGAGGCACGGGTCTTCGATTCCACCGCCATCCTGCTATACCTCGCCGAGAAGACCGGCAAGTTCCTGGGCGCCCCGGCGGACCGTCCGGAGCTGCTCTCCTGGCTTCTCTTCATTGCGTCCGGCCTGGGACCGTTCTCCGGGCAAGCCGTGCATTTCCAGTTCGCCGCGCCCGAGGGATTGGGTTATGCCGTGAACCGTTACCGGCGCGAGGCCGAGCGTCACTATCAGGTGCTGAACGATCATCTCGCGGACCGCGACTTCATCGTCGGCGATACCTATACCATTGCCGACATGTCGGCCTGGGGCTGGCTCGACCGCGCCTCGCGCGTGCGCAAGGGCGCCGATGATCCGCTCGCCCCTTATCCCCATCTGAAGCGGCTGTTCCAGACCGTCGACGCCCGCCCGGCGGTGGCGCGGGCGCGCGTCGTCGGCAAGGACCATGACTTCAAGAAGGTCAGCGACGAAGAGACCAGGCGCGCGCTCTTCCCCTCGAACTATCCGCCGGCAGCATGATCAGAGACGCGATCCTATGTCCCTTCGAGACCCGGAGTGCCGAAAATGACCAGCTCACCCGAGTATGTTCCGCCGCAAGTCTGGACCTGGAACAAGCCCAGCGGCGGCCGCTTCGCCACCATCAACCGCCCGATTGCCGGACCGACGCACGACAAGGACCTGCCGGTCGGTCGTCATCCCTTGCAGCTCTACTCGCTCGGCACGCCGAACGGCGTCAAGGTGACGATCATGTTGGAGGAGCTGCTGGCACTGGGACGCCGCGGCGCCGAGTACGATGCCTGGCTGATCAAGATCGGCGACGGTGATCAGTTCGGTAGCGGCTTCGTCGCGGTGAACCCCAATTCCAAGATACCGGCGCTCGTGGACCGCAGCGGCCCGACGCCGATCCGGGTCTTCGAGTCCGGCTCGATCCTGCTCTATCTCGCCGAGAAATTCGGCGCGTTCCTGCCGGCGGAAGCCGGGGCGCGCGCCGAATGCCTCTCCTGGCTGTTTTGGCAAATGGGCGCCGCACCGTATCTCGGCGGCGGCTTCGGCCATTTCTACGCCTATGCCCCGACGAAGATCGAATATGCGATCGATCGCTTTGCGATGGAGGTGAAGCGCCAGCTCGACGTGCTCGATCGCCGTCTGGCCGAAAGCGAGTACATCGCGGGCAGCACCTACACGATCGCCGACATCGCCATCCTCCCCTGGTATGGCGGCTTCGCGAAGGGCTGGCTCTACGGCGGGGCCGAGTTCCTCAGCGTGCAGGACTACAAGCACGTTCAGCGCTGGGCCGACAGGCTTCTCGAACGGCCGGCCGTGAAACGCGGGCGCATGGTCAACCGCATCAGCGGCGAGCCCTCGAGCCAGCTGCACGAGCGCCACGACGCCAGCGACTTCGAGACGAAGACGCAGGACAAGATCGCGGCGGTCAGCTGAGCAGTAATTGCGGGCCGGCCTCCGCGCGTCGTCCAACCTGCCAGTCTGGACCCTGGCGCGGATGGCCGAGCCCTGCTTTCTCGACGACGTTTATTGGTGACCGCCGAGGCGAACCATCGCTTGCGCGAAGTTCGGCTGCAGTTCCTGAGCGCTGTCCAGATCGTCCCCGTGCAGCAAATGTTCTCCGTCGGCGGTGATCCAATAGAAGCCGCCGCGCTTGGCGCGGAGCTCGAGGTGCCCGTGGATGGCGCGGCAGTCCCTGGCTCGGCCGGTACGGATCAGTCCGTCCGCCATCGCCTTCGCCCGCTCGGATGCAAACGGTTCCATCACCTCGTTCCAACTCGCTCGATCCGAACGACATGCTGCATCTGGCGGGGCGGTTTGTGAAGCACAGCCGCCATTGCAGCGAGGTTGCGACATCGTGAATTGCCGATCACGTTCTGACCACATCGATCGGCGTAGCCCGCGGAGCAATGAGCGCGGCCAGCCCCATGGTTGCGGGTGAAATCTTCGTAACGAAGGCAACGTTCGGCGCTGAGCTCCCCTATAGCTAGGTATAGGCGAGAGCAGGAGATCAGAAAGTGCGGTGGCGGTGGCTGACGATGGCGGGGGGAGCGCTCGCCGTTGTGGCCCTTGCGGTTGCGCTCGGGCTCGCCCGCAGCCGCGGCGGCGCGCCGCGGGTCGAAGCGCCGGTGCCGGTCCACGCGGCGACCGCCAAACGCCAGAATGTCCCCGCCATCGTGCAAGCGCTCGGCACCGTGACGCCGATCGAGACCGTTTCGGTCCAGCCCCGTGTCAGCGGGCAGATCATGCAGACCTTCTTTCCCCAGGGGACAGAGGTCGCTGCCGGTGCGCCGCTCTTCCTTATTGATCCGCGTCCCTACCAAGCCGCGCTCGATCAGGCCAAGGGCCAGCTTGCGCATGACCAGGCCCTGCTCGCCGAGGCGCGCACCGACCTCGCTCGCTACCAGACGCTGGCGCGGGAGAACTCGATCGCTGAGCAGCAGGCGCAGGATCAGGCGTATGTGGTGAAGCAGGATCAGGGCAGCGTCGAGCTCGATCAGGCGAATGTCGAAACGGCGGCGCTCAACCTCGCTTATTGCCACATCGACGCGCCCGCCAGCGGGCTTGCCGGTCCGCTTCTGGTCGACCCCGGGAACTATGTGCAAGCGGGGGCCGGCACGATGCTCGTCACCATCACCCAACTGCATCCGATCTTCGTCAGCTTCTCGGTGCCGCAGGACATCCTGACCGAGGTCCGCGCCCATCAGGCGAAAGGCGCGCTCGAGGTCGACGCCGATTCCGAGAGCGGGAAGCTGCTCGCCCGCGGCAAGCTCAGCCTCATCAGCAACGCCATGAATACGGCAACCGGCACCGTGACGCTGGAAGCCACATTTGCCAATAGCGCCGAGCGGCTTTGGCCCGATGAGGCGGTCGATGTCCGGCTCGTCCTCTACATCCGGCAGAGCGTCGTCACCGTGCCGGCAACAACCGTCATGTCCGGCCCGAACGGGTTCTACGTCTATGTCATCGATCCCGATGACAAAGTGCGGCGGGTGGACGTTACCGTGACGGCGCGCCAAGCGGGCATCGCCGTGATCGGCACCGGGCTCGCGAGCGGCGAAACCGTCGTAACCGACGGGCAATATCGGCTCGCCAACAACGTGAAGGTAGCGGTGGTGCCGGCCAAGAGCGGCGCCAGCGCCAGCGCCTGATGAACGTCTCGGAAATCTTCATCCGGCGGCCGATCGCGACCGCTCTCCTGATGGCCGGCATTCTCGTGTTCGGCGCAGCGGCTTTCGAGCTGCTGCCGGTGGCGGCGCTGCCGAGCGTGGAGTTTCCGAGCATCACGGTCTCGGCGCAGGTTCCCGGCGCCAGCCCGACGACGATGGCAGACACGGTCGCCACGCCGCTCGAGGAGCAGTTCACCGAGATCCCGGGGCTTGCCCAAATGACGTCGCAGAGCGGGCTCGGCAGCACCACGATCACGCTGCAGTTTGACCTCGACACCAACATCATCGGCGATGCCCAGTACGTTCAGACGGCAATCGACGCCGCCCAGTCGCTTCTGCCCAAGACCATGCCGAGCCCGCCCACGTACCGCGAGATCAACCCCGCGGACGCGCCAATCCTCATCTACGCCATCGATTCCAGCGCGTTGCCGGTCTATCAGCTCGACCAGTATGCCGACACGCTGCTGGCCCAGTCGCTGTCCACCATCGAGGGCGTCGGCGAGGTGATCGTCGCCGGCGAGCAGCAGCCCGCGGTGCGGATCGACGTGAACCCCGAGGCCCTGGCCTCGCGCGGCATCGCCATCAACACGGTCGCGACCGCCATCAGCGATACGACGCTCGATGCGGCCAAAGGCAACCTCGAGGGCAAGAACCAGGAATTTCCGATTCAAACCAACGACCAGCTCTTCGATGCGCGGCAATTTCGCAATGTCATCGTCGCCTACAGCAACGGCGCTCCCGTAGAGCTCGGCGACATCGCGCGGGTCTACGATTCTTCGGTCAACACGCGGACCGGCGCCTGGTTCGGGAAGAAGCCCGCCGAGCTCCTGCTGATCGAGCGCGCGCCCGGCGCCAATACGCTTCAAGTCGTGAACCGCATCAAAGCAAGGCTGCCGCAGCTCGAGAAGTCGATCCCGCGCGCTGTCCATGTCGAGCTCGTCTCCGACCGGTCGCAGACGATCCGCGCCTCGGTCTCGGATGTCGAGTTCACGCTCTTGCTCACGATCGCGCTCGTGGTGGCAGTGATCTTTCTCTTTCTGCGCCGGTTCTGGGCGACGGTCATTCCAAGCATCGCCTTGCCGCTGGTGCTGGTCGCCACCTTCGGCGCGATGTACTGCCTCGGCTACAGCATCGACAATCTGTCGCTGATGGCGCTCACCATCGCCGTCGGGTTTCTCGTCGACGACGCCATCGTCATGATCGAGAACATCGTCCGCCATCTCGAGGCGGGCATGACGCCGTTCGATGCGGCGGTCGCCGGCGCCGGCGAGATCGGCTTCACCATCATGTCGATCACGCTGTCGCTGACGGCGGTGTTCATTCCGCTGCTCTTCATGTCGGGCGTCATCGGGCTGCTGTTCCACGAATTCGCCATGGTGATCACCTTGGCTGTGGTGATCTCGGGCTTCGTTTCGCTGACCTTGACGCCGATGATGTGTGCGCTGTTTCTGGCACGTGAGAACAAAGGTCGGTCCAACCGCCTCAACGCCTGGCTTGAACAGGGCTTCGAGCGGCTGCGGGCCGCCTATGACCGCGGTTTGCAGTTCGTCTTCCGGCATCAGCTGCCGACGCTGCTGCTGACGATCGCCTTAATGGTCCTGACTGGATTTCTCTACGTCGTCATTCCAAAAGGCTTCCTTCCCGAGCAGGACACCGGCTTCATCTTCGCCGAGGCGCAAGCGCGTCAGGACATCTCCTTTGCGGCGATGGCCAAGATCGAAAACGAGTGCGCGCGCATCATCCTGTCCGATCCGGCCGTCTCCGGCGTGGTCGGCTTCTCCGGGGCGACCGGTGGCAATGCCAGCGAGAACACGGCGCGAATGATGATCCAGCTGAAGCCGTTCGCCGACCGGGCGTCAGTCCAGACGGTGATGGCTCGGCTGGCGGGGAGGCTGAAGCAGGTGATTGGCGCCAAGCTCTATCTTCAGGCGGGCCAGGACATCAAGATCGGCGGCCGCCTGGAACAGGCGCAGTATCAATACACGCTGACCGACACCAGCTCCGACGAGCTCGATCATTGGGCGCCCATCCTGCTCAAGAAGATCGAGGCGTTGAGCAGCGTCACCGACGTCGCCTCGGATCAGCAGATCGCCTCACCCAACCTGGCCATCGCCGTGAACCGCAGCGCCGCGTCTCGCTTCGGGGTATCGCTCGCTGCGGTCGACACTGCGCTCGGTGATGCCTTCGATCAGTCGCAGGTGACCACCATCTATTCGGCAAGCCAGCAGTCGAAGGTGATCCTCGAGGTGGCACCTCGGTTCCTGTCGAGCCCGTCGGCGCTTGACGACATCTATGTCGCGAGCAACAGCGGCGCCGAGGTGCCGCTCTCGGCGGTTGCGCACATGACCACCAAAGTCGAGCCGCTCACCATCAACCACCAGGGTGTCTTCCCGGCGGTCACCATTTCGTTCAACCTGGCACCCGGCGCGGCGTTGAGCCAGGCGGTCGACCAGATCACCGCGCTCACACGCGCGCTCGGTGCGCCCGCGACGCTCCAGGGCGCCTTCCAAGGTACGGCACAGGCATTCCAGGCCTCGCTCGTCACCATGCCGCTCCTCATCGCAGCGGCGATCCTGGTGATCTACGTGCTGATGGGGATGCTGTACGAGAGCTTCATCCATCCCATCACCATCCTCTCGGCGTTGCCGCCGGCCGGGGTGGGCGCGCTCCTCATCCTCATGCTGTTCCGCTACGATCTGACGCTGATCGCCATCATCGGCATCATTCTCCTGATCGGCATCGTCAAGAAGAACGCGATCATGATGATCGACTTTGCGCTGGTGGCCGAACGCCAGGAGGGCAAATCTCCGCTGGAGGCCATCCACCAGGCCTGCCTGTTGCGCTTCCGGCCGATCATGATGACGACGCTCTGTGCGCTGATCGCCGGCCTGCCTCTGGCCGTCGAGACCGGCGCCGGCGCGGAGCTGCGACGGCCGCTCGGCATCGCCATCATCGGCGGCCTGCTCGTGTCACAGTGGCTGACGCTCTATACGACGCCCGTGGTCTATCTCTATCTCGAACGGGCGAGCCGCTGGGTTGGTGCGCGCCGGCGGGTGCGCCACGCCGCGAGCGCCCCCGCGCCCGCCGAATGATGCGACCGCCGCCGGCTGAGCATCCCTGCGGGGCCGGCCTCCGCACGTGGCGGCAAGGGGTGCTGTGATAACCTTTCCGCACGACCCTGCTCTTTGACATCGTGCACTCGTGTTTCACGTGCAACATCGCTGCGCGCTGGGTCAAAAAAATGCTCCCGGTGTACACCAGGAGCGTAGGCCCCTCCCCGCGCTTTTCGCTTGACGGCGCAGAACGCGGCGTCAGGCGGGGTCGCGGCGCCGCGCCGCCGCGCCGGGCGGCAGCAGCAGATCGGCGTGACGGAGCTGGCCGACGAGGCGGGACAGCACCTCCTTGCGATAAGCGGCGACATCGACGCCGGCGAAATCGTAGAAGCCGCGGCCGCTGCGCAAGCCGATGCGGCCGTCGCGCATGTTGCGGTCGACGATCGCGGGCGCGGCGAAGCGCGGGTCGCCCATCGCCTCGGCGAGATAGCGGCTCGCATAATAGAGAATGTCGCCGCCGCCATAGTCGATGAATTCGAGCAGGCCCATGGCGGCATAGCGGAAGCCGATGCCGTACCGCGTCGCCTTATCGACATCCTCGGGCGTCGCCAGCCCTTCCTCGACGATCCGCGCCGCCTCGTTCATCGCCAGCGCCTGGATGCGCGGCACGATGAAGCCGGGCGCCGCCGCGCAGATCACCGGCACTTTGCCGATCGCCTCCAGCAGCGCTTTGACCGCGGCGACAACGGCAGCATCGGTGCGCTGCCCCGGGCTCAGCTCGACCAGCGGCACGATATAGGCGGGGTTGAGCCAATGGGCGTTGAGGAAGCGCTCCGGCGCCGGCGCGAATTCGGCCAGCGTGTCGACGAGAAAGGTCGAGGTCGTCGACGCCAGCACGGCACCGGCGCTGAGATGCGGCGCGGCGAAGGCGAGCGCTTCGCGCTTCCACTCCAGCACCTCGGGCACACCCTCGAAGACATAATCGGCCGCCGCCAGCGCCGCCGGCGCCGCGTCGCGCCCGGCAAAGGCGATGCGGCTCAGGATCGCCGGAAGCTCCGCCGCCGCAAACACGCCGATCTCCGCCAGCGCGGCGAGCGCGGCTTCGATCTCACCCAGCGCTTCCTGCTCGAGCCGGTGCGTCTCCTCCGCCGATCGCGCTTTCACGTCGATCAGCGCGACGCGATGCCCGGCATAGGCGAAGACATGGGCGATGCCGCGGCCCATGCGCCCGGCGCCGAGCGCGGCAATCACCGGCAGTGCCGTCATTCGAGACCCTCTTTGAGCAGCCGCGCCATCGCGTCGCGGTCGAGCCGGTCGAGACCGAGCGCTTCGAGCCGGCGCGGGCTGCGGCTGAAATCCTCGCCGCACATCGCGGCGGCGATGGCGAGAAGGCCGCGCGCCACCGGGCAGCCGATGCCGGTCCAGGCGGCCACCGAGTCGAGGAAGGCGAGGCCATAGGCGACGTCCTCGCGCATGTAGCGGTGGCGCAGGAGATCGAGGCGCTCGCGCCAGTCGCCGCTTTCGACCAGCTTGTCATGGGCGAGATTGCCGTACATCCAGCGATCGCTCTCGTAATGGTCGGCGAGCGGAAAATGCGGCGGCCCATAGCCCAGCGCTTCGCGGAGGAGCATGCGCTCGCCGTCGAGCGCGGTGGTGACGCGGCGAATGGATGGCGTCGTGCCCTCGTTGTGAATGTCCCAATGCTCGAAATGCTCGATCGGCCCCGCATTCATGACGATGAGCGGCGGATGGATGATCGGGCCGGCATTCATCAGCGCCGCGCTGAGCGCGTCCTCGACCGGCTCGATCGCGGAATAGGCGCGCTTGATCACGGCGATGGCATGGGCGCCGAGCCGGGCGGGGAAGACGCCGGTCGGGAGCCGCGTCGCGCGCGTCGTGATGGCGATCTCGGCCGCGCCGCGCTTGCGCGTGAGGTAGGGCAGCGTGCCGGTCTCGGCGAGGCTGACCTCTGCCCGCGCACCGGCTTCCCGGAAGACGCGCGCCATGACATAGCTGCCGAAGCTTCCCGGCGGCAGGAAGATCACCTGCCCATCGGCGAGATGCGCGGCCGTGGCTCGCGCCAGCTCGACCTGCCCGAACGCCGGCACCGGCGCGACGATGAGCTCGGCGCCGGCAAGCGCCGCCGCGAGCGCGGTGGTTGCGAGCGCCAGCCTGACCTCGCGGCTGCCGCGGTGATCGACGAGGCGCAGCGCGCTTGCCTCGAGCACCGGCGCGAAAGCCGCCGCATCGCGCCGCCACAGCCGCACCTCGTGCCCCTGCTCGGCGAGATCGGCGGCGGCCGCGTAGCTGCCGTTTCCTCCACCCAAAACGGCGATGCGCATGGTTGTCTCACATCCCCCTACCAGACGCGCCGAGTATGGCGGCTGCGGCGCGAGAGACAAAGCCCGCGCCGCGCCAATTGACGCGCGGCCGCGAAATCGGGGACAAACCGGGGCTCGGCGGCGGTTGGCCGAGCCTTGTGTCGAGGGCCCGCCATGCCGAGCGCCGCGTCCGGACGCCCGCCTTTCCGTGCCGATCACATCGGCAGCCTGCTGCGCCCGCCGCGGCTGCGTCAGGCGTTCCGCGAGCGCGCCGCCAACACGCTGAGCGACAACGACTTCCGCCGCATCCAGGACGACAGCATCCGCGCCGCGGTGCGGCTGCAGCAGGAGGCGGGGCTTTCGGTCGTGACCGACGGCGAGTTTCGCCGCGGCTCCTACTGGAGCCGCTTCGTCGAGCGGACCCTGGGGCTCGCCATCCGCGATGCGCGCTTCAAGTTCCGCGACGAGCATGGCCACGAGCAATCCTTCACCGCCCCCTACGTCGAAGGGACCGTGCGGCGGCTGGGGCCGATCGCGCTCGACGAGTTCGATTTCCTGCGCAGCGTGGCGGCGGCGACGCCGAAGATCACCCTGCCCTCGCCCTCGACCATGCATTTCTGGCGCGGCTCGGGCTATGCCGAACCCGGCATCTATGCCGATCCGGCGGCGTTCTTTCACGCTCTCGCCGCCGTCTATCGCGCCGAGATCGCCGATCTCGGCCGCGCCGGTTGCCGCTATGTGCAGCTCGACGAAGTCGCGCTGGCGATGCTGTGCGACCCCAACGCCTGCGCGCAGGTCAGGGCGGATGGCGGCGACCCCGAGCGCCTCGCCGACCTCTATGTCGACGCGATCAATGCGGCGGTCGAGGGACACCCCGCGGAGATGAGCATCGGCGTCCATATGTGCCGCGGCAATTTCAAGGGCCAATATCTCGCCGAGGGCGGCTATCACGCCATCGCCGAAACGCTGTTTCAGCGCGCCGCGGTCAGCCATTTCCTGCTCGAATTCGATACGCCGCGCGCCGGCGATTTCGCCCCGCTGCGCTTCGTGCCGAGGGAAAAGGGGGTGGTGCTCGGGCTGGTCAGCTCGAAGACGCCGGCGCTCGAGCCGCTCGACGCGCTGCGCCGCCGCGTCGACGAGGCATCGCGGCATATCGGGCTCGACCGCCTGGCGATCAGCCCGCAATGCGGTTTCGCCAGCACGGTCGCGGGAAACCCGGTCACCGCAGCGGTGGAGCGGGCGAAGCTCGGCCGGGTCGTCGAGGCGGCTGAGGCCATCTGGGGCAGCGTTTGATGCCCGGAAAGGCGCGACTCGACGTTTGGAGCTTATTTAAGCACTCTAGTGTAAAGTGCCTGTCGAGCCCCGGATCCGGGGTCGGGCAACCCTGTCAGTCCGTTAGTCACGGTCATATAACCTAGGGGTGGACGTCGTGGAGGCAAAGCGAGGCACTTGGCGCGAGGCGTGGCGGCTCGCCAAGCCATACTGGTCGTCCGAGGACAAGGTTTCGGCCTGGACTCTCCTGTCCGTGATCATCGTCCTCAATTTCCTGGCGGTCGCGGTCATCGTCCTCCTGACGAACTGGCGAAAGGCCGTTTTCGACGCGCTGCAGCAGAACAACGAGCCGGAATTCCTCTACCAGCTCGGCGTCTTTGCCGTGCTCTCGATGTTCCAGATCACTTTTCTGGTCTATCAGACCTATCTCGGACAGATGCTGCAGATCCGCTGGCGGCGCTGGCTGACGCGGCGGTATCTCAACGCCTGGCTCGATGAGCGCACCTATTACCGGCTGCAGATCATCGACCCCGGCACCGACAACCCCGATCAGCGCATCGCCGAAGACCTCGACCGCTTCACCAAGTACTCCATCAATCTGAGCGTGGGCACCACCGGCTTCCTCAATGCGGGCATCACCGTCGTCTCCTTCCTGGCCATCCTCTGGGTGATCTCGGGACCGCTGACCGTCCCGCTCGGACCCTGGGGGCAGATCACCGTCCCCGGCTACATGGTCTGGGTGGGGCTGATCTACGCGGTGGGTGGTACTTGGCTCACCTTCAAGATCGGCCGGCCGCTGGTGCGGCTCAATTTCGACCAGCAACGCTACGAAGCGGATTTCCGCTTCAGCCTGGTCCGGCTGCGCGAGAATACGGAGAGCGTTGCCCTTTACGGCGGCGAGAACCGCGAACTCGGCACTTTCACCGATCGATTCACCAATGTCGTCGGCAATTTCTGGTCGATCATGAAACGGGTGAAGCTGCTGGGCTGGTACACCAGGAGCTACGACCAGGTCGCGGTCATCTTCCCCATGATCGTCGCCGCGCCGATGTATTTCTCCAAGCGGATGACGATCGGCGGGTTGATGCAGACGGCCGGCGCTTTCTTCGAGCTGCAGGTGTCGCTCTCCTACCTGATCAAGAACTATATCGATATCGCGGAATGGCAATCGGTGGTCCAACGGTTGAGCGGCTTCGACCGGCGCGTGAGCGCGATCGCCGCGGCGGCACGCGCGCCGCAACAGATCGAGGTCAGCACCCGTGGCGCCGGCGTCGAGGTGAGCGAGCTCGAGCTCGACCTGCCGGACGGCACACCGCTGCTGCGGAATGTCGGATTTTCAGTGGCGGCGGGCGAGGCGCTTCTCATCGCCGGTCCCACCGGCACCGGCAAGAGCACGCTGCTGCGCGCCATCTCCGGCATCTGGCCCTATGGGCGCGGGCGTATCCGCTTGCCCGAGGGCACCTGCCTCTTCCTGCCGCAACGCCCCTACCTGCCTCTCGGCACGCTGCGGCACGCGGTGCTCTATCCGCGCGAGGACCTGGCCGTGCCGACGCCGCGCATCGCCACGGTGCTGCGCGAGGTCGGAATTCCCGAGCTGATCGACGAGCTCGATTCGGCGCAGAACTGGTCGCATCGGCTTTCGCTTGGCGAGCAGCAGCGGCTGGCCTTTGCCCGCGTGCTGCTGATCCAGCCTTCGATCGTGTTTATGGACGAAGCGAGCTCGGCGCTCGACGAGGCCTGCGAGGCACAGCTCTATCGCCTCCTCCGCGCCGCACCCTGGCAACCGACCGTCGTCAGCATCGGCCATCGCAGCACGCTGCGCGCTTTCCACGACTCGGTGTTCGATCTCGGCGCCATGTCCAAGCGGCGGGCCAACCTGACCGTCGTGACCTAAGCCCCCCGCGGCATTGACCCGCAGCGGCGGCGATCTTAGGGTGATTGCCTGAGACTGGCTGCCGAGGTGGTGCGTGGGAAGCGACGAGGCCGAAGACACGCGGCCCTATACCGTGCTGGTGAACGACGAAGAGCAATACTCGCTCTGGCTCGCCGAGCTGGAGGTTCCCCACGGCTGGCGCGCTGCCGGCAAGACCGGCACCAGGCAGGAATGCCTCGACTATGTGCGCGCCGTCTGGACGGATATGCGGCCGCTCAGCCTGCGCAAGGCGATGGAACAGCCCGGCAAGGCATAACCTCGACCTCGCACCCCCTTTTTGAAAAGCTCGCCTCGTCTGCCAGCGCCCCTTCCGCGTCGCTGCCACCGCGCTCGTCATTGCAATGCCGAAGCGTTGCGCCTAAACCGTTGCCCCACCGCCGAGTTTCGCCCACTCTAGAGCGTATAACCGGAAGGGAGTTGCGGGGTCCGACAGGCAGATGGACGGCGCATCGCGTTCGGCATCGGAGATCGATTGGCTCGATCTGACCTCTGCTCAGATGCCGGTGTGGCTCGACCTTCAGAGCGGCACCGATCCGAGATTCTATGTCATCGGCGGGTATCTCCGGATTTTCGGTACGATCGACCCGGCGGTGTTCCACTGCGCCGTCGCCCTGGCGATGGCACGCAACGACGCGCTGCGCCTCAGATTTCACGGCGACGAGCCGAAGCAGTCCTGCCATCCCGGCCGTGCGCCGCCGGTCGCCTTCGTCGATCTCAGCGACGCGGACGATCCGGAAGCCGCCTTTCTCGAGGTCATCGACAAGGACTTCACCCGCGTCTTCGATGCCGAGCGCGGGCCGCTCTTCCATTTCACCTTGGCGAAGGGGCGCGAGCGGCGCTGGTTCCTGCTGATCCGCTACCATCATCTGATCATCGACGGCCTCGGCATCTCGTTGATGATCCGCGCCGTGGCCGACGCCTACCGGGCGATCCTGGACGGCGATGTCGAGACCGAGATCGCATCGCTTTCCTATGGCCGTTTCATCGCCGAGGACGCGGACTACCGCTTGTCGGCACGGCGCGTGCGCGACATCGCCTATTGGGTCGAGCGCTTTCGCGAGCTCCCCGACCCGCTCTTGCCGCCGCGGCAGAGCTCGCTCGCGCTCGAGACCTATACGCCGGCGCGCTCGATAAAATCTTGGGTGGACTGGCCGCTCTATCAGCGCTTCCTCGACACCTGCCGCGCCCGCGGCACGATGCCGTTTCCGGTGCTGACCGCATTGCTGGCCACTTTGGTGGGGCGGACCCTGCGGCGGCGCGACATCACCATCGGGGTGCCGATCCTCAATCGCCCGACGGCAGAGTTCAAGCGCATGATCGGCATGTTCGCCGGCATGATGCCGCTGCACCTGGAGATCGACGGGTCGGCTCCCATCCGCGCTCTCGTGGCGCAGGTCGGCGAGCAGCTGCGGCGCGACTACCGGCATCAGCGCGCGCCGATTCCGGATGTGCAGCACGCTCTCGGCCTGTCGCGGCTGGGGCGCCGGCAGCTTTTCGACGTTGCGCTGTCCTACGAGAAGAACGACTACGATTTTCCGATCGGCGACGCGCCCTTCCAGCTGATCGGCTTGACCGGCGGCTATGAGCTGAACCCGCTCGCGCTTTATGTGCGCGAATATCACCGCGAGAAGCCGGTTCTGTTCGAATTCGCCTTCAATACGCAGCATCTCTGCCAGCCCGACGTCGAGGCTCTCGCGCGGCGGTTCCGCGTGCTGTTCGAGGCTTATCTCGAGGATGACGCGACACCAGCCGCCGCCTTGCCGCTGTTGTCGGCGGACGAGCGGGATCAGGTCGTCGCCGGCTGGAACGCGACGGCGGCGGCGGTGCCGGAGGCGACGCTCGCCGATCTCTTCGCCGCGGCGGCGCTGCGGCATGGGGATGCCGTGGCGGCGGTATGCGGCGGGGAGAGCCTCAGCTACGCCGCGCTCGATGCGCGCGCCAACCGCCTGGCGCGGCGGCTGATCGGTCTCGGGGTGGGTCCGGAGCGGGTGGTGGGGGTGGCGCTGGAGCGCTCGCTCGAGCTGGTGGTGGCGCTGCTGGCGGTGGTGAAGGCGGGCGGCTGCTACCTGGCGCTGGA
>DATJLU010000013.1:0-3648 GCA_035509275.1 Allostellaceae bacterium | reverse complement strand
GACGCCCTTGGGGGCGCCGGTGGAGCCGGAGGTGTAGATGATGTAGGCGAGATGGTCGGGGACGAGCGGCGCCAGGCGCTCGGATGGGGCGAGCGGCGTTGCCGGCAGCGCCGCGATGAGCGCCGCTTCCGCGTCATCGTCGAGGCGCAGCGCCGGCACGCTCTCCGGCAGCGCCGCGGCGCCGGCCGTCACCACCAGCGCCGCGCCGGCATCCCTGAGCAGGAAGGCGAGCCGGGCCGCGGGCAGGCCCCTCTCCAGCGCCAGGTAGCAGCCGCCCGCCTTCACCACCGCCAGCAGCGCCACCACCAGGTCGAGCGAGCGCTCCAGCGCCACCCCCACCACCCGCTCCGGACCCACCCCGAGCGCAATCAGCCGCCGCGCCAGGCGGTTGGCACGTTCATCGAGCGCGGCGTAGCTGAGGCTCTCCCCGCCGCACACCGCCGCCACGGCATCCCCATGCTGCAGCGCCGCCGCGGCGACGAGATCGGCGAGCGTTGCTTCCGGCACCGCCGCCGCCGTCGCATTCCAGTCCTCGATCACCGCATGCCGCTCGGCCGCCGACAGCAGCGACAGCGCCGAGACCCGCCGCTCCGGATGCGCCGCCATCGCCCCCAGCACCCACTCCAGATGCGCGAGCAGGCGCGCGGCCGTTGCTTCGTCGAGCCGGCTGCGGTCGAAGGCGAGGCGCAGCTCGAGGGAACGCCGCGGCTGAGCGATCAGGGTCAGGGGATAGTGGGTACGCTCGACGGCAGAAACCGACGTGACGCGCACGCCAGACACCGCCTGTCCATCGCCATCGAGAAGCGCGGCATCGATGGGGTAATTCTCGATCACGACCAGCGTTTCGAAGAGGTCGCCGCCACCCGCTTCGCGCTGGATTTCGGCGAGCGCAGCGTGGCCGTGCCGGCGGTCCTCGCTCTGCAGCGCCTGAAACTCAAGCAGCCACTCGCCGATGCGGATCTCGGCCGCCACTCTCGCCCGAAGCGGCAGCGTGTTGATGAAGAGGCCGACCATGCGCTCGACACCAACAAGATCGCCCGGACGGCCGGCGCTCGTCGTGCCGAAGACGACATCGCTGTGACCGGTGCGCTGCGCCAGAACCACCGCCCAGGCGGCATGAACAAGCGTTCCCAAGGTGAGGCCATGCCGGCGCGCAAAGCGGTTGATCTCGGCCAGGGAGGCCGCCGGCAGCATCACCCGGTGTTCCCTCATGTCGGGCGAAGACTGCGACGAGCGATCGAAGATATCGGGCAGCGCTGCCGCGCCGGCGAGGCGCCGGCGCCAATAGGCGTGCGTGGCTGCGCCGTCCTGCTGCGACAGCCAGTCGAGATAGTCGCGGTAAGGCGGCGCTACCGGCAGCACGCTCGGCTCGCCGGCGCGGAGCTGGCGGTAGATCAGCAGGAGCTCGCTCAGCAGCACCGCCGACGACCAGCCATCCAAGACGAGATGATGGTTGGTAAGCACGATGGTCCAGCGCACCGCGCTTTGCCGGAACAAGGCGACGCGCATCAGGGGACCCGCAGCGAAGTCGAACCCCGCGGCGCGATCTTCGGCCAGGAATGCCGCAAGACGTTGCGGGAAGGACGCATCGTCGAGCGCCGACCAATCGTCTTCGTGCCACGGCAAGGCAAGACCGCGGCGCACCACCTGAAGCGGCCGACCGTCTTGTTCGATGAGGGCGACGCGCAGGGCTTCATGCCGCTCGAAGAGGCGCTGCCAGGCCAGGCGCATCAGCCCGACATCGAGAGGTCCTTCGAGACCGAGGCAGAGTTGGACCCGATAGGGATCGGCCTTGCCCGCGTAAAGCGCATGGAACCGCAAGCCCTGCTGCAAGGGCGATAGCGGATAAACCGCCTCGAGGTCGGGATAGTCGCGCTCCAGCCGCTCCACATCCTCGGCGCTCATCGGCGCCAGCGGGAAATCCGATGGCGTATGGCCGCCGACGCCCGGCGTGACGCAATGGGCGGCGAGCCCGCGCAACGCCGAGAGGAAGAGCTCGGCGAGGGCTGCGATGGATTGGCGTTCGTGCAGGTCGCGACACCAAGTCCATTCGATCCGCAGCCTGCCCGACCGCACCAGCGCATTCACCTCAAGGAGATATCCGCGCTGTCGCTCGCCCGCGACCATCGGGCCCGGCGATTCCTCGGCCAGCCGCCAGTTCCGATGACCGGTCTGGTCGAACTGGCCGAGATAGTTGAAGAGCAGCGGCCGCGCGGGCGCCGCGGCAAGCGCCGTCGCCGTCTCGGGGTTGAGCTGCGATAGCAGGCCGAAGCTGAGGCCCTTGCGCGGGACGGCGCGCAGCGCCTCTTTGATGCGCTTCAGCGCCGTGCCGGCGGCCGCTCCGCCGGCGAAGGCGGCGGCGCGATCGATCGCGCCGAGGGCGAGGTGGATGGGGTAGAGGGAGGTGAACCAGCCAATCGTCCGCGACAGATCGATCGCGGGCGAAAGCTCTTCGCGCCCGTGCCCTTCGAGATCGATGACGAACCCGTGCTCGTCGCTTAGAGGTGCGCCATAACGGGTCTCGCTCCATTCGGCCAGGGCAAGCGCCAGGCCGGCGAGCAGCATGTCGTTGATGTCGGTGTGATAGGCGCGCGGCGCCTGGCGCAAGAGCTGGCGCGTGACGGCGGTGTCGAGCTCGACCGTCAGCCGCTCGCTGTCGGCGACGCGATTGGCTGCCGCGCCGGCATGATCGCGCGGCAGCTCCGATACGGCGACGCAGATGCTTTGCCAATGCGGCAGGTCGGCGAGGACCGCCGGGGTTTGCGCCTCGCGCGCGAGCAATGTCGCCCAGTTCTGGAACGGCGTGGTCGGCGGCGGCAGGCGGATGCCGCCCTGAGCGAGCTGCTCATAGGCGGTCGCGAGGTCTTCCACCAGAATGCGCCACGACACAGCGTCGACGGCGAGGTGATGGATGGCGAGCAGCAACCGACCGGCGCTGTCGCCGCAATCGAACCACAGCGCCGCGCAGAGCGGGCCATTGACGGGATCGAGTGCCGATTGCAGATGGGCCGACCCTGCCTCGATCTGGGCCGCTGCATCGGTCGCGCTCAAGCCGGCAAGATCGCGATGACCGAGCTC
Source organism: Allostellaceae bacterium (assembly GCA_035509275.1). Taxonomy (GTDB): domain Bacteria; phylum Pseudomonadota; class Alphaproteobacteria; order ATCC43930; family CGMCC-115725; genus DAHUYF01. The sequence continues at coordinate 570 of DATJLU010000013.1, read as the reverse complement.
GATCCGTTGCCCGGTTTCGCTCGGCGATGCGACCCGTTGCCGCCAGCCTTCCTCCGTGCGGAGGAGCCTGAGGCGCAGCGCGTCGTGGCGGTCGATAGCCGTGGCAAAGGCGCGCTGCAGCCGAGGCTTGTCGAGCCGCGGCGGGACCTGCAGCAGGATCGCCTGGTTGAAATGGCTGAGCGGTCCGGGCTGTGCGACGAAAATTTGCTGAATCGGCGTGAGCGGGACCGGCAGCCCGTCGCTTGTTACCGCGTTACCGGCGGCGCTGCGGGGGCGCGCGAGCTGCGCCAGCCGCTCGAGCGTCTGCGCCTGGAAGATCTGCCGGGATGTCAGCTCGATGCCGGCGGCGCGCGCACGCGAGACGAGCTGAATGCTGACGATGCTGTCCCCGCCGAGCTCGAAGAAGCTGTCGTGGCGGCCGACGCGCTCGACGCCGAGCAGCTCCGCCCAGATCCCGGCCAGCAGCTCCTCGACCGCGCCCTCGGGCGGCGCCGCGGCCGCGCCCTCGCGCCACACCGGCGCCGGCAGCGCGCGGCGGTCGAGCTTGCCGCTCGCCGTCCGCGGCAGCGC
>DATJLU010000012.1:0-22344 GCA_035509275.1 Allostellaceae bacterium | reverse complement strand
TGGCGTCCCCGGGGTGACTCGAACACCCGACCCACAGTTTAGGAAACTGTTGCTCTATCCGGCTGAGCTACGGGGACGTGGCGCCCTTTTAGCACAAGCGCGAGGGGCGGGACACCTGCCCTGCCGGCGCGTCAGGCGCGTCCCGCGCCCGCAATGTCTTCCCCTGGCGGCCGACCGTCCTCGCTGACGAGGTGGCAAGCAACGAAATGATCGCCGAAGCGGCGGAGGGGCGGCGCTTCGGCGCGGCAAAGCTCCGTCGCGTGCGGGCAGCGGCCGGCGAAGCGGCAGCCGGCGGGCGGCGTGATCGGGCTTGGCGGCTCGCCTTTGAGCGCCGCGCCGGGACCGCGATCGAGCGACGGCACCGCGGCGAGCAGCGCGCGGGTGTAGGGATGAAGCGGCCGCTCGAACAGGTTTTGGCGCGGCGCGCGCTCGACGATCTTGCCGAGATACATGACGCCGATCTCGTCGCACATGAAGCGGATGACGGAGAAATCGTGCGAGATGAAGAGGTAGGTCAGGCGCAATTCGCTCTGCAGCTTGCGCAGGAGATTGAGCACCTGCGCCTGGATCGCCACGTCGAGCGCCGAGACCGGCTCGTCGCAGACGACGAGGCGCGGCTGGCTCGCCAGCGCGCGGGCAATCGCGATCCGCTGACGCTGCCCGCCCGAGAATTGGTGTGGGAAGAGCGCGGCCTGATCCGGCCGCAAGCCGACCCGCTGCAGCAACTCGGCGGCGCGCGCCGCGCGCTCGCGGGCGGTGCCGATGCGATGAATGGCGAGCGGCGCGGCGACGATTTCGCCGGCTCGTAGCCGCGGATTGAGCGAGGAATAGGGATCCTGGAAGATGATCTGCATCTCTTTGCGCAGGCTGCGCAGAGCGGGTTCGGGCAGCGCCAGCAGGTCGCGCCCGTCGAACCGGATGCGCCCGGCGGTCGGCGTCACCAGGCGCAGCACCGACAGCGCCATGGTCGATTTGCCGCTACCGCTTTCGCCGACAAGGCCGAAGGTGCGGCCCGCCGGAATGGCGAAGTCGACATCGTCGACGGCGCGCAGCAGCGCCGGCGGCGACCACAGGCCGCGCCGGCGCAGGCGGAAATAGGTCTTGAGCCCGCTGACCTCGAGCAGCGGCGCCGCTGCGGTCATGCCGGCGCTCCCGCCGCGGCCTCGCCGTCGACGGCGAGCCAGCAGGCCAGCGAATGCCCCGGCTCGGCCGCGATGGTCGGCGGCATCTCGGCGGCGCAGCGCGGCATGGCCGACGGGCAGCGCGGCGCGAACGGGCAGCCGGCGCCGAGCTCGGCGAGGCCCGGCACGCTTCCCGGAATCTCGGGCAGGGTTGCGGGAACCGCGCCCTGCAAGCTCGGCACGCAGCGCAGCAGCGCCTGGGTATAGGGGTGGCGCGGCTGGCGCAGGATGCGCTCGGTCGGCGCGTCCTCGACCTTGCGCCCGCCATACATCACCGCAACCCGATGTGCCATGCGGCCGACGACGCCGAAATCATGGCTGATGAGCAGGATCGCCGTCCCGGTGCGCGCCTGGATCTCCTGCAGCAGCACGAAGATCTGCCCCTGGACGCTGACATCGAGCGCGGTGGTCGGCTCGTCGGCGATCAGCAGCTTCGGGCCGCAGGCCAGCGCGATGGCGATGGTGACGCGCTGACGCATGCCGCCGGAGAGCTGATGCGGATAAGCGTGGACGCGCCGCTCGGGCTCAGGAATGCCGACGCTGCGCAGCATCTCCACGGCGCGTGCCGCCGCGGCCTTGCGGCTCACATTGTCGTGCCAGCGCAAGGTTTCGCCGATCTGCTCGCCGATGGTGAAGAGCGGATTGAGCGAGGTCATCGGATCCTGAAAGACGATCGAAACGCTGCCGCCGCGCAGCCGGCGCATCGCGCGCTCGTCGAGGCGCAAGAGGTCGGCGCCTTCGAGCAGGATCTGCCCGCCGCGGATGCGCGCGGCCGGGCCGGGCAGCAGCCGCATGATCGCCAGCGCCGTCATGCTCTTGCCCGAGCCGGATTCGCCGACGACGCCCAGCGTCCTGCCCTTGTCGACGGCAAGATCGAGATCGCGCAGCACCGGCAGCGACCCGGTCCGCGTCGCGATGTCGACGGAGAGGCCGGCGATGCGCAGAAGCGGCTCGGCGCCCGTCATCGCGCCCGCGTCGCCGGGTTGAGCGCCTTGGTGAGGCCGTCGCCGATGAGACAGTTGCCGAGCACGGTCAGGACGATGGCGAGGCCGGGAAAGGTGACGGCCCACCAGGTCTCCCAGATGTAGTTGCGCGACTGCCCGATCATCAGGCCCCAGGTCATGACGTTGGGGTCCGTCAGGCCGAGATAGCTCAACGCCGCTTCGAAGAGAATGGCGGTGCCGACCAGCAAGGTGGTGATGACGATGAGCGAGGGCAGCGCGTTCGGCAGGATGGTGCGCCACATGATACGCCGCGTCGGCGCTCCCATCGCGCGCTCGGCGAGGACGAACTCCTGCTGCCGGATGCGCAGGAACTCGGCGCGGGTGACGCGGGCGACGCCGGTCCAGTTGACCAGCCCGATCGAGACGATGACGGTCATGAGGTTCGGCGAGAACAGCGTCACCAGCACCATGGCGAGAAGCAGCGGCGGCAGGACCTGGAAGAATTCGGTGACGCGCATCAGCACCGCGTCGATCCAGCCGCCGTAAAATCCGGCGAAAGCGCCGATCAGCACGCCGATCGACACCGTGCAGCAGGTCGCCGAGATGCCGATGACGAGCGTCACCCGGCCGCCATCGAGCAGGCCGGCCAGCACATCGCGCCCGAGATAGTCGCTCCCGAGCGGCAGATCCGAGGCCGGCGGCGACATCGGCGCGCTGACGATGGCGAAGGGATCGACGGGGTAGAGCAGCGGCCCCAGCGCCGCGACCAGCGCGATGACGATGAAGAGGGCAAGGCCCGCCATCGCCGCCGGATTGCCGGCGAAGGCGCGCCACGCCTCGCGCGCCGGCGTCGATGCGGCGCGGGATGGGATGGCGGTTTCGCTCACCATCGCTGCGCCTCGGCCGCCCGCCTCACGGCGACCGCCGCAAGCGCGGGTCGATGATGCGGTAGGACAGGTCGGTCAGGATGTTGACGACGACGACCACCACCGCCGACATCAGCAGAATGCCGATGAGCAGCGGATAATCGCGGCGGAGGATCGAATCGTAAGTGAGCTGTCCCATGCCCGGCCAGTCGAACACCGTCTCGACCAGGACGGCGCCGGCGAGAATGCTGCCGAATTGCAGCCCGGCGATCGTGACCACCGGCAGAGCGGCGTTGCGCAGCGCGTGCTTGTAGGTGACGGTCCGCTCGGGCAGGCCCTTGGCGCGTGCGAAGCGGATATAGTCGGCGCGCAGCACGTTTTGCATGTTGGTGCTGGCGAGCCGCGAGTACTGCGCCAGATAGATGAAGGCGAGCGTGAAGGCGGGCAGCACCAGGTGATGCAGCAGGTTCAGCAGGCGCGCGAGCGCATCGCCGCTGAACCCCACCGTCTCCATGCCGGAGACGGGGAAGACCGGCCAGAGATAGGCGAAGAGGATCAGCAGCATGATGCCGAGCCAGAACACCGGCGTGGCGTAGCCGATCAGCGCCGTCACATCGACCAGGCGGCTGAGCCAGGCATCGGGGCGCTTGGCCGCGACGGCGCCGAGAAACGTGCCGGCGACGATGGCGCTGAGCTGCGCGGTGACAACCAGCAGCAGCGTCGCCGGCAAGCGCTGCAGGATCAGCGAGAGCACAGGCAGGTTGTAGTAGTAGGAGGTGCCGAGATCGCCGGTCGCGACGTGGCGGATATAGGTCCAGAGCTGCACCCAGACGCTCTGGTCGAGGCCGTATTCCTGGCGGATCTGCGCGAGGATTTCCGCCGTGGCGCCGCCCAGCTGGCCGGCCAGCATCTGCGCCGGATCACCCGGCGCGAGATGGATCAGCAGGAAGTCGAAGACGACGACCGCGAGAATGAGCAGCGCGCCCTGGAGGATGCGGGTCAGAAGCAGGCGGAAGATCGACATGGCGATAGCGTCCTGCGGCCGGCCGGGCCGGAGCGGCGAAGCGCCGGCGGCGTCACCCGGTTTTCTCCCCCCAGTAGACCTCGTCGAAGGGACCCATGGCGCCCCAGATGGTCAGCGGCAGGTTGCGCAGCCGCTTGTCATAGACGGTGGTGTAGGCGATTTCGTTCAGCCAGTATACCGGCAGCTCGTCGGCAAGGCGCTTCTGCACCTCGGCGTAAAGCGCTTTGCGCTTCGCCGGGTCGACCTCCAGCGCCGCCGCGGCAAAGGTTTTATCGACCTCGGGATCGCAGAAGCCTTGGGTGTTCGACCAGATGACGCCCTTCTTGATGTTGTCGCAGATGTAAGTCCGCTGCACGCCGATCACCGGGTCGGGGTAGTTGAAGACCTCATCCATGGTCAGCTCGAAATCCCAGTTGGCGATCCGCTTCGCCCAGCTCGGGAAATCGGCGGAGGGGCGGAGCTCGATGGCGATGCCGACCTTGGGCAGCTGCGATTTGAGATATTGCGCCGGCAGCGTCGCCTCTTCGTTGCCGCCTTGGGGATTCCAGTCCAAGGTCAGCGAGAAGCGCGTGCCGTTGGCCTGACGCTTGTAGCCGGCCTCGTCGAGCAGCTGGTTCGCCTTGTCGAGATTGAAGGCGTAGCGCTCGACCTTGCCGTCATAGAAGAAGCCATCGGGCGCGATCGGGCCGGTCGCGTCCTTCGCCCGTCCGAGGAAGAGCTTGTTGATGATGAAGTTCTTGTCGATGGCGTAAGCGATCGCCTGGCGGACCTTCACATCGCTCAAGGGCTTGCTGCGGACGTTGAATGCGAGCCAGTTCAACGGGCCGATCGCTTCGTAACCCTTGCGCGTCGTGCCGAGCGTCGATTGCTGCTCAAGGCGCATGATGTTGCGCTGCTGATCGGCGTAGCCCCAGTACTGCATCTCGCCGCGCGACATCGCGATCATGATGGCGCTGGGGTCGTCCATGAACTGAAAGATCAGCTCGTCGAGATAAGGCCGGTCGGGGCGGAAGAAGTGCTCGTAGCGCTCCAGGATCAGGTATTGGGCCGGGTCGTATGCCTTGAGCTTGAAGGGGCCCGAGCCGACCGGCTTCACATTCGCCGGGTTGGTGCGGATCGGACCATTGTCGTAGACATGCTTCGGGATGATCGGCAGCAGCACCGAAGAGGTGGAGATGAGCAGCGACGGGACGGGATGCGCCAGCCGGATCACCGCGGTATGCGCATCCGGCGTGTCGACGCCGCTGACGCCGCCGAACATGGCAACCCCGAAGGGATGGTTCGCCTTCACCGTCTGCAGCGAGAAGGCGACGTCTTCGGCGGTGACCGGCGTGCCGTCATGGAACGTCGCGTCGTCGCGCAGGTGGAAGGTATAGGAGAGGCCGTCCTTCGCCGTCTCCCACTGCGTCGCGAGATAGGGCTGGGGGTGCCATTCAGCGTCATATTGCACGAGCCCGGCGAAAATCTGCGCGCCCGGGACCATGGTCGCGATGCCGGACTGGATCGCCGGGTTGATGTTGTTCATCTTCGAATGGACGAGCTTGAGCGTGCCGCCGCGCTTGGGCGTTTGTGCCAGCGCTGGTTGGCCGGTCACGGCCGACCCGATCAAAACGCCGCCGGCGGCGAGGCTCGCCTGCTGCAAGAACGTTCGCCGCGTCGCCCCTTGCCTCGGTGCGAGCGGGCGGTCATCGCGATCGTTCGTCGTCATCGCATGGCTCCCTTAGCTGTTGCCCGGCGTGCCAGGCGCCTCGTTCCAATCGAGAGGGTAGATCGGCCGGCGCAACTTCTGAAACGGGAAGAGCGCATAGTCGGAGCTGCACACCCCGGGCCCGGCAACCAGCACGATATGCTTGGCGAGCGGTTCAAACCCGGCGCGGAAATGCTGCCGCGATTTGATCAGCACATAGCGCTTGCGGGCGGGATCGATGCCGCAATGGGTGAAACAGCCGATGTCGTAGGGCTCCCAGCGCTTCTCGCTGATCACCAGCTCGACGCGTCCGGTGTCGAGCACGGCGCAGCGCCCGAGATCGACGAGCATGCCGGTCATCATCGGCCCGGTGATGCGATAGCGCCCATCGGTGATGCGGCGGACTGTACCGGTCAGGGTGAGCGGCTCGCCCTTGAGGCCGAGCGCCGGCATGTCGGTTTTGCCGCCGACCGCGAGCGTCAGCGTCGTGCCGACGCCCGCTTCGATCAGCCGGGCGACGGCCTCCGGGTCCCAGATCGGACCGGCGGCGACGTCGTCGAAACCCTGCCGGATCACTTCGGCGATCACCGTCATGATGTCCTGATTGCCGCCGGCCCCGGCATTGTCGCCGTGATCCACCAGCACGATCGGGCCATCCGGCAGCGTCTTCGCCCGCGCCAGCGACTCTGCCATAGGCTCGCTCGAAAACACGAAATCGGCGCGCCGGCGCCAGGCTTCATCGAGCAACTCGGCGCAGAACATCGCCGCCCCGCGCGCGTTGCGATTGGTGACGATCACCGCGGAGAGGCCGACATGTGGAATATCGGCGAGCGGAAAGCCGCCGAACACCGAAGCGTTGAGCACCTCGCCGCGGCCTTCCAAGGCCATGGCGCGATCCATGATGTCCTTCATCGGCTGCGCCGCCGGTGTCTGCCGCAGCATATGCGTCAGCATCGGACGGGAGTCCCACGCCATCACCGGCGTCACCTCGCGCCGGAGCGCGCGCAGCAAGGTGCGGCCGGCGCGCTTGCCGGTCTCGTACATGTCGATATGCGGATAGGTGCAGTATCCCGTGATGACGGTCGCATTCTCGACCATGGCCGCGGTCAGGTTGGTGTGAAAGTCCAAGGCGACGGCAATCGGCAAGCCGGGCGCCAGCGCGCGAATCCGGCGCAGCAATTCGCCCTCGCCATCATCGAAGCTCGCGGTGACCATGGCGCCGTGCAAATCGAGAAGCGCCGCATCGCAGCCCTTGGCGATCGCCTCCAGCATCAGCGTGCACATCGTCTCGAACGCTTCGTCCGTCACCTTGCCGGAGGGCGCGGCATTCGCGGCGACCGGAAAGGACAGCTCGGCGCCTTCGCTTTCGGCCAGATCGATGAAGGCCGCCACGGGATTGTTCGTGCCGCGATAGGCGGCAACCGCGTCGGCGCCGGTGACGGGGCCGTCCCCCGTCGAGCCGCGGCCAAAGGCCGATAACGGCGTCGGCAGCGGCGAGAAGGTGTTCGTCTCGTGCCTCATCACCGCGGTCACAAAGCGCATGCCGATCTCCTCTCGCGCGCCGGCCGGATGCTCCCGGGGCGGCCCGCAAGCAGCCGCGTTGCATTGAAGGCGAGGGTAAGAGCCACGGCTACCCCTGCGTTAGTACCAGCGTTGCACAATGTCTGGTGCCAGGGGAGGTCACGTCAGCGCAGCGGCGCGGACGAGCGCCGCAAGCTCGGCAATGCCGGCATCGATGCGCTCGGCCGGAATCGAGGAGAAGCCCAGGCGGAAGAAATTGCGCGGCGGCTCCTCGCTCATGAAAAACACGCCGCCCGGCTCGATCAGCACGCCGCGCCGGCGGGCGCGTTCGGCGAGGACAACGGCGTCCAGCGATTGCGGCCCTTCGAGCCAATAGCTCGAGCCGCCGATGCTGTTTGATTTTTCGAGCTCCGGCAGGTGGTGGTCGAGTGCGCGCCGCAGCGCCAAAGAGCGATCCTTGAGCACATGCGTCAAGCGCCGCACCAGCGCCTCGTGATGCCCCAGCGACAGGAACAGCGCCGCGGCGCGCTGGTTGTTGGCCGGCGGGTGACGCAGCATCAGCCGGCGCAGCGCGCGTGCTTCGCGGATGAGCTCGGCCGGCCCGACGATGTAGCCGAGGCGCAGACCCGGCGCCAGCGTCTTGGAGAGGCTGCCGACATAGATGACGCGCTGCATGGTATCGAGGCTCTTGAGCGCCGGCGTCGGACGGTCGGCGTAGCTCACTTCGCTCTCGTAATCATCCTCGATCAGCACGACATCGCGCTCGGCGGCAAGCTCGAGCAGCGCGCGCCTGCGCTCGAGCGGCAAGGTGACCGTGGTCGGGCATTGGTGACTGGGCGTGAGGTAAGCGTAGTCGCAGCCCTCGATGCCGTCGGGCAGCACGCCGCGCTCGTCAATTGGCAATGGTCGAACCCGACGCGTCTTCATTGAAAAGATGTTGCGAGCGTCGGGATAGCCGGGATCTTCGATGCCGACGACCGTACCGTCGCGCACCAGCAGCTCGGCCAGCAGGAACAATCCCTGCTGCGCGCCGATGGTCACCATGATTTCTTGTGTCGTCGCCCAGATGCCCCGGCGCGGCAGGACATGGGTGCGGAGCTGCTCGATGAGCAGCGGATCATCGCCGTCGATGAGATCCGGCGCCCAGTCGCGGACTTCCAGCACCCCGAGCGCCTGCCGGCAGCATTCGCGCCAATCCGCGATCGGGAACAGCATCGGGTCGAACTGGCCGTAGAGAAACGGGTAGCGAAACCGCTGCCAATCCTGCGGCTTGGTGATATTGCGCTGGCGCGACGGGTGCACGGCAAAGCGCCGCAGCCAATCGGGGTGGGTGCCGTCGTCGCTGATGGAGCGGGTGGTGCCGGAAGCCCAGCCGGAGAGGGCCTCTTTGCTGACATAGTAGCCGCTGCGCTCACGCGGGGTCAGAAACCCCTCGTCGACGAGCTGCTGGTACGCGAGCATGACGGTGTTCCGCGCCACGCCGAGACGTTCGGCCAGCTCGCGGGTCGACGGCACCGGACTGCCCTGGGCCAGCTGCCGGTCGAGGATTGCCGCAACCATCATTTGCCGGATCTGCGACTGCAAGGGGCGGCCGTCATTGGCCGACAACTCGAACAGCCGGCCCCACATCGCAACACCCACTCGTCCTGTCATGGCCGCACCGCGCGCAAAAAGGCGTGCTCGCCCTTGCACGCACGTCCATTCATCTCCCCGGGCCGCATGCTCCCATCCCCGGCGCACCGGGTCAACCGACTGGTCCAATCAATTGACGGCATCTGGAGCTACCGCGCCGCCATGCCCTGGCGAGGATAGAGGCCGCCCAATTGCTCCACTTATCGCAGAGGAGGAGGCCTTGAGAAGCTCCGATGCCGCCGGCAGCCGCCCGCGGTCAGCAAACGCATCGCCGCCGGCCGCTTCCGCGGCGGGTCTAGAGAACCATTGGATGCCGTTTACTGCCAACCGCGATTTCAAGGCCGAGCCCAAGATCCTGGCGCGCGCGGAAGGGGTTTACTTCTGGGACGAGAAGGGCCGGAAGATCCTCGATGGCTGCTCGGCCCTCTTCACCTCGCCCGCGGGGCACTGCCGGCGCGAGATCGCCGATGCCGTCGGCGCACAGCTCCTGGAACTCGACTATGCCCCGAGCTTTACCCGCGGACACCCGAAATCCTTCGAGCTGGCACGCCGCATCGCCGCGCTGCTTCCCGACAGCGTGAACCGCGTCTTCTTCGTCAATTCCGGTTCCGAAGCCGTCGACACCGCGATGAAGATCGCCCTCGCCTATCATGCCGCGCGCCGCGACGGGCAGCGCACGATGTTCGTGTCGCGCGAGCGCGCCTATCACGGCGTCAATTTCGGCGGCGTGGCGCTCGGCGGCCTGATGAAGAACCGGCAAGGCTTCGGCCCCGGCCTGCCCGGAGTCGTGCATATGCGGCACACCTGGGCGCCGGAAAGCCGGTTCACGAAAGGCCAGGCGGAGCATGGCGCCGAGCTCGCCGACGATCTGCAGCGGCTGGTCGCGACCTATGGCGGCAACAACATCGCCGCCTGCTTCGTCGAGCCGATCGCCGGCTCGACCGGCGTGCTCGTCCCGCCGCAAGGCTATCTGAAGCGGCTGCGCGAGATCTGCGATCGCCACGGCATCCTCCTGGTCTTCGACGAAGTGATCACCGGCTTCGGCCGCACCGGCAGAGCGTTCGCGGCGCAGAGCTTCGGCGTCACGCCGGATATCATGACCATGGCCAAGGCGATCACCAATGGCGCGCAGCCCATGGGCGCCGTGGCGGTGAAACAGGACGTCCACGACACGATCATGGATGCCGCGCCGAAGGATTCGGTCGAGTTCTTCCACGGCTATACCTTTTCGGCGCATCCCGCGTCCTGCGCCGCGGCGCTCGCCGCACTCGACATCTATGAGAAGGAAAACCTGTTCGAGCGCGCGGCGCAGATGTCCGCCTATTTTCTCGACGCCGTGTTCGCGCTGAGCGACTTGCCGGTGATCGCCGATATCCGCGGCTACGGCATGCTGGCCGGCATCGATTTCGTACCCATGGCCGTTCCCGGCGCACGCGGCCACGAGATCCAGAAGCGGCTGTTCGATGCCGGGCTGCACGTCAAGACGACGGGCGACGCCGCCATTCTCGCCCCAGCCTTCGTCGCCGAAGCCCAGCAGGTCGACGAGATCTGCGCCATCCTGCGCGAGGTGCTGTCGTCTTATTGCTGACGCAAGGCCGCGCTGCAGCGAGAGCGCTCGAGCAGAAGCGCTGCTCGCATTAGGGACCAGATATCTCGCCGTCCCCGCGAAAGCGGGGAGCCAGAGCACGCGCCCCGGTCATCGCATCTGAGGCTCTGGATGCCCGCTTTCGCGGGCAAGGCGATGGTGGGTGGCGGGAGAGATGCGAGATACCCGCATGCTTTGGAGCAGCGGCGGCGCCACCAGGACAGGCGCGCCTAGGCGGCCGTCATGCTACTCTGGCGCGATCCGCGCCGGAAGGGCGGTGCGGAAGACCGAAGACCGGGGGGTCGCCATGCCTGTCCGCCTTTTGCTCGCCGTCGGCGCCTGCTGGCTCGCGCTGGCCGCGGCAGCGCACGCCGATCAGTGCGCCGTCACCATCGGCAACGGCACCGATGACGTGCTGATCAGCGTCAGCGTCCGCGCCGAGTTCGCGCCGCCCGGCTCGGAGGCGGATCGCAACTTGCCGGTGCCGATCGCCGGCAAGCTGCTCAAGAACCAGACCGCCCGGGTCGAGTGGGACTGCCCGACGAGCAATATCAGCTATGTCGCGACCGGGCTTTTCGAAAACGGCATCAAGCGCATGAGCGCGCCCTTCACGCCCAAGCCGAACCTGTCGGGACGGCTCGAGACGGCGTGGATTGAGTGAAGCCGGCGGCAGGCAGCGGTGAACTGCCTGCGCGGTGCGGGCTCTCGCGGTTGCGGGCGCAACCGCTGCCGCCCGCCGTCCGACGACGCCTGCGGCGTCGCGGCGTTCAGTGTGAATCCGCTTCCTTCAATGCTTCGCGCGCGTTGCGGAAGGCGTCGACGGCGGCGGGGACGCCGCAATAGATCGCGGCCTGCAGCAGCACCTCGGTGATCTCCTCGCGGCTGACGCCGTTGCGCAGCGCGCCGCGCACATGGAGCTTCAGCTCGTGCGGCTTGTTAAGTGCGGTCAGCATGGCGAGGTTCAGCATGCTGCGGACCTTCTTGGGCAGGCCGGGCCGCCCCCAGACCGCGCCCCAGCAATATTCCGTCACCAGATCCTGCAGCGGCTTGTTGAAGGCGTCCGCCGTCTTGAGGGACGTGTCAACATGCTCCGCGCCCAGCACTTCACGGCGAATGGCGAGACCCTGCTCGTAGACTTCCTTGTTCATGGACCGATCCTCCCGGCGGCGCCGCGCCCATCGCGCGGCGGCTCGACGCCATCTTAGCCGGGATTTTTCCGAGCGACAGCGGCGCCGGGCGCCGGCTACTTGAAGCGCGGGGTATAGCGTTCGAGCGCGCCGTAGGGCGACGGCCAGGACAGCGCATAGCCCTGCTCATAGGCCGCATGCCGCGTCCAGTAGGGGTCGTAGAGATGCGCGCGCGCCAGCACGCAGAGATCGGCGCGGCCGGCGACGAGGATGCTGTTGACGTCGGCATAGGAGGAGATGTTGCCGACGGTCATGGTCGGGATCGCCGCCTCGTGACGCACGCGGTCGGCGAAGGGCGTCTGGAAGAGCCGGCCATAAACCGGCTGCTGCTCGGGCACGGTCTGCCCGGCGGAAACATCGATGACATCGCAGCCCAGCGCCTTGAACGCGCGCGCCACCTCGACCGCATCTTCCGGCGAGAATCCTCCCGGCATCCAATCGGTGGCGGAGATGCGCACGCTCATCGGCTTTGACGCCGGCCAGGCCGCGCGCACGGCGGCGAAGATTTCGAGGGGGTAGCGCAGCCGGTTCGCGAGGCTGCCGCCATACGCGTCCTCGCGGCGATTGGTGAGCGGCGAGAGAAAGCTCGCCAGCAAATAGCCATGCGCGCAATGGAGCTCGAGGATGTCGAAGCCCGCGGCGTCCGCGAGCCGCGTTGCGCGCAGAAAATCGTCGCGCACCTCATCCATCGCGGCGCGGTCCATCGGCCGCGGCACCTGGCTGTGCGGGAAATAGGGAAGCGGCGATGGCGCGATGATCGGCCAATTGCCCTCGAGCAGCGGCTCGCTATCGCCTTCCCAGGAAAGCCGCGTCGATGCCTTGCGCCCGGCATGGGCGAGCTGGATGCCGATCTTGGCGCCGCTCGCGCGATGGACGAAATCGACGATGCGCTTCCAGCCCTGGGCGTGCTCGGGCTTCCAGAGGCCGGTGCAGCCGGGGCTGATGCGGCCCTCGCGCGAGATATCGGTCATCTCGGTCATGACAAGCCCGGCGCCGCCGACGGCGCGGCTGCCGAGATGGACGAGATGCCAGTCATCGGGCATGCCGTCCTCGGCCGAATATTGGCACATCGGCGAGACGACGACGCGGTTCATGACCAGCATGTCGCGCAGCCGGAACGGCGTGAACATCGGCGGCGGCGCCGGCTCCGCCGGCACGTTGACGCCGCTCTGATTCGCCGCTTTCGCCGCGAACCAGCGATCGATGCGGCCGACGAAAGCGGGATCGCGGAGCTTCAGATTCTCATGCGTGATGCGCAGCGAGCGGGTGAGCAGGCTGGCCGCGAATTCGAGCGGCTCGAGCTGGCCGAAATAGCGCTCGGTCTCCTCGAACCAGGCGCGGCTCGCTTGCGCCGCGCGCTGCAGCGCCTCGACCTCGGGCCGACGCGCGGCTTCGTAGGCGTGCAGCGCCGCCGGCACATCGCCGGGACTCGCCGCCAGCGCATCGGCGAGCGCAATCGCATCCTCCATGGCGAGCTTGGTGCCGGAGCCGACCGAGAAATGCGCGGTATGCGCGGCATCGCCGATCAGCGCGACATTGCCCGCCGACCAGCGCGCGTTGCGCACGGTGGGAAAGCTGCGCCAGATGGCGCGGTTCTTGAGCAGCTGGTGGCCCTTGAGCTCGGCGGCGAAGAGCCGCTCGCAGAAGGCGATGGTGTCGTCCTCGGCGGCACGGTCGAGCCCGGCGCGGCGCCAGGTCGCTTCGGTGGTCTCGACGATGAAGGTGCTGTGGCCCGCATCGAAGGGATAGGCATGGACGCGCCACAGGCCGTGCGCATCCTCCTTGAAGAAAAAGGTGAAGGCTTCGAAATGGAGCGTGGTGCCGAGCCAGACGAATTTATTGGGTCGCCAATCGATCTTGGGCGCGAAAGTGGCGGCGAAACGCTCGCGCAGCACGCTGTTGGCGCCATCCGCGGCAAGCACGAGATCGGCGCGCGGCAGCGCGCCCTCCCCGTTCACGTCGGCGCCGAAGCGCAGCTCGACGCCCAGCGCGGCGGCGCGGCGCTGCAGAATGGCGAGGAGCCGCCGCCGCGCGAGGCCGGAGAAGCCATGGCCGCGCGAGGTCAGCACCTCGCCGCGGTAGTGGATGTCGATCGCGTCCCAGTGGACGAAGCTTTGAGTGATCTCGCCGTAGCTCTCGGGATCGGCCGCGGCGATGTTGGCCAGGGTCTCGTCGGAGAACACCACCCCCCAGCCGAACGTGTCCTCCGCTTGGTTGCGCTCCAACACCGTGATGCGGTGGCTCGGGTCGCGCCGCTTCATGAGCAAGCTGAAGAAGAGCCCGGCCGGCCCGCCGCCGATGACCGCTATATCCATGGAAAATTACTTTAGACCTGAAATATCGTGGATTCTAGGGCAGGCTAATTAGTTTAATACAACTATTGATAATGTAAACGAACTCGCTTGCATTGCTTAAGGGCTGTCCTCGGCGTAAGGTTTTGTTCAAAGCGGCTTGGACGCGCATCCGGCGAAGTCCGGGGCCAATGAAAGCCGCATCACGGGATAGGGGGAACGTCATGGCAGTATCTGCAGCGACAGCCGGGAGAGGCATAGCGACCGAGCGCAAGAGCCTCAGCTTCATCATCGCGGCGTCTTCATCCGGCACCTTGATCGAATGGTATGATTTCTATCTCTACGGCGTGCTTGCCGCGTTCTTCGGGCAGCATTTCCTGCCGCCCGAAGTCAAGTTCGCCGATAGCTTCCTCTACAGTCTCGGCGTCTTCTGGCTGGGCTTCGTCGTCCGGCCGATCGGCGCGGTGATCTTCGGCCATCTCGGCGATCTCGTCGGCCGCAAATTCACCTTCATGCTGACCCTGGTGCTGATGGGCCTCGCGACCACGTTGGTCGGCTGCCTGCCCACTTTCGCCGCCATCGGCTGGACGGCACCGGTGCTGCTGGTGGCCTGTCGGCTGGTGCAGGGCCTGGCGCTTGGCGGCGAGTATGGCGGCGCGGCGACCTACATCGCCGAGCATGCTCCCGACGGCAGGCGCGGCCTCTATACCAGCTGGATCCAGACCACGGCGACGATGGGCATCGTTGCAGCGCTGCTCACGATCATGGCGTTCCGCATCGGCCTCGGCGACGAGGCCTTCACCGCCTATGGCTGGCGCTTCCCGTTCCTGCTCTCGGCGGTGCTGGTGGTGCTGTCCGGCTATATCCGCGTCAAGCTGACGGAATCGCCGCTTTACGCCCGCTTGAAGCAGCAGGGCAAGTCCTCCGCCAACCCGGCGCTCGAGAGTTTCGGCAGCGGGCGCAACTGGGGCCTCATCCTGATCGCGCTCTTCGGCTTCACCGCGCCTGAAGGCGTCGTCTGGTACACCAGCCAGTTCTATGCCCTGGCCTATCTCCTGGTGGTGCTGAAGCTGCCTTATATCCAGGTCTATCTGATCCTGACCTTCGCGTTGCTGCTGGGCGCGCCCTTCTTCGTCGTCTTCGGTGCGCTCTCGGACCGGATCGGCCGCAAGCCGATCATGATCGCGGGCTTCGCGCTTGCCGTGATCACCTATTGGCCGGTGTTCACGCTGCTCGGCGTCTACAAGGAGAACCCGGTCATCCTCACCGTCCTGGTCTGGTACATGGTGATCCTGGTGACGATGGTGTACGGGCCGATCGCCGCCTTCCTGGTGGAGTTCTTCCCGGCGCGCATCCGCTACACCTCGATGTCGCTGCCTTACCACATCGGCAACGGCGTCTTCGGCGGCGGCGTGCCGTTCATCGCTACTTTGCTGGCGGCGACCTTCAGCGGCATCCCGCTCGTCGGCCTTGCCTATCCGATCGCGGTGGCGGCGCTCGGCGTGGTCGTCGGCGGCCTTGGCGTGCGCGAGCCGACGCATGAGGTCAAGATCTGGGACGAGGTCGGCGGCCAGCCCGCATCCGCCGACTGATCGAGCAACCCCGGACGAGCGTTCACGGCCCCGGCGGCAGTGCCGGGGCCGTTGCTTTCCCTCAGACCTCGAGGCGATCGAGAATCGCGCCGTCCGGGGCGAAACAGGCGGCGAGAAGCGGCCCGCCGAAGCCGCTGCCGGCGTCGAGCGAGACGGCGTAGCGGCTTTCGATGAGCCCGCCATGGCGCCGGTCGTAGCCGCGGACGATGCGGCGAAAGCCGCCATAGGGCGCTTCGAGCTCGAGAATATTGACATTGCCCCACCACAGCATGTCGCGCTGCAGATCGAGCGGCTTGCCGGGATCGATGCCGGCGTGAACGAAGAGCAGCGCGCCATCCTCGGTCAAGGCATAGCGCTTCAAGCCGGTGAGAAGTTGGCGATGGCCAGGATGCGCCTCGATGCCGGCGCGCAACGATGCCGTCCAACGCGTCAAGCCCAGCACGCCATCGCGCGCCGCCGCAAGGCCCTGGCGCGTATCACCGCCGTAAGCCGACAGCGTCGCGCCGACGCCATGATCGAGCATCCATTGCAGCACCTCGCGCGGGTTGGGCGCGAATTGCAGCTGCAGCAGCTTCTGCCACATTTCTTCTTGGCTGCCGCGGAGAAACACGATGTCGCCGAGAAAGGCGAAGCGGCGGGCGAGGAACAGCCGGCGGAAAGCAACGAGTTCGTCGAGCGTAGCGCCGACCTCGGCGCCATGGCCGAGATAGTCGCCGAGATAAACCAGCCGGTCGCCTTTCGCGAGACGTTGCGCCAGCGCCGCGTGGAGCTGCGCCAAGCGGCGCGCCTCGCCATGGATGGCGGCGACAGCCCAGATCCGTTGTGGGCGCACCAAGCGGGCGAAGATGTCGGAAGCAACGGGGGCGGCCGTACTCACGACCGCCCCCTTATCACAAACCCTCCGCCCGCGCTACGCACGACAGGCAGCGGGCGCAGCCGCTCAGGCGGCGCTCAGCATCTGCTCAAGCCGCCGCGCCGCCGTATCCTCGTCGATCTTCTCGACCGCGGCGAATTCGCGCACCAACCGATCGAGCGCAGCCTGATAGATCTGACGCTCGCTATAGGATTGCTCGGGCTGGCCGACATTGCGGTAGAGATCGCGCACCACTTCGGCAATCGAAGCGGGGTCGCCGGAATTGATCTTCTGCTCGTATTCCTGAGCGCGCCGGCTCCACATGGTGCGCTTGGCGCGCGAGCGGCCTTTGAGCTTGGTCAGCGCCGCGTCCATTTCCTTGCGCGTCGACAGGCGCCGCAGACCCGATACCTTCGCCTTGGCCAGCGGCACGCGCAAAGTCATGCGGTCCTTGTCGAAATGGACGACGAAGACGTTGAGGGTGTAGCCGGCGATCTCCTGCTCTTCGATACCAAGGATCTTGCCGACGCCATGGGTGGGATAGACCACGAGGTCTCCCGCAGCAAAACCGATCTTTTCCGACATCATTGTCTCTCAACGAAAAGGCGTCCGAGGAACGAGCAGGGTCGACCAAGGCACAAAACGATTCTGCCGGCCCGACGCCCCAATAGGGGGCCGCCACCACCACTGCCCGGACCCTCTTTAACCGGGAGCGACCTGATATCCTCACGTCGCGGTCAATACATACCACAATTGAGCCCCCGATGCCAGCAGAACAGCCATGCAAATCACGCAAGTTGCCGGGGGTCCCAGACCTCGCGATCAGCGCTTGCCGGGGTTCGGGGTAAAGAATTTCTCGAACTTATCGGGAACACCCTTGAACTGATCGGCGTCCGGAGGCGCTTCGCCTTTGCGCGTAATGTTTGGCCAGCTCGTCGAATACTGGCGGTTGACCTCGATCCATTTCTCGGCGACAGGCTCGCTGTCGGGGATTATCGCCTCGGCCGGGCATTCCGGCTCGCAGACGCCGCAATCTATGCACTCGTCGGGATGGATGACGAGCATATTCTCGCCCTCGTAGAAGCAATCGACGGGGCAGACCTCGACGCAGTCCATGTACTTGCACTTGATGCAGGCTTCAGTGACGACATAGGTCATGGTTCAGCACTCTTCTCTGCGTTCTTCGAATGGCGCGGCCTCGCGCCGGCGATCAGCTCGACTCGGCAATGCCGAGACGGCGCAACACCCGTTGCCGCGCCTCGCCGCGCTCATGGTCGGATACATCGACGAGGCCGCCGACCTGGCGCACCATCGAATCCTCCAACGGGTCGAGCGCGCCATCGGCATAAGCGACTTCCCACAGCATTTCGATGACCTCGATCCGCTTGGCGTGGGAAAAGCGCTCGTTGAGCAACCGCGTCGTACCGAACAGTTGGGTCGAGCGCTCGGCCTTCGATTCCGCCGCCGCGACCAGCTGCTGCAGCGCCGCGTCGTCGAGCGCAAAGCGCCGCTTCAGGATCCGCCGCACCGTCGCCCGCTCCGGCTCATCGAGCGGCGCATCGACGGCTGCCGCTTCGATGAGCAGCGCGGCGACCGCCAGCTCGAGCTCGTCCGCCTTGCCTGTCGCTTGTCCGCCGCCCTCCGCCAGCCATGCTTTGAGCCGATCGATCATCGCTTTTCCTCTGAGGCTCCTAGCATGCGTTCTGCCGGCGTTCAACCCTAGCCGAATTGGGGATTCATCAGCGCCGTCGACATTTCCGCGACCCGCGGCGCTCACGGAATCGGCGGGCCGACATAGCGCGCGCGGGGTCGAATGAGCCGGTTCTCAGCATATTGTTCCTGCGCCTGAGCGAGCCAACCCATGCTGCGGCCGACGAGAAACAGCGCCAGGGCGGCGCCGTCGGGCAGCGCCAGCGTGCGGCGCAGCAACGCCAGCGCGAAATCGATGTTGGGCGCGCGGCCGATCAGCGCCCCGACCGCGGCGGCAACCCGCATCCCGTCGCCGACCAGCGGCGCGCTTTGCTGTGCCATCAGCTCGAGCAGCAGCTTGGCGCGCGGATCGGCGTCGGGGTAGAGCGGATGGCCGAAGCCCGCCAGACGGTCGCCGCGCCGCAGATAGGTCGTGGCGAGCACCGTCGGATCGGGCGCGGCAAGCGCCTCGGCGAGGAAGGCGTCGGCGCGCTCCGAGGCGCCGCCATGGCGCCCGCCCTGCAGCGCCGCAATGCCGGCGATCACCGCGTTGTAGGGACTGGCTTGCGCCGAAGCGACGCAGCGCGCGGCGAAAGCGGAGACGTTGAGCTCGTGATCGGCGCAGAGGATGAGCGCGGCGCGCAGCAGCGGCCGCGCCGCGGCGCCGACGCGCCAACCTTCGGCCAGAACCGCGTCGATCGGCCGTGGCGACGGCGCCGCGCCGGCGACGATGGCGGCGAGCAGCCGCAGGATGCGCGCGCCGGTCCGTGCCACGGCGGCCGGAGCCAGGTCAAGCGCGCGCGGGTCGGAGGCGGCGGCGACCGGCAACAGCGCCAGGGCGCGCTCGATCGGCTTCAGCCCGGCGACGGCGCGGCTCGCCGCGGTCCACGCCGGCTCCGGCACCGGCAGATTGTCGGGCGCGAAGAGGGCCGCCGCCTCTTCCTGCCAGAGCAAGGCCGCGGTATCGCGAATCGAGGCGCCGCGCGCCAGCACCGTCGCGTCTTGGCCGCGGTAGTAGAGCTTGCCGTCAAAGATGAGCGTAATCGCCGAGTTGAGGACGGGCATGCCGAAGCTCAAGGCGGCTTCCGCCGCTTCGCCCGGATGGCGCTTTCGGCGCAAGGCGGCGACGTCCTCGGCGTGGTAGCGCCGCGCCCGCCCCGCGCCCGCTTCGGAGCGAATAAGGCCGCGGCTGACATAGGCGTAGAGCGTCTGCGGCCGGATCCCGAGTCGCTCTGCCGCTTCTTGGGCCGTCAGATAGGCCGAACGCGCCATTGTCCACTCCAATTCATATTGATTACATAATCAATATTGACAATCTTCACACGTCAAGCCGGAATCGCGGAAATAGGTCAGGAGGCGCGTCATGAATTCCGGACTCGAGGGCGTGATCGCGGCGGAGACGGTGCTGACCCATGTCGATGGCGCGCGCGGCATCTGGTGGCTGCGCGGGCATGGGCTGGCCGAGGTGATCGCCGAGCACGGCTATGAGGGCGCGACCGCCCTGCTCTGGCAGGGCTTCGCCGGCGACGGGCTCGACCGCGCCCGCATCCGAAGCGCTTTCGGCGCCAGCCGCGTGGCCGCTTTCGCGCGGCTGCCGCTCTGGCTCGATGCGGCGCGACAGCGGCCGCTCGCCGAGGCGGTGCGCCTCGCCCTCGCCGCGATCCCCGACGACAGCGCACCGGCCGACATCGCCGCGACGCTGCCGGTCGGCATCGCCGCCTTGCTGCGCAGCCGCGCCGGCGCGCCGCCGGTCGCGCCCGATCCCACGCTCGCCACGGCGGCGGATTTCCTCCGCATGCTCACCGGCGAACGCGCCGCGCCGGCGAGCGCCGCCGGGCTCGATGCCTATCTCACCACGGTGATCGACAACGGGCTTGCGGCTTCGACCTTTGCCGCGCGCGTCGTCGCGTCGACCCGCGCCTCGCTCGCCGCCGCGGTGCTCGGCGGTTATTGCGCGCTCACCGGCCCGTTGCATGGCGGCGCGCCGGGTCCGGTGCTCGACATGCTCGACGAGATCGGCGACCCGGCCGGCATCGACGCCTGGCTGGAGCGGAAGCTGGCGGAGGGCGAACGGCTGATGGGCTTCGGCCATCGCGTCTGGCGCGGCCGCGATCCGCGCGCCGATGCGCTGAAAGCCGCGCTCGAGCGGCTCGGCCCCGATCAGGGCCGCATCGGCTTTGCCGAAACCGTCGAGCGCCAGGCGCTGGCGGCGCTGCACCGCAGGAAGCCCGACCGGCCGATCGAGACCAATGTCGAGTTCTACACCGCGCTGCTGCTCGAGGCGGTGGGCCTGCCGCGCGACGCCTTCACCCCGGTCTTTGCCCTGGCGCGCAGCGCCGGCTGGCTCGCCCATGCCCTGGAACAGCAGAAAACCGGGCGCCTCATCCGCCCCGCTGCCGCTTATATCGGTCCACAGCCGCAGGCGGCCTGAGCCAAGCCGGCGCCGTCGTGCTATCCCTCTCGCCGGGAGAGGGCGATGGGCAGGGTCCTCGACGGTTTCGAGCGCGGCTACGGTCTCTTGCGGTCGGCGGCGATCTATCATGGCAACCCGCTGAAGCGGCGTCGCGCCCGCGCCTTTTATCGCCGCTTCGTCCCGCCGGGCGCGCTTTGCTTCGATGTCGGCGCCCATCTCGGCGACCGCACGGCGCATTTCCTGGCGCTGGGCGCGCGCGTCATTGCCGTCGAGCCGCAGCCGGCGCCGCTTGCGGTGCTGCACCGGCTCTTCCGCGCCAACCCGCGCGTCGTCATTCTCGACCTGGCGCTCGGCGCCGCCATCGGCGAGGCCGAGCTCGCCATCGATCCCCGCAACCCGACGGTAGCGACGCTGTCGCCGCGCTGGCGCGCCGAAGTGGCGCAAAGCGCGAGCTTTGCCGGCATTCGCTGGCGCGAGCGCCGGCGCGTCGCGGTGAGCACGCTCGACGCGCTGATCGCCAGCTATGGCGTGCCGGCCTTCTGCAAGATCGATGTCGAGGGCTTCGAAGCGGAAGTTCTGGCCGGCCTGTCGCAAGCGATTCCGGCGCTTTCCTTCGAATATATTCCCGCGGCGCTGTCGGGTGCGCTCGCCGCGCTCGACCGGCTGGCGGCGCTCGCCGCCTATCGCTTCAACCGCTCCCCCGGCGAGAGCATGCGGCTCGTCGCCGGAACCTGGCGGAGCGCGGCGGAGATGGCCGCCGAGCTGCGCGCCCTGCCCGACGCCGCCGGCTCGGGCGACGTCTATGCCGTGCTGGTGCCGCCGTCCTGAACCGGGCAGCGAAGATGGACGATTGTTCATCTTCCCGCAGGCGCGGTGTAATACGCGCTTGTTAATTCTGAGGTGAAAAGGATCGGGAATGATTCGGACCGCTGTGATGCTCGCGCTGCTGCTGCTGCTGCCGGGCATGGCGCTCGCGGAAGGCGCCGCCACGGGCGCCCCGGCTCTGCCGCAGCATCACGACCCCGCCCTGCCGATGGAGCGGCTGTCGCGCGCGCAGGCCCGCCAGATGATCGCCGATCGCGGCTATTTCGAGTTGAGCGGCCTGAGCCAGGACAAGGATGGCGGCTGGCGCTGCAGCGCCATGGCCATGGCCGGCAAACGCGTCATTGTCACTTTGGACAAGAACGGCAATATCAGTGAGAGCGATGCGCCGGACACCAGCCGGCAATAGGGGGAAGCGCGATGGCGTCCAGTCTACGGATCTCCATGATCATCGCCGCAGGCTTGGCCTTCTCGGCCGCGGCGGTGCAAGCCCAGACCACCAGTACCACTTACCACTACAAATCGGCCCGTCGCCTCTATGACGATTGCGCGGCGCCGGCAACGCTCAAGAGCGGCGTTCCCACCGCCAGCCGCGAGCGCTGCACCGGCTTTCTCACCCAGGCGCTCAACGCCTGGAACCTCACGCAGGAAAACGGCGTCTGCTCGGCTCATAGCGGAAAGGAGCTGCCCGACGCCTATGTCTCCTATTGGAAGAAGCGCGGCCTCGGCGTGTTGAAGGGCGAATTCCGCTCGGCCGAAGCCTCGGCCACCGACTTCCTCAACAGCCAGAAGCAGCGCTGTCCGGACCGCCCGCGCGAGGACGAGCACTAGAGCGTCGAGCGTTTAATCGGGCGCATATCCGGCGGCTCTGAGATAACTCCAGCATTCTGCTGGTGAGTAGAGAGCGCAGATGTCGCCAACGGCTCGCCAGAGCGCATCGATGGTGCGGGCGCCGATACGTCTGAGGTGAGACTTGAGCTTGGCGAAGGCCATTTCGATCGGATTGAGGTCGGGGCTGTAAGGTGGCAGGAACAGAAACCAGGCTCCGCGCTCTTTC
>DATJLU010000011.1:0-40862 GCA_035509275.1 Allostellaceae bacterium | reverse complement strand
GGCTGCGGTCCGCCGCCGCGTCCCCACGGACTCTGACCGCCGCCCCAGGGCCCGCCGCCGCCGCTGCCCCCGCCCCCTTGGTTTTGCCAGGGCATATGCGCACTTCCTTCCGCTGCGGCGAGCTCGGCCGGCTTTGCAAAGCGACGGCTTTCGCCTATATGAACTTCCACCCAATTAAGGCATTCGCCGGGCGGATCGCCACCCGATAGGGGTGGCCGTCAGCGATGTCAAGAACGAGAGGGCCGCATGAGCGGACTGAGCGAACAGCAAGTGCTCGCCGCACTGCGCCAAGTCACCGATCCCGACCGAGGCAAGGACATCGTCAGCCTCGGCATGATCTCGGGCGTGCAGCTGCGCGAGGGCCATGTCGGCTTCGCCATCGAGGTCGATGCGCAGCGCGGGCCCAAGCTCGAGCCGCTGCGCAAAGCGGCCGAGAAGGCGGTCGAGGCGCTGCCGGGCGTGCTCTCGGTAACCGCCGTGCTCACCGCACAGAAGGCCGCCGCGCCCGGCCGGGCCGCACCGCAACCGCAACCGCATGGGCATGCGCATGGCCAAGGCGGCGGCGCCAAGGCGCTGGTGCCGGGCGTACGCTCGATCATCGCCGTCGCTTCCGGCAAGGGCGGCGTCGGCAAGTCGACGGTCGCCGCCAATCTCGCCCTCGGCCTCGCCGCGGCGGGGCTCGAGGTCGGTCTGCTCGACGCCGACATCTACGGCCCCTCGATGCCGCGCATGCTCGGCATCTCCGGCCGGCCCGCCTCGCGCGACGGCAAGGCGCTGCAGCCCATGCGCAACCACGGCATCAAGTGCATGTCGATGGGCTTCCTCGTTCCCGAGGATACGCCGATGATCTGGCGCGGCCCGATGGTGATGAGCGCGCTGCAGCAGATGCTGCGCGACGTCGAATGGGGCGAGCTCGACGTCATGGTGGTGGACCTGCCGCCCGGCACCGGCGACGCGCAGCTCACCATGGCGCAGCAGGTGCCGCTCGCCGGCGCGGTGATCGTGTCGACGCCGCAAGACATCGCGCTGCTCGATGCGCGCAAGGGCCTCAACATGTTCCGCCGCGTCGACGTGCCGGTGCTCGGCATCGTCGAGAACATGAGCTATTTCCGCTGCCCCCATTGCGGCGGGCGCAGCGACATCTTCAGCCATGGCGGCGCGCGCCGCGAGGCGGAGCGGCTCGGCGTCGAATTCCTCGGCGAGGTGCCGCTCGACATTCTCATCCGCGAAACCTCCGATGCGGGTCAGCCCATCGTCGTGTCGCACCCCGACAGTGAGCACGCCGCGATCTTTCGCCGCATGGCGGCGCGCCTTGCCGAGACCCTCGGCAGCGCCCGGCGCCAGGCGCCGCGGATCGTCGTCGAGTAGCGCCAATCTGCGGCGAGAAGCGCCGCCATTGCACACCAATAACGGGAGAGATCGGCGCGAGCGCGAACCGGCAAATGCGCTTTTCTGTTCCGCCGACGACGGGGTTCGTTGTATAAGGCGACCCAATCAACCAACAGCTGCGGGTGGTGTCCTCGACTCGATCAGGATGCGCACGTCCATTGTCTGCACGATTCCATCGGTTATTGCCGCCTTCTCCCCAAGCTCGCTGCTCGCTCCCTCAGCCATCGGAGCTCGCCCTACAGCCACATAGCCTGCGCGGGTCGGGCCGGTACGCGTGACCTCCCCGCCCGCCATCGCCGAGGCCTATCGCCGCTGGACGAGCGGCGAGGCCGAGCCCGCCAAGCAGCTCTGCCACGAGCTCCTCGCGGCCTCCCCGGAAGACGCGCGGGCGCTCCACCTGCTCGGCATCATCGCTCGCGCCCAAGGCCGCCCCGATTTTGCTCGCGACTATCTGGAGCGCGCCTGCCGCGCCCCGAACACGCCGGCCTTCATGCTCGACGATCTGGCCGAATTCCAGCTCGAGTCCGGCCGTTTGGCGGAGGCGGAAGCGACGGCGCGGCGCGCGCTGCAGGCGCCGGGCGCTGCCGCAACCGCCTGGCATCGCCTGGCGCTCGTGCTCCTGCACTCGGGCAGGCTCGAGGAGAGCCGCGCCGCGCTCGAAAAGGTGGTCGAGCTCGAACCCGCTTCCGTCGAAGCCCGCAACAATCTCGGCATCGTGCGGCAACGCCTCGGCGCGCTCGAACCCGCCGCGGACATCTATCGCAGCGCGCTGGCGCGCGATGCCGAGAACGCGGCGGCGCACAGCAACCTCGCCTCGGTACTGAACGAGCTCGGACAGTTCGCGCAGGCGCTCGACCATGCGCAACGGGCGATTGCGCGCGAGCCGCGCATGGTCGGCGCGCATGTCTATGCCGCCCTCGCCGAAGCCGGTCTCGGCCGGTATGGGGCATCGCTCGACTGGCTCGACCGCGCCTTGGCGCTGGCGCCCGACAGCGTTCCCGTGCTGACAGCGCGGGCCGATGCGCTGCGCCGGCTCGACCGGGCTGAGGAAGGGCTCGCGGTTTGCCACCAGGCGCTGACGCTGGCACCGGAGAATGGCGAGGCCTGGAATACGCTCGGCCTCCTCTGCCATACCCTGGCTCGCGACGCGGAGGCGATCGCCGCCTTCGAGGAAGCCGCCCATCGCCTGCCGCAGCCCGGAACCGCGCTGGCCAACAAGGCGACGATCCTGCTCGAGATGGGACGCAGCGCCGAGGGCCAGGCGGCGCTCGATGCCGCGCTCGCCGCCGAGCCGGACCTTGCCGCCGCCTGGTACACCCGCGCCGATACCAAGACCTTCACCGCCGGCGATCGCGACATCGCCGTCATGGAGCAGCTGCTCAAGGCTGCGGAAGGCCGCGGCGGCCGCCCTTCGGCGAGCCAAAGCGAGCCACGCCGGCTGCTGCTGCACTACGCTCTCGGCAAAGCCTATCTCGACATCGCCGACGGTCCCCGCGCCTTCCATCACCTGAATGCCGGGAGCCGCCTCAAGCGCCAGTCGCTGCCCTACGATGCGGAAGCTTCGGCGCGCTGGATGGCCGCCATCGCCGCAGCCTTTCCCGCCGCGCTGTTCGAGCGGCTGCGCGAGGCCGGCGAGCCCTCGGACCTGCCGATCTTCATCATCGGCATACCGCGCTCGGGGACGACGCTGGTGCAACAGCTCATCGCCTCGCTTCCCGACATCCATCCCGCCGGGGAGCCGCGCTACGTCGAAAGCCTGGTCGGCGAGCTCGGTGCGGCCTATCCCGGCGCCATCGACACGCTGCCGCGCGCGCGCTTTGCCGCACTCGGACGGCGCTATCTCGCGCTCGCGGCCGCCGCGGCGCCGGCGAACGCGCGGCGCATCATCGACAAGCTGCCCAACAACTTCCTCCATGCCGGGCTGGTCCATCTCGTGCTGCCGGGGGCGCGCATCATCCATTGCCGGCGCAATCCCGCCGACACCTGCCTCTCCTGCTATTCGAAGCTGTTCACCAACGGGCAGGAATTCTCCTACGACCTAGGCGAGCTCGGGGGTTTCTATCGCAGCTACGAGGCGTTGATGGCGCATTGGCGGGCCGTGCTGCCGCCGACGCATTTCATTGAGGTCGATTACGAAAAGGTCGTCGCCGATCTCGAAGGCGAGGCGCGGCGGCTCCTGCAGTTCTGCGGCCTGCCCTGGGACCCGGCTTGCCTGCGCTTCCATGAAAACGCCCGCATCGTGCGCACCGCCAGCATGAACCAGGTGCGGCGGCCGCTCTATACCAGCAGCGTCGGACGCTGGCAGCGCTTCCGCGCCGAGCTCGCCCCGCTGCTCGAAGCGCTCGGCCGCGCGTAGAGGCGCTCAGCCCTTCCGTCCCAGCACCGCCATCAGCTCGGACCACTCGCGCTTGCTCATGCCGCTCTCCTCCTGAGGCACGGTCTCGCCGCCAAGGAGGCGCCGCACCACCGCCAGTCCGCGCTCGGAGAGCTGCGCGCCGCCGAGGCGGTACTGGCGGAAGGCCTCCGCGGTCATCGGAACCCAGCGCTCGACGGTCCCGATCATCGCCTCGGCATAGGCACGGATTTCGTACTGGGCATGGGCATCGGCGCGCAGGCTGAGAAAATTGAGCAGGTTGTGCAGGTCCGTCTTCCAATACCACTGCGTATAAAAATTGAGCGACAGATTCATCCGTGCCAGCTCGCGCGCGAGGCCTTGGCGTTCGGCATCGACCGCGTCGCCCCCGTCGGTCTCGTTGAGCATCTCGACATAGCCGCGATAGGCGCGCTCGGCGTCGTCCCGCAACAGGCCGAGAACGCGCTCGGCCTCCTTGCCGGCGAGCACCTCGCCCCGCCCTTGCCGATTGCTCGTCGATTGGGCGGCGAGATGCTCGGGCGCCGGAATGTAGAATTCCTTGTCGAGGATCGAATAACGGGCCGAGTATTCGTTGACGTTGGCGGTGCGGTGCCGGATCCATTGCCGAGCGACGAAGATCGGCAATTTCACGTGGTACTTGATCTCGCACATCTCGAAGGGGGTGGTGTGGCGGTGGCGCATCAGATAGTGGATGAGCCCGCGATCCTCGTTCACCCGCTTGGTGCCCTTGCCGTAGGAGACGCGCGCCGCCTGCACCACCGCCGCGTCATCGCCCATATAGTCGATGACGCGGACGAAGCCGTGGTCGAGCACCGGGATCGCTTCGTAGAGGATGTCCTCGAGCGCCGGAACGGTGGCGCGCCGCGTCGGCGCCGTCTCGGCGCGGAGGCGGTCGATCTCGGCCTGCTGTTCCGGGGTCAAGGGCATGGCGCTGGCAGCTCCCAAGGGGCGGTCACTTTACCGTCCGCTAACCATGCCTCCAAGCGCGACTCGCCGCCGGTTGCGCCTGCGGCGAAAAGCCTTATATTTGAAATGTCGGGCAACCGACTATGGCGATAAACGGTGCACGGAATAGGCGTAGCGGACCCGGGGGCAGTACCCGGCGCCTCCACCAACCCAAAACGCCGGCGAGCGGCGCAGCTATGGGGGCGAACTAGGATCGACGCGCGTAATAAAGGTGCGAGCCGTCGCCCGGCATGGTACCGCCGATATCGGGCCAATCCAGACGTGCCAACGATAACCTGGCACATGAGGCACTCGCGGCCTAATCCCCTAACGGGGATGAAAGCCTAGAGCTACTCGCGGTCCGGGGGGCACCGGGCAACAGAAGCCCCCCACTTCGTGACGCCAATCGGGCAGGTGCCGCGCGACCGTGAAAGACCTTCTGCGATACGACAAGATGGTCGAGGCGGCGCTGCGCGGCGTGGTCCGCGAGGCGCTCGCCCGCACCGCGGCCAAGGGGTTGCCCGGCGCCCATCATTTCTACATCACCTTCCGCACCAGCTTTCCCGGCCTGGCGCTGCCCGACTACCTCGCCCGGCAATACCCCAGCGAGATGACGGTGGTGCTCGAGCATCAATTCTGGGACCTGGAAGTGTCCGAGGAGCGCTTTGCCGTCACCCTGAGTTTTCAGAACAAGCCCGAGCGTCTCGTCATCCCGTTCGAGGCGATCACCGCCTTTGCCGATCCGGCGGTCAAATTCGGCCTGCAGTTCCAGGCGACGCCCGGCGAGGCGGAGCCGGCGCCGCCCCCCTCACCCGCCGCCGTCGAAGCCAAAGCCGAGAAGCCCGGCGAGGTCGTGGCGCTCGACGCCTTCCGCAAGAAGTAAGGTCAGCGCGCAATTGTCGCTCTGAAGCGCCCCGCCTCGGCGCCTCAGCCGAAATGAGGATGGCCGCTGCCGCGCCGGCGACTTGACGGGGCGGCGGAAAAGCTCATCCTCCGCCCTCGCATCGAAGTCTTTGCCGAGCAACAAAAATGAGCGACGTCACCTTCCATGACCTGCTCCCCGCGGTCGCGGACACCGCGCCCTACCGCAAGCTGACGGCGGATTACGTGACCACGGCCGCGCTCGACGGCGAGCCCATCGTCAAGATCGATCGGGCGGCGCTCACCTTGCTGGCCGCCACCGCCATGGTCGATTGCCAGCACCTGCTGCGCCCCGGCCATTTGCAGCAGCTCCGTGCCATCCTCGACGACACCGAAGCCTCCGACAACGACAAGTTCGTCGCCTTCGACCTGCTCAAGAACGCCAATATCGCCGCCGGCAAGGTGCTGCCGATGTGCCAGGACACCGGCACGGCGATCGTCATGGGGAAAAAGGGACAGCGCGTCTGGACCGGCGGCGGCGATGCCGCGGCGCTCGCCGCCGGCATCCGCAAGACCTACACCGAGACCAATCTGCGCTACAGCCAAGTGGCGCCGCTCTCGATGTATGAGGAGGTCAACACCGGCGACAATCTGCCCGCACAGATCGAGCTCTATGCCGATGAGGGCGACGAGTACAAATTCCTGTTCATCGCCAAGGGCGGCGGCTCGGCCAATAAGAGCTTCCTCTATCAGCAGACGAAGGCGGTGCTCAATCCGAAAGCCTTGCTGAAGTTCCTGGACGAGAAGATCCGCACGCTCGGCACCGCCGCTTGTCCGCCCTATCACCTCGCCATCGTCATCGGCGGCACCTCGGCAGAATTCAACTTGAAGCTGGTGAAGCTCGCGAGCACGCGCTACCTCGACAATCTGCCCGGCGAAGGCAACAAGTTCGGCCAGGCCTTTCGCGACCGCGGGCTCGAGCAGGAGGTGCTCGACCTCACCCGCCGCATGGGAATCGGCGCGCAGTTCGGCGGCAAGTATTTCTGCCATGATGTGCGCGTCATCCGTCTGCCGCGCCACGGCGCGAGCTGCCCGATCGGGATCGGCGTCTCCTGCGCCGCGGACCGGCAAATCCTCGGCAAGATCAACGCCAAGGGCGTCTTCCTCGAAGAGCTCGAGACCAATCCGGCGAAATATCTGCCCGAGATCGACGGCGAGAGCCTGGGCGGCGAGGTGGTGAAGGTCGATCTGACGCAGCCGATGGACGAGATCCGGCGGACCCTGTCGCGCTATCCGATCAAGACGCGGCTCTCGCTCACCGGTACGCTGGTCGTCGCCCGCGACATCGCCCATGCCAAGCTCAAGGAGCGGCTCGAGCGCGGCGACGGGTTGCCACGGTATATCAAGGACCATCCGATCTACTATGCGGGTCCGGCGAAGACCCCTGCCGGCTATGCTTCGGGCTCGTTCGGCCCCACCACTGCCGGGCGGATGGATTCCTATGTCGACCAGTTCATGGCAGCAGGCGGCAGCTTCGTCACCTTGGCCAAGGGCAATCGCGGGCCCGAGGTGCGCGAGGCCTGCAAGAAGCATGGCGGCTTCTATCTGGGCTCGATCGGCGGACCCGCCGCACGGCTCGCGCAGGACTGCATCAAGAAGGTCGAGACGCTGGAATATCCGGAACTCGGCATGGAGGCCATCTGGCGCATCGAGGTCGTCGACTTTCCCGCCTTCATCGTCGTTGACGACAAGGGCAACGATTTCTTCGCCAAGCTCACCTGAACCGGCCCGCCTGCGCCGAGGCGCCGGGGATGGCGCCGCAAGGGCGGACATAGGATAGTTAACAGAGACGACGCGTGGCGCAAGAGATCGACCTTCAGGCGTTGAGCCGGGGCGAGAAATCGGCATGGGACGCTTTCGTCCGCCGCTATGCCGGACTCGTCGTTGCGGCGGTGCGCGGCGTGGCGCAGGAAGGCGGCGACGTCGAGGACCTCGTTCAGGAAGTGTTCCTGCGGCTGTGCAAGGACGATTTTCGCCTGCTCAAGACCTATGATCCGAGCCGCGCCGGGATTTCCACCTGGCTTACCATCGTCGCCCGGAGCACGGCGCGGGACGCGCTGCGCCGGCGCCGGCTGGCGCAGACGCCGATCGATGCCGTTCCGGAAGCGCTGCTGGCCACCGATGCGACGCCGCCGGAGAAGCTGAAGGTGCCCGACGGGCTGTTGTCGCCTCGCCAAAAGCTAGTGTTAAGTATGCTCTACGATCGCGACATGGAGGTGGCGGAGGTCGCGACCGCGCTGGGGGTCGACCCGCAGACGGTTCGCAGCACCCACCACAAGGCAATGCTGAAACTAAGAAGCCACTTCTCAACTGAGGAACAATAGGTGAAGAGAGTGTGGCAATATGGGGATGGATCGGCTCGAGACCGCCTAGAACCTGCGGAGGAGGACCAAGATGGCCGAACCGACGGGCAGCCCTGAGCAGGCGGCGCTGTGGCGCCGCTGGTGCGAGGCTGCGGCCACGCCGGGTGAACCGACGGCGGCCGAGCCAGACGCGCTGACGCTCGCGGCCTATGCCGAAGATCGCCTCTCCGCCGAGGGGGTGGAAGCGGTCGAGGATTGGCTGGCGGCCAATTCGCAGATCGCCAGCGACATCCTGGCCGCCAGGCAAGCGGCGACGTTCGCATCCGCAACAGCGCCCGAAGCGGTGATCGCACGCGCCGCGGCCCTGGTCGGCGGCGGCGCCCAGATCCTGCCGTTCCGCGCTCAGGCGGCGCGGCCGAGCTGGCGGAATGCCATCGCCTGGGGGGCGATGGCGGCCAGCATCCTGGTGGCGAGCCTGGTCGGCTTTGCCATGGGCAATAGCACCTATGCCACACTGATCGACGGCTCGAGCGTCAGCCTCAGCCAGGAATTGCTCGACCCGCCCACCGGCCTGTTCAACGCGGACGAGGACTCGGCGATATGACGAGTCTCGCCGATGGCGGCGCCGTGACGGCGTCGCGCGGCCGGCTTTTGTGGCTGGCGCTGGTGGTCTCGCTGGCGGTCAACGCCTTCTTCATCGGCACCGCGGTCTGGTGGGCGACCTCCGCGCACATGTTGACGCCGGCGCAGCGCTTTCAGCAGATTGTCCGCGAGCTCAACCTCTCCGACGATCAGCGCGACGCGTTCCAGCAATTCGCCATCACGGCCCGCCGCGGCATGCGGCAGCTGCATGACAGCAACGAGCCGCTGCTCGGCAAGGTGTGGAACGAGCTCAACAAGCCGCAGCCCGATCAGGACATGATCGCCAAGCTCGTCGACCAGGCGACCGACAATCGCCGCGCCTACCAGCGGACCATGACCGCGGCGCTGACGCAGTTTCTTGCCGATCTCAATCCTGATCAGCGTGCCGAGTTCATTGGCCTCACCCAGCGCAAGCACGATCCGATCGCTTGGCGGCTGCGTCAGCTGGTGGCGCCCTGAGCGGCCCGGCCGCACCCGCGCCCAAGCGATGATCAAGCCCGGCTGATGTCGGCCGCGATCCGCAAACGCTCGGTGATGATCGCCGGCCATCCGACAAGCCTCAGCCTCGAGCAGGAATTCTGGGAGGATTTGCGCGAGCTCGCGCGGCGGCGCGGCACCTCGCTCAACGCGTTGGTCGGCGCCATTGACGCCGAGCGGCACGGCAATCTGTCGAGCGCGCTCCGCCTCTTCATCCTCGATTGCTATCGCCGCGGCGAGCTCGGCCCGGCCGCGGACCGCGCGCGGTAGAGCGAGCTGCCGCCGCAGCGCGAGCTACTGCTTGTGCGTCACGCCCGTGGGGATGTGGTTGAGCTCCTCGCAGCCGGTCTCGGTTACGACCACGGTGCCGCCGATATTGACGCGATGCTGGCCAAGGCAGGCATTGGGCTCGAAGGCGAACACCATGCCGGGCTGCAGCACGGCCTTGCGCTCGCGCACCGCCGGAGCGCCGGCCATGCGCACGCCGAGATCGACCTTCTCCATGTTGACGCCGGGGCGCCCGGCAAGGAAATGCGGGCCGAGGGAATGGACGAGCGGCGTATAGGCCCAGCAGCCCGCGGTCTTCAGCGGCTCGGCCATTGCCGCCACCAGCTCGGCAAAGGCAATGCCCGGCTTCATCGCCTTGATGCCGGCTTCGTAGGAAGCGCGCGCCACGCGCTCGCATTGCCGGTTGGTGTCGTCGAGCGGATCGAGCGCCACCGTCATCTGCACCTGGACTTCCTGGTTGCCGCAGAGCGGCATCAGCTCCGCTTGCATCAGGTCGCCGCGCGCCAATACCCGCGGCGCCTCGCCCCGCGTCGACCAGCGCGGCGGTCCCCAGGAGAGCGTATGCGGGCCTGAATTCATCACGATCATGGGATAGCGGAGGCCGATGCCGAAGCGCAGCATCTCGCGCGTCGCCTCGGCGAAGACCACCTCCTCGCCGATGCCCGGCTCGGTCACCTCGGCGATCACCTTGCACGCCGCCTCGGCCGCCTTCGCGGCGTAGCGCACCTGCGCCAGCTCCTCGGCGCTCTTCACCAGCATCAGATGGCTGAATTCCTCCGAGAGGTCCTCGAAGTGCGCTGCAGGCAGCGCCGCGGTGAGCTCGAGCCAGAAATTGGCCGGGATCGCGCCATAGATCTCTGTCGGCGCCTGTGAGCGGAGCCCGACGACGCCGAGCCGGCTCTCGCCGAGGTGCTTCTCGCGGATCACCTCTGCGACGCCGGCGCCGGAGGTGGCGACGCGGTAATCCTCGACCCACAATTTGTGCCCGCGCTCAGCGGAATAGCGCGCGCGCATGACGCGCAGCGGCGCCCAGGTGATGACCGTGGGCTCGCCCTCGAGCGGAAAGACGACGCAACCCTCATTATAGTCGTCGCTGACATAGCTCTCATACATCTCGCGCGCGCGGAAGCCGGCGAGCAGCACGCCGTCGAGCCCGTGCTCGCGCAGGAAGCCGCGGATGCGCGTCCAGCGGCGGTCGCGCTCGGCCAGCGACAAGACGGGGGGCTCGGCGATGGAGCGGGGCATAGGCTGTTCCTCTCTATCTTTTGCTGCGTCGCGCGCAGTTCGTGCCCGCATGAACGGCGCCGTGCGGCGCTTAACGGCATTTTCGAACATGTTCGCTTTTGACCGCAGGCCTGTCAAGCGCGCTCTCCCCGGCGGTCGCGGTTGACAGCTATGCGGCAGCATCCGAACATGTTCGAAATTACGCGGGAGGAGACGATGGCGGCGACAGCGGCGGTCGATGTTTCCGACATCATCGATCGGCGGGTGATCACCCCGTTCCAGTACCGTACCTTGCTGCTCTGCATGGCGGTGTTGTTCATGGACGGCTACGACACACAGGCGATCGGCTATGTCGCGCCGGCGCTCGTTGGCGCCTGGCATGTCGACAAGGCGGCGCTCGCCCCGGTGTTCGCTCTCGGCCTGGTCGGGTTGATGATCGGCGGGCTGGTGTTCGGACCGCTCGCCGACCGCTTCGGGCGCAAGCGCTTCATCGCCGTCTCGATCACCCTCTTCGGTATCTTCTCGCTGCTCAGCGCTTTCGCCGGCTCGCTTCACGCTCTGCTGCTGCTGCGCTTTCTCACCGGCCTTGGTCTCGGCGGCGCAATGCCGAACGCGGTGGCGCTGGGCGTCGAATACTTCCCGCGCCGGCTCCGGGCGACGGCCGTGACCGTAGTCTTTGTCGGCTTCACGATCGGCGCCGCCATCGGCGGCTTCATCGCGGCGAGCTTGATGCCGGCCTTCGGCTGGCCTTCGGTCTTCGTGGTCGGCGGCGCGGTGCCGCTGCTGATGCTGCCCGTCCTGCTGATCGCGCTTCCCGAATCGGTGACGCTGCTGATCCTGCACCGGCGCCCCGGCGCCGAGATCCTGCGTCATCTCCGCCGCATCGACCCCACGCTCAGCGCCGGCACCGAGACGCGCTTTACTGCTCGCGAAGAGAGCCGGCGCGGCGTGCCGGTGAAGCATCTCTTCACCGATGGCCGTGCCGTCGGCAGCGCTCTCCTCTGGCTCATCTTCTTCCTCAGCCTCCTCGTCACCTTCCTGCTGACGAGTTGGATGCCGATCGTGTTCAGCAATGCCGGTCTCGCGCTCGGACGCGCCGTCGCAGCGACGGCGATGTGGCAGGTCGGCGCCATGGTCGGCACACTTGCCATCGGCCGGCTGATGGACCGCTTCAACCCCTACGGCGCGCTCGCCACCGGCTTCGTCGTCGGCGCCATCGCCGTGCTGGCCCTTGTGATGGTCGGCGCCGCGCTACCGTTCCCGCTCGCCCTGCTGCTGATCTTCGTCGTCGGCTGCCTGCAGGGGACCGGTGGGACGCAGGGCGCCAACGCGCTGGCCGGCTGGTACTACCCCACCTTCATCCGCTCGACGGGAGTCGGCTGGGCGCTCGGCATCGGCCGCATCGGCTCGATCGTCGGCACGCTGCTGGGCGGCGCGCTGATCTCGCTGCATTGGCATCCCAGCAGCATCTTCTTCGTCGCAGCGCTTGCCGGATTATGTTCCGCCGCCGCCGTGCTCGCCATGCGCCGCTTCGGCGGGCCGACCGATCGCGTGCGCGAGATGTCGGTGGAAACTTAGGCTAACGCCGCGTCGGCTTCGCTTTGGCGGCGTCTTGCGCCAGGTATTGCTCGAGCGCGTCGATGTCGAAGACCATGCGCGGCGCGTCGAGAGCGCCGTCGAGGTGCATCACCAGGGGCGGCGCGGCGGGCGCGCCGGCAAGCCGCAGCTCGACGCGGCTCGCCATCTGCCATTGCGGCAGGTCGAGCCGCACCGTGGCATGACCTTCGCCGCCTTCGGCGTCGAGATGCAGGTCGTCGCTGGTGGCGATGCCGTCGGCGAGTTGAAAATTGCCGGCGAGCGCCGAAAACGGCGTGCGCCCGCCCGAGCCGCGCAGCAGCGCCAGGAGATCGCCGGGATGCGCGGCGAGAGTCTCGTCGACGGTTTTGAGGCTGACGCCGCCGAGGCTGCCGGCGCCGCTTTGAAGCGTCGCCTTGCCGGCGGCATGCGCGATCATCTGAGCTTCGCTGGCGCCGGTGCTGGCGAGGCTGGCGGTCAGATCGAAGCGCCCGTCGAGCAGGCCGGAGCCGGCGAGCAGCGATTTGAAGTCGGCCTGCTTCAGCGCCAGCTGCATCGCCACCGCCGGCGCCGCCCGCGCATCGATCGTGCCGCTCGCCTCGACGCTGCCACCCAGCATTTGGCCGGTGACCTGCTTCAGCGACAGAACGCCGTCGGCGAGCGCGCCGGAAACCACAGGGCCGTCGATGCGCCAGCCGTCATAAGCGAGGCTGTGCGCGGCGAGCTTCAGATCGAGATCGGCGCGCCGCAGCAGGCCGAGCCTGATCGGCGCGGCCGACCAGGCGCTGGTGGCGGCGGCGGCAGGCGGCAGCGTCGCTTCGACCGGCACCAGAGCGGGCACGCCGCTCTGCCCGCTCCACGCCGTTTGGTGCGGCGGCAGGAAGCGATCGATCGTCCAGTCGCCGGCGGTGAGATCGGCGTCGAGCCGCGGCTTCGCGCCGGTGAGATCGACGCCGAGACTGCCCGACAGCGTGCTCTCGCCGATCGCCAGCGCGAGATGCTCCAACGTGAACTTGTCCCAGTCGCCTTCGAGCCGGCCGCTGAGCTTCACCGCGCCGGGATCGCTGGGCGGCTGGTAGACCGGCCCCAGGCTCTGCACGAGGCGCTGGAGGCTGGGATGACCGAGATCGAAGCCGAGATCGAGCTTGCCGCTCGGGCGCGCGATGTCGCCGACGACATGGGCATGGCCGCCGAGGAGATCCAGATCGGTATCGACCGTGACCACATCCTTGTCGCATTGCAGCCCGCCGCCGAGGCTGAAGGCGCCGTAGCTGCGCACGCTCTGCAGGCGCGGCGAGAGGACGCGCAGAACGCGCTCGAGCTCAGGGCCGCGCATATCGAAGGCGAGCTGGCCAGTGGGCAGCCCGGCCAATCCCGAAACCACGCCGCTGAGCTTGGCGGTCGCGCCGCCGAGATCGCCGATGCTGAGCTCGTGGATCGTCGCATCGCCGCTCTGCAATGTCGCCGAGAGATGGACATCGTTCATCGGCTGGCCGCGCCAGGTGAGTGCGCCGACGCGGGCATCGACATTGGCGTCGAAACCCGTCAGCAGCGCCGACACCACGCCCGGAATAGCGAGGGCAATCGGGCCTGCCGGCGCGGGCGGCGTCGGCACGGCGGTTGCGGCGGCGTTCTGCGCCGGCAGATAGGCGTCTAGATTGAACCGGTCGGCGGCGAGGCGCAGGCCCAGCCCGGGGCGCGCGCGCAGCAGCAGTGTCGCCGCGCCGGCGAGCCGCGTCGCATCGATGGTGGCGTCGATATCGGTGAGCTCGAGCTGATCGCCGGCGAGCGCCAGCCGGCTCGACAGATTGGCCTTGAGCAGCCGATCGGCCGGGATCGCATCGAGCTTTGTGCCGAACCAGTCGAGGAGGCTGCGGAGATCATCGGCGCTGAAGACCAGGCGGCCATCGGCGCGCGCGCCTTGGGACGTCAACCCGACGGTGCCGCTCAACGATACGTCCGAGCCGCCCGGCAGCAGCGCCGCCAGCCGGCTCAGCGTCACCTTCCCCGCGGCGAGCGACAGCGCGAGATGCGCGTCGCGGATCAAGCGGCCGCGCCATTCGATCGCCTGGACGCCGAGATCGAGGCTCGCCGCGATGCCCGCAGGCAGCACGTCGCCGCCGTTGTCGCGCTGCCCGGGGATCCGCACCTCGCCCGTCAGCGCGGTGAAACCAGCCCCGAACAAGGTTGGCGCGGAACCCGCCGCCTTTTCCGGCACCGGCCAACGGTCGAGATCGAGCTGCGGCAGCGAGAGCGTCAGCGCCAGATCGGACGGCGCGCCCGCGGCAAAGCGGAGCTTGCCCTCGGCATGCGCCGGCCCGAGATCGACGGCGAGATGATCGAGCTGCAGCGCGGCGACCGATCCGGCCAGATCGGCCTTCACCGCGAGCGGCTGGGCCAACGCCGCGGGCAAGGGCACCCGCGCCAAGGTGGCGAGGATCGCTTGCGCATCGGCGCCGGTCAGCGCGATCTGGCCGTCGATATGGCGATCATCGGTCGGTCCGCTCAGCTCGGCATCGAGCTGGAGACGAGCGGCGGGTCGCGTGGTCACGGTCAGCTGCAGCGGCACCTCGGCGGCGCCGAGAGCGCCGCTATGGAGATCGAAGCTGAGATCGGCGCCGCGCGCGACGAGACTGCCGGTGGCGCCGATGCCGCCAGAGGCTTCATCGAGCATCGTCACCGCGTTGATGTGCTCGAACCGCTCGACGCCGCCGGCAAAGCGCCAGGTGACGGCGCCGTTTTGCAGGACGAGACGATCGACCGCCGCGGCGGCGCTGCTCGGGGAGCGCCCGGCCACTTCCCCTGCCGGCGGCGCCACGCTCTCCCAGTTCAACCGGCCATCGGGCAGGCGCTCGAGATCGATCTCGGGGTCGATCAAGCTCGCGCTGTCGGGCTCGAGGCGGCCGGCGAGCAGCGGCAGCAGCGCCGGCTTCACTTCGAGCGCGCGCAGCCTTACCATATCGGCTGCCACCGCCCCCGGCGGGTTGGCGACGCGAACTGCGCGCGCCGTCAAGGTCGGGGTCGGCAGCAGGGAGAGCGTAATCGGCCCGGTAAGCTCGACGGGCAGGCCGATGCGCTCGGCGAGCTGCGCCGCAATCGGGGCCCTGAAGCGGTCGAGATCGATGAATTGCGGCGTGAAGATGAGGCCGGCGAGGACGAAGGTGAACAGAATACCGACTAGGATCGCCGCTTTGCGCAAGAAGTCTCTCCCGGACGGGCCGCACCATAGCATGCCGGGAAGGCCGGCAGGAGGACGCCATGGCTGACATCGTCAACCTCAGGCAATTCCGCA
This sequence comes from Allostellaceae bacterium, assembly GCA_035509275.1. Taxonomy (GTDB): domain Bacteria; phylum Pseudomonadota; class Alphaproteobacteria; order ATCC43930; family CGMCC-115725; genus DAHUYF01. The sequence continues at coordinate 25,432 of DATJLU010000011.1, read as the reverse complement.
AGCAGCGGCAGCGGCGCGAGGCGGAAAAGTCCGCCGCGGCCAACCGCACGCGCCATGGCGACACCAAGGCGGCGCGGGAGAAGCTGCGGCGCGAGAGCGAGAAGGCGGCGAAGGACCTCGACGGCAAGCGGCTCGATTAGGGAGCCCGGCTGGGCGAGCCGCGCCCGAGCGCGCGGCGGTAAAGCGCCTCGGTCTCGGCGTCGAAGGAGACGAAGAGGATCTGCTCTATCCGGTCGTCTCCGAGGAGGAAACGATGGGTCTCGTCGACGGCAATGGCACAGGCTTCTGCCCGCGGAAAGCCGTAAATACCGGTCGAGATCGCGGGAAAGGCGACCGAGCGCAGGTCGTGGGCCACGGCGAGCGCGAGGCTCGCGCGGTAGCAGCCGGCCAACAAAGCCGTTTCATCGGCCGCACCGCCGCGCCATCTCGGTCCCACCGTGTGGATGACGTAACGCGCCGGCAGGCGATAGCCCCGGGTGAGCTTCGCCTCGCCGGTCTTGCAACCGCCGAGCGTGCGGCATTCCGTCAACAGCTCCGGCCCGGCCGCGCGGTGGATGGCGCCGTCGACGCCGCCGCCGCCCAGAAGCGAGGAATTGGCGGCATTGACGATGGCATCCACCGCGAGCTTGGTGATGTCGCCGGTGACGAGTTCGATGCGCCGGTCATAAGCCATGGATCACCTTCCGGTAGAGACAAGGGGAACCTCCTGAGCGCGCCGCCGTTGCCTCTTGAAGCCCGGCGGAGCCAAGCCGACCAGGGAGATGCGCGATGAGCCGAGCCTTCGTCAACGAGAGCGATGCCGAGGCCATGGCAGAGGCCGTGCCCGAGCTTCCGGTGAGCCCGCATCCGAACTACGTCACGCGGCGCGGCCTCAAGCTGCTCGAGGAGCGCCTCGCCGCGGCGCAGGCGGAGCAGCGCCAGCGGGCGGCGGCACCCGACAGCCCGGAAAAGGAGATGCGCCTCGCCCATCTCGCCCGCGACATCCGCTATCTCGAGGCGCGGATCGAGCGCGCCATTCCGGTCGATGCGGCGCAGCAGCCCACCGACGAGGTCGCGTTCGGCGCGGTCGTCGATGTCATCGATCCCGCCGGCGAGCGCCACCAATTCGCCATCGTCGGTGAGGACGAGGCCGACGCGGAGCATGGCAAGGTCAGTTGGGTCTCGCCGCTCGCGCGCGCCCTGATCGGCGCCGGTGTCGGTGACGTCGTGCAGTGGCGCCGCCCCGCCGGCGAAGTCGAACTCGAGATCGAAGCGATCCGCTATCCCGAGCGACGCGGGTGACCAGTCGCGAAGAGTGCCGCTCAAACTACAGACCGCGCAGCTTCCTGCGATATTCGTCGTACGAAAGTGCTACGAATACGGTTAGAGAAGCGAGTGCTAGGTATAATGCCCCAGTCGCCCACTGGTGGTCGCCTTTGGTCACGTAGACCGTGATGCCTTTCACTTCATGTGGCACGACCAACCCCGCTTCCGGGTGCGGCTCCCGCGCACGGTTCACATATGAATTCTCTAGAGCGCCCCAATAGAACCATGCGCTGATCGCCACAAGCGCCACGACAGCTCGCACGACCTGAAAGAGTTTTCGCCTCATAACCATCGCATATGGCCCTTCTCAGCGGCCACAAAGGTATTCATCTTGAGCTCGTGGAAGGACTCAACGCTGGATCCGCAGCCAGCGCCTACACCCGCACGATCTTGCCCGGGTTCATGATGTTGTCGGGGTCGAGCGCTTTCTTGATCATCCGCATGACGCTCAGCGCGTCGCCATGCTCGGCGACGAGGAAGTCGAGCTTGCCGTAGCCGACACCGTGCTCGCCGGTGCAGGTGCCTTCCATGGCGATGGCGCGCTGCACCATCTTGTCGTTGATCCGCGTTGCTTCGGCGAGTTCCTCGGGCTTGTCGGGATCGAGGATGAAGGCGAGGTGGAAATTGCCGTCCCCGACATGGCCGACCAGCACCGCGTTGACGAAGGATTGGTCGAGATCGCGCTTGGTCTCGGCGATGCATTCGGCAAGCCGCGAGATCGGCACGCACACATCAGTCGCCCAGCCCTTGGAGCCCGGACGCAGCGCCAGCGCCGCGTAATAGGCATCGTGCCGCGCCTGCCAGAGCTTGGAGCGTTCTTCCGGCGTCGCCGCCCAACGGAACGCGGTGCCGCCCTGCTCCGCCGCGAATTCCTTCGCTTGCGCCACCTGCTCCTCGACGCCGCGCGCTGTGCCGTGGAACTCGAAGAAGAGCGTCGGCGCGACGGCGTAGTCGAGCTTGGCGTATTTGTTGACGGCGTCCATCTGCTTGGCGTCGAGCAGCTCGATGCGCGCCACCGGGATGCCGGCCTGGATGGTGGCGACGACCGCGTCCACCGCCGCCTCGACCGAGGGAAAGGGGCAGACCGCCGCCATGATCGCCTCGGGAATGCCGTAGAGCCGCAGCGTTACCTCGGTGATGACGCCGAGCGTCCCTTCGGAGCCGACGAAAAGCCGCGTCAGGTCATACCCCGCCGCCGATTTCCGCGCCCGCCGCGCAGTGCGGATCACCCGGCCATCGGCCAGCACCACGGTCAGCGCCAGAACATTCTCGCGCATCGTGCCGTAGCGTACCGCATTCGTGCCCGAGGCCCGCGTCGCCGTCATCCCGCCCAAGGACGCATCCGCCCCGGGATCGATCGGAAAGAAGAGGCCGGTGTCGCGCAGATACTCGTTGAGCTGCTTCCTCGTCACCCCCGCCTCGACCGTGCAGTCGAGATCTTCCGGCGACACGCGCAGCACCCGGTTCATCTGCGAAACATCGATGCAGATGCCGCCCTGCAGCGCCGCCACATGCCCCTCGAGCGAGGTCCCCGTCCCGAACGGGATCACCGGCACCTTGTGCACGGCACAGAGCCGCACCACCTCGGCCACCTCCTCGGTCGAGCGCGCGAACACCACCGCATCGGGCGGCGCCGGCGTGTGATAGCTCTCATCCTTGCCATGCTGCTCCCGCACTGCAGCAGCGGTCGACAGCCGCTCGCCGAAGCGCTGCTTCAACAGCTCGATGAGAGGCTGGTTCGGTCGGGTTGTGCGGCGCAGCGCGGGCGAGGTCATCGCTTGTCTCGCAGTTGCATGTTTTCAGTGCGAAATTAGCTCCAATCGCCCGCGCCGTCCAACGCCGGGCATCCGGGCGGAACCCTCCAACGCTAAGAGGAACGACGGAGACACGTTGCTCGAGCGCTCACGCCCGCTTCCGGCGCGGCTCGCGCGGCGGGGCGGGGCGGCCGCGAATCGGCAAGGGCAGCGCCGTCGTGTATTTCGTCTGCTCGAGCGCGATGCTCGAATGCGTCGCGCCGACGCTTTCATTGACGACGAGGTGATCGCGCACGAAGGCCCGGAGCGCGGCGATGTCGGCGACGCGCACATGCAGGAGGTAGTCGTACTCGCCGGTGAGGAGATAGCATTCGACCACTTCCGGCAGGCCCTTGATCTCCCTCTCGAAGGTGTCGATCGCGCCTTTCGTCTGGCTACGCAGGCGGACATTGACGAAGACGTTGAGCCCGATGCCGAGACGCTCGGCATTGAGCAAGGTGACATAGCGGTCGATCAGCCCGTCTTCCTCCAGACGCTTGACGCGCCGCGCACAGGGCGTCGGCGACAAGCCGACGCGCTCGGCCAGCTCCAGCGTCGTGATCCGGCCATCTTCTTGCAATGCGTTGAGAATCTTGATGTCGAGGGGATCGAGCTCGGCCATAGCGATAATCTCCAAGAAACTCTCGTTAGGGAGTGCTTTTAACCAATCACCTAGCGTTTCTGTAGCAGATTCGCAGACCCTCCCTCACCGGGCAGTGCTAGGCTTTTGGGCGTGGCCGGAATGAGACGACATGGGGAGTGTCTGATGGCGCTTGCTTCTGTCACCCTCGACGACAAATACACCCTCGATACCGGCCGGGTTTATCTCACCGGCATCCAGGCGCTGGTGCGCCTGCCGATGATGCAGCGCCGGCGCGATCTGGCGGCGGGACTCAATACCGCCGGCTTCATCTCGGGTTATCGCGGCTCACCGCTCGGCGGCCTCGACCAGAATCTCTGGCAGGCCAAGCGCGTCCTCGCCGACAACCACATCCGCTTTCAGCCCGGCATCAACGAGGACCTCGCCGCCACCGCCGTGTGGGGCACGCAGCAGGTCGGCCTCTTCCCCGGCGCCAAGTATGACGGGGTTTTCGCCTTCTGGTATGGCAAGGGGCCGGGCGTCGACCGCACCGGCGACGTCTTCAAGCACGCCAATGCTTTGGGAACGGCGCCGCATGGCGGCGTTCTCGCCATTGCCGGCGACGACCACGCCGCCAAATCCTCGACCTTGGCGCATCAATCCGAATACGCCTTCATCGATGCCTCGATGCCGGTGCTGAATCCGGCGGGCATTCAGGACATTCTCGATCTCGGCCTCTATGGCTGGGCGCTGTCGCGCTATTCCGGCTGCTGGGTCGGCTTCAAGGCGATCGCCGAGACCATGGACAATTCGGCATCGGTGCCTGTCGATGCCGGCCGCGTCGACATCGTGCTGCCCGAGGATTTCGCCCTGCCGTCCGGCGGGCTCAACCTCCGCTGGCCCGATCATAACGCGCTCGAGATCGAGCGCCGGCTGCGGCAGTGGAAACTGCCGGCGGTCGCGGCCTTCGCCCGCGCCAACCGGCTCGACCGTGTCATGCTCGACAGCCCCAAGGCGCGGCTCGGCATCGTCGCGTCGGGCAAGGCCTATCTCGATCTGCGCCAGGCGCTCGCCGATCTCGGCATCGAAGAGGCGTTCGCCGCGGCGATCGGACTGCGCCTTTACAAGGTGGCGCTGACCTGGCCGCTCGAGCCCACCGGTATCCGCCGCTTCGCCGCCGGGCTCGAAGAGATCCTGGTGGTCGAGGAGAAACGCCCGGTGGTCGAGCGTCAGCTCAAGGACATCCTCTACGACATGGAGGCGCGGCCGCGAATCGTCGGCAAAACGGATGAGCGCGGCGCGCCGCTGCTGCCCGAGGCCGGCGAGTTCGACCCGGCGCTGGTGGCGCGCGCCGTGGCGGCGCGCATCGAGCGCTTTTATTCATCGCCCCGCATCGCCGACCGCCTCGCTTATCTCGACGCCCTCGAGCGGCAGCTCAAGAGCGCCAAGGCGCCGATCGAGCGTATCCCCTATTTCTGCTCGGGCTGTCCGCACAACACCTCGACGCGGGTTCCCGACGGCAGCCGCGCCACCGCGGGCATCGGTTGCCACTACATGGCGATCTGGATGGATCGCGACACCGCGACCGTGACGCAGATGGGTGGCGAAGGCACGCCCTGGATCGGCCAGGCGCCGTTCACCGAGACGCGGCACATCTTCGCCAATCTCGGCGACGGTACCTATTACCACTCGGGCATTCTCGCCATCCGCGCCGCCGTCGCGGCCGGCGTCACCATCACTTACAAAATCCTCTACAACGACGCGGTCGCCATGACCGGCGGTCAGCCGATCGACGGCAGGCTCACGGTGCCGCAGATCACGCGGCAGCTGGCGGCCGAAGGCGTGAAGCGCATCATCGTCGTCACCGACGAGCCCGACAAATATCCGAGCGCTGCCGGCTTTGCCGCCGATGTCGCCGTGTTCCACCGCGACAAGCTCGACGAGGTGCAGCGTGAGCTGCGCGAGACGCCGGGCGTCAGCGTCCTCGTCTACGACCAGACCTGCGCCGCCGAGAAGCGCCGCCGGCGCAAGCGCCACGAGTTCCCGGATCCGCCCAAGCGCGCCTTCATCAACGAGCAGGTCTGCGAGGGCTGCGGCGATTGCTCGCGCACCTCCAACTGCCTCTCCGTGGTGCCGGTCGAGACCGAGTTCGGCCGCAAGCGCGCCATCGACCAGTCGAGCTGCAACAAGGATTTCTCCTGCGTCGAGGGCTTCTGCCCGAGCTTCGTCACCGTGCATGGCGGCAGCTTGCGCAAACACCGGGCGCCGCAGGGCCATGAGGAGATCCCGCTCCTGCCCGAGCCGGCGATGCCGGCGCTGGACGAGGCCTATGACATGCTCGTCGCCGGCATCGGCGGCACCGGCGTCGTCACCATCGGCGCACTCATCGGCATGGCGGCGCATCTCGAGGGCAAGGGCTGCTCCGTCCTCGATATGACCGGGCTCGCGCAGAAAGGCGGCGCGGTGCTGAGCCATATCCGTGTCGCCGCCGCGCCCGACGCGATCCATGCGGCACGCATCACCGCCGGCGGTGCGCGGCTGCTGCTCGGCTGTGACATCGTCGTCGCCGGCGCGCCGGACGGGTTGTCGCGCTTGAAGCGCGGCGCTAGCCATGCGGTGATCAATCATCACGAGACCATCACCGGCGCCTTCACGCGCAACCCCGATCTGGCCTTTCCCGGCCGCGCACTCGCCCAGCAGATCGCCGCTGCCACCGGCGAGGACAAGGCGGAGTTCATCGACGCGACGCGGCTCGCCACGGCGCTGCTCGGCGATGCGATCGCGACCAACCTGTTCCTGACCGGCTATGCCTACCAGAAGGGCCTGCTGCCGGTATCGGCAGCCGCGCTCGAGCGGGCGATCGAGCTCAACGCCGTCGCCGTCGACGCCAACCGGCGCGCTTTCCGCTGGGGCCGCTGGGCCGCGCTCGACCGTGCCGCGGTGGAGAAGATCGCAGCACCGACCGCGCCGGCGCCCGAGCCGTTCGCCCGGACGCTGGATGAGGTCGTCGCGCGCCGGGTCGAGTTCCTGACGCGCTATCAGAACCGCGCTTATGCCGCGCGCTACGAGCGGCTCGTGCGCCGCGCCGAGACCGCCGAGCGCCAGCGCGCGCCCGGCGCCTCGGGCTTCGCCGAAGGCGTCGCGCGCAACCTCTTCAAGCTGATGGCCTATAAGGACGAATACGAGGTGGCGCGGCTCTACACCGATGGCAGCTTCCTGCGCGCGCTGCACCGTCAGTTCGAAGGCGAGTTCACGCTCGAGCTCCACCTCGCGCCGCCGCTGCTGGCCGAGCGCGACGCGGTGACCGGCCACCTCAAGAAGCGCCGCTACGGCCCGTCGATGCTGCGTGTTTTCGGCGTCCTGGCGAAGCTCAGATTCCTGCGCGGCACGCCGCTCGACCTCTTCGGCCGCAGCGACGAGCGCAAGACGGAGCGCGCGCTCATCACCCAGTACGAAGCGCTGATCGACGAGCTCGTCGCCGGTCTCGACCGCGACAACCACGCGCTCGCGGTCGAGCTCGCCGGCATTCCCGAAGAGATCCGCGGCTTCGGGCATGTCAAGCTGGCGAACCTCGCCGCGGCGCGCGCCAAGCAGGAAAAGCTGCTCGCCGCCTTCCGCACGCCCCCGGCCCCGCACGCCATCGCGGCGGAGTAGCCGGGGCGCCACGCGGCGAGGCTTTGCCGTTCGGCTCGATTCCCGCTTGCGCTGGAATGACGTAACATTTTGATTTAGTTCACCTATCCGTCACCCCCGCGAAAGCGGGGATCGATACGGCGGTTACCGATCGACGCTCAAAAAATGCCCCGCTCTCGGGGGGCGAGGGCGGGGCCGAAGTGCGGGGCGCGCCGCGCCCCGGTGGCGTATCAGTTGGGTCGCGTCGTACGGTTCCGGGGCGGGGTGGCCTCAGGCCGCAAGGCCGCCTCGCTCGAGCCGGGCAACCAAGGTGGATCTGGTCCACACCTCAAGCGCATAGCTGCCGCTGCCCTGGAAGAACTCTTCGGCGGCGGCGTGCGCGTCATCGTCATCGCGGAACTCGCCGACCCTGACGGCATCGACGCGGCATTGATCACCCAGGCAATAAAACCGATACGTTTTCATCATCACACGACCCTCTGACGAAACAAACTCGGCCTTTTCCTCCCTATCAGCAGGGTAACTGCTGATGGAAGTCAGAGTGCCAGAATGCGCGCAGGGCGTGCTGTGGACTTTAAGTGACGTGATCGGGGCTTTTTTGGGAACGCAGGGTCGCCGCAGCAGCAGCAGGTGCGCTCTGCCGGCGCCATCGGCGTCCCAATCCGGCCGAAATCCCCTCCGGCGGATCGATGACGGGCATCATAAAGAGACCGAAAGCGCCGCGCGGATACGCGCCGGGCCCCGGACGGATGAGGCGCTAGACTAGCCGCGGCCGGCGCTGCGGCGTTTTGGCGCGGCCTCGACTGCTTCTTCTGGCTCTTCTGCCTCGAAATCCGGCAGCATGCCGAGCGCGCGCTTGTAGGTGTCGAGCAGCGCCTCCTGCTCGTCGAGATCGTCCTGATCCATTTTGCGGAGCTTGATGATCTGCCGCATGGTCTTGACGTCGAAGCCGACGCCCTTCGCCTCGGCAAACACTTCCTTGATGTCCTCGGCCAGCGCCCTCTTCTCCTCCTCGAGCCGCTCGATTCGCTCGATGAAGGATTTCAGGCGCTCGCCGGCGATGCCACCGACATCCGGCATGGAACCCCCCGGTGCTTTTGCTGTGCTGCGACCCTATCGGAGCGGCTCGCGCGGCGCAAGCGATCGGCCGGGGGTGCGACGCTCTCGACGCTCAGTGCTGATGCTTGGCGCCGCCTTCCGGCTGCTTGTCGCCTTTCTGGTATTTCGCCTTCCACTCGTCATAGGGCATGCCGTAGACGATCTTGCGGGCCTCGGGATCGGGCAGTGCGATGCCGCGCGCCTCCGCCGCCTCGCGGTACCAGCGCGACAGGCAGTTGCGGCAAAAACCGGCCAGGTTCATCAGGTCGAGATTCTGCACATCCGTCCGTTCGCGCAGATGCTGCACCAGGCGCCGGAACGAGGCGGCTTCGAGCTCGGTGCGGGTCTTGTCATCCATCGCTGTCACTCCGTGTCGGCCGGTATGACGCTTATAGTGGCGATCGCACCGGGCGATTGCCAGGGCCGCTCTCAGGGGCGCTCGCGGCGATAAATCTCGCGGCGCGCCAGGATGGGCGAGAGCGCCGCCGCGAGGAGCGCCGCCCATTCCGCCGCGCCGTCCGCGGTCGCGACGAGGTCCTGGCGCAGCTCGATCGCCACATGCGGCAGGCCCGCCGAGGCGGCATGGTGGCGCACGGTATAACCCGCGGGCTCGCGCGCCGAATAGGGCTCGTTGTCGCCGACGACAAGCGCCGGAGCGGCCTTCAGCGCCGCGAGCAGCGGCAGCGGAATGCGCGGGTCGGCGTCCCAGAGAATGCCAACATGCCAAGGTCGCGCCTTGCCGTTCATCACCGGCGTGAAGCTGTGGATCGAGAGCAGCGCCGGCACGGCGCCGGCGGCCGAGAAGCGGTCGAGCCGCGCCGCGATCGCCTGGTGATAGGGGTCGAAGCAAGCAGCGCGGCGGCCAGCGCGGGCGGTGGCAGAGAGCCCGCGATTGCCCGGCACCGGGGTGCCGTCACTCGCCTCGGGGATGGAGCTGGCATCGTCGGGATCGCGGTTGCAATCGATGACGAGACGCGAATAGCCCGATAGGATCGCGGGGACACCGAGCCTCTCCGACAGCAGCCGCGTCACCGTGGCGGCGCCGATATCCCAGCCGATATGCCGCTCGATCAGCCCGGCGGCAAGGCCAAGCCCGGCGAGCGCGCGCGGCACGGCGTGGCTCGCATGGTCGCAGGTGAGCAGCACCGGCGGTCCGCCCTGCGGATCCAACGACTCCACCGGCGTGGGATCGTTGGCGGCGAGCAGCGATGCGATGGGCGAGGACATACGGGGGGGTCCGGGGTTGTCGGCAGGCGGCGGCACATCCTATCTTCTCGCGCCCGAGGCGGCGAGACTCGGCAGAATGCTGCGACAAGGGTGATCTTCCCCGTGGATTTCTCCACCCCCAGCGATGCCCGCTCCTTCCTGCGCGCGCTGTTCGCGGCGGCGCTCGGCGCTGCCGATCCGGCGACGGTCGTGCCGCCGCATTTGCCGCCGCCGCCGCGCGGCCGCACCGTCGTCATCGGCGCCGGCAAGGCCGCCGCGGCGATGGCGAAGGCCGTGGACGAGCACTGGCCGGGGCCGTTGTCGGGCCTTGTCATCACCCGTTACGGCCATGGCGTCCCCTGCCCCCGCATCGAGGTGGTCGAGGCGGGACATCCGGTGCCGGATGCCGCCGGCACGCGCGCGGCGCAGCGCATCCTCGACAGCGTCGCCGGCTTGAGCGCCGACGATCTCGTGCTGTTCCTCGCCTCGGGCGGCGGCTCGGCGCTGATGGCGCTCCCGGCACCGGGCCTTACCCTCGAGGACAAGCGCGCGGTGACACGGGCGCTGCTCACCTCGGGCGCTACCATCGGCGAGATCAATTGCGTCAGAAAGCACCTCTCGGCGATCAAAGGCGGCCGTCTTGCCGCCGCGGCGGCGCCGGCGCGCGTGGTCACGCTCGCCATCTCCGATGTGCCCGGCGACGACCCCGCGGTGATCGCCTCGGGCTCGACCGTGCCGGATCCCTCGACCTTCGCCGAAGCGCGCGCCATCCTGGCGAAATACACAATCGTGCCGCCGCCGGCGATCGCCGCGCATCTCGCCGCGGCGACTGAGGAGACGCCGAAGCCGGGCGATCCGCGCTGTGCCCGCAACCGCTTCGTCCTCATTGCCACGCCGCAACAGGCGCTGCTCGCCGCCGCCACGGCGGCGCGGCACGCGGGCGTGACGCCGCTGCTGCTGGCCGATGCCATCGAAGGCGAGGCGCGCGACGTGGCGCTCGTCCACGCCGCGATGGCACGGCAGGCGGCAGCGGAGAAGCTCGTCATCGGCGAGAGCGCGCTGCCGCTGCCGGCGGTGCTGCTCTCGGGCGGCGAGACGACGGTGACCGTGCGCGGCGCCGGGCGCGGCGGGCGCAACGCCGAATTCCTGCTGGCGCTGGCGGTGGCGCTCGACGGACAGCCCGCTATCCATGCGCTCGCCGCCGACACCGACGGCATCGACGGCACCGAGGACAATGCCGGGGCCGTCTACGGACCAGATACCAAGGCGCGTGCAGCCGCCGCCGGCCTCGACCTCCGCGCGCGGCTTGCCGACAATGACGGCTATGGCGCGTTCGAAGCGCTGGGCGACCTCGTTGTCACCGGACCGACCTTGACGAATGTTAATGATTTCCGCGCGATCCTGGTGCTGGGATGGGATCATCCGCCGGAATGAGGGCAAAGACATGCGCCGTCAACGCAGCGCCAAAATCGTCGCCACGCTCGGCCCCGCGAGCACGGCACCGGACACCATCGCCGCGCTGTTCCGCGCCGGCGTCGACGTGTTCCGGCTCAATTTCAGCCATGGCGAGCGCGCCGACCACCAGGCGCGCATCAACACCATCCGCGCCCTCGAGCAGGAGACCGGCCGGCCGATCGGCATTCTGGCCGATCTGCAAGGACCGAAGCTCCGGCTCGGCACCTTTGCCGCGGGCAAGGTGCGGCTCAAATCGGGCGCGCATTTCCGTCTCGATCTCGATGGCGGGCCGGGGGATGTTGAACGCGCGCCGCTGCCCCATCCCGAGATCTTCGCCGCGCTCGAGCCCGGCACCGAGTTGCTGCTCAATGACGGCAATGTCCGGCTCAAGGTCGAATCCTGCGGCGACCGCTTCGCCGAGACGCTGGTGGCCGATGGCGGCGAGCTCTCCGACCGCAAAGGCGTCAACGTGCCGAACGCGGTGCTGCCGCTGGCGGCGCTCACGGAGAAGGATCGCGGCGATCTGGTCTTCGCGCTCGATGCCGGCGCCGATTGGATCGCGCTCTCCTTCGTCCAGCGGCCCGACGACGTGGCCGAGGCGCGCAAGCTGGTGACGAACCGCGCCGGCATCCTGGTGAAGCTGGAGAAGCCGGCCGCGGTGCGGCGGCTCGACGAGATCATCGAGCTCAGCGACGCGCTCATGGTGGCGCGCGGCGATCTCGGCGTCGAAATGCCGCCCGAGGACGTGCCGCCGATCCAGAAGCAGATCATTCACGCCTGCCGCCGCGCCGGCAAGCCGGTGATCGTCGCAACGCAAATGCTGGAATCGATGGTGCACGCGCCGGTGCCGACGCGCGCCGAGGCCTCCGACGTGGCGACGGCGGTCTATGAGGGCGCCGATGCGGTGATGCTCTCGGCCGAGACGGCAGCGGGCGAGTTTCCCGTCGAAGCCGTCACGATGATGGATCGCATCGTTCGCCGAGTGCAGGCCGATCCGCTCTACAATGCCGGACTCCACAGCGGCAAATTCTTCGAGCCCGAGCACACCAGCTCCGATGCCATCAGCGCGGCGGCACGGCAGGTGGCGCACACGATCGGCGCCGCCGCCATCTGCTCTTACACCACCTCGGGCGCGACGGCGGTGCGGGCGGCGCGCGAGCGACCCGACGCGCCGATCCTGGCGCTCACCTCGAACTTGCAGACCGCGCGCAAACTGGCGCTGGTCTGGGGGCTGCACTGCGTCCACACCAGCGACGTCACCAATTTCGCCGATATGGTGCTGAAGGCGACGCGGACCGCGCATCGCGAGGGCTTCGCCGAAGGCGGCCAGCGCATCGTCGTCACCGCCGGCGTCCCCTTCGGGACGCCCGGCGCCACCAACGTGCTGCGCATCGCCTGGGTCGAGAGCTGAGGGCGAATCCTTCGCTTCGGCGCCGCGCTCAGCGTCGCAAATCCTGCGCCAGCGTGAAGGCACGGTCGCCGGCGCCGAGCCGCAGCCGGTAGACCTGCAAATTCTCGAGGACGCGCTCGACGTAGTTCCGTGTCTCCGGGTACGGAATCGATTCGATCCAATCCACGGGGTCGACGCTGCGGCTCCGCGGATCGCCGAGCGTGTCGAGCCATTGGTTGACGCGCGCCGGACCCGCATTGTAGGCCGCCGCCGCGAGCACGTAGGACCCGCCGAACCGGTCGAGCAGCCGATTGAGGAACGCCTCGCCCAGAGCGAGGTTGTAGGCGGGGTCGCTGGTCAGACGGCTGGCGGAGAACGGCATGCCGACCGAGCGCGCCACATCTCGGGCGGTATCGGGCCGCAGCTGCATGACGCCGCGGGCATCGGCGCGGCTCACCGCGGTGGCATCGAAGCCGCTCTCTTGCCGCCCGATCGCCAGCACCAGCGGCTTCTCGATCTCGCTGCGGCCGACGAAATTGACCAGCGGATAGCCCTCCGCGAGCAGCGGGACGCCGTCACGGCCGGCGCGCTTGGCGGCGACGATGGCGACGTCGAGCGCGCCCGTCTTTGCCGCAAGGCTCGCGACCAGCTTCTGATCGACCGGCGTTTTCGCCGCCGCCGCCACCTGCAACACGAAGGACCTGGCCAGATCCTCCTGACCGATTTCGGCCAGCATTTGCGCTGCCCGCGCCAGTTCCGTCGCCGCGAAGGCGGCGGCCTGCTGCGGCGTCGGCTGCGGCTCGGGCGGAAAATCGAGGCGGACGGCGCTATCGAGGCGCGCCGCGGCGAGCTGGCCGTAATAGGTGAGCCCCTGCGCGGCGGCGACGCCGAGCCAGTGCCGCGCGTCGTCGCGCATGCCCATCGCTTCCGCCGCCTGCGCCAGCCAATAGGCGCCGCGCGCCTGGGTCGCGGGCAGCGTCGCGGCGGCATAGAGCGCCGCGAAATGCGGCGAGGCCAGTTTCGGATCGTGGAGCCGCCGCAGGGCGATCCAGCCCGCCAGGAACTCGGCCTCGACCGCGGCCGCTCCCGTCTCGCCCAGGCCGCGCCAGGCGGCGAGGGTGTAGGCGAGCTGGTCCTCATTCTGCTCGAGCAAGCTGCGCACGAGAACGTCGCGTTCGCTCCACCAGGCGGCAGGGCGGACGAGGTCCGGCGGCGCTTGTTGCAGCGTCTTCGCTGCGTCGTCGAGCCGATCCTTGCGGCGATACCAGCGCTCGCGCTCCAAGACGAGGCCCGGGTTGGTGCGCAAGTTCTCGGGCACGCCCGCGAGCAGGGATTCCGCATTGTCGCTCAGCTCGGCGAACGCCAGGCGCGCGTCAGCCAGACGCTGCCAGTCTTCCGGCGCGCGCGGCATCTCGCGCCGCGCCGCCGAATTCTGCCCGGCCCATAACAGCCGATCGAGCCGCAAGGCATCATCCTCGGGGCGCAGCACATCGGCGTAGCGCGCGAGGATCGCCTGCTCGTCATCGGGACCGAGATCGGGCGTCACCCACATCTGCCGGACGAGCGCGATCAAGGCGGCGCGTTGCCCGGTATCGGCAAAGGCGGCGGCGAGTCGCAGCTTTCCCTTGGGCGTCAGCGGCGGATGCGCCTTGAAATAGGCGAGGACCGCGGCATCGGGAACAGTGTCCATGAGCTGCTCGGCGTGTTCGCGGAGCGCGCCGAGCCGGGGCCAGTCCGGGTTCTGCTCGATGAAAGCGACGATATCGGCAAAGCTCACCGTGTCGTCTCGCATCAGCTCGAACCAGAGCAGGATCTTGGCCGGGAGCCGTTCTCGCGCCCCCGCCGCGAACTGATGCGCCGCGGGCCAGTTCGCGCTGCGCGCCGCGGCAAAGGCCGCGCTATAGGCCTGCCGATCCGGCGGCGACAGCAGCGCGGCAGAGGCGCCGTGCACGGCGCCGAGATAGAGAACGACGGCAGCGATGAAGGCGCGGAGATTCATGAGCGCGGAGTGTAGCGCGGGACGGCCCCAGCGGTCGTGTGACTCTTGGGCGCTCGGTCATGCCGGCGCCTGTCTTGGGCACGGGTCGCGCGGGGCGCCGGACCGCGGTCAAGGCTGCGCCACGCTGAAGGTGTCGCAGCTTCCCAAAGTGCCGGTTTTCAGGCCGGTGCTGAACCAATGACGACGCTGCTCCGCGGAGCCGTGGGTGAAGGCGTCCGGAACGATGTATCCCTGCGCGCGCTTTTGCAGCGTATCGTCGCCGATGGCCGATGCGGTCTGCAGCGCCGCGTTGACGTCGCCCGGCTCCAGAAAGCTCCATTTCTGTTGCGCACGGTTTGCCCATACGCCGGCGAGGCAGTCTGCCTGCAATTCGATGCGGACCTGCAGCTGATTGGCCTGGGTCTGGCCCATGCTCGCCTGGATTTGCTCCGCCTTCGGCAAGATACCCAGAAGATTTTGGACGTGATGGCCGACCTCGTGCGCGATCACATAGGCCTGTGCGAACTGGCAAGTGGGACTTCCGGCATCGCAGCCGTGAAATCGCGTCGCGATCTGGCGAAAGAACGCGGTATCGAGATAGACTCGCTGATCGTTGGGGCAATAGAAGGGCCCCATGGCCGATTGCGCCGTACCGCAGGCCGACCGCGTCGCACCGGAGAATATGACGAGTTTCGGCGGGACATAGGTCTTTCCATGGCTGCGAAAGATGTCCTGCCAGCGGTCCTCGGTATCGCCGAGCACCGCAGCGACGAACTGTCCCATCGGATCGGCCGGCGTGCCGATGCCGGCCGACGTGCCGCTCGTCGGCGATGGCATGGCGGGGTTTTCATAGGATGACCCGTTCTCGCTGAACATCTCCGCATCGTTGATCAGCACGCTCGGATCAATGCCGAGCGCCCAGCCGATCAATCCGAGGATGAGGATCGTGCCGATGCCAAGCCCGCCGGCTCCCGCGCCGATGCCTCCTCGACCGAAGGACGCGTCGCCGCGGCGGTCGACGATGTTGCTGCTTCGGCGGAAATCCTCCCAGCGCATGGCAGCCTCCCGACCAGGTCTCGCTCCCAGCAAAGGTCCTGCCCAACTCGATGACTCGAGTGTCGCGACATCAGACTATCACGAGCGCAGACGCCGATCTCGCCTCGATCGCGTCGCCGTGCATGTCGTCGATCGTCTCGCGATCGTGTCCGTCCCATGCCAACAGCCCCGGGTTGCGGCACCGCCGCGCCGCGCGTATGTCATTCAGGGGCAGGCGGGTGTACAGTTTCGCAAGAGCTCGCGGCGGCTTTGCTCCAGCAGAACTTTCAAGGGATCAGCTTGCGCGCGCGAGCGGCCGGAGGTTGTCATGGGCGATTTTGGCATCGGCGCGGGGGTGCGGCGCAAGGAAGACATCCGGTTCCTGACCGGCAAGGGCACCTATACCGACGACATCAACCGCCCCGGGCAGCTCCATGCCTATGTTCTGCGCAGCCCGCACGCCCATGCGGAGATCGCCGGCATCGACACCGCCAAGGCGGTGAGCGCCCCGGGCGTGGCGGCGATCTTCACCGGCTCCGATCTGCAGGTCGCCGGGCTTCCCTGCGGCTGGCTGGTCACCTTCAAGGACGGCTCGCCCATGGTCGAGCCACCGCGGCCCTTGCTCGCGCAGGGCAAGGTGCGCCATGTCGGCGATCCCGTCGCGCTGGTGGTCGCCGAGACGCGCGAGCAAGCGAAGGACGCGGCGGAGCTCATCGACGTCGCCTACAAGACGCTGCCGGCGGTGGTCGCATCGGATGCGGCGATAAGGCCGGGAAGCCCGCAGCTCTTCGACGTGGCGCCGGGCAATCTTTGCTTCGACTGGCATCTCGGCGACAAAGCCGCGGTCGACGAAGCGTTTGCGCGCGCCCACCACGTGACACGCCTCGAGCTCGTCAACAACCGGCTGGTATCCAATCCGATGGAGCCGCGCGCGGCCATCGGCGAGTACGACCGCGCGGGCGGCGACTACACGCTCTACACCACCAGCCAGGCGCCGCATGTCCATCGGTTGCTGATCGGTGCGTTCGTGCTCCAGATCCCCGAGCACAAGCTGCGGGTGGTGGCGCCCGATGTCGGCGGCGGCTTCGGCACCAAGGGGTCGATCTATCCTGAGCAGGCGCTGGTGCTCTGGGCGGCGGCGAAGCTCGGCCGCCCGGTCAAATGGACCGCTGAGCGCGGCGAGATTTTCCTCACCGACAATCAGGCGCGCGACCACCTCACCAAGGCCGAGCTCGCCCTCGACAAGGCCGGCAAGTTCATCGGCCTGCGCGTGGCGACGCTGGCCAATCTCGGCGCCTATCTCGGCGCCTTCGCACCGGCCATTCCGACCTGGTGCTATGGCCCCCTGCTCGCCGGCAACTATGCGACGCCGGCCATCTATGTCGAGGTCAAGGGCGTCTTCACCAACACCGCCCCGGTCGATGCCTATCGCGGCGCCGGACGGCCGGAAGCGTCCTATGTGGTGGAACGGCTCGTCGATCGCGCGGCGCGCGAGATGAAGCTCGATCCGCTCGAGCTGCGCCGGCGCAATTTCGTGCCGAAGGACGCTTATCCCTATACGACGCCGGTCGCCCTCACCTATGACAGCGGCGATTATTTCGCGACGCTCGACATGGCGGCAAAGGCGGCCGACTACGCCGGCTTCGAAGCCCGGCGGCAGGACGCGGCAAAGCGCGGCAGGCTGCGCGGCATCGGCGTCGCGGCCTATATCGAAGCCTGCGCCATGGCGCCCTCGGTGATGGCGGGGCAGCTCGGCGCGCGCGCCGGCTTCTACGAAAGCGCGGAAGTCAGGGCGCATCCCACCGGCAGCATCACCGTCCTCACCGGCGCGCACAGCCACGGCCAGGGGCACGAGACGACTTTCGCCCAGCTGGTTGCCGACCGGCTCGGCCTCTCCATCGACATGGTCGAGATCGTCCATGGCGACACCGGCCGCATCCCGTTCGGCATGGGTACTTATGCTTCGCGCTCGCTGGCGGTGGGCGGCACGGCGCTGGTCAAGGCTCTCGACAAGGTCGTCGACAAGGGGAAGAAGATCGCCGCCCATCTGCTCGAGGCGGCCGAGGAGGACATCGAGTTCGCCGACGGCAAGTTCGGCGTCGCCGGTACGGATCGGTCGGTGCCCTTCGCGCAGGTAGCCTTCGCCGCCTATGTCCCGCACAACTATCCGATCGAGACCTTGGAGCCCGGCCTGGACGAGACCGCCTTCTACGATCCCTCGAACTTCACCTATCCCGCCGGCGCCTACATCGCCGAGATCGAGATCGATCCCGAAACCGGCACGGTCGAGCTCGCGCGTTTCACCGGCGCCGATGATTTCGGCCGGATCATCAACCCGATGATCGTCGAAGGTCAGGTCCATGGCGCGCTCGTCCAGGGGATCGGGCAGGCGCTGTTCGAGAACACGATCTACGATGCCGAAAGCGGCCAGCTCAAGACCGGCTCGTTCATGGATTACTGCATGCCGCGCGCCGACAATTTCGTTCCGTTCAAGCTCGAAACCAACACCACGCTGTGCGCGCACAACCCACTCGGCGCCAAAGGCTGCGGCGAGGCCGGCACCATCGGCGCGCCGGCAGCCATCATGAACGCGGTGGTGGATGCGCTGGCGCCACTGGGCGTGACCGAGCTCGACATGCCCGCGACGTCCGAGCGCGTCTGGCACGCGATCGGCAAGCGACGCCAAGGGACCTAGGCTTCGACCGGCAGGCGGGGCGCGCGCGCCGCCACCGCGACGCCGAAGAGGCGCGCTCGGACATCGTTAACGTTTTGGTGGCAATGTTTACCAGACTGGTTCCTTTGTGTGACGAGCGGTATGCCCTCGCCCGACCCGAATACGCATCCTGCGGCACTGCGTCTGCTGTCCGCGTGCACGGTGCTGGTGATTTTGGTAGTGCTCGCAACCAACGCCGCGGTCATCCTGCGCCTGCGCGAGAGCGAATTGCTCGAGCAGGAGAAGCAGCTGCAGAACCTCAGCCTCAACCTGGCGGAGGAGGCGTCGCGCTCGTTCCGACCCGTCGATCTCGTGGTTTCGAGCCTGGTGAAGGAGATCGAGGCCGAGGGCGTGGCCGACCGCGCGTCCTTTGAGCGGAAAATGGCCGGCCACGACCTTCATCTTCGTCTCGTCGAAGAGATCGGCGGGGTGCCGCAGCTGAGTGCCATCACCGTGATCGGCAGCGACGGCGAGTTGATCGACTCCTCGCGCCAGTGGCCGATTCCGAACATCGATGTCGCCGACCGCGACTACTTTCAAGTATTGAGAGACGATCCGCAGCGCGAAACCTATATCAGCCGGCCGGCACAAAATCGCGCGACCGGCGCGTGGACGATCTTTCTCGCCCGCCGGGTCAATGGGCCCCATGGCGAGTTCCTGGGGATCATCCTGGGCGCGATCGAAACCCGGTACTTCGAGGATTTTTATCGCGCCATCTCGATCGGCGAAGGCACCAGCATCGCCATGCAGCGATCGGATGGCGTGATGCTGGCGCGCTTTCCGCAAACCGATGCCATCGGCAAGGCGTTTTCCACCTCCGCCCACCTCCTGCAGGGCGGGGTCTCGGGCGTGGTGCGCGAGCTCAGCCCCATCGACGGACAAATGCGTCTCAAGGCGGCGCATCTCGTCGCCGGCTATCCCATGCTTGCGCTCGCGACGAAGACGGAAGAAGCCGCGCTGTCGAATTGGCGAGGCATCGCCCGACTTATGTCGCTGGGCGCCGGCTGCTGCGCCCTTTCGATCGCGGTCGCCGGGTTTGCGGTCGGACGGCAGTGGAAGCAGCAGGCGATGCTCGCCCATGCGCAAGTCGAGCTGCGCCGTCAGGAGGATCGCACCGCGGCCTTCGAGGCTCTGGCCGCCGCCAAGGAAGCGGCGGAAATGGCCAATCGCGCAAAGTCCGAATTCCTGGCGACGATCAGCCATGAGCTGCGCACGCCGCTGAACGCCGTCCTGGGATTCTCCGAGGTCATGCTGAGCGAAGTCTACGGGCCCCTCGGCAATGAGCGCTACCGTGCCTATGCCAAGGATATCCACGCCAGCGGCAGCCATCTCCTCAGCATCGTCAATGACCTGCTGGATTTATCGAAGGCATCCGCCGGCAAGCTCGAATTGGACGAGACCTGGACCGATGCGCGTGAGCTCGTCAGCGCCATCTGCCGCCTCATCGGTCCGCGCATCGACGAAGCGAGATTGTCGCTTACCGTCACCCTGCCCGCCGGCGAGTTTCTCATCTACGCCGACGAGCGCTTGCTCAAACAAATGCTGCTGAACCTGCTCTCCAACGCCTGCAAGTTCACGCCGCCGGGCGGAACCATCACCTGCTCGCTGGCGATCGACGACGCCGGCGTCGTCTTCTCCGTGGCGGACACCGGGGTCGGCATCCCGGCCGAGCACCTCGAGCGGGTTCTGCTGCCCTTCGTCCAGCTCGATAGCGCGCTCACCCGCCGGCATGACGGTACCGGCCTCGGCCTCGCCCTGGTCAAGGCGATGGCCGAGCTGCATGGCGGCTCCTTGCGCCTCGACAGCCGGGTCGGCTCCGGCACCACCGCATCCGTCGTTCTTCCCCGGCGCCGGCTCCGCCTGGCGAGCGCCGCCTTGCCAGAGAATTCGGTATCTGCCGGAACCGCTTAGCGAGCGATCTCGCTGAGCCCACCCCAGCCATGACCCAAAGGAGTGAGCCGGCTGACACTTGCTGGCTCGGCCGCGCCCCTTCGGGTTTCCGATGGCCGCGCAAGAGGCCGGATAACCTATTGTTCAGCATACCAAAAGCCGATGTGGCGGCCGCCGGCTCACCCCTATGTCGGTAGGGAAAAATTAGTCGCTCTGTGCCCTAATTGCCGACTGACCCTTGGTAGACCGACCCGTCGGGACGGCCGTCGTGAGCATCGTGACGTCGACCGATCTAGTGGCGGGACGAGGTGAGTGTTGGCGCTGATTCTTGTCATTGACGACTCATCCGCGGTGCGTCGCTTCGTGGGCATGGCCCTCGAGGCCGCTGGCCATAGGGTGATCGACGCGGGCGATGGCCAAGCCGGCCTGGCCCTTTTCCATGAGCAGCGTCCCGATTTGGTCATTACCGATATGCTGATGCCGATCATGGAAGGCATCGAAACCATCCAAGAGATCCGCCGGTCGAGCCGCGATACCAAGATCATCGCCATGTCGGGCAGCGCCGGAGGTTCAGAGCGGCTCTATCTCGGGGCCGCCCAGAAGCTTGGCGCCGATGCGACGCTGAGCAAGCCGTTCAAGCCCATCGAACTCGAACAGACCGTCGCGAGCTTGCTGATGCCCGATTTGACCGTCGTCGCGGATGAGCCGCCGCCCGATGGCTCGGCGACGGAGTCCGACCGGGCTGGCAGGGACCGCCGGCGCTATCGACGCCATGAAGTGATCTGGTCAGGGCGCATCGACGTTCCCGATGGCACACAGGTCGAATGCTCCGTGCTCGACCTGTCCGCCGAGGGCGCAAAGATCATCACCGGAGAGTCGCTGGAGCCGGGGATGCGCGTGTCGTTCTTCTCGCCGCGCTTCGACCCCGTCACCGCTCAAATCGTCTGGACGGACGACCGGAGAGCGGGGCTGCACTTCCTCGATGGCGTCGACCGCGTGCTGCAGGTGCTCAGCGGCAAATATGGCGACGTCGTCTTCCCGGTTCAGCTTGCGGCGCTGCACCGCAAGCGCTAGCACGGCTTCGGCGATCAAGCCGCCTTCGCTTGGCCAAGGCGTGCGCTTGTTTGCGGTGTGACCTCCGTCATTTGTGCGCGCCGTTACCTCCGCAATGATCTCCCCGACGCGATCGGCGAGATCGAGCGCGGGAGGGAAGCGCGATGCAGCTCACGAAACAGACGTCAGGCGAAGACACCTGGTTCGTGCTGACCGCGCAACTCGACGGGACAGCAAGGTTTCCCGAGCTTCCGACACCGGCCAATGACGCGGCATCGCGCCCGCGGCCCGCTGCGGCTCAATCACGTCTGGCATGGGAGGATGATGCGCCGCCCGCCCGCCCGGTGGGCGGCTTGCTGCGGGCGATGAAGCGGGCGGCTCGCTGGCTAGCGGCAGAGACCCTTTTCGGCTTCGCGATCTGCGGCTCCGCCGCGCATTCTTGCCCGCTGGATCCCTCCTCGAGGCTCTACGCGCGCTATCCAGACCCCGGAAGCGCCGGCAACCCCAGCTGAGACCGGCGTCCTACCCCGGCGCGTCATCGGAAGCGGGACCAATGCAATCCGGCGGTCCCGCTTCGATGCGGGGTTATGACCTATTCGGCGGCGCGCGCTTTGGCGCTTTGCGCGCCGATCTTGGCCACGGCCTGCCAGTCGAGCACGAAAACGGTCTTGTCGGCATCATCCATGAACCGGATGGGACCGTAGTTCGTGAAGTAGAAGACGCTCTCTTCCGGGAAGCAGGTCGAATCGTGGATCATTCCGTTGGGCTCGTAGCCGTAATCGCCGGGATAAGCGGTGATGCCACCTTTCTCGACGCCGCCGCGGACCTCCATTTTGCCTGACAGCATCAGATACTCACCCGCGCCGAGATGTTCGTGTCGCGCAAACGCTGAGCCCTTGGCGCAGCGGAAGAGCGTCGTCCAGGCGCCGGTTTCCTGGCTCGTACGCAGCACTTTGATCTCGATCCCTTCCGAGAACGGCGTCCATGGCATGCCATCCGCGTGGATGTAGGTGTCTTCGAATTTGGCATTCTGAAGTGCGTCGCGATCGGTCTTGTCCATCGCTTCCTCCCAGAGTTGCGCTGAGACAATGTCCGGATGCTCCTGCACCGGAAAAGCTAGCATGCGATGGCTGCCTTGGCGATCACGCTCGCCGACACGTCATTGCCGCCCGGCAGGTTCACCGCGATGCTATTGGGCTCGCGTGCGCCCATCGGCGGAGCCGGCACGGGGGGACTTTTGGCGTCGCCCGACCACCCGTTCGGGCTTTACATCCCGGCCGTGCGCGCTGGCGATGGGCTGGTGCCCCCGGCTCCGCCACCATAATATAATGCGCCCACGCCCGGAGGTGAGGCGATGACCCATTCGCCTGCAGCGGTCATGCCGTTCCAGACCCAGAGTCACGACCATGAGAGCTGCATCGAGGATGCGCTCGATCGCGCGGCGCAGCTTTGCGCCGAGCGCGGTGCCCGGCTCACCGAGCTGCGCCGCCAGGTGCTGCAGCTCGTCTGGCGCGGCCACGAGCCGGTCGGCGCTTATGCCGTGCTCGAGGCGCTGCGCCGCTCGCATGCCGGCGCCGCCCCGCCCACGGTCTACCGCGCACTCGATTTTCTCATCGAGCACGGCCTCATCCACCGCATCGAATCGCTCAACGCCTATGTCGGCTGCCCGCGGCCGGAACGGCCGCATGTGAGCCAATTCCTCATCTGCGGCGGCTGCGGCGCCATCGCCGAGCTCGACGATCCCGCCATTGCCGCCGCCGTGTTGCGCCGCGCCGGCGAGCTGGGCTTCCTCGTCGAGCAGCAGACGATCGAGCTGCGCGGCCTCTGCCCGCGCTGCCGGCCCTCCGCCGAGGCCGAGGCCGAGGCGGTCCGCGGGCCGCGCCCGCGGGCGCCAATCACGCCATGAACGAAGCGCGTCCCGCCAGCATTCGCCCGTGACCCCACCACCATCGCACGGAGCGCCGCGCGTCTCGCTCGCGGCGCTCTTCACCACCTTCGCCAAAATCGGCCTCATGAGCTTCGGCGGCGCGTTGTCGGGCTGGATGTATCGCGAGATCGTGCAGCGCCGCCACTGGCTCGAGGAGGAGGAGTTTCTGAGCGGCCTGGCTTTGGGGCAGATCATGCCCGGCGCCAATGTGGCGAATCTGTCGCTGTTCATCGGTCAGCGGCTGCGCGGCGGCAGGGGCGCGCTCGTGGCGCTGACCGGCATGCTGTTGCCGCCGATGGTGCTCGTCCTGGTGCTCGCGGCAGCCTATCTCCGTCTCGACGATGTTCTCTGGCTGCATCGGCTGGTCGGCGGTGTCGCCGCCGCGGCGATCGGCCTGACCGCGATGGTCGGAGTGCGCGCGACGCGACGCGTCGAGCGCCGCCCCGCGCCGATGGCGGCGCTGCTGGTCATTTTCCTCGCCGTCGGCGTGTTGCGCTGGCGGATGGTGCCGGTGGTGCTGGTGGTGGCGCCGCTCAGCGTCGCGCTGGCCTTCCTCGCGGGGAGGCGCGGCCATGCGTGAGGACACCTTCGTCGCCCTGCTCCTTGTCTTCGTGCCGCTGTCGCTGCTGTCGGTCGGCGGCGGCCCGAGCATCCTTGCCGGTTTGCAGAATGCGGTCGCGGCGCGTGGCTGGATGAGCCAGCGCGACTTCCTCGACCTCTTTGCCATCGCCCGCGCCGCGCCCGGCCCGGGCGTACTGCTCGCGACCCTGGTCGGCTGGAAGGTGGCGGGAATCCCGGGAGCGATCGTCGCCTCGCTGGCGCTGTTCGTGCCTTCCTCGCTGCTCTACTACGCGGTCGCGCGGCACTGGAACGCGCATCGCGGCAAGCTCTGGCACAGCGCGCTGGAGCGCGGCCTCGCCCCGGTCGCCGCCGCGCTCATTCTTGCGGGCTCGCTTGTCATCCTGCGCGCCAGCGGCACGAATTACGGCCTCTGGGCGATCGCCGCGGCATCGACCGCAACCCTGCTGTGGCGGCCGCGGCTCAATCCGCTTTGGGTGCTGGCCGCCGGCGGCATCGCCGCGATGCTGTTCGGTTAGGACGAACGGCCCAGGATCATCCGCGCCGTTTCCCGCCCGCTGGCCAGCGCCGCCTCGACGGTGCCCATATCAGCGCCGGCATAGAGCGCCTCGCCCGAAAAGATCACGGTGCCGTCATCCGGCTTCGCCAACACCGCCAGGGCCTCCCGCGTTTTTGGGGTGGCGTAGGAATAGGCGCCACGCGCGAAGGGGTCGTTGCCCCAATTGATCGCCTGTGCCGCGACGAGCTGCCCCCGCACGCGATCCAGCGGCAGCTCGAAAATCTCGGCGAGCGAGGTGAGCCCCATATCGACAAGCTCAGTCTCGGTGAGGCTCGCCACCCGGTCCGCCTTGGGTCCGGCGTACCAGCCCGTCAGCACCGGATATCCCGCCGGATGCTGCGTCCACCAGGTCGGAACCGTCGCGTTGGAAAGCAGGAAAGACAGGTCGGCGAGATCGCGTCCGCCCTGATGGGCCCACCATGTCGCGGCGAATCGCAGCAGGATTTTCACGACGTTCCCGAAGCCGATATCGGCGCCGGCGGCGACCTTTTCGCGCGCGGCCGGCGGCAGCGCGATCTCGGACCAGAGGGGGAGCGGGACCGTCAGGATCACCACATCGCCCTCGACAACGGTGCCATCGCGACAGCGCGCGACCGTCCGTCCGCCGCCTGTGTCGATGGCCGTGACGTCAGCGCCGAGATGGAGCGACGCGCCATGCTTGCGGCATTCGGATGCGAGAAACTCGATCAGCGCACCATAACCTTCGACGATCCGATGTTGCCGGCCGCGTCCCTCGCCCAGCCATTCGTCGCGCAGCGCCAGGGTGCTGGCTTGCGACGGGTCGGCCGCGTCGTAGCCTTCGACCATCCGCGTGATCGAGCGCCGCAGCTCGGCGTAGGGTGGCCCCCCAAAGCGCGTCGCCAGAAATTCGGCGATCGGCAGATCGGCCTGCAGCTCCGCCAAGGCCTGGTAGAACCGATCCGCATGCGCCGGCGGCCCGTCGTCCCGCGATAACGCGCCGCTGCGGGCGCTCCAGCGCGTGCCCCCGCTCGGCAACAGCGAAAGCCGCGCCTCGCGCACCAGGGCACGTGTCACCGGCGCGGCGCCATGGATGAACTCGGCGCCGCCCTCGGCGGGATAGCCGAACTCCCGCACCGGCAGTGCGTAGATGCGTCCGCCGCAGCGCTCACGCGCCTCGAGGATCGACACCGTTTTGCCCGCGCACGCAAGCTCGCGCGCGACCATCAGGCCCGCAGCCCCCGCGCCGACGATCAGGAAATGAGTCATCCATCACCGTG
>DATJLU010000010.1:0-13300 GCA_035509275.1 Allostellaceae bacterium | reverse complement strand
GCGTTTCAAACCGTATCGCTTGGTAAAGCCGGGGAAAATGCCTTCCCGATGCTCCCAGATACGTCTTTGCAGATTATTGGTGACGCCGCGGTAAAGGATACCGTTCGGCTTGTTCGTGAGAATATAAACCCGGGCCTCGCGCATTCGGGCATGTTGGTGCACCACCACAACGGCGGCAACGCCTTCGTGGATGGCCGGGACGAGCCCGGCCATGACGATCGATTTGGTTCACTTGGCTGTGTTCGCTAAAATCCTCATCGCCAATCGCGGCGAGATCGCCTGCCGGGTGATCCGCACCGCGCGCCGCATGGGCATCAAGACGGTCGCCGTCTATTCCGAGGCCGATGCCGATGCGCTGCACCGGCGCCAAGCGGACGAAGCGGTCGCGATCGGCCCGCCGCCGGCGGCGGAGAGCTATCTGCGCATCGACCGCATCCTCGAGGCTTGCCGCAGCACCGGCGCCGAGGCGGTTCATCCCGGCTATGGCTTCCTGTCGGAGAAAGCGGAGTTCGCCGAGGCGCTCGCCGCGGCCGGCATCGCCTTCATCGGTCCCGATGCGCGCGCCATCGCGGCGATGGGCGACAAGATCGAATCGAAGAAGCTCGCCAAAGAGGCCGGCGTCTCGACCGTGCCCGGCCATCTCGAGGTCATTCCGAGCGCCGACGCCGCGGTCAAGATCGCGCGCGCGGTGGGCTACCCCGTGATGATCAAGGCCTCGGCCGGCGGCGGCGGCAAGGGCATGCGCATCGCGCGCAACGATGCCGAGACGCGCGAGGGCTTCCGCTCGGCCAGCAACGAGGCGCGCTCGAGCTTTGCCGATGACCGCGTCTTCATCGAGAAATATGTCGAGGAGCCGCGGCATATCGAGATCCAGGTGCTGGGCGATGCGCATGGCCAGGTGATCTATCTCGGCGAGCGCGAATGCTCGATCCAGCGCCGGCATCAGAAAGTGATCGAGGAGGCGCCGAGCCCGTTTCTCGACGCCAAGACGCGGGCCGCGATGGGCGAAGAGGCGGTAGCGCTGGCCAAGGCGGTCGGCTACCGCTCGGCCGGCACGGTCGAGTTCATCGTCGACAAGGACCGCAATTTCTACTTCCTCGAGATGAACACGCGGCTTCAGGTCGAGCACCCCGTCACCGAGCTGGTCGCCGGCCTCGATCTCGTCGAATGCATGATCCGCATCGCCGCCGGCGAGAAGCTCAGCGTGAAGCAGAGCGACATCAAGCTCACCGGCTCGGCGATCGAAGCGCGCATCTATGCCGAAGACCCCTTGCGCAATTTCCTGCCGTCGATCGGCCGGCTGGTGCGCTATCTGCCGCCCGCCGGCGAAGGCGTTCGCGTCGATACCGGCGTCTTCGAAGGCGCCGAGATCAGCCTCTACTACGATCCGATGATCGCCAAGCTGGTCGCCTACGGCGCCAGCCGCAACGAGGCGATCGCCCGCCTCGGCGCGGCGCTCGATGCCTTCTACATTCGCGGCCTGTCGCACAATGTCGCCTTCCTCGCCGCCGTGCTGCAGAAGCCGCGCTTTGCCGAAGGCAGGCTCTCGACCGGCTTCATCGCCGAGGAATTCCCGCATGGCTTCGCCGGCGTCGAGCCGTCGCCGGATGCGCTCGACCTGGCGCTGGCCGCCGCGGCCGCCATCCAGCGCATCATCGCCGAGCAGGAAGCGCGCATCACCGGGCAGCTCGCCGGGCATGGCCGCGTCGTGCCGGAGGACTGGATCGTCGCGATCGGCGCGGCGCAACATGCCGTGCGCGCCATGCGCGAGGCGAACAGCGTGGCGGTGACGCGCGCCGATGGCCGGCGGCACGTGGTGGCGACCGATTGGCAGCCGGCGCAGCCGCTCTTCCGCGCCCGCATCGACGGCGCGGCGGTCATCTTCCAATTCGACCGCGACGGCATCGGCTTCCGCCTGACGCGCGCCGGCACCGTGCTGGGGGTCAAGGTGCTGCCGCCGCGCGCCGCCGAACTGCTCGCGCAGATGCCGGTGAAACAGCTGCCGGACCTCTCGCGTTATCTGTTGTCGCCGATGCCGGGCCTGCTCGTCTCGGTCGCGGTCGGCGAGGGCCAGGAGGTCAAGGCCGGCGAGGAGCTCGCGGTGGTCGAGGCGATGAAGATGGAGAATGTGCTGCGCGCCGAGCGCGACGGAACGGTGGCCAAGGTGCGCGCCCGCGCCGGCGACAGCCTCGCCGTCGACCAGGTCATTCTCGAATTCGCCTGAGGCGGCAATGGCGGTGCTGGCGCTTCGTCTCGTCATCATCGGCCGCGTTCAAGGCGTCGGCTTCCGCGCCTGGACCTGCCGCCAGGCGCGGCGCCGCGCTTTGCGCGGCTGGGTCCGCAACCGCAGCGACGGCAGCGTCGAGGCGCTCGTCATCGGCGACAGCGAAGCGGTCGAGGCGATGGTCGATGCCTGTGCTTCAGGCCCGGCGCTGGCCGAAGTGCGCGAGCTCAGACGCGACCCGGCCGCAGATGACGGCTCGGCCGGATTCCACGAACGCCCGACGGTCTAACGGGATTACCCGAGCCGCTCGATCGTCTCGATCAACCAGGCGCGGTGGCGCCGCTCGTCGGCGAGCCCCGCCTCGAGCGTGTGACGCAGCTCCGGCGAGGCATGGCGATGCTGCACCGCCCGCTCATAGGCGATGTTCGTGTCGTCTTCGTTGGCCTTCATGGCGCGGAGGATCGCCTTGTCGCCGACCAGCCCGGCGAGAACGACCTTGCCTTGGGTGAGCAAAGCCTTCATGTCGCTGTCCTTGGGCGGGACCTTGCCCATGGCCAAAAGGGCGGCGTCGAGCTCCTCGATGTGGCGGAGATGATCGCGGCGAAAGCCGGCAAGGGTCGAGCGGTGACTGGCGGTGCCGAGACGCTCGATCGCGGCGTCATAGGCGAGAACGGCGTCGTGGTCGAGCTGGACAAGGTCGGTGAGCAGCGAGTCGAGCTTGTCCTCGGTGCCGACGGTCGTGACCATGTCGTCTCCTCCGGATGCTGGGACCGCTCAACCAACGCCAGCGCCGCGTTGGCGGCTCAGCCTTCAGCCGCGGATTGCGCGGCGCCCGGCGGCGCCGCGCCTTGACGCGCATCGCTCGCCGCGATCAGCCGGCGACCAGCTTGCGATAGAGATGCCAGGTGGCGTGGCCGAGGACCGGCATGACCACGATCAATCCCAGCAAAAGCGGGATCGAGCCCAGCACCAGCCCGCAAGCGACGATGAGGCCCCACAGCGCCATCGGCACCGGATTGGCGGCAAAGGCATTGACCGAGGTCCAGACCGCCCGGCCGAGCGTCACGTCACGGTCGATCAGCAGCGGGAAGGACACGGTGCCGATCGCCAGCACCAGGACGGCGAAGAGGAAGCCGACGCCGACGCCGACGACGATCAGCGCCCAGCCTGCCCCGGTGGTCAAGACCTCGCCGAAGAAGCCCATGAACGATGCCGGCGGCTTCAAGCCGAAGGTGGCGAAGTAGATCGCTTGCGCGACCGCCAGCCAGAGCAGGAAGATCGCCACCAGCAGCGAGCCGAGCACCGCAATCTTGCCGAAGGCGGGAGAGCCGACGACGCCGAACGCATCGGGCCAGGCGCTGTGGACGCCGAGCTCCCGCCGCCGGCTCATCTCGTAGAGGCCGAGCGCGGCGAAGGGGCCGAGCAGGGCAAAGCCGGAAGCGAGGGGAAAGAGCAGCGGCACCATGCCATAGCCGAAAGCCAGCCGCCCGAGGACGAGGCCGAGCAGCGGATAAAGGACGCAGAGGAAAACCACATCGGTGCGGAAACTGCGGAAATCATCGAGGCCGCGGGCCAGGACATCGCCCAGATCGGCGATGGTGATGCGGCGGATCGTCAGCAGCGGCGTCCGCACGTCGTCCTGGGTCTCGCCGATCGCTTGTCCGGCCGATCCAACCGCCAGGCCGGCCAGCCTGATCTGGTCCAATCCCCATTCGATGGGGTTGCGAATGGTCGTCGCCATAGGTGCTCCTCCCGAACCAGGGGTTCGAGGGCCGCGACCCGTCTCGTGTCGACGTGCCCGATCCGGCCGCCAGCCACGAGAGAGCTGCGACCCGCCGTTCCCGCAATGATACACCAATGCCACGCTTTGGCACCGGCTGGATTCCGGCATTCGCGGGAATGACGGAATACTTTGATTTTGCTAAAGTTTTTCGTTTCCCCGCGTGACATCCTCTGGCACGGCGCGAGGCTCTACGGATGGCCGAACCGCAGCTTCACCTGTTGAGGACCCGGCGCTTTCTGCCGCTCTTCGTCACCCAGTTCCTGGGCGCGGTGAACGACAATCTGCTGAAGACCGCGCTGGTGACCCTGGTCACCTATCGCGCCTTCACCGACCCGGTGACGACCAAGATCGTCGTCGCCATTGCCACCGCCATCTTCATCGCGCCCTATTTCATCGCCTCGGCGACGGCGGGACAGCTTGCCGACAAATTCGAGAAGGCGGGGCTGGTGCGCTACATCAAGCTCTGGGAAGTGGGCGTGATGCTGCTCGCCGGCGCCGGCTTCGCGCTCAGCGGCGGCGCCTTCGTCTATTTCGAGCTCGCCGTGCTGTTCCTGCTCGGCATCCAGGCGACGTTCTTCGGCCCGGTCAAATACGGCATCCTGCCCAACCTGCTGGCGCCGCAAGAGCTGATGGGCGGCAACGCGCTGGTCGAGGCCGGCACTTTCATCGCCATCCTGATCGGTACCATCGCCGGCGGGCTTTTGATCCTGGCGCCGGGCGGCACGGCGATCGTCTCGGCGGTGCTGCTTGCCTTCGCCGTCGGCGGCTGGGCAGTGAGCCTCCTGATCCCGCGCACCGGCCGGGCCGCGCCCGATCTGCGCATCAATCCCAACATCTGGGCCGAGACCATGGCGATCCTGCGCTTTGCCAAGGCGCGGCGCGTGCTCTGGCTCGCGATCCTCGCGATCTCCTGGTTCTGGCTGGTCGGCGCCATCTTCCTGTCGCAGTTTCCGACCTATGCCAAGGTCACGCTCGGCGCCGATGCCAGCGTCGAAACCCTGTTCCTCGCCATGTTCTCGATCGGTATCGGCGCCGGCGCCATGCTGTGCGGCCGGCTGCTGCGCGGCGAGGTGAGCGCGCGGCTGGCTCCCTTGGGCGCGGTCGGCATGACGCTGTTCACGCTCGATCTCTATGCGGCGAGCATGCGCGCCGACGGCGGCAACGGGGGCGCGCTGATCGGCGTCGGTCAATTCCTCGCTCATGCCGCGAATTGGCGGCTCAGCCTCGATCTCTTCATGATCGCGGTGTGCGGCGGGATTTTCACCGTGCCGCTCTATGCGCTGCTGCAGGCGCGCGCCGAGGAGAGCCACCGCTCGCGCGTCGTCGCCGCCAACAATGTGATGAACGCGCTCTTCATCGTCGCCTCGGGCGCGGTGAGCGCGATCATGCTGAAGCTCGGCCTTTCGGTCCCGGCCGTGTTCCTGGTCGTCGGCATCCTCAACGCGGCGGCGGCGGTCGTCGTCCTGCGCCTCGTGCCCGGCGAGATCCTGAAGACGCTGTTCGCCGGCTTGCTGCGCTTCGCCTTCCGCGTCGAGATCAGCGGGGTCGAGAATTACGACAAGGCGGGCGAGCGGGTGGTGATCGTCGCCAACCATCTCTCCTTCATGGACGGCGTGCTGCTCGCCGCCTTCCTGCCGGGCCGGCCTGCTTTCGCCATCGACACGGTGCGCGCCGCCGCCTGGTGGGCCAAGCCCTTTCTCGGCTTCATCGATTGGGTGCCGATCGACCCGACCAAGCCCTTCGCCGCCAAGACGCTGATCCACGCCGTCGAAGCGGGCCGGCGTTGCGTGATCTTTCCCGAAGGCCGCATCACCGTCACCGGCGCCCTGATGAAGATCTATGAAGGGCCGGCGATGATTGCCGACAAGGCCAAGGCGGCGATCCTGCCGGTGCGCCTCGACGGCCCGCAATACACCATCTTCTCGCGCCTCAAGGGCAAGCTGCGCCGCCGCTGGTTTCCCAAGATCACCATCGCCATCGAGGAGCCGCAGCAGATTCGCCTGCCGCCGGAGCTCAAGGGGCGGCGGCGCCGGCACGCGATCGGCCGCCGGCTTTACGACGTCATGTCGTCGATGATCTTCGCCACGGCCGATATCGAGAAGACGCTGTTCGAGACCTTGCTCGATGCGCGCGCCGTCCATGGCAGCGCTCACCTCGTGATCGACGATATCGAGCGCCGACCGCTGGGCTATGGCCGCTTGATCGCCGGCAGCTTCGTGCTCGGGCGCCGGTTTCAAGCGCTGAGCGATCCGGGCGAGCGGATCGGGCTGTTGCTGCCCAACGCCGCGGCGACGGCGGTCAGCTTCTTCGCGCTCCATGTCGCCGGAGCAGTTCCGGCGATGCTCAACTATTCCAGCGGCGCCGGCATCATGGCGAGCGCTTGTCGCCTCGCCCAAATCCGCACCATCGTCACCTCACGCCGCTTCATCGAGCGCGCCCGGCTCGACGCCGCCGTGGCCACGCTGAGCGAAGGCCGGCGCATCCTTTATCTCGAGGATATGCGGGAGGCCATCGGCGCCGTCGAGCGCCTCGCCGGCCTTATCCGCGCCCGCTTTGCGCGCAGCCTCTATCGCCGGCGCGGTGCGCGGCCCGGCGACCCCGCGGTCGTGCTGTTCACCTCGGGCTCGGAGGGAACGCCCAAGGGCGTCGCGCTCAGCCACCGCAACATCATCGCCAATTGCCAGCAGCTCGCGGCGCGCGTCGATTTCTCGCCGGCCGATCTGGCGTTCAACGCGCTGCCGCTGTTCCACGCCTTCGGCCTCACCGGCGGCATGGTGCTGCCGCTCATCAATGGCGTGCGGATTTTCCTCTATCCCTCGCCGCTGCATTACCGGATCGTGCCGAGCCTCGCCTACAATTTGAACGCGACCATCCTGTTCGGCACCGACACCTTCCTCGCGGGCTATGCCCGCGCCGGCAATCCCTATGACTTCTTCAGCGTGCGCTATGTCTTCGCCGGCGCCGAGAAGATCCGCGACGAGACGCGGCGGCAATGGATGGAGCGCTTCGGCTTGCGCATCCTCGAAGGCTATGGCGCGACCGAAACCGGGCCGGTGCTCGCGACCAACACGCCGATGCATTTCAAGCCCGGCACGGTGGGGCGCATGCTGCCCGGCATCGCCTGGCGGCTCGAGCCGGTCGAGGGTGTCGACGGCGGGCGCCTCTTTGTTTCCGGCCCCAATGTCATGCTGGGCTATCTCGATCCCGACCATCCCGGCGCCATCCAGGCGCTGCCGGGCGGCTGGTACGACACCGGCGACATCGTCACCATCGACGCCGAGGGCTACGTCACCATCCTCGGCCGCGCCCGGCGCTTTGCCAAGATCGGCGGCGAGATGGTGTCGCTCGGCGCCGCCGAAGCGCTGGCGGCGTCGCTCTGGCCCGAAGCGCATCACGCGGTCATCGCGCTGCCCGATCCGCGCAAGGGCGAGCAGCTCCTGCTCGTCACCGAGGAGAAGAATGCCAGCGTCGACGCGCTGCTCGCCGCGGCGCGGGCGCACGGCGCCGCCGAGGTGACGGTGCCGCGCAGCCTGATGACCGTCGAGAAGCTGCCCCTGCTCGCCACCGGCAAGCCCGACTATCCCGCGGTGCGCGCGCTGGCGGAGGAGCGGGCGCCGGCGGCTCAGGGCACCGGCGCCGTGCGTTAGCACGCCTCGCGTCCGTTTCAGGACAATTCTCCGACGAGGCGCAGCAACTCTTTGCGGTCGATCGGCTTCGACAAGTGCTCGTTCACCCCGGCCGCCCGACACTGTGCGACCTCTTCCTCCATCGCATACCCGGTCAGCGCGATGATCGGGAGGCCGCGAGCACGCTCCCCCATTTCGCGAATCCGTCGCGTCGCCTCTATACCGTTCATTTCAGGCATTTGGACGTCCATCAGCACCACGTCGAAGTCCATCGCTTTGACCGCCGCAACGGCCTCGGTGCCATTCTTCACCAGCATCACCTCATGACCGGCGTCGATAAGGACCGCTTCGATGTACTCCTGGATCTTCTCTCGATCCTCGGCTACCAGAATCCGTGCGCGCCGCCCGGCGTTCACGGACGCAGCTCTTGCTTCCGCCGTGGCTTGAGGTCGAGTTTCCACGCAGGGGATCGTGAACCAGAAGGTGCTGCCCGCGCCGCGCTGGCTGCTGACACCGATCGTGCCGCCCATAGCCTCGACCAGGTGTCGAGAGATTACGAGACCGAGACCGGAACCGCCCAACTCGCGATGAGTTGGATCCAAGATCTGCGAGAAGCTTTGAAACAATAGATGCTGCTGGGCCGGATCGATTCCAATCCCCGTATCCGCGACCTCGAATCGAAGCTGTGCTGCCTCAGCACCAGGCTCCCGCATCGCTCGCAGGATGATACTTCCACGGTCAGTAAATTTGACGGCGTTCGAGAGGAAGTTCAGCAGAATTTGGCGCAGCCGCGTCGGGTCGCCTTCGATCCATGCGGGAAGATCAGGCGCGAGCTCGTTGCGCAGCACGAGGCCTTTTGCCGAGGCGCCGGGCCGAACGATGGCCAATGCTCCCTCGGCGACATCAGATGGGCTCATGGGGACGCGGTTTAGTTCGAGCTTTCCAGCCTCGATCTTGGAAAGGTCAAGAAGATCGTTAATGATTGCGACAAGCGATTGACCGGCGTCTCTCACTAACGTCACTTGTCCACGCTGTTGCACGCTCAGGTCGCCGTCCAGGAGCAAGTCGGTCATGCCCATGACGCAGGTCATCGGCGTTCGGATCTCGTGGCTCATCCGGGCGAGAAATTCGGACTTGGCCCGGTTCGCCGACTCTGCGGCATCGCGCGCGGCGATGAGATCCCCGGCGGTGCGGGCCAGGCGCGCATAGAGAGCCGTCGTTTCTGCAAGCAAGGCGACCAGCAAGACGCTGGCGGCGGTGAGCGCGTAAAAGCGCGCCGCGTACCAGCCGAGACTGAAGCGGAGGACCGAGAGCACGATGGCTAGGCCGATGTCGGGTAGGTCCGCAAAAAGTGCTACCATCAGCCACATATCGAGGAGGAAACGCCGCCGAATATACAAGAGCACGAGCGCAAAAACGTGTAAGAGCGACACCCCGCTGGAAAAGTAATGCGCTGTAGAGTTTAATCGGACGTCATCTTGAAAGAGATTTGGTAGTAGCGGTGCTCCCGCCGTGGCAAGTAGCGTCAATACGGCCACCAGCGTGACGACGGCCACAACGCTGAAGCCAAAAGCATTCCCGGTTGACCACGTTAGCGTGCCCCTTGCTGTGTCCGCCTCCTTTAAGAGCGCGTAGGCTATTACAGCCAGCGCAAATCCTGCGTGCCAGAAATAGAAGATCCAACCGGCGCTTTGCCGCCCGGCGCCGAGCAAACCGCTCGGCGCAAACGCGCCTGGGAACGTAAGCGCATGTAGAACCACAACAAGCGCAACAAAAAAATAGCCACATGCGAGCACCAGAACGGCGCGCTTCGGCTGAACCGAGAATTGGGCAAACAGGAGGGCCGCGGTGATGAGGTTGACGATGAATAGCACGGAGTGAACGGCAGGAATGAAAGCGTCAATACGCGATAGCGGTATCTGCGCGACTGGTGCGGTGATAAAGAACGAGATAGCCAGCACGACGACGACGCCGAACGCTATTCTGCTCTGTCTCGGGCTTATCGGTATCGTCGCTAAGAGGGGGATTTGCCGCCCGCTGTTCGGTTCCCTCAGCGTCTCTTCACTCGGCGCCGTCGCTGCCCTCCTGCGGGTGCTTCGATTTCGATTGCCGGCAAGCGACATGGCGCTCAACCCCCTGAGCGTTCTGCGATACGGGCCCCGGGATCACAAAGTGTGCATCGCGGCGTTGCGTCGAGCGGTCCCCGAGCATGCCAATGTTTCTAAGCACGGTACTTTGAAAGGCACTATCTAACAAGTCAGAGTTGCAATCACCGAATTGGCGCTGAATAGCGGCCGCGGGGAACGCCTCGACCTCACGATCAAGCCGAGACGCGTTTGCGGCACACGAAATCTCTTTGATGACGTCCGGTTTTGGCTGAATCGTCGCCGAGCCGGCTGATGACCCCAAGCGGACCTTGCAACTTCGAGGCTTCCGGGTTCGAACTGGCGTGCAAGACTGCAGCCGTCGGTCTCACCGCCGCGTGAATTCCGCGGCATCCCCAGTCATCCCCATATCCCCCTTCCCTCACTCAGCTCCGCTCCGGCCAGACCGGCGCATCGTGGCCGAGCGGCACGGGCGGTCTTACCCAGTGCGGTGGCGTCGCTGACATCTGCGCGGCTGGCGCCAGATGGCGGATGAGACCCATCGGCGAGGGCGTCTCCTGGCTCAGGCGCATGATCTCTGCTTCCGGCAGCTCGCGGGGAAGCCCGGCGATGGCGGCAGCGTCGAGCAGTCCTTTGTCGGACAGCCATTGCCCGGTGCGCGCCAGCGAGACGGTGACGCGCCAGCTTCCGCCCTCGCGCGCCCGGCGGCCGAGAGCGGCCATCGCGCCCAGCGCGAGGAGATAGCCGCTGATGTAGTCGAGGGCCGAGACCGGCATCAGGCGCGGCTTGCCGCCGCCCTCGATCAGCGCCATGCCGCTCGCGCTTTGCACGATGGTGTCGAAGCCGCGCCGCGCCGCCCAAGGGCCGCGCCGGCTCCAGGCTGAGAGCTCGACGAGCACAATGCCGGGCCGGAGCGCGGCCAGCTCTTCGGCGCCGAAGCCGCGACGGGCGAGCGTCCCCGGGCGGTAGCCCTGGACGAAAACGTCGCAGCGCCCCTCGGCGACGAGCGCGCGCAATCGCGCGGCGTCCTGCGCCTGGCGCAGATCGAGAAAGGCGGCGAGCTTGCCGAGCCCGGTATCGATGTCCATGTCGCGCGCGCTCGGCAGATGCGGCGCCGATATCTTCAGCACATCGGCGCCATGCTCGGCGAGCGCACGCGCCCCGGTCGGGCCGGCGAGGACGCGCGTCAGGTCGAGGACGCGGATGCCCGAGAGCGGCCGGTCGCCCGCGGCAAAGGGCTCGGCCGGCGCATCGCCGATGCGCTCGATCTGCAGCAGCGGCAGGGTCGCGATGGCGGCGGATTGCGGGTGGCGCTGCCAGTCCTCGGCGCTGCGCACCAGCGCGGCGCAGCCACCCGCGCCGTGGATGGCGTCCTCGAGCGCGAGGCCCTCCCAGCGCGCCACCGCCGCCGCGACGGCCTCGCGCGTCGCGCCCTCGGCGAGGCCGAGCACCTGAAGCGCCACCGCGCGGTGGTGGGGGAAATTGCAATGCAGCATGACCCAGCTGCCATCGCGCGCGGTGTGGAAGCCGCTGACGGGGTCGAAGATGTCGCGCGGCGGCGCGCCGTCGATGAGAATGAGGCGGCTGCTGCGCAACGCGGCGACGGCGGTGCGGAGATCGACGGCGATCTGCTGGCGCTTGCCGCTGGGGCGCAGTGCCCACAGCTCGGCCGCCGCGACCGCAGCCGCAGCAATCGCCGCGGCGCCAGTGGCGCCGATGCGGAAGCGCGTCCCCACCACCGGATCGGCACCGGTGAAGGCGACATCGGCGGAGGCGGCGTCGGAGAGGCCGGCGAGGCTCAGCAGCTCGACAAGGGCAGCATGGGGCATGGCGACGAGCCTACACCTGCGGCCCAGCTCCGTGCAAAGTCAGCGCTTGCCGGGCAGTGTCTCAGTTTGAATTGTGACCGCTTTTCGACATTTCGCGCAGCCATGCCACGCGCGCCCGCGCTTCACATTCGGCAATCTCCGCTGATGCGCACAGGGGGCTGGGCGAGGAGCCATCCGGGACCACGCGGGATTTCCATCCAGGCTCGTTACGGCGATATAGTTCCGAAAAGTGAAAGTGCCGTCGTCGCGGCGCACGATCTCCAAGCGACGCGTTCCATCCGAGCTACGGATCGTCTTTAGGACCAACTCCACGCAAGCCGTCCTACCAGCAAGCATTGCCGCTTGCCAAAGTTTTTTATCGCCCCCCTCACCCCAACCCTCTCTGCCCCTGAGGGGCGGAGAGCGAGGGACCCGCATAGCGGGAGGGGAGGTGGGGAGCGATAGTCTTGCGCGCTGTCGCGGGATTCTTGACCCGGCGACTAGGCCGCTTCTTCTTCGCTTTCCTCGGTCTGGACCGGGCCGCTGTCCTGGCCCTTCGCCTCGACGTCGCGGTCGACGAGCTCGATCACCGCCATGGCGGCGGCGTCGCCGTAGCGGAAGCCCGCCTTCAGCACGCGCGTATAGCCGCCGGCGCGCGTCTTGTAGCGCTCGGCCAAGGTCGTCATCACCTTGTCGGCGAGCTTTGCGTCCTGCAGCGTCGAGATGAGCTGGCGCCGCGCATGGAGGCCACCGCGCTTGCCCAGCGTGATCAGCCGCTCCACCACCGGGCGCAGATCCTTCGCCTTGGGCAGGGTCGTGGTGATCTGCTCGTGCTTCAGGAGCGCGTGGCAGAGATTGTCGAACATGGCCTTGCGATGGCCGGAGGTGCGGCTGAAGCTGCGGCCGCGCAGACGATGGCGCATGACGAACTCTCCTGGCGCTCAGTATGGCTCTTCGAGGCGCTTGGCGAGCTCCTCGATGTTCTCGGGCGGCCAGTTCGGGATCTCCATCCCGAGATGGAGCCCCATCTGCGCCAGCACCTCCTTGATCTCGTTCAAGGATTTGCGGCCGAAATTCGGCGTCCGCAGCATCTCCGCCTCGGTCTTCTGCACGAGGTCGCCGATATAGACGATGTTGTCGTTCTTGAGGCAGTTGGCCGAGCGCACGGAGAGCTCGAGCTCGTCCACCTTGCGCAGCAGGTTCTTGTTGAAGGGCAGCTCATGCGCCGGCGCCTCTTCGCTGGCGGCGCGCGGCTCCTCGAAATTGATGAAGAGCTGCAGCTGGTCCTGCAGGATGCGGGCGGCGAGCGCCACCGAATCCTCGGGGGTCACGGCGCCGTTGGTCTCGATGCGCATGGAGAGCTTGTCGTAGTCGGTGACCTGGCCGACGCGGGTGTTGTCGACGCGGTAGCTCACCTTGCGCACCGGGCTGAACAGCGCATCGACCGGAATGAGGCCGATCGGCGCATCCTCGGGCCGGTTGTCGGTCGCCGGACGATAGCCCTTGCCGGTCTCGACGGTGAACTCCATCGACACCTTGGCACCTTTGTCGAGCGTGCAGATCAGGTGATCGGGGTTCAGCACCTCGATGTCGTGCGGCAGCTCGATCATGCCGGCGCGGACCTCGCCCGGGCCGTTGGCCCTGAGACGCATGCGCTTCGGCCCGTCGCCGTGCATGCGGAGCGCGATGCCCTTCACGTTGAGGACGATGTCGGTCACGTCCTCCAGCACGCCGGGGATCGAGGAGAACTCGTG
>DATJLU010000009.1:0-28903 GCA_035509275.1 Allostellaceae bacterium | reverse complement strand
GGCTGCTGCGCCTCTATGACCAGGAGCTCAAATTCGTGCGCGAGCTCGGCGGGGAGTTCGCCGCCGAGTTTCCCAAGATCGCCGGACGGCTCGGGCTTGATTCCTTCGAATGCGCCGATCCCTATGTCGAGCGCTTGCTCGAAGGTTTCGCCTTCCTCGCCGCGCGCGTTCAGCTGAAGCTGGAATCCGAATTCCCGATCTTCACCCAGAATCTGCTCGACATTGTCTATCCGCATTTTCTAGCGCCGACGCCGTCCGTGACGGTCGTGCACTTCAGACCGGACTTGCAGGGCGGGAAATTCGAGAACGGCTACCTCATTCCCCGCCATACCTCCATGTTCGGCGTGCTCGGCAAGGGTGACGTCACTGCCTGCGAGTTTCGCACCGCCCAGGACGTGACGATCTGGCCGGTGTCCCTGACCGACGTCGAATATCTGGCGGGCGCGGCGGCCGTTTCCGCTCTGGGCTTGGGCGACCAGCGCGGCGCCAAGGCCGCGCTCCGCCTGCGACTGGCCACGGTCGGTCAGATTCCCCTCGCGGCGCTCTCGCTCAAGGAGCTGAGCTTTTTCATCCGCGGTGCGACGACCGACATCTCTGCCAACATTCTCGAGCAGATCTCGGCAAATCCCGTCGGTATCGTGATACGACCGCCCGAACGGCCGGTGCCCTGGCAGACGAGCCTGCCGAAATCGGCGATCAGGCATATCGGCCTGACGGAAGAGGAGGCGCTGCTGCCGGTGGGACCGCGCTCGTTCCAGGGATATCGACTGCTGAGCGAATATTTCGCCTTTCCCGAGCGCTTTCTCTTCTTTTCCCTGTCCGGCCTTGGTCCGTCGGTCCGCCGTGCGAAGGGGACCGCCCTCGATATCTTCATCCTCCTCGACCGGGAGAACAAATCGCTGGCGCGTGGCCTCAGCGCCGAGAATTTCCTGTTGAGCTGCACGCCGGCGGCCAATGTCTTTCCCAAGCGGCTTGATCGGATTCACGTCACCGAGAAGACCTTCGAGCACCACGTCATTCCCGACCGCAACCGACCGATCGATTTCGAGGTCTACCAGCTGCTGAGCGTCAGTGGTCAAGGTGTCGACCTCGAACGCGAGCAGGAGTTCCTGCCGTTCTATGCGCGCAGCGACCTCACGCGGGATACGGATCTTGGCGCCTACTACACGGCTCGTCGCCTGCCGCGCATGCTCTCGGCCAAGCAGCGCCGGACCGGTGGCCGGACCAACTACGTCGGCAGCGAGCTCTACATCTCGCTCGTCGATGCGCACCAGGCGCCTTACAGCACGGAACTGCGCCAGCTCTCTCTCTCCGCGCTCTGCACCAATCGCGATCTGCCGCTGCTCATGCCGATCGGCAAGGGCAAGACGGATTTTACCGTCGAGATCGGCGCGCCCCTGGAGTCGATCCGCTGCGTGGCCGGGCCCACGCGGCCCAAACCTTCGCGCGCCCACGGCGACGTCGCCTGGCGGCTGATCAGTCATCTGGCGCTCAACTATCTGTCGATCACGAACGCGCGGAGCGAGGCCGGCGCCGAGGGCCTTCGCGAGCTCCTGTCGCTTTATGCGGACGCGTCGGAGGTCTCGACTCACAAGCAGATCGAGGGCGTCCGGTCGGTGCGATCCGCGCCGATCATTCGCCGTCTGCCCGGAGCGGGCCAAACCGCGATCGCGCGCGGCCTCGAGATCGAGGTAACCTTCGACGAAACGGCGTTCCAGGGAATCGGGGTCTTCATCCTCGGCATGGTGCTGGCGCAGTTCTTCGCGAAATACGTTTCCATCAACTCTTTCACCGAAACATCGATCAAGGCGCTCGATCGGGGCGAGGTGACACGATGGCCGATGACGGTCGGGCGACGCCACACGCTCTAACGGCGGCCCCGGACACCCTAAAGCTGTTCAGCGCCCTGCAGGCGGCGCCCTGGTCGTTCGATTTCTTTCAAGCGCTGAGACGTATCGACGCGCTTCTCTCGGATCGTCCGCGCTTCGGCGAAGCGACGCGTCCGGTCGACGATCCGGTGCGCCTCGGTCAGCTTCCCTCGCTGATTTTCGCACCCGCCACCCTGGCGGAATTCACGCCGGCCAGCGCCGATCGCGTTGCGCGGCTTTCGACCTATTTCTTCGGGCTCTTCGGCCCCAGCGGCGCCTTGCCGCTTCATCTCACCGAATATGCGCGGGACCGAGCGCGCAATGTCGGGGACCAGACGCTGATCAGCTTTGTCGATGTCTTCCACCATCGCATGCTGTCGCTTTACTATCGGGCCTGGGCGACCGCTCGACCGACCGTCGGCTTCGACCGCCGTGCCGCCGATCGCTTTGCCGATTACGTCGGTACGCTCTTCGGACTGGGCGCGCCGGGCCTGCGCGGTCGCGACGGCATGCCCGACCTCGCCAAGCTGCATTTCGCCGGGCGCCTCGCCCTGCAAACGCGGCCGGCGGAGGGGCTGCGCGCCATCATCGCCGATTTCTTCAAGCTTCCCGTCGAGATCGACGAGTTCTTTCCCGAGTGGGTGCGCCTGCCGAGAAAGTCGCTCTGCGCGCTTGGCGACAGCGAAACGACGGGGACCCTGGGATCGACAGCGACGATCGGCGAGCGCTTCCACGTGTACCACCACAAATTCCGCATCCGCATCGGACCGATGACCTTTGCCGATTTCACGCGCTTGCTGCCGGACGGAAAAAGCCTGTCGCGCCTGAAGCCGCTGGTACGAAACTACATCGGCGACGAGCTCAACTGGGATGTCATGCTCATCCTCATTCGCGACGAGGTTCCCTCGATCAAGCTCGGCGAGGCCGGCACGCTCGGATGGACGAGCTGGCTCGGAACGCGGCGCGAGGAGAGCGACGCGACCGATCTGGTATTGGAGCCGTATCTTGATGCCGCCTAGCCGATCGCCAACCTCTTCTCGTCGGGTGCCGTGATGGCGGATATCAGTCGCGTCGCGCTTTTCGGCAAGCTCAACGGCCTGTGCTATCAGGCGATCGAAGCGGCGACGACGTTCTGCAAGCTGCGCGGCAACCCTTATGTGGAGCTGATCCACTGGTACCACCAGATCCTGCAACTCCAGGACTCCGACCTGCACCGCATCCTCAGGGCCTTCGACATCGACGCGGCGGTGCTGGCGCGGGATATGACGGCCGCACTTGATCGCTTGCCGCGCGGTGCCACCGCGATATCGGACCTGTCCGCTCATGTCGAGGACGCGACCGAGCGCGGCTGGGTGCTGGCCACGCTGATGTTCGGCGTCGGGCAGGTGCGCAGTGGGCATCTGTTGCTCGGCTGCTTGAAGACGACAGGTCTCAGGAACGCAGTGCTCGCGATGTCGAAGGAATTCGGGCGGATCAGGCCGGAGAAGCTCGGCGACGAGTTTGACCGGATTGTCGGGGGATCGGCCGAAGAGCCGCTCGGCGCCCATGACGGCTCGAACCTTGCCGCCGCTGCCGAGGCGGGCGACGGCGCCATCGCGCCGGCCCAGATCGGCAAGCAGCAGGCGCTGCAGCGTTTCACCGTTGATCTCACGGAGAAGGCTCGCAAGAACGAGCTTGATCCCATCGTCGGCCGCGACGAGGAGATTCGTCAGGTCGTCGATATCTTGATGCGGCGCCGCCAGAACAATCCGATCTTGACC
Source organism: Allostellaceae bacterium (assembly GCA_035509275.1). Lineage (GTDB taxonomy): Bacteria > Pseudomonadota > Alphaproteobacteria > ATCC43930 > CGMCC-115725 > DAHUYF01. The sequence continues at coordinate 25,275 of DATJLU010000009.1, read as the reverse complement.
GGCGAAGCAGGCGTCGGGAAGACGGCGGTCGTGGAAGGCTTCGCCTTGCGCATTGCCGCCGGCGACGTGCCGCCGCCGATGAAGGATTTGCGCCTTCTCGTCCTCGATGTCGGTCTGCTGCAGGCCGGCGCCAGCATGAAGGGCGAATTCGAGCAACGTCTGCGCTCCGTCATCGACGAGGTCCAATCTTCGCCCAAGCCGATCATTCTCTTCATCGACGAGGCCCATACGCTCATCGGGGCCGGCGGCACCGCCGGCACGGGCGATGCGGCAAATCTACTGAAGCCGGCGCTGGCGCGCGGCACCCTGCGGACCATCGCCGCGACCACCTGGGCCGAGTACAAGAAGCATATAGAGAAAGACCCTGCCCTCACCCGCCGGTTCCAGGTGGTGCAAATCGACGAGCCGACCGAGGCCAAGGCGATTCTCATGATGAGGGGCCTCGCCTCGATCCTGGAGAAGCATCACCGCGTTCAGATCCTCGACGAAGCGCTCGAGGCGGCGGTGCGGCTCTCGCGCCGCTATATTCCGGCGCGTCAGCTTCCCGACAAATCGGTGAGCCTCCTCGATACGGCGTGCGCCCGGGTGGCCATAAGCCAGCAGGCCGTTCCGGCAGAGGTCGAGGACAGCCGGCGCCGCGTCGAGGCGCTCGAGACCGAGCTGCAGATCATCGCCCGGGAGAAGGCGATTGGCATCCCGGCGGACGCGCGCGACAAGGACGCCCGGCAAAGCCTGGCCGCGGAAAGGGACCGGCTCGGCGGCCTCGAGGCGCGCTGGAGCAACGAAAGAGGACTGGTCGACCGATTGCTTCGCACCCGCGCCGAGCTCCGCGGCGAGGGCGGCACCGTCGAGGACGCGAGCGCGCCCGATGGCTCTCCGCGCGGCCGCGAACAGCTCCTCGCGAGACTCCGCGAGCTGCAAGGAGAGCTTGCCGCTCTGCAGGGCGAGACCCCACTCATCCTTCCGACCGTCGATCAGCAAGCCATTGCCACGGTGGTTCAGGACTGGACCGGCATTCCCGTAGGCCGGATGGTGAAGGACGAGATCCAGACGGTCTTAGGTCTTGCGGAGCTCCTGAACCGCAGGGTCGTCGGGCAGGATCATGCGATGAAGATGATTGCCCGGCGCATCGAGACGTCGCGCGCCGGCATCGACAACCCGGGCAAGCCGGTCGGCGTGTTCATGCTGTGTGGGCCGTCAGGCGTCGGCAAGACCGAGACGGCGCTGGCCCTTGCCGAGCTGCTCTATGGCGGCGAGCACAACGTCATCACGATCAACATGAGCGAGTTTCAGGAGCCGCACACGGTCTCGACGTTGAAGGGCGCGCCGCCGGGCTACGTCGGCTATGGCGAGGGCGGGATTTTGACCGAGGCGGTGCGGCGCAAGCCCTACAGCGTGGTTCTCCTGGACGAGGTCGAGAAAGCGCATTCGGACGTCCACGAGCTCTTCTTCCAGGTATTCGACAAAGGCATGATGGAGGATGGAGAGGGACGCCTCATCGACTTCAAGAACACGCTCATCCTGCTGACCTCCAATGTCGGCAGCGACCTGATCGTGAACCTGTGCAAGGACCCCGAGCTCCTGCCGGATGTCGAAGGCTTGGCCAGCGCGCTCCGCCAGCCGCTGCGGAAAGTCTTCCCGGCTGCGCTGCTCGGCCGATTGATCGTCATTCCCTACTATCCGCTGAGCCCGAGGATGATCGAAAACATCGTCGGGCTGCAGCTGGACAGGATCCGGACCCGGATCGAAGAGACGCGCAAAGTCTCCGTTACTTACGATCAGTCGGTGGTATCGCTGGTCGCCAGCCGCTGCACCGAGACCGAGAGCGGCGGCAGGATGATCGACGCCATTCTGACCAATACGATGCTGCCCGCGATCAGCCGCGAATTGCTGATCAGGATGATGTCGGGCCAACCGGTCAAGCGACTGCACCTGAGCGCGGCGAAAGGCGACTTCCAGTACGATTTCGACGGTGGCGGAACGGTGCCATAGACGCCGGATCGGCCGCGCCGGGAGGGCCAGGGATGGAACTCAATTTCGGCATGGTGAGCGAGAGCGGAGCGGACCGCCAACCCGCGACGGGCGACCCGTTCCGCCTGGCGGTGCTCGGTGATTTTTCAGGCGCCGCGAACAAGGGCCGACTCGATGCCGGCGACGCGCTGGCGCGCCGCAAGCCCCTGCGCGTCGATGTTGACAACATCGATCAGATCATCGCGCGGCTCGACATCGTTCTGTCGCTGCCCATGGCCGAGGGAGCCGTCGAGTTCCCGATCGGCGCGATGGACGACTTTCACCCGGATCAGATCTACGAGAAGGTCGAGCTCTTCTCGTCCCTGGCCGATCTTCGGCGCAAGCTCACGAGCAAATCGAGCTACCCGGCAACGGCCAAGGAGCTGACCGCCTGGCGCGACGCGCCGACGCCCCCACCATCCCCCATTCCGCGCCGTCCGCGCGGCGCCATGGTGCCGATCGGCGGCAAGCTCAGCGACTTTGCCGCGCTGATCGGCCAGCCTTCCGCGCCGCAGGGCGCCGCCGAAGTCGCGACGGAGGAATTGATCAAGTCGGTCGTCCGCCCCTATATCGTCGGGAAGAAGGATCCGCAGCAGGCGGCGCTCCTCGCCTCGGTGGACAGCGCGCTGTCCGTGGCGATGCGCCAGGTGCTGCATCATCCGGATTTTCAGACCTTGGAATCGCTTTGGCGCTCGGTCGACATGCTGACGCGCCGCATCGAGACGAGCACGCAGCTGCAGATCGAGCTCTACGATGTCTCCGCCGAGGAATTCGCCGCCGACCTCGCGGCGACGGACACGCTGGAAGAAACCGGCCTCTACCGGCTCCTGATCGAGCAGCCGGCGCTTGATGCCGGCCGGGGACCGCTCTCGGTTATGGTCGGCGCCTATATCTTCGACCACACGCCGCCGCAAGCCGAGCTCCTCGGGCGGATGGCCCAGCTCGCGGCGAAGGCCGGCACGCCTTTCGTGTCCTCCATCAGTCCGGAATTCGTCGAGACGAAACGCGAGGACGTGCACCCGTTGATCCGCGAGGCGTGGGCCGCGCTGCAGGGGCTGGACGGGGCGGAATTTCTGGCTTTGGTGACGCCTCGCTTTCTCCTGCGCCAACCCTATGGCGAGCGTACCGATCCGATCACCGCCTTCGATGATTTCGAGGAGTTCACGCCGCAAACCGGCTTGAAGGGGATGCTGTGGGGGAACCCGGCCTTCATTGCGGGGCTGATGCTCGCCGAGACCTACGCCAAGCAGCGCGCCAAGATGAGTCTTGGCTCGATCATGACCGCCGGCGACATGCCATACTATTTCTATGTCGATGACGAAGGCGACCAGACGGCGCTTCCCTGCACGGAGCGCCTGATAAGTGAGCGCGTGGCCGCGCGCGTCGGCGCCGAGCACTTCATGCCGCTGCTCTCGCTCAAAGGCAGGCCCGAGGTGCGATTGGGGAGCTTCACCTCGCTCGCCGGGGTCCCGCTCGCCGGGCGTTGGACGACAGTCCCGGCGGTCGAGGCGCCGGCGCCCGTGGACGAACGAGCCGAGCCCGTGGAAGAGCCGAAGATCAAGAAAAAGAAGAAACCCGCGGAAGAAACCTCAACGTCGCCGGTGAAGGAAGGCGCCGATGCGGCCGCCGACGGCGCCAAGGCGACGGCCGAAAGCACTGGCGATTCAGAGCTCGACGGCCTGCTTGCCTCTTTGAAGTCAAGCGACGACGGCGGGGCCGCGCCAAACGAAGGCGACGGCGCCGACATGGACCCGGATCTTGCCGCCTTGCTGAAGGCGACATGAGCCGCGACATCGGCGTGGGCCGTGCGGGCCTTATGCCCGTGGAGTGCCGCGGCTGAAGAAGGGAGCTGCTTTGCGATGGGACAACCGGCCGCGCGCGTCACGGACATGCATGTCTGCCCCATGGTCACCGCTCTCGTACCTCACGTCGGCGGCCCAATCCTGCCGCCGGGCGGCATCACGGTTCTGATCGGCGCGCTGCCGGCGGCGCGCGTGAGCGACCTGGTCACCTGCGCCGGCCCACCCGATGTCATTGCGCTCGGATCGATGAGCGTGCTGATCGGCGGATTGCCCGCGGCACGGATGGGTGACATGACGGCGCATGGCGGCGCAATCACCCTCGGCTGCTTCACCGTGTTGATTTCCTAGCCTCGGGCGAAGCGCCGCTCGCTAGCCGATCATCGTAATCCCGCCCTTCACCTGGAGCATCGCCGAGGCTTCGACGTCGGTCATGAGGCCGGTGATCTGCGTCTGCACGTCGCCGCTGACGGTGACCATCGTGCCTTTGATCGTGATGCCCGTCATGTCGATGGTGATGCTGTTGTTCGCGACTTTGAGAGTGATCGACATCGTCGACTCGATGGTGATCCCCTGCGTGACCGTCAGCGATGCCGATCCGGTCGACACTTTGACGTCGTAATTCCCGGTGTCGACGGTAAGCGACGTATCGCCGAAGATCTTCGTCGTCAGCGTGCCCTGGCTCACCTCGTGCCGCTCGTTGCCAAGCTTGACCTTGAGCGAGCGGTCACCTTTTTCGACCTCGATGTTCATGTCCTTCTGGGCATGGACATAGAGTTCCTCGCTCCCTGCCTGATCTTCGAAACGCAGCTCGTTGGAGCCGTTGCCGCCCTTGCTCGAATTGCTCTTGATCGTCGATTGCGTCGCCTTGTCGGGCAACGCGTATGGCGGCATTGACGATGCGTTGTAGACCGCGCCGGTTATGATCGGCTGGTCGGGATCACCTTCCAGGAAGTGGACGACGACCTCCTGCCCGATGCGCGGGATGAACATGCCGCCCCAGCTCTTGCCCGCCCACAATTGCGCGCAGCGGATCCAGCAAGAGCTTTTCTCGTCGTTCTGCCCGTCGCGGTCCCAGTGGAATTGGACTTTCACCCTGCCGTATTTGTCCGTCCAGATCTCCTCGCCGCTCTTGCCGACGACGAAGGCGGTTTGCGGTCCGCGAATGAAGGGCTTGGGTGTGCGCTGCGGCGAACGAAACACTTGCGTCGAGCCAAGCGCCAGGAATTCGACCTGGAAACTCATCTGGCTTCCTGGTCCCGCCTGGGCGGCTATCGAGATCCGGGTCTCGACGACCAGATAGTCGCGGTTATGCCCCTTGCGCTGGCTGCCGGCGAGCGAGACGATGCAGCCGTTGGCGATCCAGCGTGTCTGACTCTTGCCGCCGGCGCGCTCGAATTGCGCGGCGTGCTCCTCCATTCGCACGCCGGCATAGGTCGTGCCGTCGCCGGCTTCGGTATATCTTCCGGGATAGTCGTATACCTCGAAATTGTCGTCCTTGTGGCCTTGCGTAATCGACTTTGATTTCTTGAGGTCGGCATTCGGCTTGTCGAGATCATAGTCGGTGTGGGTGTATTGGCCGGATTGGAACTCCTGTCCCAAGGTCCAATCCCACACCGCTCCAACGCCTTTGTCGTCGGGGGAGCGCGCGATGCTGATGTCGCCGTATTTGTCGCCGTATCTGCCGTGCGCCGTCGCGGCGTCGCAAAGCACCAGCTTGTGGATGCCACGCTGATGCTTGAAGTAGTAGTAAATGCCTTCCTGCTCCATCAATCGGCTGATGAAGGCGAAATCGCTCTCGCGATACTGGACGCAATAGTCGCGCTTGAGATAGTCGCCGCGCTGGAGCTTGTCTTCGAAATCATCGAAGCCGGCCGCGCGCATGATCTCTTTGATGATCGTGGGAGCCGTCTTGCCCTGAAAGATCTTGCACTGAGCACGGCGGGTCAGAAGCCACAGCCACGGCCGCAGCGTGACGCGATAAGTGGCGCGAAAGTCGGTCAATCCGGCATAGGCAAAGCTGGTGACAATCCCGTCGAAATAGCGATACTCGTTTTGGGCGAGATCCAACTCGACCGACAGATGCTCGCCCAAAATCTGTTTGTAGCTGATATCGCGGTCATCGCTGTCGAGCGTCAGCTCGAAGACAAAGGGCTGCCCCAACGCTTCGGTCGCGTGCAGCTCGCGTATCAGAAACTTGTCGTCCCCAAGCGAGCTCTTGACCCTGATCAATCTTTGAGGTTCGGCCATCGGCGTCTTGCCTCGCGTTGACGTCGTTGCATCCTGTTCAACGGCTGGGTAAAATCTTGGCACAGATGCCGCACCGATGAAATCGGCGAGAATAGCGCCTTGGCTTGTTCGACGCGGCACGACGGGTTTCCCATACAGTCGAACCTTGCTGGCGGATGCGCGCCGGATGCGGCACCACTGGATGCGCCGACCGCATTCTGTCGCGTGAGGTCGTGCGAGGAATTCATCAAGCGGAGACTGCCGTGGAGCTCCATGAGACGCGTGAGCGCGTCGAACGCGCCGAACATGCCCAACATCAAGAGCACAAGCGTACGGCTTTGCTCATCATTGTCCTCGCGGTCGCCCTGGCCATCGTCGAGATGGCCAGCAAAGAGGCGCAATTCGCGTCGATCGCGGATAACATTCTCTCGTCCGACACCTATGCGTTCTACCAGGCGAAGACGATCCGTCTGACGTTCTTGAGCGCGGCAGCTGACGCCGTGGAAAAGATCCCGACCGATGATGCGCAACACGCCGAGGCGCTGCACCAGCTGATCGCGGAATGGCGCTCCACGGTCGATCGGTTGGAATCCGATCCGGCGACGGCGGAAGGCCGCAAAGAGTTGCTCGTGCGCGCGCGGGCGCTCGAAGAGGAACGAGATCGAGAGCAGAGCTCCTATCACCATTACGAGTATTCGGCCGCAGGGCTGCAGTTAGCCATCGTCGTTGCTTCAGCCGCGGTGATTACCGAAATGACGTTGCTCGAAATCATTTCGGCCGGAATCGGCATCGCGGCACTCGGTCTGGCTGCTCTTGGCTGGCTCGCGCCCAGGCTGCTGCCATTGTAAACGGCCGAGCGCGTCGTCGGCCGCTCGTCTCGGCTCGGACGTACGCCGATCGTCTGTGCCTCCAGGAGGGCTGACGCATCGTCCAGCAGAACCGAGCGATGCGGTCAGGCGATGACCTTCGCCACGTGTGTAAAGCTCGCCAGCAGAGTTTTCTTGAGATTCGTCTGGACGCCGAACGGGTTGGAATCGATGTGCGCGATCAGCGGCTCGCTCTGGACGTATTTGATATGCTCCGTGAGCAGCGCCTTGGCCTTGGCCAATTCAGCCCGACGCGCGGCCTCGTCCTTGGCTTGATGCGCCTTCTCCAGCTGCTCGGCCAGACGGTGGTCGAGATGCTCCATGATCCGGTTCATCTGCGCCACGCCTTTGTCGATCTCTGAATTCAGCTCGGGTGCTTCGTTGGCATATTCCGCTTTGATGGCGGCCCGGAGCTGGTCGATGTTCTTCGACATGACCGAACGTGTCACCTGCCAGACCTGGGGCGCTTCGCTCAGGGCCTTCGCCTTGACGTCGCCGCTCGCCGGCGCCGAGGACGCCTGAGCCGACGCCGAGGACGACTGAGCCGACGCCGAGGGCGCCTCGTCCTCTTCGTCTTCGTCCTTCGCCTCCTCATCTTCGCCCGCGGCTGCGCTTTGGCGGTCATCGCTCGCGGCTTCGGTCTCGTCATCGCCAGCGCCGCTGGCGCCCAGCTCGACCTCCTCGGTGCTGGCGTCGGCGCTATCGGTCGCTTCGCTGTCCTCGGTTTCTTCGACGTCGGCGACTTCTTCATCGTCCCGTACGGGCGCGAGGACCACTTTCAACTGCGGCAGCGCCATCGCCTTCAGGGCTTCTTGAATATAGCGCTCACCGCCGGGCAGCTTCTTGATGTACTTGATCTCCAGGTTGAATTTGCCGCCTTCTTTGACCACGCAGCTGGTGCCCCAGCACAGCGTTTTGCGGTCGGGATGCGCCTTCTTGAGCTCCGCCATCAAGGTCTTCGCTGGCTTGCGCGGGTGCATCATGAAGATGTGATCGTTCTTGTCCTTGCCGCGCGCGAAGACCCATCCGAGGCTGATCGGCGTCCCGTCTTTGGCTTTTTGCGTCGCGCCTTTTCTCACCGCCGCCTTGATGTCGGCCAGCCACGTGGCTTTCTCTTTCTTTGAATCCACCTTCTTGGGGTCCGCCGCCATGCTTTTCCTCCCGTGGCGCCATCGCTGGTGAGATCCCAGCAAGCCTGAAAGGCCGCTTGTTACTAGCGTGCACGCAATATTCGGCGCAGACGTGTGATGAAGCGCACAGAATAACACCGATGGAACTCACGCGACAATCATCATGAGAGCCCTCGGCAAGGGCGCATCGGGAGAATCCTCGGCAGGAGAACATTTCCAACGCTGAGCGCGCAGAAGTTGGGCAACCAAGATTTATTGACGGCGGCATCACCTTGCCAGAACATGATTATGGCCGGCTTGACGGCCGCGGAGCCTGCGATGCCTGCTGTAACCATCGCCTTCTGCAACGAAACTTGGTGGCTGGTTCGGGGCGAGAGCCATCTTCACGACATGCTGGCCGCCAAGGAAGCTCCTGAACTCGAGATCGAGATCGTGACATGCAGGGTTTGGGCCGAGGTCCTGCGCTTGTGGGAGGCTCCGGAGTTCGGAAAGATGCCGTGGGCGATCAATCCCAAGATCATCGAGCGACTGAAGTCGCGCGCGAACACGACCGTCACGTGAGGCAGGTGCGAGGCGAGGCCGGAGCATTCCATGGATCGGAACACTCTCAGATGATGCGCCAACACCGGGAAGAACGCGTCGCCTTCGCCGACCCTTGCCTTGCTTCTTTCGCGGAGAGCATGTCCTTTCCGCACATGGCCATGGGCTGCGTTCGCCGTGGCGGTGGACGTTCTCATGTCATGGAATAACAAAGTCATTTGGTCGGAAGGTCTCTTCCTGCGGCCACAGCATTTCCAGCAATCCGATCGCTATCATGAAAAGCTCGTCCGCACCCGCGTCGCGGCCTTGCGGCCCTATCCCTGGGGTATCACCGAGCTGAAGCTCAATATCGATATGCTGGGGCTCGGAAAATTTGCCGTCGACGAGGCTCGTGGCGTGCTGGAGGACGGCACGCCGTTCAGTGTCCCCGAGGATGCCGATCACCCCGCCCCGCTGGATGTCCCCGAGAACACGCGCAACGCCATTGTCTACCTCGCGCTTCCGGGGTACCAGCCCGGCGCGCTCGAGGCGGCGCCGACGGTCGCGACCGACAGCGTTGCGCGCTTTGCGATCCATGAGCAGGAAATAGCCGATGCGATCGCCCAGGGTCGCGCCAATGTCGGCATCGAGGTCGGCAAGCTCCGTCTGCGCCTGGTCCTTGAGGGGGCGGATCGTGCCGGCCTGGTCTGCCTCGGCCTTGCGCGGATATCCGAGGTGCGTGCCGACAAGCAGATCGTTCTCGACGACAGCTTCGTGCCGCCCACGCTCGATTGCGCCGCATCGAAAAACCTGGCCGGGTTTATCGCCGAGATCCAGGGGCTGCTCCATCATCGCGGCGAGGCGCTGGGTGGGCGGGTCGTCGATTCCGGCACGCGCGGGGTTGCCGAAGTCGCCGACTTTCTGCTGCTCCAGGTGGTCAACCGCTATGATCCGCTGTTCGGCCATTTATCCGCGGCGCGTCAGATTCATCCCGAGACGTTTTACGCCGCGGCGATCCAGCTCGCCGGCGAGCTCTCGACGTTCACGGCATCGAACAAGCGCCCGGTCGCCTTTCCGCACTACCGGCATGACGATCTCGCCGCGACTTTCGCGCCGGTGATGCGCAGCATACGCCAGTCGCTCAGCGCGGTCCTCGAGCAGACGGCCGTGCCCATTCCGCTGCAGGAGCGCCGCTATGGCGTTCACGTGGCCCCGATCGCGGACAAGACGCTGCTGAGCACCGCGGCTTTCGTGCTCGTGATCAAGGCCAATGTCGAGGCCGAGCAATTGCGTCGCTTTTTCCCGGCACAGGTGAAGCTTGGTCCGGTTGAAAGCATCCGCGAGCTGGTCAACAGCGCGCTGCCCGGCATCGGTCTGCGCAGCCTGCCGGTCGCGCCGCGACAGATTCCTTACCACGTCGGCAAATCTTACTTTGAGCTCGACCGCGCGAGCCCGCATTGGAAGGCGATGCAGACATCGGGCGGACTTGCGCTCCATGTCGCGGGCGACTTCCCGGCGCTCGACATGGAGCTGTGGGCCATTCGCGGCCAGTAATCACCAGGGCTTCTGCTCGGATTGTCATGCAGCATGGACGGTGATAAGGTTTTTTCGCGTCACGCAAAGGCGGCCATTGGGTTGGCAAGCATGGCGAACCCCAAGCTCAAGATTAAAGCGACGATCGCTCAGGACATCTGCGATCAGTTTCCGCTTTCGGCGGAAGCGAAGCCGTATCTCGCGCCCGAGATTGCCCCGCTCGACTTCCTGGATCTTCTGGTCGTCCATTCTCTGTACTTCGATGCAATGCAATTCCTGGCCCGAGCATTGCCCAAACGGGAAGCCGTGTGGTGGTCGTGCACGTGCGCGCGCGCGCTTCCCGAGGATGGGCGGCGGCCCGAGTTGGCGGCGGGTTTGCAGGCTGCCGAGAGCTGGGTATACCGACCGACCGAGGAGAACCGTCGTAAGGCCGAAAAAGCCGCCAACGCGATCAAGGGTTCGCATCCGGCGCGCTGGTCCGCTATGGCTGCCTTCTGGAGTGGTGGCAGCTTGGCTGCACCGGATGCGCCGGAAGTGAAGCCGGCGGAGGATTTTACCGCCAAGGCGGTGGCCGGGGCGGTGATGATGGCGGCCGGTCTCGACGCGCTGGAGCGGGAGGCGCGAAGCCGGCGGTTCATCGAGTGCGGGCTTGATATTGCCAATGGCGGAACTGGTCGACCGCCGGCACAGAGCTGAGCGCCTCGAGCCGCGCGCCCACAATGCCCATCATCCTCCATGTTGAAACCTGGGATCCAGCGCTCGGCGAGCAGAACGTCCGCCGCGTCGAGGTCGTCGCACGATTGAAGATCGGCCGCGGGCCGGGCAACGATCTGGTTCTCCCGGATCCGCAGCGGTATCTGTCCAAAACCCACTGCGTCATCGAATTTGACGGCCGCGGCGGCACGGTCACCGATACCAGCACGAACGGCGTGTTTCTCGACGACAGCGCCGAACGGCTGCCCCGCAATGTGCCCACGGCGCTGTGCGAAGGGAGCGTCCTCCGTCTCGGCGGGTATAAAATCAGCGTCGCCGCCATTGCGCCGTCGCTGCCCACAGCGCCGCGCCCAGTCGACTACAGCCCGATGGCGCCAGGGTCGAGCGAAAGCGGCGGTCCGCTCGGCGATCCGCTGGCGGGCCCGCCATTGGCTCCGTCCACAGCCTCTGATGGATATCGGGCCGAGCTGCGCGGCTCCGGTACGCCGCGCCCGCCCAAAGCGACCGCCTCGGCCATCCCGGAAGACCTGCTCGCTCCGGCTGCCCCGCCGCAATGGGATGCGCTTCCCCAGGCTGATCACACGCCCGCCGAGCGCGAATTCTTCGCGCCCCCGAAGGTCGCCAGCGTAAAAATCCCAGACGATTGGGATGCTTCCGCGGACTCAGCGGCCGCCGGCCGCGCTGGCCATCGGCCGCCGGACAACTCCCGCGGCCGCGCCCGTGAGGGGGCCAATCCGTTCGCGCTCAAACCGACAGCAGCAGCCGCCCCTGGCCGGGCGAGCGGCGGCGACAGCTTGGCGGTGGCGCAGTTTCTGTCGGCGGCAGGGTTGGATGGCGCGACGCTCAGCGATGCCGAGAAGATCCAGGCGATGCAGGTCGCCGGCGAGATCTTCATGATGATGGTCGTCGGTATCGGCGAACTCCTCGCCGCCCGCACCAGCACGAAGCAGGAATTCCGCATCGAGCGGACGAGGATCGGGGCCGCCGGCAACAATCCGCTCAAATTCTCCGACAACCCGGTCGAGACCATACGCACGATGCTGCTTGGTTCGCAGCCCGCTTTTCTTCCGGCACGGGAAGCCGTCAAAGAGGCGCTCGGCGATATCACCAGCCATCAAATCGCCATGCTCTCCGCCATGCAGGTCGCCCTCGCCACCGTCATCGCGCGCTTCGATCCGAAGGCGCTCGAAGACCGGTTGGAACAACGATCATTGCTTGACGGCATTTTGCCGGGCGCACGCAAGGCCCGCTATTGGGAAACCTTCAAATTGCTTTACGCCGAAATCGCGAACGAGCTCCACGACGACTTCCAGAAGGTCTTCGGCGCCGAGTTCGCTCGCGCCTACCGCAAACAGGTGGATCGAATTCGACGGCGTGGATAGGGCCCGACGGAGCGCGGCACTTTGACGTGAGGAGCACGGGTATCGGCGGCGGCGTGGCCCCACCTTCCGCTCGGTACCGCTGGTACAGCGGGGATGAGGGCTGTGGCGATCCGAATGCGTGCCATTTCCACGGTGCTTCTGCTGACGGCCGCGGCGCTTCTCGGCACCTGCGGCGGCCCACCGCCCCCGCCACCGCCGCCACCGCCGACGCTGGTTGAGCTGACGTTTACCGCCGCACCCGACGTCAATCCAGATCCGTCCGGTCGGCCGTCGCCGATCTTCGTGCGGTTCTATCAGCTGGGCGCGACGGAGACGTTCTCCACAGTTGATTATTTCCAGCTTCACGACAAGGATTCAGCGATTCTCGGCCCGAGCCTTCTTGATCGCCAGGAGCTGCCGCTGACGCCGGGCGCATCGCAAACCATCAAATTCACGCCAAAGCCCGGCACCGTTGCGATCGGCGTGGTCGCCGCATACCGCGACATTGATCATGCGCAGTGGCGCGCCCAAGCACCGGTTGCGCCAAACAAGACAAACAAACTCCAGGTTCAACTGAATAAATTGGCGCTCTCCGTTGCGACGGAGGCAAAATAGTCCGAGTTCAGCTGAATAAATTAGCGCTTTCCATCACGACGGATACAAAATAGTCGGAGGGCGTGGGCAGGGAGGCAGTCGATGACGGTTGACGACCCGTTCGCCGATCCCGGCGAGCCCGAGCGCACGCTCATTCGTCCCAGTCCCGGAGGTCGCGAGCCTGTCGAGGCGACGACAGCCCGGCCGTCACCCTCGCCGAACGTGCCCCTGCGCGCCGTCGCGCTGCCGCAGCTGCAGAACCTCAATCCATTGATCAATGCGGCGCTGCCGCTGCTCGACCTGGCGGTGCAGGTCAAGGGCCGCGCCGTGCACAACGACGTCGAGAGCCTCCGTGACCGCGTGGTGGCGGAGATCAACGCCTTCGAGCGCAAGATCACGCCTCTCGGCCTCGATCCGAGGGTGATCCGCGCGGCACGCTACGCGCTTTGCGCCACGATCGACGACGTTGTTCTCAATACGCCATGGGGCAGTCGCAGCCTCTGGACGCAGCGAAGCATGGTCGCCACGTTTCACAATGAAGTCGTGGGCGGTGACCGATTCTGGGACCTCGTCAACCAGCTGAAACGCGACGCAGCGGTCAATCTCGACCTCCTCGAGCTGCTCTATCTCTGCATCACGCTGGGGTTCGAGGGTAAGTACCGAGTGATGCCACGCGGCGCCTCGGAACTCATCATTGTGCGCGAGGATCTCTACCGTCTCATCCGGAACAATCGCGGCGACTTCGAACGCAGCCTCTCGCCGCGCTGGGAGGGCGCGGGGGCGAAATTTTCGGGATTGCGCCAGCGCATTCCCAATTGGGTCATCGCGGTCGGCGGGCTCGGGCTTCTCGCCCTCGCCTATGTGGCGTTCGTCTTCCTCCTGAACGGGCGGTCGGACGCGGCCTATGAGACGCTCAACCGCTTGCCCCCGACCGGTCCCGTGACGCTCGCGCGCGCCGCGCCCGCCCTGCCGGCGCCAGCCGAGGACCGCGGCATCCGCAAATTTCTCGCGCCGGAAATCAAGCAGCAGCTCGTCACCGTGGTCGAAAATGCACAGACCGTGACGATCAATATCCGGAGTGCAGGAATGTTCGCATCGGCCAGCGCCGACATCGCGCCGGCATTTTTGCCGCTGCTGCAGCGCATCGGCGAGGCGATGAACGTCGAACCGGGCTCGATCCAAATTCTTGGCCATACCGACAACCAGCCGATCCGCTCGGTCAAGTATCCGTCGAATTATCACCTGTCCCTGGCCCGGGCGCAGGCGGTAATGGCGGTAATGAAGCAGAAGGTGAGTGATCCCGCGCGGCTGGCCGCAGCGGGCCGAGCGGACAGCGACCCGGTAGCGTCCAACGCGACGCCCGAAGGGCGAGAGCAGAACCGTCGCATCGAGATTGTCTTGATACGCACGCAATAGCCAGAACGCGAGCAGCAGCGCCGAGGCCGCCATGAAACGGATGCTGGGTCTCCTCAGAGATATCGTCTTCTCGCGGTTCGCTCTCTACATCGTTGGCATGCTCATTGCGGCCGCGGTGATCTGGTTCATCGGGCCACTCATCGGCGTCGGCGATTCGGCTCCGTTGTCCGGCGTCTTGCAGCGGACGCTGGCGATCACGCTCATCCCGGCGATCCTCGGCGCCGGCGCCAGCTTCAGCAATTTCCGCTACGCGCGCGTCAATCAGCAACTGCAGGCCGATTTGACCGAGACGCCCAAGGCGAAGGCCACGGCCGCGGGCGCCGAGGAAGCCGCCGAGCTCGGCAACCGGCTCAAGGAGGCGCTCGGCCTGCTGAAAAAGACCAAGGTCCGCAAGACCTGGGGCAGCGGCTGGCTTTATGAGCTGCCATGGTACATCTTCATCGGTCCACCCGGCTCGGGGAAGACCACTGCGCTCACCAATTCCGGCCTCACATTCCCGCTGGCCGGCCAGCTTGGCAAGAACGCCGTCAAGGGCGTGGGCGGCACGCGCAATTGCGACTGGTGGTTCACCGACGATGCCGTGCTGATCGACACCGCCGGCCGCTATACGACGCAAGACAGCGATGCCGATGCCGATGCCGGCGCCTGGCTGGGCTTCCTGAAGCTGCTGAAGAAATATCGCCGGCGGCAGCCGGTCAACGGCGCCGTGATCGCGATCGGCATACCGGACCTGATCGCGGCGAGCGAGGCACAACGTGTTGATCACGCGCGGGCCATCCGTTCGCGCCTGGAGGAGCTCTACAAGGAACTGGGCGTGCGTTTTCCGGTCTACGTCCTCTTCACGAAGGCAGATCTGATCGCCGGCTTCATCGAGTTCTTCGACGACCTCGGCCGTGAGGCGCGTGAGCAGGTCTGGGGCATGACCTTTGCGCTCGCAAAGGCGGGCGACGAAGGCAGCGTTATCGCCGCTTATCCGGCCGAATACGACGCGCTCGTCGGACGGCTCAACGCGCGACTGCTGGAGCGCCTTCAGCAGGAGTCCGATATCCAGCGCCGAGCGCTCATCTTCGGTTTCCCGCAACAGGTCGCGAGCCTCAAGGAAATCACGGAAGGCTTCCTGCGTGAGATCTTCACGCCCAACCGGTATCAGCGATCGGCTCGGTTGCGCGGCGTCTATTTCACCAGCGGCACGCAGTATGGGACACCGATCGATCGGCTGATGGGGGCCATGGCCACCAGCTTCGGGATTTCACGCCAGCAGCTGCCGGCGTTCAGCGGCACGGGACGCAGCTACTTTCTCACGCGACTCATGCGGGCCGTCATTTTCGGAGAAGCAGGTCTGGTCAGCGCCGATACGAAGGTGGAGAAGCGCGCGCGTCTGATACACTATTCGATCATCGGCGCCACGGCCGCGGCAATCCTGCTGATGCTGGCTGGTTGGACCGCGGCCTATTTCGACAATCTGGCGACGATTGCCGAGGTCGATCGGCGAGCGGAAACCTACAATGAGGCGGCCAAATCGGTTCAATTCGACCGGGTCGCCGATACCGACCTGCGCCCCGTCCTGCCGCTGCTCGCCATCGCGCGCTCGTTGCCGGGCGGCTATGCCGATCGCGACAAGTCGTCTCCGCTGCTGCTCGATCTCGGCCTCTATCAGGGCGATAAGCTCGGCTCGCAGGCAGTTTCCGTCTACCGACGCGATCTCAACCGCCTGATGCTGCCGCGCATGCTCGTGCGGCTGGAACAGCAGCTGGCGCAGAATCAGGGGCGGCCGGATTTCCTGTACGAAGCCCTGAAAGTCTATTTGATGCTCGGCGGCCAGGGAAAGCTGGACAAATCTCTGGTCAAGCGGTGGATGACGCTCGACTGGGCGGCACAGTTTCCCCAACCCGAATACGAGGCCGACCGAAATGCCTTGAGCGCGCATCTCGATGCGCTGCTGGAGCGGCCGCTCACCCCGATCGCGCTCAACGCCGATCTGGTTGCGCAATCGCGCGCGATCCTGTTGCGCATGCCGCCGGCGGAGCGCGTCTACAGCCTGATAAAGACGCATCCGAAGATCACCAGCCTGCCGGAATGGCGCCCTGCCGATCATGCTGGTCCTGCCGTCGCGCGCGCCCTGATCCGCAGTTCGGGCCGCTCGCTCGCCGAGGGGATTCCCGGACTATACACGCATGACGGCTATTTCTTCGGCTTCAAGCCGCTGCTGCCGCAAGCCGCAACCGAGGTCGAGCGCGAATCCTGGGTGCTGGGCACCCAGACGAAAGTCGCCGATGATCCGGCATCGATCGCCCGTCTGAAGACCGATGTCACGAACCTCTATCTCAATGATTTCGCGACCCAGTGGGATCGATTGCTCGCTGATATCTCGATCCTTCCGATCGCCGGAACGGCGCAAGCGGCGCAGGTCCTCAACGTGCTGTCGGCACCCGACTCGCCGCTGCGCGCGCTGATGGTGAGTGCGGCGAACGAGACATGGCTCTCGCATGTGCCGGATGCCTCTGACCCGCGCGCGGCCGCGGCGGGGCTCGGCGGCGCCGTCGCCGCTGCCGCGGAGCAGGCAGCTCAGCAGGCGGCAACGCAGTCAGCCCAGCAAGCGGCGGGGAAAACCGGCCCGCGCGGCGTGCAGCTGCCGCCCGCGGGAAAGACCCTGGCCGAGCAGCAGCTCGGCTCCGTGTTCGGCACGCAAAATGCGGCGGCCGCTGATCCGGCCGGCGCCTTTACCGATCAGCACTTCAAGGCCTTGCACGAAATGGTCGCCGGCGACGGCAGGAATCCGCCGGCGCTCGACGGCGCGGTCGCCGATCTCAACGAGGCTTATCTCGCGGTCAACCGCGCGGCCTCTTCCGGCGATCCGTCCCAGGCGCCGGTGGATGCCGCCGGCATCGCGAAGCTGCGGGCGGATGCCGCGCGCATGCCTCAGCCGATCCAGCCGATGATGACGTCCCTCACGACGCAACTCGCGACGCTGAGCGTCGGCGGCGTGCGCCAGCAGCTCAACGCACTCTGGGTGGCGTCGGTCCTGCCGTTCTGCGGCAGTGCGCTCGACAATCGGTATCCTGCCTTCAAGGGCGCGAGCAACGAAGTGACGCTCGACGACTTCTCCCGGCTCTTCGCCAAAGGTGGCCTCATCGACACTTTCTTCACCACCAATTTGCGCCAGTATGTCGACGTGTCGAAGAATCCGTGGACGTGGCAGAAGGTCGACAACCTCAATCTGGGCATACCCCAGGCGACGCTCGCCCAGTTTCAGCGGGCTGCTTTCCTGCGTGACAATATGTTTGTCGGCGGCGGCAACAAGCCGGGCGTGAGCTTCGACCTCGTGCCCGTCGATCTCGACGCGAAATCGACGCAAGTCATTGTCGAAATCGATGGCCAGACGCTGAGCTACGACCACGGCCCGCCGCGCGGCGAGAAGATGGTATGGCCCGGCCCGAGCGGCGTCGGTCACGTACGCATTGCCTTTCAGCCGCAAGTCCAGGGGACGTCAACCGTCATCGAGCAGGATGGTGTGTGGGCCTGGTTTCGCGTGCTGGAGCGCAGCCAGCTGAGGCAGCTGGCAGGCGCCGACCAGTATCTCGCCACCTTCAAGGTCGGCGACCGCAGCGCGACCTTCGAAATTCGCGCCAACAGCGTCGTGAACCCGTTTATTTCCAATCAGCTGGAGTCCTTCCGGTGCCCGCCGAAACTGTGAGCTCGGCCGAGCCGCCGGGGGTCTATGGCAAATTGCCGGCGCGCGGCGATTTCATCACGCGACGCTTCAGCCGTCGGTTCGTAGAGGCATGGGACGAGTGGTTGGGCCAGGCGATTCTCGCCAGTCGCGAGGCGCTGCCCGAGCGATGGGCCGAGATCTATCTTACAAGCCCAATTTGGCGCTTCGCGATTGGCGACGGGATCTGCGGCCCCAACACCGTGCTTGGCGTATTCGTGCCGAGCGTCGACAAGGTCGGTCGCCATTTCCCCTTGACGCTCGGATGTGAGCTTGCCCCGGATATCGAGCTGACGGCGCTGATCGCACGGGCAGCGCCCTGGTATCGCGCGGTCGAGGAACTCGCGCTTGCGGCGCTCGCGCCCGAATTCGGTCTCGAGCGGTTCGACGAGGGCATCGCACTCGCTATCGAAACGGTGTCGGTCCCACCGCAGGCAACCGATGTTCTGGCGGATCCCGGCCTCTATGTCCCGCTCGGCCGCGACGCGCGCGGCGCCGAACTTCGCCAGGCGCATCAGCCCCTCGCCCGCGGGCGGAGCTTGTGGTGGACCTCAGGCTCGGAGCGTATCGCTTCATGCCTGCTGATTTGTACCGGAATGCCTTCGGCACGATCGTTCACCGCCCTGCTCGATGGCGCTTGGACGCGCAGCGGATGGCTTGGGCCCGCTGTGGAAGCCATCCCGGCCGCCGACGAAGCGGCGCCAAAGTTCCCCAGCGATCCACCATCGGCAGGCGGGGACGAAGCGATGGCGGACGAAGGCACGACTATCTCACGCGATGCTGGCGGCGCGGTGGCCGAAGCCGAAACG
Source organism: Allostellaceae bacterium (assembly GCA_035509275.1). Taxonomy (GTDB): domain Bacteria; phylum Pseudomonadota; class Alphaproteobacteria; order ATCC43930; family CGMCC-115725; genus DAHUYF01. The sequence goes on along the minus strand of DATJLU010000009.1, from coordinate 6,586 downwards.
CCGTTGCCCGCGATCACGCCACTGCCGCGGGAGGAAAAAGATGGACCGAGTGACGTAGCGGAGTGATTGTAGCCGTCGAGACTCGCGGGTGTACCGGGTGGAGCGGGCATGGCGAATCCCTCGCACAGCACAGCGAAGCGGAAGGCCGTTGCGGTGTCGCGTCGAATGGCCGCCGATTGCCGATTGCGCCGGGGTCGCATGGCGGCTTCATGACCCAGTCCCCCGCACCCTTCTCCTTCTTCTCTGCCGGTGCCACCCATACCGGCTGCGTCCGCGAGCTGAATGAGGATGCCTTCATCGAGAATTCGGCCGCCGGGCTATGGGCGGTGGCCGACGGCGTCGGCGGTGCCGCAGCGGGAGACCACGCGAGCAAAGTGGTTGTCACCGCGCTGAACCAGGTCGGCCCGCAAGAGAACACGGCCGAGCTGCTCGCCGCCGCCCGAGGGAAGCTCGACGAAGCCAACGCCGATCTCCTCGCCTATGCGGCGCAACAGGGGCTCGAGCAGGTTGCGGCCACTGTTGCCGCGTTGCTGTGCTGCGGTCTGGACTATACCGTCGTTTGGGCGGGCGATAGCCGCATTTACCGGCTGAGGGAGCGTACCCTGGTCGCCCTCACGCGCGATCATTCGGCGGTTCAGGAGCTCGTCGACCGCGGCGTCCTGTCGTCGCAACAAGGGTTGAATCATCCAAGCCGAAACATCATCACCCGTGCCGTGGGTGCGACGGCCCGCCTCGAGCTTGCGCATGTCGAAGGCCGGATCGAGCCCGACGATCTCTTCCTCCTGTGCTCGGACGGTCTCACCAAGGTCGCGACCGACGAGGAGATCGGCGCCGTTCTCGTCGATGCCCGTCCGGAGGCCGCCCCGGGGCGGCTCGTCGAACTTGCCCTCTCGCGCGGTGCGCCCGACAATCTCACGGTGGTTGTTGTCGCCTGCTCGGCCACTGCGCCGTCCCGGCGTTCGGACATTTCCGGCGTCATCACCGCGGCGACCAGCGCATTGCGGGCGCTCTGGCATAAGTCAGGCGTTGCCGCAGGGTTGGAGGCCACTGCGCGCAAAACCGCGTGAAGATGTCGGGATGTGCAACCCAAGCGTTATGACGGGATCATGAGTTGCGCTTTGGACACCCTTGGTTCAAAGTAATCAATGCGCGAGATACGATTTCGCGTTCCGATCCGATCATTTGCGTCGTCGACCGCACCTTTGCGACCGATCGTCTCGCGTCCAGACCACCGCCGCAGGGGCGGCTGAGCGGGGGAGGTACGAAGGTGGGCGGAGCCCGGTACGACTCCGGCTCGTCGCCGAGCGTGCACGAGACCGCGCGGCGTGGTGTTCGCGTGCGCCGTTATGCGACGGCGATCCTCGGTGCGCTGGCCCTTGTCGGGCTTCACGGGGCCTCCGCGGTGAGCGCCCCGGCCGACACGGCAGAGGAATATTTCTGGGATGCCGTCAAGGACAGCACGACGGCGGCACCATTCAAAGTCTATCTGAAGCAATATCCGAACAGCGCTCACAGCGCCGAGGCCGAGCAGCGGATCAAAGAGCTCAGCGCGCCGCCGGCGCAGCCGCCTCAGGAGCAATCTCTGGTGCAGCCTCCCCCTCTGCCAGCGCCATCGCCGGCGCCACAAGCGCCGCCACCGCTGAACCCGGCACCGCCACCAACACCGGAGCAGCTGGCGAAGAAGCTACACGCGACCTTTTATGCGAAGCCCAACGCGGTGTTGCGGGACGCTCCTGGCAGCGACGCGAAGATACGAAAACATCTTTACCCCCGGCAGGTACTGAAGGTCGATCTCCAGTCCGAGGACGGGCAATGGTATCACATCGCCGGAACCCACGGCGGTTGGGTCGATGCCGCCAGCACCGTCGATGCAAAGACGGCAGAGGCCGAGGCATGGAGCCAGGCGGACCGCTCATCAGGAGTTGAAGACCTGAAAGCCTATCTGAAGGCGTTTCCGAGCGGGGCGCATGCCAAGGAGGCTAAGCAAAGGCTTGCGGCATTGGAGGCGCCATCGGACGATTCCCAGGCCCACCAGGCCGAGGGAGCGACGCCCGAGGAACGCGAGGCGTTGGACTCCGTGACGAAAATGTTGCGCGACGACAACAGCCCTGCCCCGCAGGACAGCGCTGGCGGCACGCCGCCTCAGGCCGACGTCCCCGCGGCGTCTCCTGGCATGCCTGGAGAGGGTTCCTCGCAGCAAGAAGCGCATCTTGAGCCTGGCCAGGAGAGCGAAGCCCCCACCCCCACTCCCCCTTTGCCTCACGGCAACGCCAAGGAGCAGTACGACGCCGCGCTCGGAATGATAACCCACGGCCAATTCAAAGCGGGCGAGGAAGGTCTGGAGTCGATCATCAAGCAGTTCCCGTCCGATCCGATCATCGCCAATGTGCGCTACAGCCTCGGCGATGTTTATTTCAATCAGCAGGACTACGAGCATGCGCTGAGCGAGCTGCAATTGGCCTATCGCCTCAAGCCGTCGAGCCCCGGCGCGCCGCTCGCGCTTTTGCAGATCGCCGTCTCCAAGGGCTATCGCGGCGACACGCAAAACGCCTGCTCCGAGCTCCAATCCGTGGGCAGCAGGTATCACGGCGAGGTGCAATTCCTCGAGGAGCGGATCAGCGAATGGCAAGGGATTTTCAAATGCAGTCGCTGAGCGCGGGAGCTGAACGCCATCATGGCTGACCCACGCCGGCCGCCCGAGCCCGACGCAGAGGCGGCCACCCATGTCGACGCCGATGCGACCGCGCCTGGCGGCGAGCGATCAGGGACGCGAAAGGATACCGGCGGCTCCAAGATCGAGCCCGGCTTGCTTCTCGGCCACACCTGGGTCGTCGAGGATTTCCTCGGCCGCGGCGGCATGGGCGAAGTTTGGCGTTGCCGCCACATCGAGCTCGGCACCGAGCATGCGGTCAAGATCATTTTGCCAGAGCTGAGCCAGGAGCCCAATTTCGTCGCGCTGTTCAAAGAAGAGGCCCGCCGGCTGAGCCGGCTGCTCAGCGACGCCATCGTCCGCTATGAAGGGCTGTTTCGCGACGAATGGCGGCGGCTCTATCTCGTCATGGAATTCGTCGACGGGCCTTCGCTCTCGAAAGTCCTGGAGACTGGCCGCCTCGGCGTCGGCGAGATCCGGCGGCTGCTCGAGCGCATCGCGCTTGGTCTCGCGGCCGCCCATGAGCACGGCATCCTCCATCGCGACATCTCGCCCGACAACATCATCTTGCCGGAACGGGACGTGGAGCGCGCCAAGATCATCGATTTCGGCATCGCCAAATCACTCGATCCCCGCGACGTCACGCTCATCGGCAACAAATTCGCCGGCAAGCAGGCCTTCGTTTCTCCCGAGCAGGCGGGACTCTTCGGCGGGCAGGTGGATGCGCGCTCCGACATCTACAGCCTCGGCCTCGTGCTGGCCGCCGCCGCCCTCGGGCACGGCCGCCGCCTGGACATGGGGTCGTCACCGGCATCGATCATTCAGAAGCGCATGGACGTGCCGGATCTTCGCGAGATCCCGCCCGGGCTCAGATCGCTCATCGGCTGGATGCTGCGACCGGATCCGAGCCAGCGGCCGCAATCGATCCGCGCGCTCCTCGAGCGCGATCACTTGCGACCGGACAATCTCGGCGACATGCCGGCACCCGTCGCCTATCCGTCGCTTCGCTCGGAGCCGGAGACACAACGGCCTCCGTCCTTCGCCGCGGTGCTACCGACCGCCGCCGCCGCGCCGCTATCGATCGGACCCGCACTGAGCGAACCGGACGAAGCTCCGATGCGCGCTGCGCGCGCGCGTGCGCGACGCGCCGGCACCCGCTGGATCTGGGGCGCGCTGGGGATCGTGCTGGCGCTCGGGCTCGCCGGCGCTGGCAGCTATTACTACTACCGCGGCAATCCCTTCCTTGACCTGGATGCGGTCGTCGCGGAGGCGCGCACCGTGGCGAGCACCAGCGGCTGCGCTCTGCTCGACGTTACGGGCGCGCGCAATCTCTCGTCCGCCGATTTGCGCGTTGGCGGCATCATCGGCGGCGCCGGCGAAAAGGAGCGGCTCGAAGCCGCGCTGAAGCAGATCCCCGGCGTCGGACGGGTTACCGACGCGACCCTGACGGCGCCGCGGAGCCTTTGCCCGATCTTGCGGACGATGGCCCCGCTCGTTCTGAGCCGAGGACCCGCGACCCTCCGGCTCGCGCGCGTCGATGCGCCCGACAGCACCGCCGCCCCCGCGCTCGAGATCGTGCAGAACGGCGCGTCGCCGGCCTTCGTCTATGTCGACGCCTTCTGGTCCAACGGCAGCGTCTCCCATCTGGTGACGAACACGGTGTTGCTGCCGGGGCAGCAGGTCGAGATCGACGGCAAAACGCTCGCCGCCGCGATGCCCGCGCCGCCCGAAGCGCACGGGCCGGCGATGATCTCCGGGATCGCCGCGTCCGGGCTTTTGCTGACAGCGACGCAGTCGCCAGAGTCGGAAGACGGCGCGCGCTATGCGACCGCGCTCAAGGCGGCCGTGGATGCGATGATGCGCGGCGGCAAGTCGTCGTCCTTTAGCGGGGCATGGCTGGCGCTGCAGCTGCCGGAAAAGTGAGGCGGGGCTTGTCACGGCCGCTGCCGCGAGCGCCGCGTGAAAGCACTTGAGACCGGCCGCCCCGAACCCCTACGGCAGCACCGGCTTCATCCATGCTCGCTCGCCGCGTCGGCAGAGGCAGCATCGCCGCAACCGCGGAATTTCGCCGTTCAGTAAAGAAAAGATGGTAGCGGGGGAGGGACTTGAACCCCCGACCTTGGGATTATGATCCCCCTGGTCCATCAGCCAATATCAATGACTTAGCCGCCACGTGAGGGGAAAATGTGGGGCCAGTTTTACGCCCAGCCCTCGGCGCGGCGGCGCCGTCGGGCGTCGGCCAAGCCGCCCTCCCGCTTTTCCGCGGCGGGCGGTGGCGCATCCCATGCCTTCGACCTGAGCAAAGAACCGATCGACGGAACTGGAGCGCCCCCTACTCCGCCGCCAGGTCCGCCGGTGCCGAGGCCGGCTCGGTCAGAACAAGGCGCGCCAGAGCCTCCGCGTTGCGCTGCTTCAGCGCGACAATCTCGGGATCGAGGAGCTTCTTCTCATAGACTACGCGGTCCATATCCTCCGAACTCCAGCCGTGCTTCTCCATGCGCTCCGTGAGAGCGACGCCCAGCGCCCTTTCGAGCTCGTTGTGAAGGCCGCGGTAGTCATGGCTGGTGAAGGGCAACACCTCGCGGCCGTCGGGCAAAATCACGACGAGGCCACACGCGCGGAAGAGAGGGAGAAGGAAGCGCCCGCGGAGATTCGACTGGCTCTCGGGGCGGCCCGCGCCGTTTGGGAAGACAAGATCGAGCGGCCCCTTCGGACAGTGCGGGCGCCACTTATCGAGGCGGTCGCAGACGTCCTTCGGCAGCGTCACGAGGCGGGCGCCGGCCGCGGACTTCGGCGCGCCGATGCCGCCGAACTCATCGGCGCGCTGCGCGATGACCGCCAGCCGAAGATCCGTGCGGAGGTAGCGCCAAGGAAGGCCCAAGCACTCCGAAATACGGCCTCCCGCGAAGACCAGGAGATTGAGCATCGTGCCCCACTCAAGCCAGTAGCGGCGAGAATGCCCCATCTCCTCCTCGGCCTTCGCGAGCTCGTCGACCTTGCGGAGCAGAATCCGCGTCTCTTCCAGGGTCGGCGCGCGCTTTCCGTCTTCGGAGGGCTGCCCGATCATCCGGAGAAGCTCGGCCTGCGCTTTCGCTCGCTTCGACCGATGCTTCGCCATGCGAAGCTCGGCGAAGGGCGTTGCGGGGATGTAGACGCCCACGGCGGCGCGAAACAGCATCTTGGTGCTGTCGAAAACCTTCTTCCGCATGCCGTCCGGAATGTCAGGATCAGTCGCGATGTCTTTCTGGAACGTGCGGGCGTCCTTGACCGTGAAGCGATCGATCACGCGGGAGCCGATCTTGGGGATGATATACTTGTCAAGATGCTCCTGATACTTGCGCCAGGTGCCTCGCTCCGCCGGGTGCTTCGCGTTCGGGCGGCCGGGGCTCTTGACGGTCTCGATCCACGCCTCGCCCGCCTGCGCAACGGTGGCGCCGGTCTCTAGCCCGGCGTTCGCCGCCCGGTCCTTGGCGGTCTCGATGAGCTCGTCATAATGCCTGTCGGCCTTCTTCTTGGTCGGAAGTTCCTTCCGCCGCCGGCGCTCATCCTCATCGATCCACTCGACGACCCACGCCTCGCGCTTCTCCCCCGAAGCCGTGTTCCAGCGCCTCGGATACGGATGATAGACCTTCATGCGCCGCGCCTCCTTGTGGGGCGCACCATAGCACGTCAGGTTGTATGAGTGGGGGAAAAAATCCCCATACGGTTAACGGTGGCGGGGCGCGGCCTCCCGACGCGACCGATGACCCTTCAGGGCGTCAAGCTGCATGCCCTTGACCGCCATCCGGAGCTCATGTTCGGAGATCCGGCGCTTCTTGCCGATGCCCGCAAAGAAGGGCAGAACGCCGTCATCGGCGTAGCGACGGACCATCCTCTCGGTGACGTCGGTCATCCCCATGGCGTGGAAAATCTCAACGGCGCCCTCGAAGTCGACGT
>DATJLU010000008.1:0-7760 GCA_035509275.1 Allostellaceae bacterium | reverse complement strand
CGCGAGATCCGGCTGATCCGCGAGAGCCTGTTCCTCGCCGGCGTGGCCAAGCTGTTCGAGCGCCACGGCGAGCCGCGCCCGAAGCGGCGCGAGGCCGGGCGCGAGCAAGCGCCGGTGCGGCGTGCGCTCGACTACATGCGGGCGAGCTTTGCCACCGATCTCAGCCTCGGCGAGCTGGCGGCCTGCGCGGCGCTGAGCCCGTTCCATTTCGCGCGGTCGTTTCGGCGGGCGACCGGCCTGCCGCCGCATGCTTATCTGATCCAGCTGCGCCTCGACCGTGCGCGCCATCTTTTGGCGGCGGGACAGTCGCCGACCGAGGTGGCGCTCACCGTCGGCTTCTACGATCAGAGCCATCTCACCCGGCACTTCAAGCGCACTTACGGCATCACGCCCGGCCAATACGCCGCGGCGCTGGGGTGAGCCGCAAGAATCGCCAATACGCGGAGGCGCTCCCGCACGCATCATCGCCGGCAGGATGATGTTCGCAGGCAAAGTGGCCTTGATCACCGGCGCCACCTCCGGCATCGGCGCGGCGACCGCCCTCGCCTTCGCCGGCCAGGGCGCGCGCGTCATCATCGTCGGGCGGAACGAGGCGCGCGGGCGCGAGATCTGCCGCGGTTGCGCCGAGCGCGGCGGCGAGGCGCGGTTCTGCGCGGCGGATCTGGCGCGCGCGGAGGAGGCGCGCCGCATCGTCGATGTCGCGCTCGACCGCTATGGCCGGCTCGATATTGCTTTCAACAATGCCGGCTACCAGGAGCCGCGGGCGCCGCTCGCCGAGCAGCCGGACGAGGCCTTCGACCGCGTCCTGGCGACCAATCTCGGCTCCGTGTTCCACGCGATGAAGCGCGAGATTGCCGTGATGCTGGGTCAGGGCGGCGGGGTCATCGTCAACAACGCATCGGTCAGCGGCGTCCGCAATTCCAACACCGGCCTCGCGCTCTACGCCGCATCCAAGGCGGCGGTCGTCTCGCTCACCCGCTCGGCCGCGATGGAATACGCGCCGCAGAACATCCGCATCAACGCGGTATCGCCGGGGCGCGTCGTCACGCCGATGATGCTGGCCTCGAAGATCGCCGACATGAACGCCGTCGCCGCCGGGCTGCCGCTGCGGCGCATGGGCGAGCCCGAGGAGGTCGCCGCGGCGGTGCTATGGCTCGCCTCCGATGCGGCCGCTTTTGTCGTCGGCCACAATCTCGCGGTCGATGGCGGATTCCTCGCGCAATGAGCGCGCGCGGCAGCCTACCCCGGAATCTTCACCACCACCTTGATCGCGTCCTCGATGCGCTCGCGCGCGTATTTGAGCGCCGTCGGCAGCTCGCCGAGCGGGAAGGTGTGGGTGTGGATGAGCTTGGCGTCGAAGCGCTTCTGCTTCATCAGCGCCATGGCGCGGTGCGTCGCGCTCTGCCCCTCGCCGCGGATGCCGTAGACATAGATGTTGTTGCGCACGAGATAGGCGAGATCGACCGGCACCGGCGCGTGCGGAAAGGCGGCGAGGCAGATGCGGCCGCCGCGATTGACCATCTGCGCCGACTGGTTCATCGCTTCGGCGGCGCCGGAGCATTCGACGACGAAATGGACGCCCTTGCCGTCGGTGATGCGCTTTACCGCCGCGACGGGATCCTCGCGGCGGATATTGATCACGTGATCGGCGCCGAGCTTCTTGCCGAGATCGAGCCGCGCATCGCGGGTGCCGGTGAGGATCACCGGCTCGGCGCCCAGCGCCTTGGCGACGGCAACGCCGAGCAAGCCGATCGGCCCCGGCCCCGAGACGACGACGCCTTCGCCGGCGATGATCCCGCCGAGCACGTCGAGCCCGTACATCGAGGTGCCGGCGGTGACGACGAGCGTCGCTTCCGCGTCGGTCATGTCGTCGGGGACGTGCACCAGCGTGTTGATGTGATTGATGGCGTATTCGGCGAAGCCGCCATCGGTGGTGAAGCCGTTGGCGCGGTGGCCCTTCTGCGGCTCGCCGTAATTGAGGCAGGAGGTGTACATGCCTTGGCGGCAGCGCTCGCAGCGGCCGCAGCCGGCATGGACCTCGACGGTGACGCGATCGCCGACGCGGTATTCATCGACGGCGGGACCGAGCTTCACCACCGTGCCCATATATTCGTGGCCCGGCGTGAAGTTCTTGTTGAAGGGCAAACCGCCGCCGATCTTCGCCGGCAGGCCGTGGCTGATGATCTCGAGATCGGTGGCGCAGACCGCCACGGCATCGATCCGCACCAGCACCTCGGCCGAGCCCGGCTGCGGCACCGGCTTCTCGACATAGGCGAGCTCGTCGGGATTGCCCAGCACCCAGGCTTTCATCGTCGCCGGGATCGGGTATTCGTTGCTGCCGCGTGACGCGCTCATCTCACCCTCTCCGGTTGCCTCGGCATGGGCGGTAGGCTACAGCCTCGATAGGTCGTTTGCAAACCAGTGGAGCCCATCATGGCGGAGCTGAAAGCGCACAAGATTGGCTGGATCGGCGTCGGACGCATGGGCTATTCGATGGCGGAGCGCCTGGCGAAGGCGGGCGCCGATGTCAGCGTCTGGAACCGGACCCGCGCCAAGGCCGAGCCGCTGGCGAAAGCGGGCGTGCGCGTGGTCGAGCGCCCTGCCGATCTCGCGTCTTGCGACATCGTCTTTACCATGATTTCCGCGTCGAACGATCTGAAGCAGGTGACGCTCGGCAAGGATGGCGTGCTGACCCTTCCCGGCAAATCGCCGAAAATTCTCATCGACAGCTCGACCGTCTCCGAAGAAGCCTCGGCCGAGGTGCGCGCCGCGGCGGCAGAGCGCGGCACCGCCATGCTGGCAGCGCCGGTGAGCGGCAATGCCAAGGTGGTGAAGGCGGGCAAGCTCAGCCTCGTCGTCTCGGGCCCGAAAGCGGCTTTTGAGACCGCCCTCCCCTATCTCGAGCGCCTCGGCCAGGGCGTCAGCTATGTCGGCGACGGCGACCGCGCGCGCATCGTCAAGATCTGCCACAACGTCTTCCTCGGCATCGTCATCCAGGCGCTGGTCGAGATCACGGTTCTGGCCGAGAAGAGCGGCGTCAAGCGCCATGCCTTCCTCGACTTCATCAACAAGAGCGTGATGGGCTCGACCTTCAGCCGCTACAAGACACCGGCGCTGGTCAATCTCGATTTCGCGCCGACCTTCACCCCGGTGCTCCTCAGGAAGGATCTCGATCTCGGCCTTGAAGCCGCGCGCAAGCTCGAGGCGCCGATGGCGCTGACGGCGCTGACGCGCGAGATCCTGCAAGGGCTGATCGGCCAAGGCTTCACCGAGCAGGATTTTGCCACGCTGCTGGTGCAGCAGGCGAAGCTGGCGGGGATGAAGCTTGAGCCGGAGAATGTTCCGGTGAGCGACGGGCTGTCGTAATCGCCTCGGCTTCGGCGAGATCGGCGGCGTCGAGGGCGGATTTCAGTTCCCTGACGGTGAGCCGCAAGAGCGTTTCCTTGTCGGCGCCGGCGAGGATGGCGGCGACGCGGTCGGGATCGCGCGCGATGACGGTGAGATAGGCGCGCGCCGCCGCATCGGGGAGCCGCGCGCCTTGCTCCCAATTGCGCACGGTCGGCAGCGACAGGCCAAAGCGCTCGGCGAAGCCGCCCTGGCTCAGCATCAATCGCCGCCGGATCTGCGCCACGTCGACAGGGTCTCTTTTCATCGCGATCATCCCTTCGCAAACGGGGAGCGGCCTACGCCCCTGGTGTACACCGGCGGCATAAAATTCAGCGGGCGCCGCGGCCCACCCAAGCCCGCGCAACTCATCATAGGGTTGCACCCCTTGGCGACGGAGGCTGGAGTGGCGGTGGAGAGCGTTGCGAAGGTTCAGTTTGCCGACGCGCAGTGGATTTGCCGCGAGATCGCGCGCCGCCTATGGCGCGCCGATCAGCGGCGGCGCGTGCAGGACCTGTCCGTCGGCGAGAACATAGACGGTCTCGGGCCCTGTGGGGGTCGCCATCTCGCCTTGCCAGTAATCGCCGATCGGCTCGAGGTGACGGACGGTGAAGTCGTCATGCGACCAGAGCAGCGCCTGCGCTTTGGCTTTGCTCATGGGCGGCAAGGCGCAGGGACGCGGCGCCAGCGGCTGTGCGGCGCAGCGCGGTGACAACGCCCAGGCGGCGGGCGTCAGGAGGAGGAGCGCGAGGGTAGCGGCGGTGAAGAGGGATGATTTCATGGGACGACCAGTGAGGTTCAAGAAGGCCTGACGCGACGCGCAAGATCGTCGACGCCCCACCTCACCCTCCCGCTACGCGGGTCCCTCCCTCTCCGCCCCTCGGGGGCGGAGAGGGGTTGGGGTGAGGTGGGGCTTCGCAGAGTTGCGATCGTCGTTACGAGCAGACGTGGCTAGACGCGCTGCCAAGGGCAATGCGCGCCGGCGATTAAATCTCTTTCACGCGGCGCGTGCTTACGTCCCGTTGAGCAGTTCGCCGAAGCGGACCCAATGCTGGCCGTCCCAGCGCATGAGCTGCATCTGCTTCACTGGGTAATAGTCGGTCGGGCTGGTGTCGACGGTGATGCCCGGCAGCAGCATCGGCAAGGCGAGGTGATGCAGGTTCGTCGCCTGGCGCAGGATGTTCGCGCGCGAGAGATCGGCGCCGCATTGCTTCAGCACCTGCACGATCACCATGCCGGAATTGAAGGAGTTGACGTAGTTCTGATCGCTGGCATCGGCGTTGGGCATGTATTTCTTCATGAAGGCGCGGAATTGCTGCATGCCGGGATCATTGTCCCAGGCGGAATCCGTGGGGTCCTTGACATAGGCCGAGGAGATGATGCCGACGCCCTTCTCGGGCCCGGCCGGCTTCATCACCGAATTCACCCAGATCGCGACGTTGGAGAGGAAGAACATCGGCTTCCAGCCGATGTCGTGGACCTTGCGGATGGCCTGCGCGGCGAATTTCGGCGTCGCGCCGACGATGATGGCGTCGACGCCGGCAGCCTGCAGGCTCACGATCTGCGAGTCGATGGTGGGATCGGTGAATTCATAGCTTTCCGCCACTACGGTCTTGTCGAACTTGTCACCGAGCACATCCCTGAGGCCGAGGAAATAATCCTTGCCGTAATCGTCGTTCTGATAGAGGACGCCGATGCGGGCGTCGGGCTTGTGCGCGAGGATGTAGCGCGCATAGATGCGGCCCTCGGCGCGGAAGGTCGCCTGCACGCCGCCGATGGTCCAGGGAAACTGGGCATAGTTGCCCCATTTGCTGGCGCCCGAGCCGATGAAGAGCTGCGGGATCTTGCGGTCGTTGAGATATTTCTGGACCGCCGAGTTGGTGGCGGTGCCGATCGAGCTGAAGAGGAAGGCGACGCCCTCCTGCTCGACGAGCTTGCGCGTCTGCTCCACCGTCTTGGGCGGCGCATAGCCGTCATCGAGGCTGATCAGCTTGATCTTGCGGCCGTTGACGCCGCCTTCGTCGTTGATCATCTGGAAGAAGGCGAGCTCGCCCTTGCCGAGCGTGCCGAAGGCGGTGACCGGACCGCTATAGGGCATGGTCTGACCGATCTCGATCGCGGTCGCCGAAACGCCCGGCGCGTTCGCGGCGAGGGCCGGCGACAAGGCAGCAGCGACGAGCGCCGCCGCGGCGAGCGCCGGCAGCCTCAGTCGCCTGCCCATCGCCGCCTTCCCTAGCGCCGCTCGCGCAGGAATTTCGCGCGCTGGGTCGCGCCCGCCATCATCATGCCGAGGTCGTTGCCGGAGAGAATCATGCGCATGCCCATGGCGATGTATTTCGCCATCAGGTCCTCGGCATAGACGCCGCCCATGCCCGGCCATTTGCCGTGGTTGCGGCAAGCGGCGATCACCTGCTCATAGGCGCGCGCCACCTCGGCATGGCCGACCTGACCGGGAATGCCCATCTCCATGGCGAGATCATTGGTGCCGATGAGCAGCACATCGACGCCCTTCACCGCGGCGATGGCGTCGGCATTGGCGATCGCCTGCGGCGTCTCCAGCATGACGGTGACCAAGGTCTCGCGGTTCATCGTCTCCGTCGCCTCGGCCATGGGCACAGCGCGAAAGCCGAACCAGGCCTGGCCGCCCGCCACCGAGCGATGGCCCACCGGCGGGTATTTCAGATGGTCGACCACCGCCCGCGCCTCGTCGGCGGTGTCGACATGCGGCATGACGATGCCGAGCGCGCCGCCATCGAGCGCGCGCGTCGCCAGCGCATATTGCCGCGACGGCACGCGCACCAGCGGCGAGATGCCGGCCCCAAGCGCCGCCACCGAGATCTGCACCGCGGTGTCGAGCGGCATGGTGCCGTGCTCGAGATCGATGAAGAGCCAGTCATAGCCGCAGGTCGCCAGCGCGGCGGCGACATCGACGGTGCGCGCCTGGCGCAATCCCATGCCGAGCGACAGTTCTCCCTTGGCCAAGCGCTCGCGCGCCGGATTGCGCCCCGTCATACCGCTCCTCCCCTCGCTTGTTCCTCGACCGGCACAGGCTCGACCAATTCCGCCGCCGAGGCAAGGGGCTCCTCGGGCTGCTTGCGGCATCGGGATGGCCGCGCGGCGACGCCATCTCTCGAGATTCGCCTCGCCCCGCCCAGGAGCTCCAGCCCGTTGAGCCGAGCGCATGGCTCTGGGTCCCCGCTTTCGCGGGGACGGCGGGAAAGATGCTGGAATCGCAATACATACCATAGCGCTCGGCCGCGCCCGCTCTTTGCGAGCCGATGCCCACCTCCGCTACCGATAGGGGAATTTAGGTATTAGCCCCTCCTTTACCGTTGAAGACTACTAAAGAGGGAACCCCGCCCGGAACGCAGCTTCAGCGCCCGGCAGCGCACTCCAGGGGAAAACGGATCATGCGAGCAATCCTCTACAGCATCAATGGACGCCTCCTCGTCATTCCCCTCATCGCGCTCGTCGCGTTGAGCCTCGCCGGCATCGCCGCGGTCCGCATCATTGCCGATGTCACCCTGGTCGAGCACGAGGCGCGCGCCCGCGCCGTGACCGAATCGGTGGCCAAGATCGTCGAGGCCTTCGAGCAGAAGGCGGCGAGCGGCGCGATGACCGACGCCGCCGCGGAAGAAGCGGCCAAAGAGGTGCTGCGCGCCATCCGCTATGACGGCGGCGAATATATCAGCGCGCGCACGGTGGACGGCGTGATCACCGTGAACGGCATGTTCCCGAAACGCGAAGGCGTGCAGTCCTGGGACAGCAAAGATGCCAACGGCACTTATTTTGGCCGCGACATGATCAAGCAAGCCGAGGCGGGCGGCGGCTACGACTATTACCTGTTTCCGAAGGCGCCGAACCTGCCGCCGCAGCGCAAGGCGACCTACTCGTTGATCACCGGCCGCTGGAAGTGGGTTGTCAGCTCCGGCGTCTACCTCGACGACGTCGATGCCGCGATTTGGCGCTACGGGCTGCGCATCACGGCCGTCGTCGCGGCGGTGGCGCTGCTCAGCTTCGGCGTTGCCTTCTGGTTCGGCCGCCGCATCACGCGCCCGATCCTGAGCATCACCGAGGCGGCGCGCCGGCTTTCCGATGGCGATCTCTCGGTCGAGATTTCGGAGTTGGACCGGCGCGACGAGATCGGCACCTTGGCGCAAGCCATTGCCGTGCTGAAGGAGCGGTCGGCCGAGGCGACGCGGCTCACCGCCGAGCAGGACCGCGTCAAGGCGGCTGCCGCGCAAGAACGGCAAGCGGCGATGGCGAAGCTGGCGAGCGGCTTCGAGGCCTCGGTCAAAGCCGTGGCCGACGGCATGGCATCTTCCGCCAATGAGATGAAAGCCTCGGCCAATGCCGTGACCGCCGCCGCGTCCACC
>DATJLU010000007.1:0-12861 GCA_035509275.1 Allostellaceae bacterium | reverse complement strand
TGTCGCCGAAGGCAAGATCACGGCCATTATCGCCGACGGCAAGCGGATCGAGCAGGCGTCGGCGGGGCAGGAGGCGGCGATCCTCGTCAACCAGACGCCGTTCTACGCCGAGTCGGGCGGACAGATGGGCGATACCGGCGCACTCTTCTCGGCCGGCGGCGGCGAGCTCGCCGTCGCCGATACGCAGAAGAAGGCGGGCGAGCTGTTCGCCCATCTCGGCCGCATGACGCATGGCGTCCTGCGCGTCGGCGACGTCGTCGAGCTGCGCATCGACGAGACGCGGCGTACGGCGCTGCGCGCCAATCATTCGGTCACGCATCTCTTGCATCAGGCGCTGCGCCGCCGCCTCGGCGAGCATGTGACGCAAAAGGGCTCGCTGGTGGCGCCGGACCGGCTGCGCTTCGATTTCAGCCAGCCGCGTGCGCTGGCGCCCGAGGATATCCGCGCCATCGAAAGCGAGGTCAATGCGCGCATCCGCGAGAACAGCGCGGTGACGACGCGGCTGATGACGCCGGACAAGGCGGTCGAGGCCGGCGCGCTCGCCCTCTTCGGCGAGAAATACGGCGATGAGGTGCGCGTCGTCGCCATGGGCGAGCCGGCAGAGGCACATGGCCATCGCCATCGGCCCTTCTCGGTCGAGCTGTGCGGTGGCACGCATGTACGGCGCACCGGCGATATCGGCTATTTCAAGATCGTCTCCGAAAGCGCGGTCGCGGCCGGCGTGCGGCGCATCGAAGCGTTGACCGGCCCTGCGGCCGAGGCCTACGTCGAGCAGGAGGAGGAGCTGCTCCGCCAGGCGGCGGACACGCTGCGGGCGACGCGCGGCGAGCTGCCGGCGCGCGTGCTCAGCCTGCTCGACGAGCGCAAGCGCCTCGAACGCGAGCTCGCCGAGGCGCGCCGCCTCATCGCCACCGGCGGCGGCGGCGCGCCGAAGCCGGCGGCCAAGGATCTCGCCGGCATCAAATTCGCCGGCCGCGCGGTCGAGAACGTGCCGGCCAAGGAATTGAAGAGCCTTGCCGACGACATGAAGAAGGAGATCGGCTCCGGCGTGGTGGCGCTGGTGGCGCGCGCCGATGGCAAGGTCTCGCTCGTGGTCGGCGTCACCGACGATCTGACGCCGCGCTTCAACGCCGTCGATCTCGTGCGCATCGGCGCCGAGGCGCTCGGCGGCAAGGGCGGCGGCGGCCGCCCGGACATGGCGCAAGCCGGCGGTCCCGATGCCGGCAAATCCGAAGCCGCGCTCGCCGCGGTCGAACGCGCCGTCGCCGAAAAGGCGCAAGCCGCCGCTTGAGGGATCCCGCGCCCGCTACGCTCCCGGTGCGCTCCGGGAGCGTAGCCGCTTCAGCCTCTACAACTCGACGCCGCGCGTGTTGACATCCACCGCGTAGAGCGAGGTGGAGGCGCAGATGAAGAGCCGGTTATGGTCATGGCCGCCAAAGCAGAGATTGGCGGCAGTCTCCGGCAGGACGATGCGGCCGATGACATCGCCATTGGTGGCAAGCACGGTCACGCCATTGAACAGCGGATCGCGCGACCAGCCGCCGGCGCTCCAGACATTGCCGTCCTCGTCGCAGCGTATGTCGTCGGCGAGGCCGCCTTTGGTGTCGCTGAAGTCGTGGAACAGCTTTTCGTTGGTAAGCTTGCCGTCCTCGCCGACATCGTAGACATTGATCAGCGATGGCGCGCTGCCGTCTTTGCCGCGGCCCGTGTCGGTGATGTAAAGCTTCTTCTCGTCGGGCGAGAAGCAGAGGCCGTTGGGCTGGTCGTAGCCGCTCGCCGCCACCGTCATGTTCCCGGTCTTGCCGTCGACGCGATAGACGTTGTGCGGAAGATAATCCTCTTCGCGATGGCCTTCATGATCGCCGGACGTGCCGTAGCTCGGATCGGTGAACCAGATCGAGTCGTCGGATTTGACCACGACGCCGTTGGGCGAGTTGAGCGGCTTGCCGTCGAATTTGTCGGCGATCACCGTGATGTTGCCGCCATACTCGGTGCGCGTGACGCGGCGCGCCGCGTGCTCGCACGTCACCAGCCTTCCCTGCCGGTCGCGCGTATTGCCATTGGAGAAGTTCGAGGGCGAGCGAAACACCGTGGTATGGCCGGTCAAGGTGTCGTAGCGCAGCAGGCGGTTGTTCGGAATATCGCTGAAGATCACCGCATGCATGTCGCCGAACCAGACCGGTCCCTCGGTCCAATCGGCGCCGGTCCAAACGCGGCGCAACAGCGTCGTCCCCGCGATGTATTTGCCGAAGCGGTGATCGAGCACCTGAACATTGGGATCGGGATAGGGGACCACCGGGTTTGACAGACCCCAATCGCGCGGCGGCAGCGCCGGGCCGGGCGGGATCGAGTTGGCGGCGAAAGCGGTTTTCGCGACGGTGCTCGCCAGCCCGCCGGCGGCGGCGAGCATGAGTTGGCGGCGATCAAGCATGGATTTCCTCCCTCACCGCCCAGTTGAAGGCGGCTAGAGGAAACACCGAAATCGATCACAAGTTCGGGGGAAGGCGACCCGCGCGTGACCGCCTTTCGCTCCGCCGCTATTTCATTGCGTGCTTCAGCCCCTCGTCGAGCTTGTCGAGGAACTTGGTCGTCGTCATCCAGGGCTGATCCGGGCTGATCAGGATGGCCAGATCCTTGGTCATGAAGCCCGCCTCGACGGTGTCGATGCAGACCTTTTCCAGCGCTTCGGCGAAATGCCTGACGTCGGGCGTGTTGTCGAAGGTGCCGCGATAGGCGAGGCCCCGCGTCCAGGCGAAGATCGAGGCGATCGGGTTGGTGGACGTCTCCTTGCCCTGCTGATGCAGGCGGTAATGGCGCGTCACCGTGCCATGCGCCGCCTCGGCCTCGACCGTCTTGCCGTCGGGCGTCATCAGCACCGAGGTCATGAGGCCGAGCGAGCCGAAGCCCTGCGCCACCACGTCGGACTGCACGTCGCCGTCATAGTTCTTGCAGGCCCAGACGAAATTGCCGTTCCACTTCAACGCCGAGGCGACCATGTCGTCGATCAGGCGATGCTCATAGGTGATCTTCTTCGCCTTGAACGGGCCGGTGAACTCCTTGTCGAACACCTCCTGGAAGAGGTCCTTGAAGCGTCCGTCATAGGCCTTGAGGATGGTGTTCTTGGTCGAGAGATAGACCGGCCAGCCGCGCTGCAGCCCATAGTTGAGGCAGGCGCGCGCGAAGCCGCGGATCGAGTCGTCGAGGTTGTACATGCTGAGGGCGACGCCGCCGCCAGGGAAGTCGAAGACGTCATACTGCATCGGCTTGCCGCCGCCGGTCGGGGTGAAGGTCAGGGTGAGCTTGCCCGGACCCGGCACGACCAGATCGGTGGCGCGGTACTGATCGCCGAAGGCGTGGCGGCCGATGACGATCGGCGCGGTCCAGCCCGGCACCAGCCGCGGCACGTTGCTGCAGACGATCGGCTCGCGGAAGATGGTGCCACCGAGGATGTTGCGAATCGTGCCGTTGGGCGATTTCCACATCTTCTTGAGATTGAATTCTTTGACCCGCGCCTCGTCGGGCGTGATCGTCGCGCATTTGACGCCGACGCCGTATTTGGCGATGGCATTGGCCGCGTCCACCGTGATCTGGTCGTCGGTCTTGTCGCGCGCCTCGACGCCGAGATCGTAATATTTCAGGTCGATGTCGAGATAGGGCAGGATCAGCTTGTCCTTGATGAACTGCCAGATGATCCGTGTCATCTCGTCCCCGTCGAGCTCGACGACGGGGGTCTTAACCTTGATTTTCTTCATGACCGGCGGGTCCCTGCAGGGGTAGAGGCGGAAAGCGGCGCGACCATAGCAAAGGCGAGGCGGGACGCAAGCGCGCGCCCGCTCAGGCGAGGCGGCTGTCGCCGTGGATCGTCGGCTCCGGCAGCGCGGCGAGCGCCGGCAGGATCTCGTCGACCGCGGCGACGGTGCGGAAGAAATCGCGCGCTGCCGGCGCCGCGAAGCCATGGCTGATGGTATGCTCGATCAGCGCCGATAGCGGCGCCCAGTAGCCCTCGACATCGACGATGACGATCGGCTTGTCGTGCAGCCCGAGCTGCTTCCAGGTGACGATCTCGATCGTCTCGTCGAGCGTGCCGAGTCCGCCGGGGAGCGAGACGAAGGCGTCGGAGAGGTCGAACATCCGCTGCTTGCGCTCATGCATGCTGCCGACGACGACGAGTCGCGCGTTGGGATGCGCCACCTCGCGATCGCGCAGATGGCAGGGGATGATGCCGGTGACATGGCCGTTGCGCGCGAGCGCGGCGTCGGCGATCAGCCCCATCAACCCCACGCGGCCGCCGCCATAGACCAGCTCGATGCCGGAATCGGCAAGCAGCGTGCCGAGCTGCACCGCCGTCTGCCGATAGATTTCCTTGCTGCCGCGCGAGGACGCGCAATAGACGCAAAGTCGTTTGATCGCCGCCATCAGGCGCCCACCGCTTTCATCGGAGTGTCGCGCCGCGCTAGAATGCAGCGTTGGACGGACTTGGCAAGGGTCGAGAAGGACGCATGGGACGAGGGGCGCTGATCTCCGGCATCGTCGTGGCGGTGCTCGTGGTGGCCGGCCTCGCTTATTGGCGCTGGAGCGGCGAGCGCCCGCCCGCGCCGCCGATCGCGACCGTGAACCCCGCGACTCCGACCGCGCCGGAGCTGGGCGCCGCGCCGCCGACCGCGCCGAGCTTCGACGTTGTGCGCATCAGCCCCGAAGGCAATGCGGTGATCGCCGGCCGCGCGCCGCCGGGCGCCGAGGTCACGGTGCATGACGGCGACAAGGTGCTGGGGCAGGTCACCGCGGACAACAATGGCGAATGGGTGCTGCTGCCCAAGGAGCCGCTCGCCGGGGGGCAGCATCAGCTGAGCCTCAGCGCCCGCGCCAAGGACGGCAAGGAAAGCAGCTCGTCGGGCGTCCTCGCCATGGTGGTCCCGGAGCATCCGCAGGGGACGCCACCGGAACAGCAGAACGGGCCTGTCGCCGTGCTCGTGCCGCGCCAGGGCAGCGGTCCTGCGAAGGCAATGCTGCTGCCGCCGGGGCGCAAGCTCGCCCTCGACGTCATCGAATACGACGCCTCCGGCAAGGTGCAGCTCCTGGGTCGCGCTGCGCCGGACACGCGCATCGACGCCTATCTCGACGACAAGTCCGATGGCCATGCCGGCGTCGAAGCGACTGGCGAATGGGCGCTGACGCTCGAGCAGAGCGTGCCCGTCGGCAAGTACCGGCTGCGGCTCGACGCGCTCGATGCCAAGGGGCAGCGGGTGGCCCAGCTCAATATCCTATTCACCCGCGTGGCGCCGCCAACCGGCGCCGTCGCCGTCGACATCCAGCCCGGCAACAATCTCTGGCGCATCGCCCAGCATTCCTACGGCGAAGGCCTGCTCTATACCGAGATTTACCAGGCGAACCGGACGCAAATCCAGGATCCCAACCTGATCTATCCCGGCCAGGTTTTCGCGGTGCCGGGAAAGCACTAGCGTCTGAATTCAGAACTGCCTGAGCGGCTGATCCGCTTTTCGCAAGTCAATTGGTAGCTGACACAAGTGGAAGCGCTCTCATTCGTCACCCCCGCGAAAGGGGGGGCACGATGGTGGATTCCCGCTTTTCGCGGGAATGACGGATAACGGAAGCTCTAGCCGTGACTTTGGCGGGCCACGTTATTCAGTGGTGCTTGACCGAATCGGTTCTCTCCCGATGTTCCGGGCCGACATCCCAGCTCGAAAATGAGCCAAATGGGGCCAATGACCGGTACCAGGCCCAACAGTAGCCACCAGCCAGATCGATCGAGGTCGTGGTACCTCTTTGTTCCGACTGCGATCAAAGGCCACAAACAAATGGCCCAGAGCACAAGCATCGCGGTATCGAACAAGAGCGGCGGGGTCGCGAAGGCAACGACTATCTGCATTGCGAGAAACGGGAGGACGAATTGGACCCAGTAGGTGCGTCGGCTGATGCGCCCTTGTAACTTAAGTGACGGGCGCCACCACTCGACCAACCTTCTGCTCCGATCGAGAGACCACCTGCCCAACGCGGGCATCGGATCATAATTGGGACGTAGGCAAATTTGTCAAAGTTATCGCGTCGCTTCGCATCAAGCGGCTGATACGCTGGAGCCAACGGGACAAGCCGCGCGCCTGAAGTTCGGACGATCCGCGTTATGATTCGCCGCCGACGGCGACGATGAGGTCGAGATAGGGGCGGCTGCGCAGCAGCAGCGTCGCCGCGCCGGCGATCACCGCCATCGGCGTCAGCGGCAGGCCGAGATCGATCTCGCCCGTCGCCCGGATCTCATGCGCGCGCGTGATCTCCCAGCTGAGGCCCGAAGCGCTCTGGGCGACCGCGAGCACCTTGCGCAACCGCCGCCGGCGGCGCGCATTCTCGATGGTGAAGGGCAGGACGCCAAGCTCGCCGGTGAGGCTCAGCACCGGCTGGTCGTTGCGCCGCTCGGTCTCCGCCGTGAACGGCACTTCATTGAAGCAGAAGCGGAATTTCAGAACGCCCGAAGGCCGCGCCGGGCCGAGCCCGAAGGATGCGCCGAAGCGGTCGATCTCGAAGGGCGGCGTGAAACGGCCGAGCGAGGCGACAGCGCCCTCGGCTCGCGCGTCGGCCGAGGCGGAAACGGCAGTGGCGGAGGTCATCGGGCGCGATCTTGGCCGGTCATCCTTAAAATCGCGTTACCCGAGCGGCGGTTTGGCGCCGATGACCGCGCCCGGAAGGCGAGGGAACTTGCCTGATTGTTGGCGGCCCGGCTTGCCGATGTCCGCAATTGTCGTGCTCTGCGGCACGCCGCTCATCGCTGCAATCTGGCCGCCTACTTAAGGGCTCGGCCGAAACGATTGGGATAACTGCGCATGACCACTGTTAACCACAAAGGACCGGAAGATCCGGAGCATGGAGGGGGGCAGGCCAGAGGAGGCCCTTGATGGTAGAGCGGGGAGAGAGCGCAGCGAAACCCAAGCGCGGCAAATCAACCGCTACGATAGACCGCCATGTCGGCGCGCGGATTCGCGAGCGGCGCATCATGCTGGGGCTGACCCAGCAACAGCTTGCCGAGCTGATCGGCGTCACCTACCAGCAGGCGCATAAATACGAGCGCGGGGTCAACCGCGTCTCTGCCGGCAGGTTGTTTCAGATCGCCAAAGTGTTGAGCGTGCCGATGAGCTATTTCTACGAGGGCGTGGGCGAAGAAGAGCCGCGCCCGATCACGTCGCGCGAGCGCATGGTGTTGGAGATCGCACGCAACTTCACCGGCATCACCAATGAGCGCCATCAAGAAGCGCTGAGCCAGCTGGCGCGCGCGCTGGCGAGTGGCAGCTGACGCGCCGCCATTTCGCCCGCGCGGTTCTCAGAGGATGCGGCCGGCGAAGATCTGCCGGCCTTCGCGATCTTCGATCTCGACGACCCAGAGATCGGGATCGCGCTGCACTTGGCGCGTGATGTAAGCGTCGGCAGCCTTCTCGTCGACCGGCGCTTCGCCGGTGGCGCGCAGCCAGGCGAGATCGCCGAGCGCTGTGCGCGTCTGCGCCAGAACGGTGAAGCCGCGCTCGAGCTGATTGAGCTTGATCAGAATCGTGCCGGCATCCTCGTCGCCGCGCCGGGCGATGACGATCGGGATGGCATGGAGCCCGCAGAGCCGCACTGCCGCCATCACCTGCACCCTGGTCTTGAGCCGCGGCTCCATGTCCTCGCAATCCCGTTTCCTGATGGCGCAGAGATATGGCGAAAACGCCAAGCGGCGGCAACGCCGGCGCAGCGAGAGTAAAGCCCCATCGCGCAATTGCCTTCCGGGCGAGGGGCTGGCGGCGCCGGCGACGCTGCAATAGGGTGCTGCGCAAACCTCGCCGAGGAGCGCCATGGCCGCCACCGCCGACATTCCCGAGATCCGCCAAGCCGTTGCCGCGCTCTGCGCCCGCTTTCCCGGTGAGTATTGGCGCGCGCTCGACCGCGAGCGGACCTATCCTACGGAATTCGTGCGTGCGCTCACGGAAGCCGGTTTTCTCGCTTGCCTCATCCCGGAAGAGTATGGCGGCAGCGGCCTCGGGCTTGCGGCAGCGGCGGCGATCCTCGAGGAGGTGCAGAGGAGCGGCTGCAACGGCGCTGCCTGCCATGCCCAGATGTACATCATGGGGACCCTGCTGCGGCATGGCAGCGCGGCCCAGAAAGCGGCGTGGCTGCCGCAGATCGCCTCGGGCGCGATCCGGCTGCAGGCGTTCGGCGTAACCGAGCCGACCGCCGGCACCGATACCACCGCGATCCGCACCACCGCGCGGCGCGAGGGCGATGCCTATATCGTCAACGGCCAGAAGGTCTGGACCTCGCGCGTCGAGCATTCCGACCTGATGCTGCTGCTGGCGCGCACGACGCCGCGCGCCGAGGCGACGAAGCGGACCGAAGGGCTCTCGGTCTTTCTCGTCGATCTGCGCCGGGCGCGCGGCCACGGCGTCACCATCCGCCCGATCCGCACCATGATGAACCATGCCACCACGGAGGTCTTCTTCGACAACCTCAAGGTGCCGGCCGAGAATCTGATCGGTGAAGAGGGCAAGGGCTTTCGCTATATCCTCGACGGCATGAATGCCGAGCGCATCCTGATCGCCGCCGAATGCATCGGCGATGCGCGCTGGTTCATCGCCAAAGCGACGGACTACGCCAAGAGCCGCATCGTCTTCGGCCGGCCGATCGGACAGAACCAGGGGGTGCAATTCCCGGTCGCGCGCGCCTATGCGGCCTCCGAGGCGGCGGCGCTGATGGTCGAGCGCGCCGCCGAGCTCTACGAGAAGGGCCAGAGCTGCGGCAAAGAGGCGAATATGGCGAAGCTGCTGGCCGCCGACGCTTCATGGGCGGCGGGCGACATGTGCATTCAGACCCATGGCGGCTTCGGCTTCGCCGAGGAGTACGATATCGAGCGCAAATTCCGCGAGACGCGGCTCTATCAGGTGGCGCCGATCTCGACCAACCTGATCCTGGCCTATCTGGCCGAGCACGTGCTGGGGCTGCCGCGCTCCTACTAGGGCGGAGATCACGTGCCCGGGAGCCGGCCTTCGGCCCGTCCGGGTATGATGAGCGGAGGGATCCGCGGTGATTGAGGGAGGGTCGGTGGCGCCGGAAAAGCGTGAGCCGGACAGCCGCCGCGGCGCCCATGGAATTCCCCTATCTCCGTGATTACATCGTTAATTGGGTGTCTCGACTTCCGGCTCTATGGTTGCGGACAGGTCTTTGACCGCGGAGACCCCCTTGAGCAACCCGGAATTCACCAGGTGCTGCAGCATCGGGGTGACCGATCATGGCGCAGAACGATCTGTTCGGCCTCTTCTCCCGGCTGTACGACAGCCAGAGAGAGATGGAAATGCCTCTCGAGGACTACCTGAAGCGCTGCGCTCGCGATCCGATGGCCTATGCCAGCGCGGCCGAGCGAATGCTGGCGGCGATCGGCGAACCCGATATCGCCGACACCAGCCAGGACCCGCGGCTGGGCCGGATTTTCATGAACCGGACCATCCGGGTCTATCCCGCGTTTGCCGACTTCTACGGCATGGAAGACACGATCGAGCGCATTGTCGGCTATTTCCGCCATGCCGCTCAGGGCCTCGAGGAGCGCAAACAGGTCCTTTATCTCCTGGGTCCCGTCGGCGGCGGCAAGTCTTCGCTGGCCGAGCGTTTGAAGCTCCTCATGGAGGCGTTGCCGATCTACACGCTGAAGGCGGGCAAGAATGTCAGCCCTGTCTTCGAGAACCCGCTCGGCCTCTTCGATCCGCTCACCATGGGGGACACCCTCGAGCGCGACTACCGCATTCCCAAGCGTCGCCTGACCGGCGTCTCATCGCCATGGGCGCTCAAGCGGCTCGACGAGTTCGGCGGCGATATCTCGAAATTCACGGTGGCGCGCATTCATCCCTCGCGCCTCCGGCAGATTTGCATCGCCAAGACCGAGCCGGGCGACGACAACAACCAGGACATCTCGAGCCTCGTCGGCAAGGTCGACATTCGCAAGCTCGAATTCTTCGGCCAGGCCGATCCCGACGCCTATGCCTTCTCCGGCGGCTTGAACCGCACGACGCAAGGCATCATGGAATTCGTCGAGATGTTCAAAGCGCCGATCAAGATGCTGCATCCGCTGCTGACGGCGACGCAGGAGGGGAACTACATCGGCTCCGAGAATATCGGCGCCATACCCTTTCATGGCTTGATCCTGGCGCACTCCAACGAGGCGGAGTGGCAGAGCTTCAAGAACAACCGCACCAACGAGGCTTTCATCGACCGCATTTCCGTTATCAAGGTGCCTTATTGCCGGCGCTCGACCGAGGAAAGGAAGATCTACGAGAAGCTGCTGACGGAGAGCGAGTTGGCCGCCTCTCCCTGCGCCCCCGGCACGCTCGACATGCTGGCGCGCCTCTGCGTCCTGTCGCGGTTGAAGCCGCACGAGAACTCCAACCTCTATTCCAAGATGCGCATCTATGATGGCGAGAGCCTCAAGGGCAGCGACCCGCGCGGCAAGACGGTGCAGGAGTATCAAGACGCCGCCGGGGTCGATGAGGGAATGGAAGGCCTGTCGGTGCGCTTCGCTTTCAAAACCTTGTCGAGCACTTTCAACTACGACACCCAGGAAATCGCGGCCGATCCGGTGCACCTCATGTATGTGCTCGAGCAGGCCATTCGCCGCGAGCAATTCCATGACGAGACCGAGAAGAAGCTGCTCACCTTCATCAAGGGGGAGCTGGCGCCGCGCTATGCCGAGTTCATCGGAAACGAAATCCAGAAGGCCTATCTCGAATCATACGGCGATTACGGGCAGAACCTCTTCGACCGCTATGTCGCCTATGCCGATGCGTGGATCGAGGATCAGGACTACAAGGATCCGGATACCGGTCAGCTGATGAATCGCGAGCTTCTGAACCAGGAGCTGTCGAAGACCGAGAAGCCTGCGGGCATCGCCAATCCCAAGGACTTTCGCAACGAGGTCGTCAAGTTCGCCTTGCGCGCCCGCGCGGCGCATGGCGGGAGAAATCCGCCGTGGACGTCCTATGAGAAGCTGCGCGAAGTGATCGAGAAGCGCATGTTCTCGCAAGTCGAGGATCTGCTTCCCGTCATCAGCTTCGGCAGCAAAAAAGACAGCGAAACCGAGAAGAAGCATTCCGACTTCGTCGAGCGGATGATGGCCCATGGCTATACGCAGCGTCAGGTCCGCCGTCTCGTGGAATGGTACATGCGGGTCAGCAAGGCCGGCTGACGGCGCCCGGCGCCGGGGCGCCGTCACGGTCGAGGGCTTTCCTCCGCCGCGCTTGAGATCACCTGCCAACGCACCCCACAGCGTAGTGGCCTGCGCCAAGCGTTCGGCGTAAGCTGAAACTAATTCTGAAACTAAAAACGTCGCGAGCGAAACCCTCGCGAGGGTAATCGCTCCGGCCTGCAACCGGGAGGCAAGCGATGACCACGGCGCAAGACGCAAGCAAACCGATTCCCTGGTGGAAAGAGCCGACCAAGGAGCAGTGGCTGGCCTGGTGGGCGGCATGGCTCGGCTGGACGCTCGATGCCTTCGACTTCACGATGTTCCTGCTGATCATGGTGCCGATCTCGCAGGAATTTCATGTCCCCCTGACCGATGTCGCCTTCGTTCTGACCGTCACCTTGTGGATGCGGCTGCTGGGCGCCGTCGGGTCGGGCTGGCTCGCCGACCGGATCGGCCGCAAGATTCCGCTGATGATCTCCATCCTCTGGTATTCCTTCAGCAATTTCGCGGCCGGCTTTTCTCCGACCTTCACCTATCTCTTCCTGTTCCGCGCCTTGCTCGGCTTCGGCATGGGGGCGGAATGGCCGGCCGGCAGCGCCTTGGCGATGGAGAGCTGGCCGGTGCGCTCGCGCGGTTTCATGGGCGGCGTGCTGCAGGGCTCGTGGGGCCTCGGCTTCATGCTGTCGAGCGCGATCTATGGTCTGTTCTACAGCTACATCGGCTGGCGCGGCATGCTGTGGGTCGGCGTCTTGCCGGCGCTCTCCGTGTTCTATGTCCGCCGCTACGTCAAAGAGCCGCCGATTTGGCTCGAGAACCGGCGGCGTCAGCAGCTGGAGCAGCGCGAGGTTCGCGCCCCGCTCTTGGCCATCTTCAAGCGCGGCGTGCTCGCCAACACCCTGACCTCCTGCTGGTGGATGGCCAGCGGCTTCATCGCGTACTATTCGGTCAACGCGCTGTTTGCGACGCATCTGCAAAAGGACCTGGGTCTCGCACCGGCGGTGGTGGCGACGCCGATCTTCTTCGGGAATCTCGGCGTGTTCCTGGCGGCGTGCGGCTGGGGTTGGTGGGCCGACCGCTTCGGCCGGCGCTGGGCGATGATCATTCCGGCGCTGATCGCCGTCCCGCTGGCGCCTTTCTACCTCCTGAACACGAACCTGCTGTGGATCGTCGTCGGCTTCGTGGCGCAGGGGTTCTGCGCCGGCGGCGGCATGCAGGGCCAGATGGTGCCGTACCTGAACGAGCGCTTCCCGACCGAGATACGCGCGACCGCGACGGCCTTCTGCTACCACCAGGCGGCAATCTTCGGCGGGTTCGTGCCGTTGGTGTTGACCTTCTTCGCCGCCCATTACGGTACGGGGTTTGCGATCCCGATGATCATCGGCACCTGCCTTGGCGCGCTCAGCTGGGCTGCATCGCTGGCTTTCGCCCCCGAGACCAAGGGCAAGGTCCTCGTGCCGGATCTGGTCGTCGCCTAGCACCGAACGGGGGCGGCCGGTGCCGCCCCCGTTCGCTGGTCACGCCTTACCTGCTGGCTTTGCGATGGTTCAGCCGGGAGGAGGGGTCGCGCAGGCCGAATTTCTGGGTCAGGGTCGTGCCGCGCCGGGCGGCCCGGCGCCGGCGTCGCCACTCGCGGTATTCCGCCCAACCCACAT
>DATJLU010000006.1:0-11858 GCA_035509275.1 Allostellaceae bacterium | reverse complement strand
GAGCTCACCGAGATCCTCGGGCAGAGCCAGCCGCGCGTCTCGCGCCACCTGAAGCTGCTGTGCGATGCCGGGCTCCTCGACCGCTTCCGCGAGGGCAGCCGCGTCTTTTATCGCCTGGCCGAGCGCGGCGCGCTGGGCCGGCGCCTCCTCGACCTTTTGCCTCCCTCCGATCCGACCTTGGCCCTCGATCGCGAGCGGCTGCTCCAGACCAAGCAGCAGCGCGCCGAGCAAGCGGCGCAGTATTTCCGCGCCAATGCCGCGCAATGGGACCGCATCCGCTCGCTCTATGTCGACGAGAAGGAGGTCGAGGCGGTGCTCCTCGGCCTGCTGCCATCGGCAGGGCTGCATGACCTCCTCGATATCGGCACCGGCACCGGGCGCATGCTCGAAGTCTTCGGACCGCGCGTCGAGCGCGCGCTCGGGCTCGACCTCTCGCGCGAGATGCTGGCGGTGGCGCGGGTCAATCTCGAACGCGCGCGGCTGCGCAATTGCAGCATCCGCCAGGGCGACATGTATCAGCTGCCGCTCCCCGGCGCCTCGTTCGACGCGGTGGTGGTCCACCAGGTGCTGCACTACGCCGAGCGCCCGAGCCAGGTCGTTGCCGAGGCGGCGCGCGTGCTCCGGCCCCGCGGCACCTTGGTCATCGTCGATTTCGCGCCGCATGAGCTCGAATTCCTGCGCAGCGAGCAGGCCCATCGCCGGCTCGGCTTTACCGATGCGGAAGTGACCCTCTGGTGCGGCGCAGCAGGGCTCGAGCCTGAGCCGGTGCGGCACCTGCCGGGCGACCCGCTCACCGTCTCGCTATGGGCAGCGCGGCGCCCTGCCGGCACCGAGGCGCAAGCGGTGCGAACGCCGGTGGCGGTGGCATCGTGATCCGCCGCGACCCACTCCTCGCCGCCGAGCCGGTCCGCGCCGGCAAGCGGCCGCTCGTCTCCTTCGAGTTCTTCCCGCCGAAGACGCCGGAAATGGAAGCGAAGCTGTGGCAGACGGTGAAGCGGCTCGAGCCGCTGCAGCCGCGCTTCGTCTCGGTCACCTATGGCGCCGGCGGCTCGACGCGCGAGCGCACTCACGCCACGGTGTTGCGCATCCGCCAGGAGACGACGCTCGAGCCGGCGGCGCATCTCACCTGCATCGGCGCCGCCTGTGCGGAGATCGACGAGATCGCTCGGCGCTACTGGCAGGCCGGCATCCGCCATCTCGTCGCGCTGCGCGGCGACGCACAGCCGGGCGAGGGGCCGTACCGGCCGCATCCCGACGGCTATGACTACGCCGCGGCGCTGGTGGCGGGGCTGCGCCGCGTCGCCGATTTCGAGCTCAGCGTCGCCGCTTATCCCGAGACCCATCCGGAGGCGCACAGCACCGGCGCCGATCTCGACAATCTGAAGCGCAAAATCGATGCCGGCGCGACGCGCGCCATCACGCAATTCTTTTTCGACCCCGATGTCTATCTGCGCTTTCTCGACCGCGCTGCCGCCGCCGGCATCGGCGTGCCGATCGTCCCCGGCATCCTGCCGGTGACCAATTTCGCCCAGGTGAAGAAATTCGCCGGCGCTTGCGGCGCGAGCCTGCCGTCCTGGATGGCGCCGATGTTCGAGGGGCTCGATGACGATCCCGATACGCGCCGCCTCGTCGCCGCCTCGATCGCCGCCGAGCAATGCCGGCTGCTGCAATCGGCGGGAATCGACGAGTTCCATTTCTACACCCTGAACCGCGCCGACCTCATCGTCGCCATCTGCCATCTCATTGGCGTGCGCGGGACCGCACTTGGTTCGACCCCACGACGTCAACAATAGAGATCGTTCATGCCGCACATCCTCGATTACCTTGCCGACCGGGTCCTGCTGTGCGACGGCGCGATGGGGACGCAGATGCAGGCGCGCCCGCTCGATGTCGAGCGCGACTATCTCGGCCATGAGAACTGCACCGACATCCTGTGCGAGAGCCGGCCCGATCTCGTGCGCGACATCCATTTGGGATATCTCCGCGCCGGCGCCGATGCGGTGCAGACCAACAGCTTCGGCGCATCGCCCGTGACCTTGGGCGAGTTCGGCATCGCGGAGAAGGCTTTCGCCTTGAGCCGAAGCTCGGCCGAGCTGGCGCGCGAAGCGGTGGAAGCGCTCGCCGGCGACGGCCGCACGCGCTTCGTCTTCGGCTCGGTCGGGCCAGGGACGCGGCTCCCGTCGCTCGGCCATATCGATTATCAGACGCTCGAGGATGCGCTCACCCTCCAATGCCGCGGCCTCGTCGCCGGCGGGGTCGACGCCATTCTGATCGAGACCTGCCAGGACGTGCTGCAGATCAAGGCGGCAGTGAACGGCGCCAAGCGCGCTCGCGCCGAGGCCGGCAAGGACACGCCGATCTTCGTCCAGGCGACGGTCGAGACCACGGGAACGCTGCTCGTCGGCGCCGACATCGCCGCCGCCGCGACCGTGGTGCAAAGCCTGGGCGTGCCGCTGCTCGGCCTCAATTGCGCCACCGGGCCGCTGGAGATGGCCGAGCATGTCAAATTCCTCGGCGAGACCTGGCCGGGCCTGATCGCGGTGCAGCCCAATGCCGGCTTGCCCGAGCTGATGGACGGCCACACGCATTACCCGCTGTCCGCCGGCGAGCTGGCGCAATGGCAGGAGCGCTTCGTCAGCGAGGACGGCGTGAACCTTGTCGGCGGCTGCTGCGGCACCGATGTGCCGCATATCGCGGCGCTCGACGCGATGCTGCGGCGGATCGCCGCGAACGGCATCCGGCCGCGGCCGAAAGCGCGCCGTCCGGTCTTCGTCCCGGCGATCGCCTCGCTCTATGGCCAGGTCGCGCTGCGCCAGGAGAACGCCTATTTCTCGATCGGCGAGCGCTGCAATGCCAATGGCTCCAAGCAGTTCCGGCAGCTGCAGGAAAAGGGCGATTGGGATGGCTGCGTCGAGATGGCGCGCGAGCAAGTGAAGGAAGGCTCGCACGCGCTCGATCTCTGCACCGCCTTTGTCGGCCGCGACGAGGTCGCCGATATGAGCGAGGCGGTGACGCGGATGCGCGGCACCGTCACCGCGCCGCTGGTGATCGATTCGACCGAGCTGCCGGTGCTCGAGGCGGCGCTGAAGCTCTATGGCGGCAAGCCGATCCTCAACTCGATCAATTTCGAGGATGGCGAGACGCCGGCGGCCAAGCGCCTGGAGCTGGCGCGCCGCTTCGGCACGGCGGTGATCGCGCTCACCATCGACGAGCAGGGCATGGCCAAGGAAGCGGCCCGCAAAGTCGAGGTCGCGCATCGCCTCCACGATTTCGCCTGCGGCCGCTTCGGCCTGCCGCCGTCGGACCTGCTGTTCGATCCGCTGACCTTCACCATCTGCACCGGCAATGACGATGACCGCAAGCTCGGCCTTTCCACCCTGGAGGCGATCGAGCGCATCGCGCGCGAGCTGCCGGAATGCCAGATCATCCTCGGCCTGTCCAACATCTCCTTCGGCCTGAAGCCGGCGGCGCGCCATGTGCTCAATTCGGTCTTCCTCGACCACGCGCTGAAGCGCGGCCTCACCGGCGCTATCGTCCATGTCTCGAAGATCGCGCCGCTGCACCGCATCCCCGAAGAGGAGGCGAGGGTGGCCGAGGATCTGATCTTCGACCGCCGGCGCGAGGGCTACGACCCGCTGCAGGCCTTCATCGCGCTGTTCGAGAACCGCGTCGCCGAAAAGACGGCGAAGAAGGAGCGGCCGGCGGCGGTCGAGGAACGGCTGAAGCAGCGCATCGTCGATGGCGACCGCCAGGGCCTCGAAGACGATCTGGCGCTGGCGATCGAGAAGCACCCGCCGCTCGACGTGATCAATACCTTCCTCCTCGACGGCATGAAGGTGGTCGGCGACCTCTTCGGCGCCGGCAAGATGCAGCTGCCCTTCGTGCTGCAATCGGCCGAGACGATGAAAGCGGCGGTGGCCTGGCTCGAACCGCATATGGAGCGGATCGAAGGCCAGCAGAAAGGCACGATCGTGCTCGCCACGGTGAAGGGCGACGTGCATGACATCGGCAAGAACCTGGTCGACATCATCCTCACCAATAACGGCTATCGCGTCATCAATCTCGGCATCAAGCAGCCGCTTGCCGCCATCCTCGACGCCGCGGCGCAGCACAAGGCGGATGCCGTCGGCATGTCGGGGCTGCTGGTGAAATCGACGGTGGTGATGCGCGAGAATCTCGAGGAGATGACGCGGCAGGGCGTGTCCATGCCGGTGATGCTCGGCGGCGCGGCGCTGACGCGGCGCTATGTCGAAGAGGATTGCGTCAAGGCCTATGCCTCAGGCCGCGTCGCCTATGCGCGCGACGCCTTCGACGGGCTCGCCCTCATGGACAAGGTGGTGAATGGCCGCTTCGATTCGCATCTTGCCGAGGTGCAGACGAAGAATCAGGGCCGCGTCGTCAACGAGAAGCGCAAGCTCGGCCGCGCCGCCGATGCGCGGCCGCTGCGGCCGATCGATGTCGAGGAAATTCGCTTCCGCCGCCAGGAGCTGACCCGCGGCATCCATGTGCCGGTGCCGCCGTTCTGGGGGCCGCGTACGGTGGCGCGCGTACCGGTGAAGGCGTTGGTGCCCTATCTCAACGAGCGCATGCTCTATCAATTCCATTGGGGCTTCCGCAAGGATGGGCGCAGCCTCGACGCGTTCAAGCTCTGGGCGCACAAGGAGCTGCGGCCGATCCTGCAGCGTCTCATCGACACCGCGATCCAGCAGGACATCCTGGTGCCACAAGCGGCCTATGGCTATTGGAAATGCGCGGCGCACGGCAATGACCTCATCCTCTTCGCCGAGGACGGCACCAGCGAGGTGG
Organism: Allostellaceae bacterium; assembly: GCA_035509275.1. Taxonomy (GTDB): domain Bacteria; phylum Pseudomonadota; class Alphaproteobacteria; order ATCC43930; family CGMCC-115725; genus DAHUYF01. Next base: position 7,052 of record DATJLU010000006.1, on the reverse strand, counting down.
CGCGCTTCACCTTTCCGCGTCAGGCCAAGGAAGGCGGGCTCTGCATCGCCGATTTCTTCCGCGACATCGCCGACAACGAGCGCGACGTCATCGGCTTGCAGGTCGTCACCATGGGGCCGCGCGCCTCCGAGGTAGCACGCGAATGGTTCGCCGAGAACCGCTATCAGGATTACCTCTATCTCCACGGCTTCTCCGTCGAGATGGCCGAGGCGATGGCCGAGTACATCCACAAGCGCATCCGCGCCGAGCTCGGCTTTGCCGCCGACGAGGCGCGCGACATCGAGGCGCTGCTGCAGCAGGGTTATCGCGGCAGCCGCTATTCCTTCGGCTATCCCGCCTGTCCCAACCTCGCCGATCAGCGTCAGATCCTGGCCCTCCTCAACGCCGAGGAGATCGGCGTCTCGCTCACCGACGAGGATCAGCTCGACCCCGAGCAATCGACCTCGGCCATCGTCGCGACCCACCCGCAGGCGAAGTATTTCTCGGTGTGAGTCTAGGTTCGTAGCGCGATGGCGAGGTCCGAGATTAGGTACCGTTCGGCTGAGGCTGCGCCTCCTTTTCGAGCCACGCTTTGGAAGCATTCGGCAGAAACGGGCAAGGCTATTCTGACGCCACCCCAAAGAAAAAGCCGATAACAAGAACTGAAAATGTCAAGAACCACAGTAATAATATGCCAAATATACCGGGAAATATAAAGAATAGAAATAAATCTCTGTCAATAATTGCGGGTTCCCCGTATCCGAAATAAGCGTATACTGGAATAAACGTAATAACCAATAACCCCAGAACGAGAGAAAAGAATTCGAACATTGTTATATTTCGCTCGACCAATCTTTTCCCGACCCGCCGATTTATTGACGGGCCGCTCAAGCAGAACTGCACAATGCTCGTCACCAGCATAAGAAGCAGCGCCGGCGCAACAATCGCCCAATCGCAGGCTAGTAAGGTGGTCGCAGTAGCAATACGATCATTGTTCTCGGCGGTTGCATACGATGAAATCTGGCTGATGGCTGGAACGTAAAGAGCTATCAAATCCGCCAAAGGGCGAAACAGTTGCAGCCACCGGACAAATAGGCTCATAGCGAGGCTATGCAGCACAAATGCGGCGAGGTTAAGCGCCGCTAAGAAGATCCAGCTCACCGTCATGACCCGATACGTCGTCGGGACAAGCGATCGGATATCAAAGGGTGCCTCCGGCTTCTTGCCTGGGCTGCTCATAAATGTGACCCTCTCTCGATCCGTCAGCGACATCATTTCTCTCTTAGACTCTTTTCCGTGTGAGTCCGGGTTCGTGGCGCCATGGCGCTCGCCCTGCTCAGCCGGAGAGATCCGGGCGTGTGATCAGCCAGAAGGCCAGTCCGATCGGCGTGAAGAAAAGACCGATCGCCATCGCCCCGACGAAGTTGTGCGGGTCGAGCAGGCCGTGCTCTCTCCAGAGCAGATGAATGCCGATCTGGAATCTCTCGGCACCGAGAAATGCCGCCCAGGCCAACATCACGACAATGAATTCCAGGTAGCCGGCGACACCCAGCAAGGCGGCGGCGCCCATATATGCACCCCGCGTTCGCCACCCTCGACGACGCAGAACGAGATAGATCGGAATACCGGCCGTATAAGAGACCGCGTATGAGACGGCCAAAATGCCCAGCAGCGCCTCTGCGGCCAGTTTCAGTCCTTCGGGGGTGACAGCCTGCGTGGCGTTCCCGGCCAGTCGCGGAATGAGCAGGAAGATGATGGCCACCAGCGTCGTTGCCGACGGCGCGACGAGGCCGGCAAGCAACATCCTTCGGGCGGGCGTCGTTGTCGCTCCGTTCTTGGCTACTGCTTGCCCAGCGCGCCAATAATTGAAAACCGACAACAAGAAAAGCGCGGCAAAGAGCAGAAGAGAGGACATGTCCTGCCAAAAGCTGCCGACCGGTACGGCGCCAACGACGCGCCATGCCGTGAACGCGGTCAGGCCGCCAAAGAGGGCCATCGACCAGAGGTGCGTATGCCTGGGAAATACCCGCCATGAACCGATGACGGCGGGGCCTTTCCATCGTTCATTCGGGACGCGCTGGGCGTGCCGAAGAATCCAGAACACGGCGCCACACTCCACTACCATCAGCACGCCGAACGCCAGCACCGTCGATATGATCACGCGTGGCGAGGTCCAGGGATGGTCGTCCTTGAGCACCAGAATGAGCACGCCCATAATCACCGCCAGCCACCAGCCTGCTACCTGGAAGCGGAGCCACCGGCGCTTCGTCGCGGCGTCTATGTGGTATACGCGAGAGCGACCCAGGGGGCGGATGAGATAGGTACCGTCGGGCTGAGGCTGCGCCTGCCTTTCCAGCCACGCTTTGAACCCGTCTGATGATTTCGGCTCGGCCATGTCGACTTCCCGTGGTCGGGGAGGGCCAGGTGTGTCCGAGGGACAGCGAGCCCGTCGTCGACACCGATCCCGCCCGCTCGCTTAGCTTGCGCCCTCACCCCGCAAGCGGGCGGAGAGGACATCGGGGCTCGGCTAATCCGCGCCGGCGCGGTTGATCTCCGGCATCAGGGGCTCGGCGATGGCGGCGGACAGCGCGTAGCGCTCGCCGTCGATCTCGCGGCTGGTTCTGAGCCCGAGGCGGCGCAGCAGCGCCATCGGCGGGCACCAGCCCTGGACCGCGTATTGGCCGAGCGCGGCGAAAGCTATCGCCGGCAGCAGCGCGAAAGCGGGGTTGACCGCAACGCTGAGGATGGCGCCGAAGAAGCCGAGGCCGGCGGCGCCGATCTGCAGCGCCTGCTCCTGATCGACCTCGCGCTCGATCTGCCGCAGTCGCGCCGTTGATGCCGTTTCCGCCGCTTCGCCCGCCCTGGCGCGCCGACGGGAGATGATGCCGCTGAGCACGTGGTGCCTCCTTGCCGTGACGGCATTTTCTGCGGCGATTCCAAACGCAGGGTTAACGGGGCTGGAAAGCGCGCGCCTCCCGGCTAACATGGCTGCCATGACGTCGCTCTCCCCGCCCGCCGCCCTGCCGCTCGCCGGCCTCCGCGTCCTCGAATTCACCCAGAACATCATGGGGCCCAGCGCCGGGCTGGTGCTGGCCGATCTCGGCGCCGATGTCGTCAAGATCGAGCCCGCGCCCGAAGGCGATGCGACGCGCCGGCTCTCCGGCTTCGCCGCCGGGTTCTTCGGCTATTTCAACCGCAACAAGCGCAGCCTCGCCCTCGACCTGAAGCAACCCTCCGGCCTCGACCTGGTGCGGCGGCTCGCCGGCGAGGCCGATGTGCTGATCGAGAATTACGCGCCCGGCACCATGGACCGCCTCGGCTGCGGCTATGACGTGCTCTCGGGCCTCAACCCGGGCCTCATCTATTGCGCGCTCAAGGGCTTTCTCTCCGGTCCTTACGAGCACCGTCCGGCGCTCGACGAGGTGGTGCAGTTCATGGGCGGCCTCGCCTATATGACCGGACCCAAGGGCCAGCCGCTCCGCGCCGGCACCTCGGTCGTCGACATCATGGGCGGTGCCTTCGCCGTCATCGCCATTCTCGCGGCGCTGCGCCGGCGCGATGCCAGCGGCAAGGGCGAGTTCGTGAAGAGCGCCCTCTTCGAATCGACGGTGTTCATGATGGGCCAGCACATGGCCGGCGAGGCGCTCACCGGCGAGGAGGTGCCGCCGATGCCGGTGCGGCGCGGCGGCTGGGGCATCTACCAGACCTTCAAGACCGCCGATGACGACCAGGTCTTTGTCGGCGTCACCAGCGACCGGCATTGGGCGCGGTTCTGCGAGGTGTTCGAGCGGCCGGATCTGCTCGCCGATGCCCGGCTGCAAACCAATGAGCAGCGCGTCGCGTCGCGGCCCTGGATGCTGCCGATCGTCGCCGAGCATCTCGGCCGCCTGACCAAGGCCGAGATCATGGCGCGCTGCGAGCGGGCGAAGATCCCCTACGCCCCGGTGGCGCGCACGGCCGATCTCTTCGATGATCCGCATCTCAACGAGAGCCAGGGCCTCGTCGATGTCCTGCTCCCCGGCGGCATCCGCAGCAAGCTGCCGCGGCTCCCCATCGAGATGGCGGGCGAGCGCCCCGGCCTCTACCGCGAAGCGCCGCGCATCGGCGAGCACACGCGCGAGATCCTCGCCGAGATCGGGCTCAGAGACGAGGAGATTGCCGACCTCGAGCGGGCAAGGGTGGTGGTCGCGGCTTAGTGGTGGCTAGTGGTGCCGGTACTTCGCCAAGGTGCCGCCGCGCATCACCGAGCCGGGGAGGGGATGGCCGACGATCTCCTCGGCGAGCCGGGCGGCGGCGATCAGCGCCTCGATATCGATGCCGGTCGTTATCCCCATCTCCTCGCACATGAAGACGAGATCCTCGGTGCAGACATTGCCCGCCGCGCCCTTGTGTCCGGCAAAGGGGCAGCCGCCGAGCCCGGCGACCGAGCTGTCGAAGCTGGAAACCCCCATCTCGAGCCCGGCATAAGCGTTGGCGACGCCGAGGCCGCGGGTGTCGTGGAGGTGCAGGTTGACGCGCAGCTCCGGCCAGCGCTCGCGCACCGCGCCGACGACGCGCTTGATGCTCAGGGGCGTTGCCCAGGCCATGGTGTCGGCCAGCGACAGCGACTTGATGGTGAGATCATGCGCGGCGGCGATCTCGAAGCCCTGCGCCACCGTCGCGGTGACGGTCGAGACGGGAATGTCGCCGGCGAAGTTGCAGCCGAACGCCGCCATCATCGAGATGCTCTCGACCGGAATGCCGTTCGCCTTGAAGATCTCGATCTGCGCGTGCTGCACCCGCACATTCTCGGCGAGGTCGCGGTTCTGGTTGCGGCGGATGAAGGGCTCCGAGGCGCAGAGCGAAATCGTGCCGCGCAGCGACAGCCGGTCTTTGAGCGCGACGGCGCGCTCGAGCCCCTTTTCGTTGAGCCACAGGGCAGAATAGCGGATGCCGTCCCGGGGATGGATACCGGTGACCACCGCCTCGGCATCGGCCCAGCCCGGCACGCGCTTCGGATTGACGAAAGAGGCGATCTGGATGCGCTTCAGACCGGTCGCCGACAAGGCGTCGATGAGCGCCACTTTGCGCTCGGTGGTGATCGGCCCGGGCTCGATCTGGAAGCCTTCGCGCGGGCCTTCTTCGTGGATATCGACGCGACGTGGCAAATCGCTCATCTCGCTCTCCTGAGGCTATATTTTGCCTGAGATGGGAACGCTTTGGCTCTTATCCTAGGCTACCATCGGGGCGCTAGCCAGCTGCCATCGCGCTTTACCTCTGCGCGTGCCTGTGGGAGCATGCGCCGCCCTAATTGACCGCCAGTGTCAAACGAGGAGAGGAAACGTCATGGCCACTTCGTCCGCGGTGACGATTGCCGCGCGCATCGACCGACTGCCGGAAACAAGCTTTGTCCGCAAGCTCATCGTGCTGATCTCGCTCGGCGGCTGGTTCGAGTTCTACGATCTCTTCTTCACCGCCGCGGTCGGCGCCGGACTGGTCAAGAGCGGGATGTTCAAGCTGGGGCCCAATCCGCTTAATTTCGACGCGCTTGCCAGCTTCGTCGGCGCGCTCTTCCTCGGTCTCTTCATCGGCACCATCGCCTTTTCCTGGATCTCCGATCGCTTCGGACGTCGCTCGATCTTCACTTTCGCGCTGCTGTGGTACTCGATCGGCTCCTTCGTTCTCGCCTTTCAGCACGCGGCCTTTGGCGTCGTTCTCTGGCGCATGATCTCGTGCATCGGCCTCGGCGTCGAACTGGTCAATGTCGACGCTTACGTGTCGGAGCTGGTGCCGAAGGATCGGCGTGGCCCCGCTTTCGCCTTCAATCAGGCGGTGATGTACACGGCAGTGCCGACCATCGCGCTGCTCGCCTTTCTCATGGCGCCGCCCTTCGCCTTCCTCGGCCTCGAAGGCTGGCGCTGGGTCGTCATCATCGGCTCGACGGGCGCGCTCGTGATCTGGTGGATCCGGCTTGGCCTGCCGGAATCGCCGCGCTGGCTCGCCCAGCACGGCCGCATGGCCGAAGCGGAGCGCATTGTCGCCGAGATGGAGCGCGCCGCCGAGGCCGAGACCGGCCGCAAGCTGCCCGAGCCGCAGCTCGTCGCCGGCGAAGGCGAGATCAAGCGCGGCGCCTGGAGCGAGATGTGGAACGACCAGTATCGCGGCCGCACGATCATGCTGATCGTCTACAATCTCTTTCAGACCATCGGCTATTACGGGTTCCAGGCCTGGGTCCCGCAATTCCTGATCTCGAAGGGGATCAGCGTCACCACCTCGCTCGAATACACCTTCATCATCGCCATTGCCAACCCGGTGGGGCCGCTCATCGGCATCTGGTTCGCCGACCATTACGAGCGCAAATGGCAGATCGCCTGGGCGGCGGCCGGCATCGCCGTCTTCGGCCTGCTCTTCGCGCAGCAGACCAGCATGGCTTTGCTCATCCTCTTCGGCATTCTCATCACGCTGTCGGCGAACTGGCTCTCCTTCTCCTTCCACGCCTATCAGGCCGAGCTCTACCCGACGCGCATCCGCGCCCAGGCGATCGGTTTCGTCTATTCCTGGAGCCGCTTCAGCACCATCTTCTCGCCCTTCATCATCCAGTGGTTCCTGGGCAATTACGGGCCGACCGGCGTCTTCGGCTTCATCGCCGCGGCGATGGCGGTGGTCTTCGTCGTCATCGGCTTCTTCGGCCCCAACGTCACCCGCCTGCGCCTCGAAGCGATTGCGAGTTAGGCGCAACGCGAAGCGTTGTCGCCGGCGGGCGACAGCGGTTGCTCTTGCAACCGCGAGAGCCCGCTCCGTGCGGAGTTCGCACCTAACACCGACGTTAGTCGGAACGCTGCGGCTCTCGCGATTGCTGCGCAATCGCTGCCGCCGCCGCGGACGAACGCGCGTAGCGCGTTCGCCTTGACCTCAAGGGGGGAGGGGCGACTCAGCCGGTTCAGTTGGCAGCACGCCGATCCACCCCATGCGGCACCCCCGCGCCGAAGCGGCGATAGACCGGCTTCAGCGCCGCCGGCAGCACATAGATCGGCAGCTGCACCACGGCGAAGAACAAGCTGAGCGCGGGCGTCGCCGCCGCGCCGAGATTGGCC
>DATJLU010000005.1:0-13239 GCA_035509275.1 Allostellaceae bacterium | reverse complement strand
CCTCAGACGTATCGGCGCCCGCACCATCGATGCGCTCTGGCGAGCCGTTGGCGACATCTGCGCTCTCTACTCACCAGCAGAATGCTGGAGTTATCTCAGAGCCGCCGGATATGCGCCCGATTAAACGCTCGACGCTCTAGCCTCCACCGCCCCCGCAGCCCGACGGGAAAGTGCATCGCCCGCACGGTGCGGGCTCCCGCGGTTGCAGCGCAACCGCTGACGCCCGCCCGCGCCGAGGCCGGCGCGTTGCGCCGGTCTCGGGCCGCGCTATTGTGCCGCCAGTTTCTTGAACAGGGTCACCCCGCGCAACAGGTCGACGGCGCGGACCAGCTGATAGTCCTGATCGGTGCCGATCATGTTGGGATCGAGCGCACTTGCGTCGGACTTCGGCACCGGCTGGGTCCCCGGCGGAACATTGGGCGGCGGCTCGGTCGTGCTGATCGTCTTGGTATTGGCACTGCTATGGTCGGCCGGCTTGGGTGCGCTGGCTTGCGGCACCTGCCCCTTCTCCAGCGCCTCCGCGTCGGTGTTCTTGAGGGCACCGCGCAGATCCGCCTCGTGCAGCCGGCCCTCGGTCGGCGTGTTCTCGATCTTCGCCGGCTCGACGACCACGTCGGGCTCGATGCCGGTTCCCTGGATCGAGCGGCCCGACGGGGTGTAGTAGAGCGCCGTGGTCAGCCGGATGGCGCCGCCGCTCTCCTTGACCGGCAATACGGTCTGCACCGAGCCTTTGCCGAAGCTACGTGTGCCCAGCAGGATCGCCCGGTGATGATCCTTGAGCGCGCCGGCGACGATCTCGGAGGCCGACGCCGATCCGCCATTGATCAGCACCACCATGGGCAGGCCGCGCACGAGGTCGCGGCCCGGCTGCGCCTCGAAGCGCCGGCTGTCCTGGCTGCGCCGGCCGCGGATCGAAACAATGTCGCCCTGGTCGAGAAAGGCGTTGCTCACCGCAACCGCCTGGTCGAGCAGCCCGCCGGGATTGTTGCGCAAATCGAGCACGACGCCGGCGAGCTGGTCGCCGGCCTGCTGCTTCAGCGACTTTATCGCGGTCTCGAGCGCGCTGCTGGTGCGCTCGCTGAAGCTGGTGATGCGGATATAGCCGATGTCATGGCCTTCCAGGTGAAACTTCACCGGCTCGACATGGATCTCGGCGCGGGTCAGCGTCACCTCGAAGGGGTCGACCCCCTGACGGCGAACCGTGAGCATGACCTGCGTGCCGACCGCCCCGCGCAGCTTGTCGACCGCGTCCGACAGCGACATGTCGCTGACCGGCTGCTTGTCGATCGCCAGAATGAGGTCGCCCGGCTTCAGCCCGGCATGCGCCGCCGGCGTGTCGTCGATCGGCGAGATAATCTTGACCAGGCCGTTTTCCATCGTGACCTGCATGCCGAGCCCGGCGAACTCGCCCCGGGTCTGCACCTGCATCTCGCGATATTCTTTGGCATCCATATAGTTGGAATGCGGATCGAGCGATCCGAGCATGCCTTTGATGGCGCCTTCGACGAGCTGCTTGTCGGTGACCGGCTCGACGTAGTTGGCGCGGACCTGCTCGTAAACCTCGGAGAAGAGATTGAGGCCGACATCGCTGTTGTCGGCGGCGGTGACGGACCCGGCAAAGGGGACGAGGGCGATTAGAGCGGCGGAAGCCGCGACTTTGAGGATGCGCATGGACCCGGCTCGTTGCTGAATGGCGACACTGTGGTACGGGGAGGGGGGCCCTGTCCACTTACTTCAAAGAGAGGTTGGCGCGACCGAATGGGCGTTTTGACCGGCGCCGGGATACCCAACTCTGCGGTTCAGGTGCCGACCGGATTGAAATCGTAGGTGCCGATCCCCTGAAGGATAGCGAACTTGCAGCGGCCGCCCGCCTTGCCGCTGACATGATGGGCGCGCCGGGCGGGAACCGTGCAGCGCTGGCCGGGGGCGAGCTCGAAGACCTCGCGCGGCGCCCGCGTCTCCACCACCATCGGCCCCTCGAGACAGATGAAGTGGTCGCTGACCGCGCTGTGCCAGTGCCACGGCACTTCCTGTCCCGGCCCGAGTGTCAGCACCACCAGGCGCAGATCGGGGGTCTCTGCCACCATTTCGCGGCTTTCGACGGTATAGAGGCTGTCGCTTTCGCTCACGGCCATGCTCACCTTCCCGGCAAGGAAAACTCACCTTCCCGGCAAGGAAAAAGAGTACCGCGCTCGCTGCAGCGGGAAAAGGCTGTGCGGACGAGCGCTGCGCGCTCGCCTAGCGCCGTGCAGACGCTATGGCGCCGAGGGTTGTGTAGGCCGAAATGTGCTCGAGGCTGGTCTGGACGTCGATCAGCGCCGGGCCCGGCACGGCGAGCGCCCAGTCGAGCGCCGGCGCGATCTCCGCTTCGCGCTCGACGCGGATGCCGGTTGCGCCGAAGGCCTCCGCCAGCTTGGCAAAATCGGGATTGACGAGGTCGGTGGCGATGCGCCTTCCCGGGAACGCCTTTTCCTGATGCAGCCGGATCGTGCCGTAGCTGTTGTTGCTGGAGACGATGACGAGCAGCGGCAGCTGGTGCTGGACGGCGACGGCGAGCTCGTTTCCCGTCATCAGCATGCCGCCATCGCCGACGAGACAGATGACGCGGCGCTGCAAGCGCAGGGCCGCCGATACCGCGGCGGGAACGCCGAAGCCCATGGCGCCGGAGATCGGGCCCAAGAGACGCTGCGAGGCGCGGAACGGGAAGTAGCGCGCGAGCCAGCCGCCGAAATTGCCGGCATCGGTGGTGAAGACGGCATCGGCGCCGACGCGCGGCGCCAGCGCGGCAATGAGGCTGCCGAAGACGATGCCGTCCTCCGCTGTGACCGGGCGCCAGGTCGCCATTTCTGTCCAGAGGCCGTGCAGCTTGGCGCTCCAGTCGGGCGCCGGGCTGCCGGGCGATGGGGCTTCGGCGGCAAGCGCGGCGAGGAAGGCGACCGGGTCGGCGGCGATGGCGAGATCGGCCGCGTAGACCGAGCCCAGTACCGCCGGATCGTCATAGACGTGGATCAAGCTCTGGCGCGGGCGCGGCGCCGCGGGCAGGACATAACCCTGCGTCGTCACATCGCCGAGGCGCGTGCCGATGGCGAGAATGAGATCGCTTTCGCCATAGCTATCGACCTGGCGCTTGGGAATGAGATAGCCCAAATGCCCGGCGAAGAGCGGATGGTCATTGTCGAGCAGATCCTGCTGGCGGAAGCTGACGGCGACCGGCAGCTGCCAACGCTCGACCGCCGCCCGCAGCGCGGCGCGGCCTTGCGGCGACGCCAGACGGCTGCCGGCGATGAGGAGCGGGCGCTGGGCGCGGCGCAGCCGCTCGGCCGCATCGGCCACCGCCGCGCCGGAAGGAAGGGCGAGCGGCAGGGCACGGGGCGCGGCGACCGCCGCGTCGGTCGGCTCCATCAGCATGTCTTCGGGCAGCACCACGACCGCGGGGCCGGGCGTGCCGGCGAGCGCCGCCTGGAAGGCACGTGCGGTCGCTTCGGCGATGCGCGCGGGATCGCTGACCTCGACGACGAGCTTTGCCATGTCGCCGAAGGTGCGGTCGTAATTCACCTCCTGGAAGGCGCGGCGGCCGCGATCCTTGCGCTCGATCTGGCCGACGAAGAGCACCAGCGGCGCCGCATCCTGCTGCGCCGTGTGCACGGCGATCGCGGCATTGCCGGCGCCGGGGCCGCGGCTGACGAAACAGATGCCTGGCCGGCCGGTGAGCTTTGCATCGGCCACCGCCATGAAGCCGGCGCCGCTCTCATGGCGGCAGGTGATGACCTCGATCGGGCGGCCGTAAAGCGCGTCGAGCACGGCGAGATAGCTCTCGCCGGGGACGCAGAAGACGCGGTCGACGCCATGCGCCTCGAGCGTGGTGACGAGCAGCTGGGCGGCGCTGCGGCTGTTGGCGGGGCTGGGCACGGGCGGCGCCGGAGCTCGCGTTGCGCTCTATTCCGCCGCGGTCGCGCGCGGCGCCGGAGCCGCAAAGGCGGCGAGGAGGCTGGCCTCGCGCTCTTTGGCCTTCGCGAGGTTGCGCTCCTTGATGTGGCCGAAGCCGCGGACCTGCTCCGGCAGGCGCGCGATCTCGACGGCGAGCGCGTGGTTGTCCGGCGTCAATCCCGCGGCCAGCCGCTGCAGCGTCGCTTCGTACTCGGCGATGAGCCGGCGCTCCGTGCGCCGCTCGGCGGTATGGCCGAAGATGTCGAAGGCGGTGCCGCGCAGCCGCCGCATTCCCGCCAGCAGCTTGAAGGCGGTGAACACCCAGCCACCATAGCCGCGCTTCTGCAGCTCGCCGGTGACGGGATCGCGGCGGGCGAAGAGCGGCGGCGCCAAGTGGAATTCGAGGGTGAAATCGCCTTCGAATTGCTGATGCAGCTTCCTTTGGAACGCGCCGTCGGTGTAGAGCCGCGCGACCTCGTATTCGTCCTTGTAGGCCATGAGCTTGAAGAGGCCCTTGGCGGCCGCGTCGGCCAAGCCGGTAAGGCCGCGGCCGCGCGTCTTTTCTGCCGTTTCCACCGCGGCGATGGCGCTGCGATAGTGCGCGGCATAGGCGGCGTTCTGATAGGCGGTGAGGAAGCCGGCGCGACGCTCGACGAGCTCGGCGAGGCCTTGCGGTGCCGGCGCTTCGTCGCGCAACGCGGGCCGGACCAGCGCCTCGACCTTGGCGCGGTCATGGGCGGCGAGCCGCCCCCAGGCGAAGGTGCGCTTGTTGATCTCGATCGCGACGCCGTTGAGCTCGATGGCGCGCTCGATCGCATCGAGGCTGAGCGGCACCAGTCCTTTCTGGAAGGCATAGCCGAGCATGAACAGGTTGGTGGCGATGCTGTCGCCCATCAGCGCCGTGGCGAGACCGGTGCCGTCGAGAAACTCGGCGCCGCCATCGCCCGCCGCCGCTTTCAGCGCGCGCTGCATGGCGAGCGTCTCGAAATCGATGTCGGGATTGACGACGAAGGCCGCGGTGGGCGCGAGATAGGAGTTGATGACGGCGCGGGTGACGCCGTTCTCGACGCGCGACAGCGCCGCCGGGCTTGCCGCCACCACCATGTCGCAGCCGAGGAGCAAATCGGCGCCGCCGGCGGCGATGCGCACGGCGTGGAGATCCTCAGGCCCCGGCGCCAGGCGCACATGGCTCATCACCGCGCCGTTCTTCTGCGACAGGCCGGTGAAGTCGAGTACCGTGCAGCCCTTGCCTTCGAGATGCGCCGCCATGCCGAGCAGCGCGCCCACGGTGATGACGCCGGTGCCGCCGATGCCGGTGATGAGAATGCCATAGGCCTCGCCGAGCGGCCGCTGCTGCGGCACCGGCAAATGCGCGAACGGATCCTCGGCGACGGCGGTGGCGGGTTTCTTCAGCTTGCGCGGCTGGCCGCCATGAACCGAAACGAAGCTCGGGCAGAAGCCCTTGAGGCAGGAGAAGTCCTTGTTGCAATTCGACTGGTCGATGGCGCGCTTGCGCCCGAACTCGGTCTCGACCGGCTTTACCGAGACGCAGTTCGACTTCTCCGAGCAATCGCCGCAGCCTTCGCAGACGAGCTCGTTGATGAAGACGCGCTTGGGCGGGTCGGGGAACTGGCCGCGCTTGCGCCGGCGCCGCTTCTCGGCGGCGCAGGTCTGGTCGTAGACCAGCACGGTGAGGCCCGGCGTGTCGCGCAGCTCGCGCTGCACCTGGTCGAGCTCGTCGCGATGGCGCACGGTGACGCCGGGGGCGAAGCCGACATCGCTCGGATATTTCTCCGGCTCATCGGTGACGACGACGATGCGCCTGGCGCCTTCGGACGCCACCTGCCGCGTGATCTGCGCCACGCTGAGCTGGCCCTCGACCGGCTGGCCGCCGGTCATGGCGACGGCATCGTTGAACAGCACCTTGTAGGTGATGTTGACGCCGGCTGCCGCGGCGGCGCGGATGGCGAGCAGGCCGCTATGCGAATAGGTGCCGTCGCCGAGATTCTGGAAGACGTGCTTTTCGCTGGTGAAGGGCGCCTGGCCGATCCAGTTGGCGCCTTCGCCGCCCATATGCGTGATCGTCGCCGTATGCCGCGACGGCACATACATCGCCATGGCGTGGCAGCCGATGCCGGCCTGGGCGCGGCTGCCTTCGGGCACGCGCGTCGAGGTGTTGTGCGGGCAGCCCGAGCAGAAGAACGGCGTGCGCTGCGTTGCCAGCGGCGTCGCATCGAGCATCTTGTCGAAGGATTCGAGCCGCGCCAGGCGCTGGGTCAGATGCGGACTCTCTTCGCCGAGCCGCTTCAAGCGCAGCACGATGGCGCGCGCCACCATGGTCGGCGTGAGCTCGCCGGGGCTGGGCAGCAGCGGCGCGCCGCTCTCATCCGCCTTGCCGACAACGGTCGGGCGGCGTGCGGCATCGAGATTGTAGAGCAGGCGGACGAGCTGGCCCTCGATGAAGCCACGCTTCTCCTCGACCACGAGCACGTCGCTGAGCCCTTCGGCGAAGCGCCGCGCGCCCGACGCCTCGAGCGGCCAGGTCAGCCCGACCTTGTAAAGGCGGATGCCGAGCGCGGCGGCGGCCTTGTCGTCGAGGCCGAGATCGGCCAGCGCCTGGCGGACGTCGAGATAGGCCTTGCCGGTGGTGATGATGCCGAAGCGTGCTGCCGGCGGATCGATCTCGAGCCGGTCGATGGGATTGGCGCGAACGAATGCCGCGACCGCTGCCATCTTCGGCCCGTGCAGGCGCCGCTCGGCCTCGAGCGGCGGATCGGGCCAGCGCATGCCGAGCCCGCCCGGCGGCATCTCGAAATCCGGCGGCAGCACGAGCTTGAGCCGCGATGGATCAACATGGACCGAGGCGCTGCTCTCGACGGTCTCGGCGATCGCCTTGAAGCCGACCCAGCAAGCGGAGAAACGCGAGAGGGCGAAACCGTAAAGCCCGAAATCGAGATATTCCTGCACCGTCGCCGGGTTGAGGATCGGCAGCATCGCCGCTTCGAAGATCTGCTCGCTCTGATGCGCCAGGGTCGAGGATTGGCAGCCGTGATCATCGCCGGCGATGGCGAGGACGCCGCCATGGGTCGAGGTGCCGGCGGTGTTGCCGTGCTTCAGCGGATCGACCGAACGGTCGACGCCCGGGCCCTTGCCGTACCAGATGCCGAAGACGCCGTCGACCGTGGCGCCCGGAAACAGGTTGACCTGCTGACTACCCCAGATGGCGGTGGCGGCGAGGTCCTCGTTGATCCCGGGCTGGAAATGGATGTTGTTCTCGCGCAGCAGGCGCCGCGCCTGCCAGAGGGCGTTGTCGTAGGTACCGAGCGGCGAGCCGCGATAGCCCGAGATGAAGCCGCCGGTGTTGAGGCTCGCGGCGAGGTCGCGCTGGCGCTGCATCATCGGCAGCCTGACCAGCGCCTGGACGCCGGAGAGGTAGATGCGGCCGGATGTGAGGGTGTATTTGTCTTCGAGCGTCACCTGGGCGAGCTGCATGCCCATCTCCCCCGGTCTTTTTCGGCTTGGCCGAGCTTAGGAAGAATCGCTGTAAGTGACAATGCCGCCTGCCTCCAGCGCCGGAACGGCAGCTATGCTAAAACTCGGGCCATGACCGCCCTGGATCGAGACGCTGCCCAGGCCGCGCCGGCGCCGAAGCTCTCGGCGCTGGTGGTGGCGCGGAACGAGGAGCGGCAGCTGGCCGAATGCCTCGAGACCTTGCGCTTTGCCGATGAGATCGTCGTCGCGCTCGATCGCTCCACCGACCGCTCGGCCGAGATCGCCGAGGGCTTGGGCGCGCGCATCGTCGAGGGCGCCTGGCCGCTCGAAGGCGAGCGGCGCAGCGCCGGGGTCGCCGCCTGCCGCGGTGATTGGATTATCGAGGTCGATGCCGATGAGCGGGTGACGCCGGGCCTTGCCGAGGAGGTGCGAAGGGTGATCGCGGCAACGTCCGGCGATGTCTATTTCCTTATCCCGATCGCCAACCATGTCGGCGGCAAGCTGATCCGTTTCGGCTGGGGCGCCTATAACGGTGCCGCCATGCGCGCGGCGCTCTATCGGCCCGGCGGCAAGATCTGGGGCCGAGGCCGCGTCCACCCGCCGGTGCGCTATACCGGCGAGCGCCGCAGGCTCGAGCATCCGATCGACCATTATGTCGACCGCGATCTCTCCGACATGTTCCGCCGCCTCAACAGCTATAGCGATGCCGCCGCGGCGGACGCCATCGAGAGGGGCCAGCTCCCGGTCTTCCGCTCCGCCTTCCGCCGCATGTTCAGCCGCGCCTGGAAATCCTATGTCGCGCGCAAAGGCTATCGCGAGGGGCCCTACGGCATCGCGCTGGCACTGTTCTCGGCGCTTTATCCGATGCTGACCTACCTCAAGGTGGTGACCCGGCTCGAAGCCGAGGCGCGCCAGCGCGACGGGCGCTAGTCAAGCCAAAAGCACGGGGAGGGGCCTACGCCCCCGGTGTACACCGGGGGCATTGAAAATGTTGGGTGAGGCCTCCCCCAGTGGCCCGCGGTCGGACAGCTTCTGTAAAGCCTTTTCCGGTACACATCACACCTCCTTCCGGAGGGCGGCCATGAAGAATTCGACTTTGTGGTGGACAAGCATGGCAACGGGAAAGAGCTGGTCGCGTGAGGAGCAATGGACGCGAGGAGCTATCTACATGGTGGGCTTGGTGCTCTTTGTGCCCTTCAATTTGCTGATTGGCTCTTTTTTTAACCGGCACGGAGTGGAAAAGCACGTTGGCGCGCTGACCGCGCTGCTGATATGCGTGCCGCCTAGCTACGTCTTTGGCCGCCTGGTTTGTGCGCGGCTGTGGCCCGACTACGTCAAGAGGGCCGACGAAAATGCGGCAAAGCGTCTGGGGGATCGCTGACAAAACTCAAATTTCGCCCTGCCCGCGAAAAGCGGGCATCCAGGAACTCCAACCCCAAACGGAGCGCATGACACTGGGGCCCCGCTTTCGCGGGGACGGCAGGAAAGACTTTGGGATCGCAGTGTTTTCCGAGACCGTCGCGCGAAAGCGGGGGCCATCTCCGCCCCCGCACGATGCGGCCGCGGGATGTGTACGTCGTTCACGATGCCAAAGAGCGGTGGTTGAGAGATGCTACCACAGCACCCCTTGGCGCGGATCGGCAGAGCGTCCGCTTTATACCTGCGATGTCTGCGTCCCTGCTCCCGGCGGATCAGGCTTTAGATAAAGGATCAGGCAACAGATACAGATTCCAAGCCCGACCAAGGGATATTTGAGCGCGAGGATCGCCGCGAGGCCGAAAAGGCACAGCGTCGTGATCGACCGCATACGCATGATCCGGCGCACCCTCGGCGAGAGCTCGTCGATCGGAATCCGGTCCATGAGCTCCCAAATCAAACAGATGTAGGTTGCGTTCACGAGGAAGAAGGTCGCCGCGTAGAAGGCAACGGGTTGCGGCGCCAATTCGCTCACGGCCATCCACGCGGTCGAGAGCGGCAGCAGCGACATCGAAAACAGATGCGCGAAGTTGAACCACAACAGGCGATGAGTGGCTTCGCTCGCATAGCGCAAGAGATAGTGGTGATTGGTCCAGACGATGGCGATGAAGAGGTAGCTTACGGCGTAGCTCAGCCACGTGGGCCAGAGCAGCAGGAGCGCGTTGAAGGTGGGGTGCGCAGGCGGTTGCAGGTCCAAAACCAGCACGGTGATCAGAACAGCGAACACGCCGTCAGAGAACGCGCTCAGCCGCTCCGGGGTCGCTCTGCGGAGCATGGGTCACTCCCCCTTATAATAACCTGCTGATAGTAGATAATAAGGTTACGGAGACGCTTTCGTCCAACTGATCGATCCGGCTCCGCTGCTGTGAGCTCTCCAGCCCTACCGCTTTCGCGCCTGCTGGGCACGCTCCCGGTGTGCGGCCTGCTTTGCGCGGTTGCCGCAGACGGCCATGCTGCACCACCGGCGCACGGAGCCGCGGGTGCGATCAAGGAAGAGCAGGGTGCAGGGCTGCCCCTCGCACGCCTTCACCTGGGTAAAATCCTCGATGCAGACGAGGTCTGCGAGTGATCGTGCGATCGGAAAGAGCAGCGATTCGGGTGAGTCCCAGCGCCGCTGCGAGCACCAGGCAAGGCTGGAAACTGCCCGTTGGTCATGCCCGCGCTCGCGGTTTTGCTCGTGCAGCCGATCGCGAGCGACGATCTGACCGAACTCTTCGTCGCGCGCCAAGAGTTGATTGAGCGGCTCGAGCTGGCGCAGCGCGCTGCGCTCAAGCGGCCGGCCCATATGTTTGTAAACAAAGGGCTTGAACCAATCCCTCAGGGCGCGCGCCTGGGCCGCGATGGCATCGAGCTCACCGGGAAGAGCGCTCTTGCGGAAAGCCTCCAAAACGTCGTCGGGCACCAATCCCGCTTGCTTGAGCCAGGCGAGAAGGTCTTCTCCCGAGGCAAGCCATTCGACCTTGGTATCCACCGGGACCGCGATCGAGTTCAAGAAGTCCAGGCCCGGGTTGTCGGCAATGAAAAACGGCGGCGGACGCGTCGTCGTCATGGGGCGTGCAAAGGCAGTCCTTCAAACATCGGTTGCCCAATCAATAACCACTTGCCGCGGGATTGACAAGTTATGCCTCTATATATCCTCTGCGCCACTCCCTTAACTAAACCCGCTTTCGCGGCTGCGGAGTGTACAAGTCGCGCGCCGACGCCATCTCGCTAGCTTCGCCTTGCCCGCGAAAGCGGGCATCCAGGACGCTTCAGCCCCGATGAGCGGAGCGCATGGCTCTGGGTCCCCGCTTTCGCGGGGACGGCGGAAAAGACGTTGTGGCCGCAGCGTTTTTTGAGATGAGTACATAGACGAAGGAGCGCGATTCCAGTTGAAGGATTACCGTTCTAGCCCCGTGCCTTGTGTCGGGCGATGAGCTGATCGGCGACGTCGTTCAGATCCTGACCGACGATCTGCGGCTGCGGGCCCACACCCAGAACATCGTTGCCGACGCGCTTGATCAATGCCGCTTCCCAGCCGGCCGCGACGGCGCCGAGCGTATCCCAGGTATGGCAGGCGATGAGACAGAGCTGGGAGGGAGCAACCCCGAGCTCGCTTTCGACGTAGCCGTAGGCCTGGCGCGACGGCTTGTGGTGCTTTACGCCGTCGGCACTGAAGCGCCGCTCGAACAGATCGACGATGCCGCCATGCTCGAGCTGACGGGTTTGAACCGCGAGCAGATTGTCGGTGAGGGTGAAGAGCCGGAAACCGGCCTGGCGCAGTTTGCGCAACGCTCCCGGTACCTCGCGGTGCGGCGGCATGGTCGAAAACTTTTCCGTCAGCTCCTTCTTGTCGGCTTCGCCGATTTTGATGCCTTCCGTATCCGCCAGCATCTTCATCACCGCCGCACCGATATCGGTGAACGGAACGTAGCAGCCGGCCACCGTCAGGGCCGCGGAATACATGATGAGGTTGGCGAACCAAAGGCGCATGGCCCGCTTGTCGCCAAAGATACGTTCGAAGATCGGCTCCATCGTTTCAAGATCGAGCAGCGTCTCATTGACATCAAAGACGATCAGGGGAAGAGCGGTCATGTCGTGGGCTCCTGAGGGCGCTCACTTGGAGCGCGAGAGGAAATCGCGGATCGCCGCGGCGATGTCGCCGGCGTGAGTCTCGACCGCGAAGTGTCCGGTATCGAGGAACCGCACGACGGCGTTCGGAATGTCGCGTTTGAACGCCTCGGCACCGGCGGGCAGGAAGAAGGGATCGTTCTTGCCCCAGATCGCGAGGAAAGGCGGTTTGTGCGTGCGAAAATACTTCTGGAACGTCGGATAGAGCGCGACATTGCTCTTGTAGTCACCGAACAGGTCGAGCTGCACCTCGTCGGCGCCGGGCCGGGCCAGGTAGAAATTGTCAAGCGAGTAGCCGTCGGGCGAAACTCTCGTCGGGTCGGGAACGCCGTGCGTGTATTGCCAGAGGGTCGTCTCGGGCGACAGGAAGGCGCGGAGCGCGTCGCGGTTGGCCTGCGACGGCTTTTCCCAATAAGCCCGGATCGGGTTCCACCCGTCGCTCAAACCTTCCTCATAAGCGTTTCCGTTCTGCGAAATGATCGCCGTGATCCGTTCCGGATGCTTCACCGCGAGCCGGAATCCGGTCGGCGCGCCGTAGTCGAAGACGTAGACGGCGTAGCGATCGAAACCGACGATCTCGGTGAAGCGATCGATCGTCTGCGCGATCCGGTCGAAGGTGCAGCCGCGGCCGGGCATGTCGGACTTGCCGAACCCCGGGAGGTCGGGCGCGATCATATGAAAGCGATCGGCCAGCAGCGGGATGAGATCGCGAAACATATGGCTCGCGGTCGGAAATCCATGCAGCAGCAACAGCTTCGGCGCGCCCGGCGCGCCCGCCTCGCGATAAAAGAGCTTGAAGCCATCCACATCGGCCGTTCGATACGTGATAGCGGTCATTGCGCTTTTCCCCTGCGATAGGACGAAACCTTTGCGAGATGATAACCTGTTAGTATACTGTAGTCTGGTTACAATGGATGCTCCCGCCGTTTTTGCAGCGGAGCAAGAGGGATGGCGGTCAATCTCCGACGGCGGCGCCGATCGCCTCGCGGATAATTGACACGACGGCGTCGGGCGCGGTGACGAGGGGGGTGTGGTCGACGGGATGCGAGCGCTGCGTTGCCCGCATCCGCCCAGCCATGAAACGCTGCGTTTCAGGGACGATCATGTGATCCTGCTCGGCCACGAGGAACCAGGTCGGACGGTCTTTCCACAAGGGGCGAGCCATCTTTACCGTGATGCAGGCAGGCGAGAGCGGCCGCTGGACCGCCGCCAACACGCTGAGCTCCTCGGCCGAAGCGTGTTGGGCGAAGGCGGCGGCAAAGGCGTCTTCGGGCAGATAGATCAGTCCGTGCCTGTCGGGCGCCAGTTTCGGAGCCTGCGGGTGAGGCGGGGCACGGTAGAAAACGTCGGCGACGGTTTCGCCCTCGTCGGGAGCCAGCGCGGCCACATAGACGAGCGCCTTTACCCTCTCGTTGCGCGTCGCCGCGATGACCGCGCCAGCGTAAGCATGGGCGACGAGAACGACCGGCCCGGCCGTTCGCTCCAGCGTGCGATCGAGCGCCGCGACGTCATCCTGGAACGAGGTCAGCGGCAACGGTGCCGCCACAACCCGGATCCCCTCGGCCGCCAGCGGCTCGATCACCTTTGCCCAGCTTGATCCGTCAGCCCAGGCGCCATGGACGAGCACGGCGCTCGCATCGGTCAAGGACATCTCCGCTCTCCCTCAAAGATGGACCTGCAACCCATGAGGCGTTCTTCGTAACTTGTCAACATGGGTTTGAGCGGTTAGGTTCC
>DATJLU010000004.1:0-12963 GCA_035509275.1 Allostellaceae bacterium | reverse complement strand
CGAATTCTAAAGCAAAATCAAATTATTCCGTCATTCCCGCGAAAGCGGGAATCCATACGGTCTTAAAGCACCACCTTCGTCCACTTCGATTTCTTCACACGCTCTTTCGCGGGTAAGGCGAAACCAGGGACATGATTTCACTTTGCGATTTGTACGTTCCCTAGCTGGCATTCCGGGGGCGCGCCCGCTCGCATTCATGGTGTATCAGAAGAATAGACAGTAAATGTGAAGCGTTTCAATTCTGAGTCGCCGTCATTAACGGAGACTTCAAGTATTTGGCTTAAATTCTGCCCAATGCGATAGAAATGGTTGAGTGTGGTTACTTATAGCGACGCCCTGCACTGTAGCGCTTCGCTCAATGTATCGAGGAATTGATGACGCAGCAGAACGGAGCGGTGGAGCTTCTGCCGCCATCGTTAGACCTGCTTGGCGCCAAGCCGTTGTGCCAGCAGCTGCAGGCAAAAGTTCTGTCCGCTGAACCCATCCTGCTCGATGGCAGCCGGGTCGAGCGCATCTCGACGCCCTGTCTCCAAATTCTCGTCGCGGCACTCAAAAGCGCCGAAGCGCGCGGCACGCCCTTCCGGCTGAGCAACCCATCAACGGTGCTGGCCGAGGCCTTGGTTGATCTCGGGCTCCAACAGGTTTTCGCGGGTCAGGAGACGTAACATGCCGAAGCACGTCATGGCGGTCGACGATTCGAAGACCATGCGCGACATGGTGTCCTTCACGCTCCGCAATGCGGGGTTTCAGGTGACCGAAGCCGAAGACGGGCAGAAGGCGCTGACCGCTCTGCGCTCGATGCAGGTGGACCTCGTCATCACCGACCTCAACATGCCGAACATGGATGGCGTCTCGCTGATCCGGAACCTGCGCGCCGATCCCCGTTATCGCGCCGTCCCGATCCTCATGCTGACGACCGAAAGCGATCCCAGCAAAAAGGCCGAGGGCCGCGCGGCGGGAGCGACCGGGTGGATCGTCAAGCCGTTCGACCCGGAAAAGCTGGTCGATGTCGCCAGCCGCGTCTGTGCCTAGGGCTGAGGATCTGCCGGCCGTGACCAGCGTCGACGATTTCAAGAAGACCTATTTCGAAGAATGCGCCGAGCTGCTCGACGCGCTTTACGCGCAATTGACCAATCTCGCCGAGCAGCGCGCCGATGACGAGACGATGCATGCGATCTTTCGCGCGGTGCATTCGATCAAGGGCGGCGGCGGCGCTTTCGGCTTCGACCGCCTCGTCGCTTTCGCCCATGTGTTCGAGACGTTGCTCGACCTGATGCGCGATGGGCGCGTCGCCGTCACTCCGGAAATCACCGCCTTGCTGCAACGCGCCACCGATACGCTCAGCGATATCATCGATGCGGCGCGAACCGGCCGGGAGATCGCGAGCGGGTTCGAGGACGAGCTGGCGGCCGCGCTTCGCGAGGCCGCCGGCGGCGCGGGACCCGGCGCGGCGCAGCCCGCGCCGCAGCAGCCTGCTGCCGAGGGCGGCGGCGAACCGGCCGTCCCTCACCGTTACCGCATCCGTTTCAGCCCGCGCATGGAGATGTTCCAGCGCGCCAATGAGCCTCTCCTCGTCATCCGCGATCTGAAGCGCCTTGGCAAGGTGACGGTCGAGGCCGATCTCTCGCGGCTGCCCGACCTCGCCGCGCTGGAGCCGGAGCAGGCTTATCTTGCCTGGACGCTCGAGGTCGAGACCAAGGAAGCGCGGGCGGCGGTCGAGGAAGTCTTCGAGTTCGTCAACGACGATTGCGAATTGACGATCGAGGCCGAAACCGAGGTCCCGGCCGCCCGCCGCACCCCGGTCGGCGATCGGCCTGCCGAGCGCGCCGCCCCGCAGCCGCCCAAAGCGGGACCGCCGAGCGGGAGCGCCTCGAAGCCCGGTGCGCGCCTGGAGGGCCCTGCCGCCGTGCAGTCGATTCGGGTCGACGTCGACAAGGTCGATCGCGTCGTCAACCTGGTCGGCGAGCTCGTCATCAACCAGTCGATGCTGATGCAGTTCAGCCGCGATCTCCCGATCGATACCGCGTCCGCGTTGATCAACGGCATCGAAACGCTGTCGCAGAATCTTCGCGAGCTGCAGGAAAGCATCATGGCGATGCGCGCGCAGCCGGTCAAATCGGTGTTCATGCGCATGCCGCGCCTGGTGCGCGAGCTGGCGGGGCAATTGGGCAAGGAAGCGCATCTGGTCATCACCGGTGAGGCGACGGAGATCGACAAGACGGTCATCGAGCAGCTCGCGGATCCCCTGACGCACCTCTTGCGCAACGCGCTCGACCACGGGATCGAATCTCCCGAAGAGCGCCAGGCGCGCGGCAAACCCCCGAAAGGAACGATCCACCTCGGGGCGGAACATCGCAGCGGCCGCATCGTCATCGAAATTGCCGATGACGGCCGCGGCATCGATCGCGAGCGGGTGCTCGCCAAAGCTCAGAGCCGGGGGCTGGTTGCGCCGGGAGCCGCTCTCAGCGACGAGGAGATCGACAATCTCATCTTCGTCCCGGGCTTTTCCACCGCCGACAACGTGTCGAATATCTCCGGCCGCGGCGTCGGCATGGACGTGGTCAAGCGCAACGTGCAGGCGCTCGGCGGCCGCGTCGCGGTCGAGTCCTCCGCCGGCTCGGGCTCGCGCTTCATTCTATCCCTGCCGCTGACGCTTGCGGTTCTCGACGGCATGGTCGTTGCCGTCGGCAAGGAAACCTACATCCTCCCGCTGACCAATATCGTCGAAAGCCTGCGGCCGAAACCGGCGGACATCCATCCCGTCGTCGACCGCGGCGATGTCCTTGCCATTCGCGGCGCCTATGTGCCGCTGGTCTATCTGCACCGGTGCTTTGCCGTGCCGGATGCCATGACCGATCCCTGTCTCGGCATCGTCGTCATCGTCGAGAGCGAAGGCGGCAAGCGCATCGGTATCGTCGTCGACCAGCTGCTGGGGCAGCAGCAGGTCGTCGTGAAGAGCATCGAGGCCAACTACGATTCCATCGATGGCGTCGGCGGCGCCACCATTCTGGGCAACGGACGCGTCGCTCTCATTCTGGACATCGCGCGGCTGCGCGACGCCCAGCGTCAGCCCGCGTCGCGGCGGTCGCCGCGTTCCGACACACAAGCGTTCATCTCCAGTTCCCCCGGCATGCAGTGAGCATTCGCTAAAGGAAGGCATCCATGCGCTCCCAGCAAAATCAGGCAGGCATCCAGGACAACCAGAAGACCGGCGCCGACGAGCACGCGCACCAGTTCATGACCTTCACGCTGGGTGCCGAAGAATACGGCATCGACATCATGGTGGTCCGCGAGATCAAAGGCTGGACCGAGACGACGACGATTCCGAACGCGCCGCCCCATGTCCGCGGCGTCATCAATCTTCGCGGCGTCGTCGTCCCCATCTTCGATCTCCGTGCCCGTTTCGGCATGGGACAGACCGAGCCGACCAAGATGCATGTCGTGATCATCGTCAGCAACGACGCCAGGACCGTCGGTCTCCTGGTCGATACCGTCTCCGACATCATTTCGGTCAACCAGGACTCGATCCGGCCGGTGCCGGAGATGGGTCTGCCGACCGACGACAACTTCCTCGACGGGCTGGTGACCTCCGGCGAACGGATGGTGACGCTGGTGTCGCTGGAACGCTTGTTCGCGAGCCGAAGCGCGCGCCTGCCCACGATCGACGCCAATCCCGGCGCGGCGCCGCTCGAGAGCGGCGGCGGCGCGTTGGCGCAAGCATCGTAGATCGGAGCTCAGAGGACGGTTCACTTCTTACCCCCAAACGTACCAGTCAGTAGGAGAGCGACATGTCGCGTACCAAAGGCGCACGCACCAAGAGAGCTTCCGGCGGCGGTCAAGCGAACAGCCTGTCGTTGCAGGATATGAAGGGTCAGCTCGCGGCGATCCGCAAGGCGCAGGCGGTGATCGAGTTCACGCTCGACGGCAAGATTCTCGACGCCAATGAGAACTTCCTGAAGGTGCTGGGCTATACGCTGGACGAGATCCGCGGCCAGCATCACAGCATGTTCGTCGATCCGACCTTCCGCCAGAGCGTCGACTATCGCCTGTTCTGGGAGAAGCTCGGCCGCGGCGAATACGAAGCCGGCCAGTACCGGCGCGTCGGCAAGGGCGGCAAGGAGGTCTGGATCCAGGCCAGCTACAACCCGATCATGGACGCGAGCGGCAAGCCGTTCAAAGTCGTCAAATACGCCACCGACATCACCGAGCAGAAGCTGCGCAACGCGGATTTCGAGGGCCAGCTCGCGGCGATCGGCAAGGCGCAGGCGGTGATCGAGTTCACGCTCGACGGCAAGGTGCTGAACGCCAACGAGAACTTCCTGAAGGTGCTGGGCTATGCGCTGGACGAGATCCGCGGCCAGCATCACGGCATGTTCGTCGATCCGGCCTACCGTCAGAGCGCCGAGTATCGCCTGTTCTGGGAGAAGCTGGGGCGCGGCGAATACGATGCCGGCCAGTACCGGCGCATCGGCAAGGGCGGCAAGGAGATCTGGATCCAGGCCAGCTACAACCCGATCATGGATATGAGTGGCCGGCCCTTCAAGGTCGTCAAATACGCCACCGACGTTACCGCGCAGAAGCTGCGCAACGCGGATTTCGAGGGCCAGCTCGCGGCGATCGGCAAGGCGCAGGCGGTGATCGAGTTCACGCTCGACGGCAAGGTGCTGAACGCCAATGAGAACTTCCTGAAGGTGCTGGGCTATTCGCTGGACGAAATCCGCGGCCAGCATCACAGCCTGTTCGTCGATCCGGCCTTCCGTCAGAGCGCCGAGTACCGTCTGTTCTGGGAGAAGCTGGGTCGCGGCGAATACGACGCCGGCCAGTACCGCCGCGTCGGCAAGGGCGGCAAGGAGATCTGGATCCAGGCGAGCTACAACCCGATCATGGACGCGAACGACAAGCCGTTCAAGGTCGTGAAATACGCCACCGACGTCACCGAGCAGGTGCGCGCGGCGAAAATCCTTCAGCTCGCCGTCCAGCAGACGCAGGAAATCGTCACCGCCGCCAAGAACAACGATCTGAGCCAGCGCGTCCCGCTCGAAGGCAAGACCGGCGAGATCGAGGCGCTCTGCGGCGGCGTCAACGGCCTCTTGGACAGCATGACGGCGATCGTGACCAGCATCATCGACTCGTCCGGAACCATCGCCACCGCCGCGCGCGAAATTGCGATGGGCAACACCGACCTGTCGCAGCGCACGGAAGAGCAGGCGTCGAGCCTCGAGGAGACGGCGGCCAGCCTCGAAGAGCTCACCACAACGGTGAAGCAGAACGCCGACAACGCGCAGCAGGCGAACAAGCTGGCGAGTTCGGCGTCGGACGTGGCGGTCAAAGGCGGCAAGGTCGTCAACGAAGTCGTCCAGACCATGGATGGCATCACGCAAGCCAGCCGCAAGATCGCCGAGATCATCGGCGTGATCGACGAGATCGCGTTTCAGACCAACATCCTCGCCCTCAATGCCGCGGTCGAGGCGGCGCGGGCCGGAGAGCAAGGCCGCGGCTTCGCCGTGGTCGCGGCGGAAGTGCGCAATCTGGCGCAGCGCAGCGCCAACGCCGCCAAGGAGATCAAAGCCTTGATCTCCGACTCCGTCAGCAAGGTCGATGCCGGCTCCAAGCTCGTCGACAGCGCCGGGAAGACGATGGAAGAGATCGTGTCGTCGGTGAAGCGCGTCACCGACATCATGTCCGAGATCTCCGCCGCGTCACAGGAGCAGAGCGCCGGGATCGAGCAGGTGAACACCGCCGTGACGCAGATGGACAAGATCACGCAGCAGAACGCGGCGCTGGTCGAAGAGGCGGCTGCCTCCGCCAAATCGATGGAAGAGCAGACCGGCGCGCTCTCGGACATGGTCGCGGTTTTCACCTTGGCCGAGGGGCAGCGCGCGGCGCAGAACGTGGCCGCCCCGCGCGCGCCGGTGGCTGCGACCGGCAACCCGGTGGTTGACGGCGCCGTGCGCAAAGTGGCGCGGCCGTCCCCGGCGCCGGCGCGTCCCGCCAAGGCGGAAAAGCCCGAGGCGGCAGAGGCCAAGCCGGCCCTCAAGCGCCGCGCGGCGGGCGGGAATGGCGCTGACGCGGAGTGGCAGGAATTCTAGACCGCCTGCCGCGGGCAACCGCTTCGACCGGCCGCAGCGTGTCGCCGCGGGCGCTGAGCGGGAAGCCCGGGGAGATCGCGATCAGGTGGACGCGCTGAATGCTGCCGCCTGATCGCGGGCTCCAGTCCGGACGATATCTCGACGGCGCCCGCTCATCGCGAGCGCTCGGAAATACCGCAGAAATGTGAGCCATGCAGATCGCCCCGCAGAACGAGTTTCGCCTGCTCGAGCGCGACTTTCAGAAGATCGTCGAGCTCGTGCGCGAGCATGCCGGCATCGTTCTCGGCGAGCGCAAGCGCGAGCTGGTCTATGGCCGGCTGTCGCGCCGGCTTCGCGAGCTCGGCTTCAAGGATTTTTCCGACTACTGCGCCTATCTGGAAAGCCCGGAGGGCGAATCCGAACGCGGGATGATGGTGAACGCGATCACCACCAATCTCACCGGATTTTTCCGCGAGGCGCATCACTTCGAGTTCCTGGCCAAGGAAGTGCTTGCCGCCATGGCGGGATCGCGTTCGACGGCGGCTCGGCGCCTGCGCCTCTGGTCGGCCGGCTGCTCTTCCGGAGAGGAGCCCTATTCGATCGCCATGACGGTGCGCGAGGCTCTCGGCGACGGCACCCGCTGGGACGCGAAGATCCTGGCGACGGACATCGATACCCAGATGGTCGCGACGGCAAAGGCCGGCCGTTATCCCGCGAACCGCACCGAATCGATTCCGCCGGCGATGCGGCGAAAGTTCGCCTGCCCGCTCGACGACGGCTCGCTCGAGATGTCGCAAGCCTTGAAATCGATGATCGTGTTCAAGCCGCTCAACCTCTTCGATCCCTGGCCGATGCAGGGGCCGTTCGACGCGATCTTCTGCCGCAATGTGATCATCTATTTCGATACCGACGCCAAGCGCGCTCTGTTCGACCGTTTCGCGGAAATCCTGAAGCCGGGCGGCTGGATGTTCATCGGTCATTCGGAAAGCCTGTTCCGCCTCTCCGACCGGTTCCGCCATGTCGGACGCACGATCTATCGGAGGATTTCGTGAAGCCGTCGCCGTCATCTGCCGATCGCCGCCGCCCCTCGGCGGATGATCGGGCGGTCTTCGACACGACGGTTCGCCGCTACCGCGATCTGCACTTCAATGCGATCGGCATCAAGGTCCTTCCCGGGGAGCATTACGTCAGTCGGTCCGCGGAGGAGATGATCGTCACGATCCTCGGGTCGTGTGTCGCCGCCTGCATTCGCGATCCCGCCGCCCGCGTCGGCGGCATGAATCACTTCATGCTGCCGGAAAGCCAGACGGGCGAGTGGGGACAGACGTCATCCAGCATGCGCTACGGCAATTTTGCGATGGAACGGCTGATCAACGACATCCTGAAGCTCGGCGGTCGCCGCAGCCATCTGGAGATAAAGGTGTTCGGCGGCGCCAATGTCCTCAGCAATGGCGCGACGATCGGCCATAAGAATGCCGAGTTCATCGAAGCCTATCTGAAGGCGGAAGGCTTGCCGATCGCGGCACGGCACCTCTACGGCGATCATCCGCGCCGCATCCATTATTTCCCGAGCACCGGCAAAGTGGCGCTGCTCGAGCTGCGGCGCGCGAACGATCTCGAGGGCGTCAGCATCGAGCAAGACTATCGGGACACGCTCAAGCAGGCGCCGGTGGCCGGCTCCATCGAGCTTTTCGAATGAACGGGGGGTCGAGCATGCCGATTCGGGTTCTCATCGTCGATGATTCGGCGCTGATCCGCCAGCTGCTGACCGCCATCCTGGGTGGCGACAGGGAGATCGAGGTCGTCGGCGTCGCGCCGGATCCCATCGCCGCGCGCGACAAGATCAAGGCCCTCAATCCCGACGTGCTCACCCTCGATATCGAGATGCCGCGCATGGACGGGCTCAGCTTTCTCGAGAAGCTGATGGCGCTGCGTCCGATGCCGGTTGTCGTCGTCTCGACCTTGACGCAGAAGGGGGCCGATGCGGCGTTGCGCGCGCTGGAGCTGGGCGCGGTCGATTACGTCGCCAAGCCGCTCAGCGATATCCGCGAGGGGGTCTCGGCCCTCGGCGGAGAATTGATCGCAAAGGTCAAGGCGGCCGCCGGCGCGCGCATCTCGGCGCGCAGCCGCGGCCAGAGCGCGCGCAAACCGCATGTCTTCGATCACCGCCTCTCGACCGAAGGCAGGCTGGTGGCGGTCGGCGCGTCCACCGGCGGCGTCGAGGCGCTGCAGGAATTGTTCACGGCGCTTCCGGCCAATATCCCGGCGACCCTGGTGACGCAACACATGCCCGCGGGCTTCACCGCCTGCTTCGCCAAGCGTCTCGATGAGCGTTGCGCCATGACCGTGACCGAGGCTGCCGACGGTGTGCGCGTGCTCCCGGGTCACGTCTATATCGCGCCCGGAAACCGGCATCTCGAGCTGGTCCGTTCCGGGGCACACTATTTTTGCCATCTGCACGATGGCCCGCCGGTGTCCGGACATCGGCCTTCCGTCGATGTCCTGTTCAATTCCTTTGCCGCCGTCGCCGGCAAGAATGCCATCGGCGTCATTCTCACCGGCATGGGCAGCGACGGCGCGGCCGGCCTGCTCAAGATGCGGCAGGCGGGCGCGCGAACGATGGGGCAGGACGAGGCGAGCTGCCTGATCTACGGCATGCCGAAAGTGGCCAAGCGCTTCGGCGGCGTCGAGGCCGAATTTCCGCTGTCGAAGCTGCCGCAAGAGATCCTGGCTTGCGCGAGCTCGCCATCGGCAAAGAGCGAAGCGACCCGATGATCGGTTGGTCGCAAAAGCGAAAGCCCGTGCCGATCGCCGGCGCAGACGGTGGGGCGAAGAGCGTTCCGCCGCTCGCCGCGCCGCGTCCCTTGGGCGAGATGGCGCAGAGCGGGTCGACGGTGAGGGCGGTTCTCCAGCGCTGGGGAAGCTTCAGCTCGGTCTTGAGCCGCATCGTCAAGAGCATCGTGCAGGAAGTCCGCGGCGCCATGAACGACATGGAGGCTGAAACCGGCACCGTCGTCAGCGCCTTTCGCGAAGTCGCCGGCAAGGCCAAGGCCCAGAGCGAGCGCGTCGGCAAATTGTCGAGCCTGGCGAGCGAAATTCAGGTCGATGGACAAACCGTATCGCTCACCGAGACGACGGCGCTGTTGGATGAGGCCCTCAGCGACAGCGTCTCGAAGATCGAGTTCGCGGCGCGTCGCGCGGCGATGATGGTCAGCACGCTCGAAGAGATGACCCAGAGCCTGGGCCAGGTCGAACGCTGCATCGGGCAAGTGGATGCGATCAACGGCCAAACCAACATGTTGGCGCTCAACGCCCGGATCGAGGCAAATCGCGCCGGCGAAGCGGGCAAGGCGTTTGCGGTGATCGCCAGCGAAATCCGCGAGTTGTCGCGGTCCACCCGTAATCTTTCCGAGACCATGCGTGCCCAGATGGCCAAGCTCGTTGCCAGCGCGCGCAACAGCCACGAAGCGCTCCGCGCGGTGGCGAGCACCGACATGTCGTCGCTGCTTGTCGCCAAGGGCAAAGTCGATCAATTGGTCCAGGCGATGGTTGACCGCGGGTCAAGTTTGGCGGCGATCGTCTCGGAGGCTGCGGTCGACGCCAAGAACATTACCCGCCAGATCGACCACATCATCACCGGCATGCAGTTCCAGGACCGCGTGACTCAGCGGCTGGAGCAGGTCACCGATACCCTCGCCGTGCTCGGCGAAGCCGTCGGCGATCTGCGCGACGAGACCGCGGCGGCGGTTCCGGATCTGGCGCTCGACCAATCGGCGCGCGACATCGAGTGGCTGAAAGGGCTGTCCGCGCGCTACAAGCTCAGCGATATGCGCACGAAATTCGTGATCCACGTGATCGAGGGCCAGGAACACGCCGCTGCGCAAGATGTCGCCGCCGGCGCGAAGAGCGCCGAGACCGGTTCGATCGAGCTGTTTTGAACGTGGCCTAAACCCGGCCTCCTTCCTTACCCCCCGCAAAAGCGCAGAGCTATCGCATATAGATTCACCACGGAGGCACGGAGGGCACGGAGAATAAGTGTTTGGCGCGCGAAAGCGCGCCATTCTTCCCTTCTCTGTGATCTCCGTGCCTCCGTGGTGAGTCTTTCTCTGCCACAGGTGCGGCGACAAATGCGATTGCCCCGCGCGAAAGCGGGGACGAATAAACAGAGCAAGTGATCGGACCCAATCGGACGACGCTCTAGGCGATCCGCCAAGTGCGCCACATGCTCAGCGCTTCAGCCGCAGCAGTCGGTCGGCATTGCCATACGCGATCTTCTCTCGATCCGCCGGCGACACCGGCAAAGCGTCGAGGAAGGCGCGGCC
Organism: Allostellaceae bacterium; assembly: GCA_035509275.1. Lineage (GTDB taxonomy): Bacteria > Pseudomonadota > Alphaproteobacteria > ATCC43930 > CGMCC-115725 > DAHUYF01. The sequence goes on along the minus strand of DATJLU010000004.1, from coordinate 2,573 downwards.
CTTGGCGTTGGCGGCGAAGGGATAGTCGACCGAGAACAGGATGCGGTCGGTTCCGAAAGTATGAAGCGCTGCGAGAAACGGCGGCAAGGTGAAGAAGCCGCTGGTGGTGATGTGGACCTGCTCGAGGATGGTCTGGCCGATTGGCCGCTTTAGAAATCGCTCCGCCTCGGGCCCCATCGACTGGTCGCAGCGCGCGAGCATCGCCGGCAGCCCTTCGCCCATATGGCCGATGATCAGCTGCAGGCGGGGATAGCGGTCCAAGGTTCCCGACAGCACCAGGCGCAACACATGGACGGCGGTTTCCGCGTGCCAGCCCCAGCCGGCGATCGCCAGCAGGAAGCTCAGATGGCCGGGCAGCCCGTCGTAATAGGCCTCGCGCACCGCTTTGGGCGGGATACCGGGATGGAGATAAAGCGGCACGTCCAGCCGCTCCGCCCGCGCCAGGATCGGCGCGAAGCGCGGATCGTCGAGGAAGCGGCCGCCGGTATGGCCGTTGATGAGCGCGCCATGGAAGCCGAGCTCGGTCACCGCGCGCTCCAATTCATCGGCCGCGGCGTCGGGCGCCGTCATCGGCAGATGCGCGAAGCCGCCAAAGCGTTGCGGATGCTCGGCGACGATGCGCGCGAGGTTGTCGTTCAGGTCGCGGGCAAGGCCGACACCCGCCGCGCCTTCCAGCAAATCCGCACCCGGACCGGCGACCGAGAGCACCTCGACCGTGATGCCGCTCGCATCCATATCCGCGAGCCGCTTCTCCCCCAGCTCCTGCAGCTCGCCGAGCCGGACCATTGGCCCAAAGGGCACGTCGGGCGGCGGGAAGCCGCGGCGGAGAATCGCCTCGCGGTCGATCCGCTTGGTCAGCGACGGGATGGTGAAATGCTCCTCGAGGGCAACGACACGCATGAGACGTGGCCTCCTTCCCCTGAACCGCGGATAATCGCCGGGATGATGGTGCGACGTCTTTCGCAGGCGCGCAACCAATCCGGCTGCGACGGGGATAGAGGGGCGCCGCTGCCCGTACTATCGGATGAGGTGGAGACCGCCCTGGCGCCTGTCAGTGATGCAAAAGGAGAATTTTCGGATGAGAACCCGCTCGATCGTCGTTGGGCTCGCTACCCTGGTCGCCTCTGCGGCGGTTGCCGCCGAACCCGGCGTTTTCGTCGGCGAGTGGCACTGGAACGGCACGGCGTCGGTGGGGGCGCCGGGCGAACCCAAGCCGCGCGACGTGGTCCTCACCATCACCAGCGCCGATGCCGCCCATGTCGCGTGGCGCCTGACCATGGTCGACGAGAACGGCCAGAGCCATGAGCAATCCTTCAACGGCAGCGGCGACGGCAAGCCGGTGGCGGTCACCGGCAACTCCACCGGCTCGATGGCCGCCTTCACCGTCACGCCGACCGCGCTGCAAAGCGTCTACACCTACCCGGATGGCGCCACCGACCGCTCCACCTGCGCGGTTTCCGCCGATCGGAAGACGATGACCTGTCACGGGGTCGAGAATGACGGCAAGGGTCACACCGCTCCCTATACCGACGTCTACGACCGGAAATAGCGCCGGCCTAACCCGCGCTCGCGCCATCGAAGGGCGTCGCGCGGTTTGCCAGAACCCGCCCGTTCTGCGGATCGATGCGCAGCGTCTCGACGCGATCCCCGGTCACGACCTTGGTCGTATAGGCGAGCTTGCCGGCGGCCGAGGTCAGGGTGCTGGCGATCGCCTTGCCGCCGCTCTGCCGCTCGGCGATCTCGACGGCACGGCGCAGCGGCACGCTGGCGGTGTCCTGTAGCCACATCAGCCGAGCCGCTTCCGCCGCGCCGAGCCCGGTCCCGGGTGTGGTCACGGGCGTGCCGAGAAGCCGCCCGGTCGTCGCATCGATCCGGCCTTGCCACATCACGCCGTTGGCGAAGGTATCGATGTCGTAGACCGGCTTGCCCGGCGCGGCGGCGAAGCGCGCCCCGACGGCGTTCGCATGCGACATCGCCTCCGCGATCGTAATCGCTTGCGGCAGCGATACCGGCACGCGAGCGACCTCGGCGATCCCGGCGTGATCATCCGCCGCCGCAACGGCCCAGGCGGGCCGGGCAAGCAGCAGGGCGGCGCTGAGCGCCACCGCAAGGGAAGTCCGCATCCCCAGACAACGCTCACCACTGTGGAAAACTCCTGTCAAACCCCCTCCCCCCTTGAGGGGGAGGTCGGCGCGAAGCGCCGGGTGGGGGTAGTTGCGGGGCGCGCTGTCGCCGCACCAGGGAGGGGGCCCACCACGGAGACACGGAGATCACGGAGAAAAGAGCTCTTAGAGCGCGTGCCGGGTGGATCAGCCCTCGTTATTCGCCTTCCCCGCGCCAGCGCTAGGGTACGTACACATCTCACAAAACACCGCGATTCCAGTATCTTCCCGCCGTCCCCGCGAAAGCGGGGACCCAGAGCCATGCGCTCCGTTCATTGGGGCTGAACCTCAGGGATGCCCGCTTTCGAGCGTGTGAAGGAATCGCACGCAAAGGTGCTTTCGCTGACATCGTGCGGCTCAGAAATGGACCCCCGCTTTCGCGGGGGCGACGAATTCTAAAGCAAAATCAAA
>DATJLU010000003.1:0-8941 GCA_035509275.1 Allostellaceae bacterium | reverse complement strand
CGTCGTGCGCGAGACCGGGGGCCGGCTCGGCATGATCACGCCGCTCACCCATAATTTCTGCGAGAGCTGCAATCGCGTGCGCGTCACCTGCACCGGCACGCTTTACATGTGCCTCGGCCAGGAAGATGCCGCCGATTTGCGCGCGCCGCTGCGCCTCTCCGCAAGCGACGAGCCGCTCGAGCACGCGATCCACGCGGCGATCGAGCGCAAGCCCAAGGGCAATGACTTCGTGATCGACCGCCGTCACCTCGGTCCGTCCGTCGGCCGGCATATGAGTGTCACCGGCGGCTAGGGTCGCGGTCGTCTCCAGATCGGCGCTGGGGTGCGGGGCGGTAAGGCTGAGCAACTACGTAACTGGTTTTATGGTTGTTATTTCCGCCGGGTTGCGGTATAGAGAGCCGCATGGACATCGAAATTGCCGCCCGGCGCCTCGCCGAGCTTGGCAACCCTACTCGGCTTCATATCGTCCGCTTGCTCGTGCGGGCCGGTGGTGAAGGCGTAGCTATTGGGGAATTGCAAGCGCGGATCGGAGTTCCGGCATCGACGCTTGCATTCCACCTTCGCGGCCTCGTGACCGCCGGGTTTGTGAAGCAAGAGCGGCGAGGCCGAACCGTTCTTTGCACGATCGATTCGCGTACGATCAACGCGACGCTCGCTTTCGTCAAAGAAAACTGCTGCGCCGGCTTTCAAAGCGCAGAATCGGCCGCTCCACGGCGCACCAGCGCCGCCCGCTGAAGCATCCCCACGTGGGGGACGACTTTGACTGTCTTCGGGCCAACGTAACTACAAAACTGGTTATATAGGGGAAGTCGCGATGTCCGAGATCACCTCCATACCGAGTACCGCCGTAGCATCACGCATCGCAGCGATTTTGAGAGTTTCGGGGAAACTTCGCAGCCTGAAGGTCAAGCCCGATTTCGTGCTGATCGGGCTGACAGCAATGTTTATAGGACTGTGGGCATACAGCCCCGATCAGGCGACGAGCACGGCCCGGTATGTCGCTCGCGAACTCGCGGAAATTGTCCCGTGGCTGGTCGCGTCCGTATGCATCGCGGCAGCCGCTCGGGCGACAGGTCTCGACCAGTTTGCTGCAAAAGCTTTCAAGGGGCGCGAGAGTCGGATGATCATTGTGGCGTCGGTGATCGGGGCAGCGCTGCCATTCTGTTCTTGCGGCGTGATCCCGCTCGTGGCCGGACTGTTGGGCGCGGGCGTACCGCTTGCGCCGGTTATGGCTTTCTGGATTTCGTCGCCACTGATGGACCCGACGCAGTTCTTTGTTGCGTCAGGGGTCCTCGGGGTTGGCTTTGCAGCGGCAAAGATGCTCAGCGCCGTGGGCATGGGCGTTTTGAGCGGCTTCGGCACCATGCTCCTGATACGTACCGGCTGGTTAGACGCGCCGGCCGCGCTCCGCATCAAAGCGATGACGACAAGCTCGTGCTGTGGCTCAAAGCCGGCTGTCACCGAATTGCCGCGTGCAAAATCGCGCTGTAATTCCGCCAAAGCCGCCACGGCGACTGATCCGTCTCCTGCAGCACGCGAGCCGATCCTTCTGTGGCGTTTCTGGACCGACGCGGCAAGAGCGCAGCGGTTTTTGACGACGGCGACCTCGAGCGGCTGGTTTCTCTTGCGGTGGCTGGCCACCGCCTATGCACTTGAGAGCCTTATGGTCGCATGGCTGCCGACAAACCTCGTCGGTCAGTGGTTAGGCGCAGGTGCCGGTCCGGTCGCGGTGCCGCTTGCCGTGGCGATCGGAATCCCCGTTTACCTGAACAGTTTTGCTGCGATCCCATTCGTCTCAGGCCTGATCAGCCTTGGGATGAGCCCGGCCACGGGTCTCGCCTTTATGCTGGCGACCAGTGCGACGGGTTTCCCCGCCATGGTCGCGGTTTGGGCGCTGGTAAAGCCGCGTGCGTTCGTCCTTTACCTCGGCTTCGCCATTGTTGGTGCGATCATCGCGGGCTATGCGTACTCGCTCGCCCTCATTTGGATGACTTGGTGTTGGAACCAACGTATTGCGGCGCAGCTCGCTTTAAGTCTCTCTACGTAGCTTGCCGCGCAGCAGTCCTCGGAATTCGCATTGCCAACAACGCGCCGAGCGCGGCGAGACTGAGCGCGGAGGAAATGACAACGGCGCCCGAACCCCAGGCGTCGATGCAGAGGCCGAAGGCGAATGGCGCGACCGCCTGCATCATGCGGGCTGGCGCGGAAAGCCACCCCGTGCGCAGGCCGTAACCGCTCGGACCGAAGATCACCAAGGGCAGGGTTCCCTTGGCAATCGTCAGCAAGCCGTTGCCGGCGCCGTGAAGCACGGCGAAGATCGCGGCGGCGGGACCACCGGCGGCCATCAGCGCAACGGCTCCCAACGGATGCAGGACGGTCGCGACCTGTGCCGCGCGCAACGGTTTGAGCCATCGCATCAGGCTGAACTCGACGACCCGGGCCGCGACTTGCGCCGGTCCGACCAAGGCCGCGGCAGCGATCGCAGCAGCTGGGCTCGCGCCTGCTCTCTCAAGCAGATGGGGCAAATGCGCCGCCATGGCCGTGGATACGAACCACGTCACGGCGAAGACGAAGGAGAGCGCGACGAAGGCGAACCGACTCGGAGGGATTTCCATAACGCTTGGGCGCGACGTCGTGGGCGCCGGGGTTATCCCTCGTGGAATCAGCAGCGCGTTGAGCGGAAGGCCGAGCAAGACGTGAAGCGCTGCCCAGGTGAAACAGGCTCCGCGCCAGCCGACCGCGTCGTTGAGCAGGGTGGAGAGCGGCCACCCTACCGTGCTCGCGAACCCGGCAATCAGAGTGATCCCCGTGATCGCGCTGCGCGCCTCCAGGCCATAGAGGCGAGTCAGCGCCGCGAAGGCGGTGTCGTAGAGGCCAAGCGCCATGCCAACACCGAGCACGCCCCACGCCACAGCGAGGATGATGGGACCCTGCGCGGCCCCGAGCAGCAGCAAGCCGGAGGCGAAGACGACGTTCGAGACCGTCAACACGACGCGGCCGCCGCGCCGGTCGATGGCCCGTCCGATCGACGGTCCGAGCGCGGCAGTCAGCAGCATCGCCGCCGAGAACGCGCCGAAGATCGCCGAACGCGGGAGCTGGAGATCCCTGGCCATCGGATCCGCCAGGATCGCGGGCAAGTAGTAGCTCGACGCCCATGCGAGGGTCTGGGTGGTCCCAAGCGCCGCGACGACGGCACGCCTGGTCATCACGGATATCCTTTTGTCGCGAAAATGTCAGTGCTCCGCCCGTGCGTAAGCTCGAAGGCGACGCTGATGCCCGCTCGTAGCCGCGAGATGTTCTGCACGACCGACAGCATCGCCGGCGCCTCGACGAAGACGCGGACGGCCCTCGCAGGCGCTGCGTTTCCGTCTAAGCCGAGGGGCTGCCGATCAGCCGCAACATTTGGCGGAAACAGTCGCCGGCTTGGCCGCCGCTGTGGACGGGCCGCAGCACGCGCTATCCGCGGAAGTCGCGGACTGAGCCGATGCCGCCGCGGGGCGCGCCGTCGGGACCAACTGGGCCAGCTGCTGGCCGACGCCGTGGCCATAGACCGTGCTCTCTCCGGTGGTGTGGAACGTTTCCCACGCGATACCCTGCGGGTCCATGATCCAGGACTTCTCGGATTTCGCGTAGCAGCAGGTCGTTTCGCCTTCTTCGAGCACCGGGCCTTGGGCGCGCTCCAGGCGCTCGTAAACCTCGCCGAGTTCGTTCTTGCTCTCGACCTGGATTCCGAGATGGTCCACGCCGAGGGCGTTGCCGCGGGCGGAGATGGCGAAGTTCACGCGCGGATCGTCGAGCATCCACTTGGCGTAGTCCGGCTTTACGACCGCCGGCTCGGCGGCGAAAAGCGTCGAGTAGAACGCAATCGACTTCTGCAAATCGTCGACCGCGACATGCACATGGAGGCGCTTCATCTTTCAGTCTCCTCGGTTGGATGTGGACGCGCGGCGCGCTTCGTGTGGTGAAACGGAATTTGGTCGGCTAATTCGAACTGCATGCTTACGCGCCACGGCACGAGGGCGCTGGCGAGCCGGCCTGCGTTTTCAGCGCGCAAGACGATGCGGCGGGTTGCTCCGCAGCCGCTGCGGGCACCGGGCAGCAGGAGGTTTGCCCGGTGTCGACGACCGTCGAATGACGGCCTGCGGCCGGCCGCGAGAAGCAAACGCCCGTTTCCGGGAGTGCGAGTTCGACCCGCGCGGCGGCTCCCGGATCCCCCGCGAGCTCCGCGACGATCGAGCGGACCTGCTCATGTCCGGTTGCAAGCAAGAACGTGGGGGCGCGGCCATAACTCTTCATGCCGGCGATGTAGAATCCAGACTCGGCGTGCGCGAGCTCGTTTGCGCCGTGCGGGCGCACCGTGCCACAGCTGTGGAGGTTTGGGTCGATCAGTGGTCCGATAATGCCGCTGCTCTCGAGCCAAGGATCCACCGTGAGACGTATCTCGCGCAGGAACGAGAAATCGGGACGGAAACCGGTCGCCACGATGACCTGGTCGGCGTCGACCCTCTCGGCGTTTCCGCCGATGATCGACAGCGAATTGTCTCGCCGTCGCTCGATCCGCGCGACGCGAAACTGGGAGGCGACGCGCACGGCTCCGCTCTCCGCGATGGTTCGCATTTGGATGCCGAGCGCGCCGCGCGCGGGTAGCTCGTCCGCCTCTTCGCCGCCGAACGCTGCTGCGACGTTCTCCTTGCGCGTGATCCAGGTGAGACGCGTCTCGGGCACTGCCTGCCGTAGCGCCGCGAGCTCGATGAGCGCGTTGAGGGCCGAGTGGCCGCTGCCGATGACGGCGACCGATTTTCCTTCGTAGCGCCACCGGTCGGCGCCGAGGATGTCCGGAATGCCGTAGTAGATGCGGTCCGACGCCTGAGGTTCACCGATTGCAGGCAGTCCGTCGGCGCCGGCGGGATTTGGCTGCGTCCAGCTGCCGGAGGCGTCGATCACCGCCTTCGCCTCGAGGGAGCGTTGGCTGTCGTCGCGTCCCTCGACGCGAAGGACGAAGGGGCGATCGGCGCGGCCCGCGGTCCGCACTTTATCGTAGCCTAGGCGCGTCACCCCGACGACGCGCGCCCGCAGATGAAGGTGGGGCCGGAGCCCGGGATGCGAGGCGAGCGGCTCGAGGTAGCGCGCGACAAGATCGCCGCCGGTCGGGATGTCGCCTTTCGGCGGATGCCGCCAGCCGCCGCGTTCGAGCAGGCGTGCGGCAGCTTTGTCGACGTTGAATTCCCAAGGCGAGAACATGGAGACGTGCCGCCACTCGCGCACGGAGCGGGCGACCGCGTCCCCGGCTTCGAGGACAAGTGGGGTCTCGCCGCGTTCCAGCAGGTGGGCGGCAGCGGCGAGACCGATCGGGCCAGCGCCAATCACGGCCACGGGGAGCTTGTCGTTATTCATCGTCCTCTCCATTCGTTTCGCCGACGCGCGCATAAGTCCGGGGTTCGATCAATAGAGCTTAGGCATCGAAGCCGACGCTCATCGCGAGGCCTCCTTTCACGGAGCCGCACGAGAGGCGCTGGCCGCGTCGGAGCTTCCGGCGCATGAGGCGCCGACGCCGCGGCAGCAATTCTCGGTCAGATAGGCGATCAGATCGTTCATGCTGTCGTAGTTCGCGGAGTAGATGAGGGAACGGCTCTCACGCCGTTGCTCGATCAGCCCCGCGTGCATGAGCTGAGCGAGGTGAAAGGACAGGGTTCCTGGCGGCACACCGAGATTCTCGGCGATGCTTCCGGCGGCGAAGCCTTGCGGCCCGCGTTGCACCAGAAGCCTGAAGATGGCGAGCCGGGTTTCCTGGGCGAGAGCGCCGAGCGCTGCTATTGCCTGAGGGGTGTGCATGCGTGTCTCCGCTTTCTCTGGGGCCCCGCTGGATAATCCCGGTGCCCTAACCGAGCCCATTCGAGCCTGCGATCGATTCGATATTCGAACGACCGTCGAAGAATCATATAATCCTTTGACGAACCGGAGTCAACGACATTTAGAGGAATGTCGAAATGAACCCCGTACGGAACCGAACGGGATCCCGGGAGGCCTCGCGGATATGGTCCACCCGCTAGCGGTAACTCTTACTGATGCGATCTATCTGCTTCTCGCTCAGTGCACGGATAAAGTCCGGCAAGGGGATGAAGCCGCGCTGAATGATGAACGATCGCTATGGGTCGAGCATCGCCAGAACAGGTCCGACCGCGCCCTCGAGCAGCGCCCGTTCCGGCCGGGCGCGCGCCAGCACGCGCACGCCCATGAGGACCGCGAGCAGATGACGGGCGAGATTTTCCGCCGACATCGAGCGCGTGATCGTGCCGTTCGCCTGCCCGGCTGTGATGCACTCGCGGAAGAAAGTCTCGATGCGACGGAGCACGCCGGCGATGATCTTCTGAAACTCGCCGTCATGCGGCGCCACTTCCAGCGCCGCGTTCACCAGCATGCACCCCTTGCGCTCGCGATCGCCCAGCGAGCGCTTCAGGATCTCGTCGAAGAAGGCTGCAATCGCCTCACGCGGCGGCAGGGTTTCGCAGCGCCGGAGGCGCTCGCCGATACCGGCTTCCACGTAATGGTCGAGGGCCGTGCGGAACAGCGCGCGCTTGTCGCCGAACGCGTTGTAGAGACTGGCGGCGGTAATCCCCGTCTTCCCGGTCAGGTCTTTGACCGAAGTCGCCTCGAACCCGCGGCTCCAGAAGCACTGCACCGCGGCGTCGAGCACGACCGCCTCGTCGAACTCCCTCGGTCTTGCCATTCCCATCTTCCGTTCACAACTGACGCCGGCGTCTTGCCACAGCCGGCGCCATGCGCCATTATAGATCGATCATACTAAAACGCAAAGCCGCCGGTTCGCCGGCCGGCCGAACTGCGCCGAGCCGAACCGAGCCGGGATGAGAAAGGGATGTCGCCATGGGACTGGAACAGCAGCTCGCCGCCTTCAAAGCCGAGTTCGCGCGCACCGCGCCGGCCGGACGGCCGGCCCTCTACGAGGCCAAGATCGAAGAGCTGCGCGCCAGCTTCGCGCTCGAGGCGGCAATCGGGACCGGCGACGAGGCTCCCGATTTCGGCTTGCCCGACATCCACGGCAACTCCGTTTCGCTGCTGACGGCGCTGCGGCAAGGACCTGCGGTCGTCACCTTCTACCGCGGCGGATGGTGCCCCTATTGCAACCTGCAGCTCCGCGCCTATCAGGGAGTTCTGCCGGAGATAACCGCATTGGGTGGACGCCTGCTCGCGATCTCGCCGCAATTGCCCGACCGATCGCTGTCGACCGCGGAAGCCAATGCCCTGACCTTCGACGTGCTCAGCGACGTCGGCAATCGCGTCGCGCGGCGCTTCGGCCTGGTCTATGCGCTGCCGGAAGAGCTGCGCGCGGCGCTGCGCTCGAACAACAAGGCGCTGCCCGGGATCAACGGCGACGAGAGCTGGGAGCTGCCGGTCCCGGCAACCTACGTCATCGCCCCGGACCGACGCGTCGCGCTTGCCTATATCGACGTCGACTATCGCCAGCGGCTCGAACCGGACGCGGTTCTCGCCGCGCTGAAATCGCTGCGCTCCTGAAGCGAGGCATCGCCGTCGCGACGGCCCTGGCTATCCCCCCGCGATCGCTGTCGTCGTGATCGGCGCCGGCGTGCCGCCCTACCCCGAACCTGCTGTGTCTTGACCCGTCCATCCCGAAGGAGATCCCGATGATACGCTTCTATTTCCACCCCACGCCCAACCCGGCGAAGATTGCACTCTTTCTGGAAGAAGCCGGTCTCCCTTACGAGACGATCCCGGTCGACACCAGCAAGGGCGAGCAACACCTGCCCGCCTTCCGCGCGATCAACCCCAACGGCAAGGTGCCCGCGATCGTCGACACGCAGGGACCGGGCGGCACGGAAGCACGGGTCTTCGATTCCACCGCCATCCTGCTTTACCTCGCCGAGAAGACCGGCAAGTTCCTCGGCGCCCCGGCGGACCGTCCGGAGCTGCTCTCCTGGCTTCTCTTCATTGCGTCCGGCCTGGGCCCGTTCTCCGGGCAAGCCGTGCATTTCCAGTTCGCTGCGCCCGAAGGATTGGGTTATGCCGTGAACCGTTACCGGCGCGAGGCCGAGCGGCACTATCAGGTGCTGAACGATCATCTCGCGGACCGCGACTTCATCGTCGGCGACACCTATACCATTGCCGACATGTCGGCCTGGGGCTGGCTCGACCGTGCGACGCGGGTCATGAAGGGCGCGGATGATCCATTGGCTCCGTATCCACACCTAAAGCGCCTCTTCCAGACCATCGATGCCCGGCCGGCGGCGCAGCGCGCGCGAGCGGTGGGCTTGGATCACGATTTCAAAAAGGTCAACGACGAGGAGACCAAGCGCGCGCTCTTCCCCTCCAACTATCCGCCGGCCGCGTGAGGACGACGACCATGCAGCTTACTGGAAAACGCGCTCTGGTTACGGGAGGTTCGAGCGGCATCGGTTTCGAGATCGCCAAGGCCCTTCTGGCAAAGGGCGCCACGGTGGTGATCACCGGCCGCCGCGCTGACGTTGTCTCCTCGGCCGTCGATGCGCTCCGCAAGACCTGTGCCGCGGTCACCGGGGTCGCCGCGGATGTCGGCACGACGGAAGGACGCACCCGCACCTTGCAAGGCGCGCTCGATGCCCTCGGGGGACTCGACATACTCGTCAACAACGCTGGCGGTGTTCGTGCCGGACGGCTGGAGGCCATCACCGAGGCCGAGATCGAGACGATGCTGTCGGTCGATCTGCTGGCGCCCATTCTGCTGACCCGGTCCGCCATGCCGTCGCTGCGCGCGAGCGGCGAGGCGATGGTTGTCAACGTCACGTCCGGGATCGCGCTGATTGGCGCACCCTTCTATGCCACTTATGCGGCGGCAAAGGCAGGTCTTGCCCGGTTCGGTGAGGCGTTGCGCCGCGAGCTCAAGGGTGAAGGTATTCACGTGTTGACCGTCTATCCCGGCGCCACCGAA
>DATJLU010000002.1:0-13216 GCA_035509275.1 Allostellaceae bacterium | reverse complement strand
CCGATCGTGTCGCCGGCGTCAAATATACCGCCGACCCCGAAGTGAACGAAATCCTCTTCGACCTCGCGCGCCGCCAAACCAATAACCTCTCGCTGCAACTAGCGCAGCAGCTCGTCGTCGAGCTCGGCCATCACGTGAGGCTGCTCAACCACACGCATCGCTCGGCCGCCTTCGTCGTGTTGAAGGCGCCGGATATCCCGTCGGCGCTGGTCGAGACCGGTTGTCTTTCCAATCCCGACGAAGAGCGCGATCTGCGCAACCCCAACTATCGCCAGGTCGTCGCCGGCGCGCTCTTGCGCTCGGTCAACGACTACTTCGACCTCGTTGCCTGAGTTGCTGCAGGCGTTTCGTTAAGAAAACGCCGCACGCGCTTAACCATCTTACGCCGCACGGCTTTTACCGTTTGTTCATTCTGCGCCGCCTAGTCTCGCGACACGGCGCGGCGGATTTTCCGCCACGCTGTAAGTCCTTCGGGCTTTTCCTCCCTGAACTTGGGCCGCACCTCGGTGCGGCCCTTTTTCTTTCGGCGCACTCTTAGTTCCGGCCGAGGCCGCTTCCGGCGGGATCGTTGTTCTGTGCTATAAGTTCCGCAGCCGGATGGGCGACGGGGCCGAAGGATCATGCGCAAGCTCGGGATGGTGCTGGTGGTGATGGCGCTCGGTGCGTGCAGCTTCGTCAGCATCGCCGATCGCTACGGCAACCAATATGGCAACTGGTACAATCCCGGCGGCAATTTCACCTGGCAGCTCGATCTCTGCCAAAAGCAGATGGAGACGCAGTCAGTTCCGGCGATGGACCGGAAACTGGCGATGCGCTGCTGCATGCGCGACCACGGCGTCCCCGTGAACAGCGCGGTCGGCTGCACCGCCTAGCCACGAGGCAGACGGCCGTCGCTCCTGCCCGTCTCGTGCCGGGGGATGATCGCCGGCGCTATCGCCCGGGGGCGCGGTAGCTGACGCTCTTCGCCAGCGCCTGATCGACTTCCTCGACGGTCATCAGCGCGGTCGTCCGCGTGCGAACCAGGCCCGAGGCGCTGACGGCAATCGACATCGCCGCCACGGCGCCGATATTGGGCGCGTCGACGATGACGAAGACGTCATCCTCGCCGAGACCGTAATAGATGGCTTCGAGCCTGCCGCCGATTCCCTCCACGGCTTGGGCGACCGCGTTTCTGCGCCCCGACGCCTTGTCCTTTTGCAGGCCTTTCAAGCCTTCCGCGGTGTACGACGCCTGGATGAGATATTTCGGCATTGTCTCCTCCCGTCGTTGCCGGCTTCGGCGGTTCGCGCCGCCGCGCGAAACATGCGCGGAACCGAATATGCGGAGGATAGCACTCGCCGGCGCGCGAAAGTGCGCGATCTCGTTGACGCTTTGGGACAGCGATGACCGCGCCGACGGCGCGCAACGACACGACGCGCCGCGCGCGCTTCCGCTTAGCATTTTGGGCAACCGCCGACCCCGCGAGGCCATGGCTCGGGAACCGGCGCTCCACTGCTGCTTGAATCGGCAAATGACCGGCGTGGCAGAATGGTGCTATGGTGCGCTGCGGCGTGACGCCCGGGCGTAGAGAAGCGTGCGAAACTTCGCGTTGCGCCCGAGAACGGGTCGAGCCTTGACGTCCGGCATGCCGGGGAAGGCCGATGAAGGGAGAAGCGCACGCTCGAAGCCTGCCGGCTTTTGCCGGCTACCGCACCCTGGGGTTGGTCTCGGCGGAGGGCGAGTATCGGCTTTGCCGGGCGGTGCGTGAAGCCGACGACCGGCCGGTGCTGCTCAAGGCGGCCGTGGACGGCTCCAGCCGGGCTCTCGCCGCGCTGCACCACGAGTTCACGGTCGCAAGCGTCCTCGACGTCAAAGATGCGCTTCGGGCGCTCGAATTCGTGCGCCAGCGCAATGGTTCCGCGGTCGTCTTCGAGGGATTCGCCGGCGGGTCGGTGGTCGACCTCGTCGAACAGGCACCGCTCGCGCAGCGCGTCTTCCTGGACCTCGCGGTCAAGCTGGCCGACGCGCTGGGCGAAATCCACTCGCGGCGCATCGTCCACAAGAATTTAAAGCCGTCGAACCTCCTGCTCGATCCGCGGTCGGGTGAGGTCCGCATCACGGGATTCACCATCGCCGAGCGGATGAGCGGGTTCGCCGGCGCAGCGGCGCCGACGGGCCCGCTCGAAGGGACGCTCGCCTACATCCCGCCCGAGCAGACGGGCCGGCTCAGCCGCGGCGTCGACTGCCGCAGCGATCTCTATTCCCTCGGCATCATCTTCTATCAGCTCCTCACCGGGCAGCTGCCCTTCGTCTCGGATGACGCGATGGAGCTGGTGTACTGGCACATCACCAAGCCGCCGGCGCCGCTTACCAGCCTCAATCCGGCAGTGTCGCCGGCGGTTTCGCGCATCGTGCTCAAGCTCCTGGCAAAGGATCCCGAGCGCCGATACCAGAGCGCCTATGGCCTTGCGCGCGACCTTCGACGTTGCCTCGACGAGCTCGATGCCACCGGCTCGATCTCCGACTTCGAACCGGGAGGCGAAGACATCGCGCAGGAGCTGCGCCTGCCGCAACATCTCTACGGGCGGGCAGAAGAACGCGCCCTGCTGCTCGAGACTTACGATCGCGCGGCGGCGGGCGAGCGCGCCATGCTGCTTGTGTCCGGACGCACCGGTGTCGGCAAGTCGGTGCTGGCGCATCAGCTCCTGCATCCGGCCGCCGAGCGCGGTGGCCATTTCATCGCTGGCAAGTTTGACCAGTTTCATCGCGACCTGCCGTACCGCGCCATCATCCAGGCGCTGCAGGAACTGACACGGCAATTGCTCGCCCACGGATCGGAACGCGCGGATTACTGGCGGCACCGGCTGCTCGGCGCGCTCGGCACAAATGGGCAAGTGGTTCTCCGCATCGCGCCCGAGCTGCACCTCATCATCGGCCCGCAGCCGGAAGTCCCGGAACTCGGCCTGACCGAGGCGACGGTGCGCTTCAACTTGGTGATGCGTCAGTTCTTCCGCGCGCTCGCGGGGGCCGACCATCCGCTGGTCATGTTCCTGGACGATCTGCAATGGGCGGATGGCGCGAGCCTCGATCTCGTGCGGTTGCTGATGACCGATCCGGACATCTCACATGTGATGCTCATCGGGGCCTGCCGCGAGGAGGAGCCGGAGTATCTCGGCGCCGTCAACCGGTTGCTCGATGATCTCGCAGCCTCGGGCGTCCGCACGGAGCGCATCCCGCTGGGAGAGCTCTCTCCCGGACAGGTTACGGCTTTGCTCGCCGACACGCTTCATGCCGCGTCCGACGAGCTGGCGCCGCTGGCCCAGCTCGTCTTCGCCAAGACGCGGGGCAATGCCTTCTTCGTCTCGGAATTTCTCAAGGCGCTCTACGTCGATGGTGCGCTCTCGTTCGACGGCTCATCCGGGTGCTGGCGATGGAACGCCTCTGCCGTGGGCAGCGCCAGCATTACCGACAACGTCGTCGAGCTGGTCAAGGCGCGGATGGGGACGCTCGCCGCGACGACGCGAGACGTCTTGAAACTCGGCGCGTGCATCGGCAACCGTTTCGGCGTGCGGCAACTGGCCGTCGTGGCGGAGCGCTCGGTGGACCAGATTGGCGCCGACCTCGCGCAAGCAGAGGCCGAAGAGCTCGTGACGGTAATCCAGACGAGCCCGGAAGCGGCGGTGCAGCGACCGGTCTCGGCGCTGGAAGCCGCACCCTTCACCGACCGGGCCTATCGCTTCGTTCATGACCGCATTCAACAGGCAGCCTATTCGATGATCCCCCCCGACGAGAGGCCGGCCATCCACGCCCGTATCGGCCGGCTGATCAGCGCCGCTTCGTCTCCCCAGGAGCTCGAGGACCGGCTGTTCGACGTCGTCAACCAGCTGAACGCCGCCGCGGAGGTCCTGCGAGGCGCGCAAGAAAGGACCGAACTCGCCGAGCTCAATCTGCGCGCGGCGCGCAAGGCGAAGGCCTCGGCCGCCTATGGTCCCGCGGGCAACTATGCGGCGGCAGGGCGCAGACTGATCGGCGAGGAGGGGTGGGAGACGCATTACCGCCTTGCCTTCGACCTGCACATTGAGGCGGCGGAAATCGCCTATCTCTCGGCCAACTACGAGGCGATGACCGCTTTCATCCGCATCGTGGAGGAGCGCGCAACGAACGAACTCGACCGCGCCCGGATCTTCGAGCTGCTCATCCAATATTACAACAGCAGCATGCAGTATGCGCAGGCTCTCGAAACCGGTCTCAGGGCGGTTCGCATGCTCGGCGAGCCCTTGCCGATCAATCCGCACGCGCATGATGTCGCATTGGGGCTCGTCCGCACGAAGCTCGCGCTGCGCGGCCGCTCGATCGACCAGCTGTACGCCTTGCCGGAGATGAGCGACCCTTACAAGCTGGCGGCGATGCGCATCATGATGCTGGCGGCGTCGGCGGCGTACTTTGCTCGGCCCAATGTCTTCCCGGTGATCGTGTTCCGGATGGTGCGCATGTCGATCCGCCACGGCAGCGCGGCGCTCTCGGCCTTTGCCTATGTCTGTTATGGCCTCTCCCTTTGCGCCGTCCTGGGCGACATGGATGGCGGCGTCGCTTTCGGCCGCCTTGCGCTCGCGACAGTCGAGCGCTTCGGCGCCCGCGAGCTCAATGCCAAGGTGGTTTTTCTGTTCAACGTCTTCATCCATCACTGGAAAGAGGAGTTGTCGGGCACCGCGCGTGGTTTTCTCGATGCCGCGGCGAGCGGTCTGGAGTCCGGCGATCTCGAGTACCATTCCTATAACCTCTATATGCACTGCGCTTACGGCTTCTTCGCCGGCGACGAGCTGGAAGAGTTGTTGCACAAGGTCCGCGACTTCCGCGTCGGGGTCGCGAAGCTGAAGCAGGAGAAGGTTGGCCGATTGCTGGCCATGCTCGAGCATGTGCTCGTCATGCTGCGCGGCACGCCGGCGGCCGCGGCCGGGACGGGCGACCTGCTCTTCGACGAAGACGAGCAATTCCGGCTCTGGCTCGAGCGCAAGGATTACACGTCTTTGTGCTACGGCCACTGCTTCCGCATGCTGACCCGCTACATAGCGGGCGACTACCAGGCCTGCCTCGCCAGCGCCGATGTCATCGGGCAATACTATCGCAGTCTGATGGGGCAGTTCTTCGTCCCGTTCTATCTTTTCTATCAATCGCTCGCCTATGCCGCTCTGTTGCCGAATTTTGGCGCAGCGCGGCGGCTCACCGCGCTGCGACTCTTGCGCCGCAACCGCCGCAAATTGCGGCGCTGGGCAAGCCACGCTCCCGCGAACTACCGGCACAAATTGCGGATCCTCGATGCGCAATACCTCGCGCTTCGCGGGCAACATGTCGCGGCGCTGCGCGCCTTCGATGAGGCGATCGATCTCGCCGCGACGGCGGGATTGGTGCAGGACGCGGCCCTCGCCGCCGAGCTCGCCGGCAAGTGCTGCTGGGAGCTGAACCTCCGCACGATCGCGCAAGGCTACCTTCGGCGCGCCGTCGACAACTATGCGCGTTGGGGCGCCCGCGGGCTGGCCGACCGGTTGCTCGCATACCTGGCTTCGAGCACGGGTGCGGCATTGCCGCCTCCGGCCGACCCTGCCATCGCCGCGAGCGGCGGGGCGGGCCGCGAGCTCAATCTCGATCTCGGCTCGGTCATGCGGGCGGCGCGCGCCATCTCGCAGCAAGTGGTGTTCGCCGATCTCTTAAAGAGCCTGATGGCGATCGTGCTGGAAAATGCCGGCGCAAAGCGCGGACTTCTGGTCATGCTGCGCGATGATAAGCGCCTGATCGAGGCCGAGGCGGAAGATGGGAAGCCGGTGCGGCTGCTGCACTCCGCGCCGGTCGCAGGCACCGACAAGCTGTCCGAGGCTATCCTCGATTATGCGATTCGAACCGGAGAGCCGGTCGTGCTCAACGATGCCGCCGGCAGTGGACCCTTCGTCGCCGACCGCTACGTGCGCGCCGCGCGTGCCCGTTCTGTCCTCTGCGCGCCCATCGTCAACCGCGGAAAGACCATCGCCGCGGTCTATCTGGAGAATTCGCTGGTTGCCGGCGCTTTCACGCCGGCGCGGGTGGAGTTGCTGCGACTTTTGGCGGCGCAGGCGGCGATTTCGCTGCGGAATGCCGAGCTCTACGCCGGGCTCGAGGCGTCGCTTGCCGAGCAGGTGACGCTGACCTCGGCGCACGGCCGGTTCGTGCCCAACCAGTTTCTCAACGCGTTGGGCAAGCACCGGATCACGGATGTCGACGTCGGCGACTACGTGCGCAAAACGATGACGATCCTCTTCGCCGACATCCGTGCCTACACGGCGCTCAGCGAGCGCATGGGGCCGCGCGAGACGATCCAATTCCTCAATGCCTATTTCGGCGAAGTCGAGACCGCGATCGTCAGCCATGGCGGCTTCATCGACAGCTATATCGGCGACGGCGTCATGGCGCTGTGCGAAGGCGAGGCCGACACCGCGCTGGGCGCCTCGATCGCGATCCGCGAGGCGCTCAATCGCTTCAATCTGCAACGGCGGCGCGACGGGCTGCCGGCGGTCGACGCCGGCATCGGTCTCAATACCGGCGATGTCGTGCTGGGGACGGTAGGCGGGCGCAACGCGATCCGGTGCACCGTGATCGGCGACAGCGTCAACATCGCGGCGCGCATCGAACGGCTGACCCGGTATTATGGCTGTGCTCTGCTGCTCGGCGACTCCACGGTCCGGGCGCTGCGCAATCCCTCAGCCTATCTGATACGCGCCATCGCCCGCGTGCGCGTCGCCGGGAGGTCGCAGCCGATTACCATCTATGAGAGCTTCGATGCCGATCCGCCCGAGGAGCGCGAGGCGAAGGCGGCGACCCTTGCCCTCTTCAACGCCGCCCTCATGGCTTATTACCGCCGCGATTTTGTTGACGCCGCCGTCGGTTTTGCCGGCTGTATTGCGCGCACCCCGCGCGATCGCGTTGCCAGCCTGCTCATCGAACGCTGTCAGCGCTTCGCGCGCGACGGCGTCGGCGAAAGCTGGGACGGCGTCGAAGAAGTGGTCAGCAAGTGACGCCGCGTCAGAGCCAAGTATCCGTGTACTCCGCAAATCCGACTTCGTCGATGGGCAGAATCGGCTGCCATTGACCGCTAACCGTATCGAGCCGGTTCAAAGAGCCCTGGTAATGCGCGGTCTGCTCGAAGACGATCAACGGATACTTCCAGAGCACCGCGGTGCTGGTCACCTGCCACGCCAGCGCGAGCTGATAGGCACCGGTGGCGTCAACCGCCTGGAACGTCATTTGGGTCGGATATTTCTTGCCGAATTCCCATTCCTGCCAGCCATCCTGGACGAAGTTGAAGTTCTGCTGCGGGAACATCAGGTGCAGACCGCCGGAGCGGAAATAGGCGGATGATTGCTGAAACGCGGCATGAAAGCCGATATCGAGCGAAATCTGCTGCGCCGGCGAGGAGAACTGGGCCCAGCTCCAAACCCGGTCGGGCAGCAGCCACATGCCCCAATCGTGATCGTGATAGCCGTTTGCATTCTGCAGCTGATATTGCTTGCCGGCGATCGTCACGCACCCGTCGACCGTCGCCGAGGGCATATCGACGAGCCAGCTGCTGATCTCCCAGGGGTCGTAGCCTTGCACATTGTCGGCCAGCAGCACGGGCGCGTCTGCCTGGCGATAGGTGAGGTCGAGCGTGACGTCGCCGGCGAGCGTTGCCGCGTCGATATCATAAGAGCCGTCCGGTTGGACGGCGATCGCATTGGCCCCGATGGCGACGTCGGCCTGTTGGCTGGACGCGGCGAAATCGCTGCCGGGGAAATAGTCCATCACCGTCGTTACATTGCCAGTCGCGGCGTCGAACATGGCCATGTTGAGGCTGGCCATCGCCAACCCGTCGACGTCTCCCGGGTTGGCGATGGCGAAGGTGATCATGCCCGCGAGCTGGCTTTGGGGGACGACGAAGTTGAAATACCACCATTCGACGTACCAGAAGCGGTGCGAGCTATTTTGATATTGTCCAAAGTGGTAACCGTCATCGGCCGGGGTGATGCCGGCGGGACCTGCCGGCATCACCAACGGCTCCAGGCGCCGCGAATGAGCGCGAAGGCTGCGGCGCTTCGCCAGCATTGCATCCCTGAGGATGACACCGTCGACAATCATGGCTGAGCACTCCTCTCGTCGCCGAACCTCGCGATTACAAGAAGCAGTGGCCGTTCCAGGGCAGGCCGCGCGCAAATCGTTTGCTGTCGAGCGCGCGGCAGTGCGCGAGCAGCGGCGGCATCTCCATCGGCCAGAGGCGACAGCGCGGCGCCGCTGATCCCGTCGCGTCGAGCACGGCATTGACGGCGCGCCGCGCCGCTTCGTTGGCCGCCTCCATGCAGGCGAGGTCTGTGTTGGTCTGGACGAAGTCAGCCGCCAGCACGAAGTTCGGGATCGCCGATGTCGCGGGCGGCCGCAGCGTCCAAGTGTTCGGCCGGTTGATGAACAGCGGTTCGAGATTGATGTCGGGGCGCGGCTGTCCGGGCGGAGCGATCTCGATATCGCTGTCGAGAAAATAGGAATGCAGCATGTCGTCGTGGAGAAGCTGTTTGCCGCCGACGTTGAGGCTGCGCTTCAACTCTTGCCAGACCTCCTGCGCGATCTCCTCGCGGCTCGCCTCGCACGCCGGCTTGGGCACGAAGGTTCCGGCCTCGTTCCAGTCCGAGATGTCGACGGAGAGGACGCCCTTCACCGTACCGTCGCCGTAGCCGGAAAGCGGGAAGCCGCCCCAGAATTGGGCTTCCGAGATCGAGGTGATCGCCCAGGGCGAGTCGACATAGAGCACATGGCCATCGATGATGGGCGCGTCCTGCTTCAGGAAGAATTGGATGCCGTTCATCCAGCGGACGTTGCGCTGCAGCTCGAGGATGCTGCGCAGACCGGGATCGGCGCGCAGCAGGTCGTCGCTCAGCAGAGGGGCAAGGCATTCGACCGGCAAGGCCGAAACGAACCAGTCACCGTCGACCTCGGTGACTTCGGTCGCGCCACGCCGTCGCACGGCGACGCTCTTGATTGCCCCTCGCTGCATGTTGATGCGAGTGACGTGTGAGAGCTCATGGTATCGGGCCCCGAGGCGTTTCAGCTCGGCGATCCATGGCTCGAGGAAGACGGTGCTGGTCGGGCCATTGAGCACGCGGTCGGTGCTGAGCGTCGCAACGCCGGCGATCAGGCGGACTTGAATCTGGCCGATCGTGCGCGCGCTCGCCTCTTGTGGAACGGCGGCGACCAGCGAGCGCGACAGGCCATTGGCCAGGAATTTCTGGTAGCCCGCGGATTTGTTCGGCGCGTCGACGTAGTCCCACCAGGATTGCGCCTCGAGCTCGGTCAAGCGCCGCTCATCGCAGCTGGTCATGACTTGCCAGATGCGCTGGGCGAAGAAAAAGATCTCATCCAGGGGGACGCCCACGCCCCGGCCGAACAAATCCTTGAGGATGAGCAGAACGTCGTCGAGGGATTCCGGCAACCCGGTAAGCCCTTTGATTCCGGCGGCGTCGTATTGCGCAAGCTCCAGATGGTGCGTCGGCACCAGGTTGTCGAAGCAGCTTTGCCCTCTGCCATAGGGAATGCGCTTCATCGAATCCGGTAGATGCACATAGAAGGCGGGAAAGAAGCGGAAGCCGTGCTCGCCCGGGAGATCCCGCCGCCCGTCCGTACCCGAATCCGGTACCGGCAGCGTGCGCGATTTGCCGCCGGGAATGTTGCGCGTGTCGTAGATGTGCGGCTCAAAGCCCCGCGCCACCAATTCGTGCGCGGCGGTAAGCCCGCCAATTCCGCCGCCGAGGACGATGACTTTGGTCATCGGTGTCCGCCGCGAAGGCCGCCCCCCACGCCCGCTATCCTACGCCGACATCGAGACGCCGTCAGCGGAAACGCGCGCAGCCTTGGCATCGATCGCCTCGCTTTGCCGCCCTGCGGCTCGCGGGTGCAGACGAGATCGAGTCCGCGTCACACGCGGGTCCGCGAACGAAAGTTTCTTGTGAGCTGGGGAGATCGATCGCAGGTTACCCGCTCGAAGCCTGACCCTCTGTGATCTCGATCACAGGTGGAGTGTCGTTCTCGGGTCTCTCCCCGCGGGCTCAGCGGAGGACGAGGCCATTCCACGACGTCGATGTTAAGTGGGATGATGCGGCTGCATCTGACGGCTCCGCCCGCCTGCAAGGGGAATCTCATGTGGCGATTGGCTTTCACGCTGGTGCTTCTGTTCGCCGTGCAAGCGCGTGCCGCGACGGACTACCCGCTGATGGGCATCGGGCTTGGCTCATGCAGCCTGTTTGCGTCGCAATACCGCCAATGGGGCGCCACGATCGAAACCTCCTACTTCGCCTGGGGGCAGGGGTTTATGAGCGGCTTGAACATGGCGGGTCCGCACGCCGGCCGTGAGGCGCGGAATCTGAAGGCGATCACGACAGAAGAACAGGAGGCGCGGCTGCGCGCCTACTGCGACCAACATCCGAGCGAGGATTACATCGACGCCGTCATCGACCTCTATGGTTCCTTGCCGCGGATCTCGAAGGCGACCGGCTCCGGCAGATAGGGGGGCTTGGCGATGCGTATGGCGCTATATCGATCCTGAACCGCATCGGCGTCGACTGGTCTAGGCGCTGCCGGGGGATGAGGCGCTCTCTCCCCGCGGAGCGCAATAGAACCGCCTGCGATATCGCGGCAGCTGCCGATATGCTGCAAATTCAGCGGCTTAAATGGTGCTGCCGCACAGGATTGAACTGTGGACCTCTCCCTTACCAAGGGATCGACTATCCAACATAATCAGCGGCATAAGGCCGCAAAGCAGCCGCTTTTTTCGGCAGGTTTCCGCGGGGATTGCGGGGAGTGCAAGGCGATTGTAAGGCGCTTCGACGAGCTCGAATCGGCATTGTAAGGCGCTCGCCCGCTCACAGGTGCAGGACGCTTTCGGGAGAGGGTCGCGGCGCGTTGGTCGCCGCTGGGTTGAGGCGCAGCGCGCCGGTTGCGCTGCGCAGGTAGTCAGGGTGGTATTTGGCGTAGTGTTTCTCGGTGGTCGCCTCGCTGTCGCCGAGCGTGCGCGCAATGTCCCGCATCGGGACCGCCGCCATCGCCATCCAAGTCGCCGCCGTGTGGCGTAAAACGTTCGGCGTCACGCCCTCGAGCCCGGCGCGCTCGCAGGCGCTCGCGAAGCCGTTCTTGATGTCGTCGACGGGCTTGCCGTAGCGCTCGATGAGGTGATTGGTGCAGGCCAGCTCCTTGTAGCCCTCAAGGAACTTCCGGAGCTCGGCGTTCATCGGGACGATCGCCCGGCGCTTGTTGCCATGCCCGGGCCCGTAGTCGATGAGGTTCTGTTCCCAGAGGACCCGCGCCCAGGTGAGCTCGAGGATGGCGCCGGCGCGCGCCGCGGTCATCAACCCGAGCATGACGAACGCGCGCAGATGCGGCTCGACGCACTGCGCGAGGAGACGGCGCGCCTCCTCCCGCGTGAGCCAGCGGTCCCTCGGCTCGGGCGTCGGGACGGGGTTGGAGATCGGCGGAAACGAGGGGATGAGACCGCATTCGACGGCCCACCCGAGGGCCGCGCGCAGCGTCCCGATCTCGCGGAGGATGGTGCCATTGTCGGCGGCCTTTGGCGGCCGGCGCTTGAGCTCGCGCGCGCGGGCGAAGGCCTCAGGAGAGGGCGGCTGCTTCCGCGTCTCGGCATAGGCGCGGATCACGGGTCGCACGAGCTGCGACGGGTAGAGCCCACCCAGGTGCGCCCGCAGGGGTGCGACGGAATAGATCAGGCCGCCGACCGATCGGACATCGCCTTTCTTCTCGCTTTCATATCCCTCGAGGATTTGACCGACGGTCTCGCCGGTCAGGGCTTGGGAGGCGCGGCCAAGCCGGAAGAGCTTGAGCTCGCTCTCCGCTTCGGCCCGATCCTTTGTCCCCGTAGAAAGGCGCTGCTTATGCCGCGGCCCGTAGAGGATGTACCAGTAGCCGTTGCGATGCCGCCAGAGGCGCTCCTCGGGCTCGCTTGGGTCGGGGGGAGGAGGGACGGCGTTGGCTGGGCTGGGGACGGCGTCGGAGCGATCGCGGATTTCGTACATTGGGCCTCGTACGCTTCAACCTGTTCGCGGGTGATGCGTATCATGCCTTGCAGGTTCAAGCAAGGGAGTGCTCCGCTCTCGAGCCGCCTATACACCGTATCCGTGCTACAGCCCCAATGTTCGGCGACCTGCCTGACCGTGTTCCGGTCTCTCAGCATGGGATCTCCCCAAGTCGGGCCAAGCCGAGAGAAGCAAAACTGGGCCATCCGCAGCCGGCGCAGCTTCCTGCATATCTTTTTGCCCGAGCTTGGGCCTCTCCTTGACCAGTGGCACGTCGCGTGCGGCGATCGGTGCCCGGCTCGGCGCAGCCCAGGGCAACCCAGTGGCGACCCAGTTTGCCAACGCGCTCGGCCGAGTCGACCTGGTCGGGCCGCATCACATCGAGACGCTCGAGGAGTGGCGGGAGTCCGCAGACCGATCGCTGTAAGAGGACGAGCGCACGGATCACTTTCGATGCGGTCGCACGTCGGCCGAACGCGCCTTCTGTGCCGAGTTCCGGTGGCGCGTCGTCGCCGGCCCCGACGACGGGCCTCTCCTGCACTTGGTATGCTGCGTGATATTCTGATCCCGCGAAGGTATTTCGCGGACGACTCGGCGTGGCGCGGGCCTGCGCATCCTCGGGGACAGAGGACGCGAGGTTGGCGATCAAGCCTACGAGCCTGTCGATCATCTCGCCGGTCTCGAGTGCACTTCGGCGGCGACGGGCGAAGTACTCGCAGATCGGATAGACGAAGGGGGGCGGATTATGAGGCGGTCCTTGGCTGATTGAGGTGCCCCGTGACAGGTGCCCACCTGAACCAGTCAGTTCGGGGTCGTAGACCTTCACAATCTGCAGGAGCGGTGCGAGTGCCATACGGCGTATATGGACTCATCCCGAGATTACGAACCGATGAAAAACGAAAGCCGATGAAAAACGGAAGCGGCGAGCTCCGGGTCCGATTGATCAATCAGACCGGAGCCTCAGCTTCCTGTCGCGGCGGAGTTTCGTCGACGGGAGCCGCCGCGGGCCGCGCGTTCGACCCGTTCAGAGGGCGGCGGCGCGCACCTCGGCCGCGAGCGCCGCCTCGTGTTTTGCCGCCGCCTTGATGTCGCTCGCGATCGCCACGCAGGTCGCGGCGGATTCCGCAGCTCACCGACGAGGAGCTGCAATCTGCGATTATCGC
>DATJLU010000001.1:0-4608 GCA_035509275.1 Allostellaceae bacterium | reverse complement strand
AAGGCGATGGCGATGAACAAGCAGACGCAGTTCCACTTCTGGTACCTCATCGCGGCGGTGTTCGGCATCCTGATCCTGCAGCAGCTCTGGGCCGCGCACGAGCAGGTGGATGTCATCCCCTACAGCCAGTTCCAGCAGGATCTGCAGGCGGGCAAGCTCGCCGAGGTCCGCGTCAGCGACAAGTACATCCAGGGCACGCTCAAGGCGCCGAACGAGAACGGCAAGACGATGTTCGTCACCACGCGGGTGCCGGCGGACATCGCCGCCGACCTCGACAAGTATCACGTCAAGTTCGCCGGCGAGGTGCAGAGCACCTTCGTGCAAGATCTGTTGGGCTGGATCGTGCCGACCCTCCTGTTCTTCGGCGTGTGGTTTTTCGTGGTGCGCCGCTTCGCCGCCAACCAGGGCTTCGGCGCCGGCGGCCTGATGTCGATCGGCCGCAGCAAGGCCAAGGTCTATGTGGAGACCGACACCAAGGTCACCTTCGAGGACGTCGCCGGCGTCGACGAGGCGAAGGAGGAGCTGAAGGAGGTGATCGGCTTCCTCAAGGATCCCGACGGCCATGGCAGGCTCGGCGGGCGGGTGCCGAAGGGCATCCTGCTGGTGGGGCCGCCCGGCACCGGCAAGACGCTGCTGGCGCGCGCGGTTGCCGGCGAGGCGGGCGTGCCGTTCTTCTCGATCAGCGGCTCGGAATTCGTCGAGATGTTCGTCGGCGTCGGCGCGGCGCGCGTGCGCGACCTCTTCGAGCAGGCGCGGCAGAAGGCGCCGGCGATCATCTTCATCGACGAGCTCGACGCGCTCGGCCGCGCGCGCGGCGCCTATCAGGGCGTGGGCGGCAATGACGAGAAGGAGCAGACGCTGAACCAGCTGCTCTCGGAGCTCGACGGCTTCGATTCACGCTCCGGCCTGGTGCTGCTCGCCGCCACCAACCGGCCGGAGATCCTCGATCCCGCGCTGCTGCGCGCCGGACGCTTCGACCGGCAGGTGCTGGTGGACCGGCCCGACAAGCCCGGCCGCATCGACATCCTCAAGGTCCATCTCAAGGGCCATATCCTGGCCGGCGATGTCGACCCCGAGAAGATCGCCGCGCTGACGCCCGGCTTCACCGGCGCCGATCTCGCCAACCTCATCAACGAGGCGGCGCTGATCGCCACGCGGCGGCGCGGCGATTCCATCACCATGGCCGATTTCACCAACGCGGTGGAGCGCATCGTCGCCGGCCTCGAGAAGAAGCGGCGTGTGCTCAACGAGAAGGAAAGGCGGGTCGTCGCCTTTCACGAGATGGGCCATACGCTGGTGGCGATGTCGCTGCCCGGCTCCGACACCGTGCACAAGGTCTCGATCATTCCGCGCGGCATCGGCGCGCTCGGCTACACCATCCAGCGGCCGAGCGAGGACCGCTTCATCCAGACGCGCGAAGAGCTGGAGAGCCGGATGTGCGTGCTGCTCGGCGGCCGCGCCGCCGAGTACATCACCTTCGGCCACCTCTCGACCGGCGCCGCCGACGATCTCGCCAAGGTGACCAGCATCGCGCGCGACATGGTGGCGCGCTACGGCATGGACGAGAAGCTCGGCCCCGTCTCTTACGACGCGGAACGGCCGAGCTTCCTGCAAGGCGCCGCCGTGCCGAACTGGGAGCAGCGCAGCTACAGCGACGAGACCGCGCATGCCATCGACCAGGCGGTGCAGCGCATCGTCGAGCGCGTCTTCGCGCGCACCGTCGCGATTCTGAAGAATCAGCACGACACGCTCGAACGCGGCGCCACCCTGCTGCTGCAGAAAGAGACGCTGGACGAGAACGACCTCAAGGCGATCCAGGCGCAGATCCGGCCGGAGGAAATCGCGGCGCAGTAAGTCCAGTAGGAACGATCGCGCATTCGCTAACACCCCACCTCACCCTCCCGCCGCCGACGCGTCGGGCCCCTCCCTCTCCGCCCCTCAGGGGCGGAGAGGGGTTGGGGTGAGGTGGGGCGCTGACGGTCATGCGCTACACCCGGTATCGTTCGACCGCGTCGGGGTCGAAGGTGAAGCCGAAGCCGGGGCGCTCGGGGACGACCACCATGCCGTCCCGCATTTCCAAGGTCTCGCGGAAGAGGCTGCCGAACCACGGCATGTGCTCGAGATAGGTGGCGTTGCCGAGCGCCGCGACGAGGCCGATGCTCTGCTCGGTGTAGATGTGCGAGGAGACGGGAATGTCGAGCGCATCAGCCATATGCGCGACCTTGACGAACTCGCTGACCCCGCCGACGCGGCTGAGATCGGGCATCAGCACGTCGGCGGCGCCGGCCTTGATCATGTCGCGGAAGCCATAGCGGGTATACTCCGTCTCGCCGCTGGCGATCGGCGTGTCGAGCGCGGCAGCCACACGGGCCGAGCCTTCGAGGTCGTAAGCCGGCACGGGCTCTTCGAACCAGGCGAGGCCGAGCGGCTCGAGCCGCCGGCCGAGGCGGATCGCGTGCTCGACGGTGAAGCCCTGATTGGCATCGGCCATCAGCGTGATCTCCGGCCCGATCGCTTCGCGCACCGCCATGGCGCGCGCCACATCCTCCTCGAGAAGCGGCTTGCCGAGGCGCATCTTCATCGCGCGGAAGCCGGCCTTGACGAAAGACTTGGCCTCGGCGACGAGCTCGTCGATCGACGCGCCGAGCCACAGCCCGCCGCTGGCATAAGTCGGCACCAGGCTGCGGCAGCCGCCGAGCAGCCGATGGATCGGCCGCCCGAGCGCCTTGCCGCGGAGATCCCAGAGCGCCATGTCGACGGCGGAGAGGGCAAAGACCGAAACGCCCTTGTGGCCGTAGAAATTGATGCCGCTCCACAGCTGGCGCCACAGCGCTTCGCTCATCTCGGGATCGGCGCCGATGAGCACCGGCGAGAAGCTCAGCACCATCTCCTCAAAGGCGCCGAGCTGGCGCGTGCCGGGGGCGAAGAGGTAGCCCTCGCCGACGAGTCCGTCGCCGGCATCGATAAAGACGAGCAGCGCGCCGACCGAGCGGATGTCGTGAATCGCCGTGCGGATGGGACGCGCGAGCGGCACGTCGGCGCGGATGGTGCTGAGCTTGACGATCTTCATCGCCTTCCTCCCTTGGCTCTCCGGCAACGGTGCCACTCGCCGCACCATCCGTCCAGCCATGCGCGTTCCGCGCAACGGTGGCGCCTCGCCGAGGGGCGAGGCGCCAGGCGCAGAGGGAGAGAGGATCAGTGGCTCGGTGATGCCGGCGGCGGCGCGTTGCTCGGCGCGTTGTTGCCGGCCGGGCTCGGCGCGCTCGATGCCGGAGCCGCATCGGTCGAGCTCCCTGAGCCACCGCCGGCCGGCGGCGTCGCTTCGGCAACCTGCTGCTCATGCGTGACGCGGCCGGTCTTGCCATCGATGTTGAGCGCCAGCGTGTGACCGCCGCGCTGCGCTTCGGCAGTCCAGGTATCATTGGATTGGCGAGTCAAATCCTTGATGCTGGTATAGCCATCCTGGCTGAGACGCTGGCGCAGGTCGGCGGGGCTGAGCGCCGCCTGCGCCGGCGCGGCGGGCTGGTTCGGCGGCTGGGCGGCGGTCCGCATCGTGTTCAGCTTGTCCAGGGTCTCGCGGTCAAGGGTCGCGGTCTGCCGCAAGCCTTCATGCTGCTGGAACGCCGTCACCGCCTGCTTCGTCTGAGCGCCGGCAATGCCGTCGATCTTCCCGTGGTACAGGCCTTGGCTCTTCAGCTCGCGTTGCGCCTCCTTCACTTGCGTGCTCGATGCCGCTTGCCCCGGCGGCTCCGATGAGCCTGAAGCAGCGGCGGCACTGGGCCCCAAGCCAACATGATTGAGCGCGGCCTGCCCGCTGCTGTGCTCCTTGTTGAGCGCCTGCTCGGCCATGGTGTCGGCTCCTTCCGGCATGGCCGTGCCGCCCGCGGCGCCGACGACGCCGCCAACCACCGCCCCGACCGGGCCGCCGATCAGCGCTCCCGCGCCGACACCGGTCAGGCCGCCGGTGGCGGCGCGTTGCGTGTCGTTGCTGCCGCAACTCGCGGTGAGCAGGCCCAAAGCAACGACGCCGAAGATTGAAATAGGCAAATTACGCATATCCAGACCTATCCCGCAGAGTTTCCGATGCCTGCTCAACAGCCGCTTTTTCCGGCAAGTTCCGCCGCGGCGCTTGACAGGCACAGATGGCACGCTATTGTGCCCGGTCGCTCTGAGGGACAAGGCCATGGCGAAATCCAACACGGTTCTGATCAAGCTCGTGAGCAGCGCGGATACCGGGTTCTACTACGTCACCAAAAAGAACCCGCGCGCGAAAACCGAGAAGATCGAGCTCAAGAAATACGATCCGGTCGCGCGCAAGCACGTGCTCTTCAAGGAATCGAAGATCAAGTAGCGCTGCCGTCGCGCGAAGCACGAAAGCCGCCCATTGGGCGGCTTTTTTGCTGTCGGGGCTGGCTGACGTTCCGTTCCATCACATCTCGAAACAGACCGCCATACCACTTCTGCCGCCTTTCCCGCGAAAGCGGGAATCCAGAGCCACGCGCTCGGCGCGTCGGGGCTGAAGCTCTGGATGCCCGCTTTCGCGCGTGTGAAGAAATCGAAGTGGACGAAGGTGGCGCTTTGAGACCGTATGGATTCCCGCTTTCGCGG